>CAZJWX010000023.1:16761-56564 GCA_964549915.1 uncultured Anaerolineaceae bacterium | reverse complement strand
AACGCAGCGGGAAGACCGCTGCATGTTCACTTCAGGTCGGACTATGTGACTCCGGCAGGACTCGAACCTGCGACACTCTGATTAAAAGTCAGGTGCTCTGCCAACTGAGCTACGGAGCCGGATAGATGATTATTGTACGATTTTGCCCGCAGGATTCAACCCGCAGTTGTGGGGAAACAGGGCGAGCATGTGGCTCTCGCCCTGGAACGGCGTATCATTCATCAGCGGCGAGCAAGGCGCGTAGTTCGTCATCCATGAAGGGCGACTGGAAGAGTGCCGGGGCGTCGGTGCCCTGCTTGCGCTTAACCACCCGGTAGCACTTGATGTGCTCATAGCCCGGTTTGGGGCGGTTGAGTTCGGTCAGGGGTACGCACTCATAGAGGTCTTCCACATAGCGAAGGGTCTGTTCGCTGATGATGATCTCGCCCGGGCCAGCCTGTTCCTGCAGGTACTTGCAGACATCTGTGGCTTCGCCCAGGGCGGCAAATTCCTGGCGCGTCTTGCCTCCCAGGTTGCCCAGCACTGCCGGGCCACTGTGGATGCCGATGCCGTAGAACAGCCGTTGATCCTCTGGCATCACCTCATGCTGCGCGTGTAAGTCGAGCACCAGTTGCAGCGCGGCCTGGATCGCCCGGGCCGGGTGATCGTCTTGCGGGTTCAACTGGGTATTCCACAAGCCCGTGACCGCATCGCCCATGTACTTATCGACCAACCCCTCAAAGAGGCTGATGGCGTCACTGGCGAGGCTCAGGTATTTGTTGATGACTGTCATCAACTCTTCCGGCTCCAGATTCTCGCTGAAACTGGTGAATCCGCGCACGTCGGCGAAGAGCGCTGTGACCTCTCGTTCTTCGATATCAATGTCGGAAGGAGTCACATCCGCGAAGGCCGGCGGCAAATAGACCTGCACTTCCAGTAGCTGCTTCTCACGCTGTTTGCGCTGTGTGAGGTCGTCAATGACGATGGCGACGCCCTGCGTGCCTTCGCCTTCTCGCAATGGGCTGGCGACGAAGGCCAGGTGGCGGGGCTTCCCATCTTCCAGAATGGGTTCGCACTCCCAGGAGCGCTGCTGACCTGTCTGCTGAACGGTGCCCACTTCCCGGGTACAGCGCTCATCGAGGAAGGGCAGGGCTTCATTCAGCGGTTTGCCCACGATGTCGATCCGTCCGAAAATGTTGCCCGCAGCGGTATTGCTCGTCAGGATCGTGTGATTCTCGTCGACGGTGATGACACCGCTGGCGATGGAGTTGAACAGGTTGTCCACGCGGTCGCGAATCTCGGTGACTTCGTCCAGACGACGCTGCACTGATTCGAACAGGCGTGCGTTTTCGATGGCAACGGCAGCTTGCCCGGCGAAGGCCGTCAGCACTTCTAATTCGGTGCTCTTGAAGAGACCGGACATGAAGCGATTGTCGCAGTAGACCACACCAATCACTTCGTCGCGAACTTTCAGCGGCACGGCGAGGATGCTGCGCAGTTGGAAGTTGACGATGCTTTCCTGGCTCTGGTAGCGCTCATCCATACTGGCGTTATCCGTGAGTTCCGGATTGCCCGTATCCGCGACCTTGTTGACGATCGTCTTACTGATGATCATGCCCTGGCTTTCGTCGAGGGCGGATTGTTCCATGCCGCGTGCAACGCGAAACTCCAGTTCGCCCGTATGCCGATTTTTGAGCACAATGTAGCCGCGCTCTGCGCCCGTCAACGCGATGACCGTATCCATCACCTGATTGAGCACTTCGTTGGTATTCAACGATGAATTGATCAGTGCGGCGGTTTCCGCCAGCGCGCGCAGCGACCGCAGCTCCACATGGGAGTCCGCCACAGATTTGGAGAGCATGTCCATGCGTTGCTTCAGCGTGCGCAGGTCTTCCAGCGCACCCGAAGGCAGATTTACCCCGCGCTTGCGTAGAATCTCGCGTTGGGCACGCAGCAAGCCCAGGACATCATTGAGGCGTTTGGTCGTCCCCTGTAATTCCTGCGCGGCCAGGGTGCTTTCCGACGCAGTATTCTCGGATTGGGTCGGGGTGGGATTCTCGTCAACCATGCTGTTTGAATACCTCGTACACTCGCGTCAATTGCTGGCGACCCTTCACCTGGATCGCTGGAAGCTCAACAAATTCGTAGCGCTCTGCCGCGCCGTTCTGTAGTTCGTCTTGCAGGTGATTGCGCGTATCTTCGCTGAGGATGATCTGGCCAGCGCTGGCATTCTCTTCCAGGCGCTTGGACAGGTTGATGGTGTCTCCGATGGCTGTGAAATCGCGGCGCGTCAGGCTGCCGACATTGCCCAATGTGGCCACGCCCGTATGAATGCCAATCCGGTAATAATGTGGGTTGGGATCAATGCCCAGTTCTTCGTAGAGTTCGGTAAAGCGCTTGCGCATCAGTAACGCACATTCCAGTGCGAGGTAGGCGTGCGTTTCTGTCGGACGAAGCTGGGTATTCCACATGCCCATGATCTCCGTACCCATATACTTGTCGATGATACCCTGTGACGCGTGAATGCACTCACTGCCCACAGCCAGGAACTTGTTGAGGTTGTCCATCATTTCGGTAGGACGAATGCCCTTGTAGCTGCTCAACGGGCGTACTTCCGCAAACATGCAGGTCACCACACGCCGCTCACCCCCCAGGTCAATCTGGCTGATCTCGTGGATCCGCTCGATCATCTCTTCGGGAAGGTAGGTCTTCAACGTGTGCAGGCGTTGTTCGCGCTGGCGTTCCGCCGTGATGTCGTCCAGCACCAGGGCAACGCCACTGGTCTTCTTCGACGAGTCGCGCAGGGGCGAGAGCTTCATTCGTACAGCGATGCGTCCGCCATCTTTGTGCGCCATTTCGCTCTCGAGTACCTGTGACTCGCTCCTGGCAAGCACATTGTTGAGTAGTTCGCTCAAGTCCAAGTTGATGCGCGGGAGGACGCTATCCAGCGGTGCGCCGACCGTGCTGCGCATGGGTACTTCCAGGATCTTCTCGGCGGCAGGGTTGAAGGTCGTAATCAGGTTATCGGCATTGGTCGCCAGGATGCCACTGCCCATCGAGTTGAAGACATTGTCCATCAACTCCTTGACCCGGGTGATTTCGGTCAGCATTTTCTGAATTTGCTTGTAGAGGCGTGCATTGGCGAGCGCCACCGCAGCGGTATTAGCGAAAGCAGTGAGCGTGTTCTTCTCACGCTCAGTGAATAACCCGGCTTGGAGGCGATTGTCCACATAGACCGCTCCTAGCAAGGAGTCTTTGTACAGCAGCGGCACACACAGCACCGAACGCAGCGCATAGCCGACAATGCTCTCGTTACCCTGGAGGCGCTCATCTTTATAGGCGTTATCTGCCAGCAGGGGTTCGCGCGTGCTGAATACCTCTTGCAAGATGGTGCGGCTGATTTGCGGCTCTTCGCCCTGGGTGGCGGTCTGCCCCAGCGTTTCGTCGCGGCTGACGCGGAAATCGACTTCACCCGTTTCGGGATCAATGAGAACGATGTAGCCGCGTTCGGCTCGCGTCAGCACGATGACAATGTCCATTGCCTCGCGCAAGACGGTATCCACATCCAGCGTCGTCGTAATCTGCGCCGACATTTCTCCCAGCGCACGTAGCTGGCTCAGCTCGACCTGTTCTTCGACCAGTACGGTCTCAAGCTGGTTCAGGCTGGTCTGTACGCTGCTGAGTTCCGTCAGAACCATCGGTGGCAGGTTCAGGCCCCGTTGCTTCAAGATTTCTTTCTGATTCTTGAGCGCAGCCGACACTTGTTCCACCAGGGACTTGGCCTGTCGCAGTTCCTGGATGGTACCAGTGACGGGGGATGGGTTGTTCGGCTGTGACATGCCTGTTTCGCTCCCATACGGTGGGCAACTGTTTCTTCATTATACGCAACTCGCGCTTCTATGGCGGGCATTGACGGTTATGATCTACAAACCGCCCCGTCTGTACGAGGTGCGTTCGTAAATGTTTCCGAGTATAACAGAAGCCTGGACTTTGCAAGCTATATATTCTATTGGGGTGCGCGGAAGAAATCCCGAATTCTCAATGATCTGCTCTGTGAAATCCGTCACATGGACTCTAATTGTCGTGGGCATGGTGTCCACTGCATGTTATAATGCTTTGCGTGAATGGTCAGTATTGAATACTTGCTGTACTGAATCTTGTTAGTTGAAAGGTGAACGCTGTGTCTTCACTAGTTCTCACCATCCGGGAGACGCTGCGCTACCGCGGCGCCATTGGACAATGGAGCTGGGTGCTGCATCGTCTGACCGGGTTAGGTGTTGTTTTCTTCCTCGTAATCCATGTTATCGATACTTCTTGGGCCGTCTTCTATCCCGAACTGTATGAAAAAGCAATCGCAACCTACCAGACACCGCTCTTCACAGTTGGTGAATACGTGCTGGTTTTTGCGGTGGTTTACCACGCCCTGAATGGCTTGCGTATTGCGGTCTTCGACTTCAAGCCGGAATGGTGGCAGTACCAGAAGCAGGCAGCCTACTATGTGCTGGCGGGCACGGCAGTGATCCTCGTTCCCGTTTTCATTGGCATGACGGTACACGTCATCGACCACTACAGCCAGAATCCAGAAATCAAGCCCTTCTCCGAAGTGCTGCTGGAACAGATTCCATTCCTGGCGGGCATGGTGATCGCGGGTATTGTCGCGGTTGTCATCAGCTTCATTGTCGGTATGGTACGTGGTGAAAACAACGCGGAAGCCGTCAGTGCGAAGAACCAGGGCAGTGCGCTCGAGAAGTTCTGGTGGTCGTTCATGCGCGTCAGCGGCATCCTCATCATTCCGCTGGTCTTCGGCCATCTGGCAATGATGCACGTTGTGCAGGGCGTCTTCGACATCACGGCTGCGGGGTATCCCGTTGTTGGCACCAATCTGGTGAACGAGAGCGGCAGCGCTGTGGAATTTGTGGCGCATCGCTGGAATTTCCTCTGGGGTGGCATTGCCATCTGGAAAGTCTACGATATTGCTCTGCTGGCATTGGTAACCGTGCATGGTTTCAATGGCCTGCGCTACGTGCTCACGGATTACACGATGGGGAACCCCATGCTGCGCCGTGCGATGACCTATCTGTGCATCATCGGTGCGCTGGTGCTCTTCTGGACGGGCGGTCGCGCACTCCTGGGTACGATTGACCCGACTTTCTACGAAGCAGCAGAGCAGGCAGCACGCGCTCTGATTGGCAGCTAACCGGGGCGGGGGGCGGTTGCTCCCCGTTCTTGAGTCTGGAAATCATCGTTAGTTGAAATGCAAGAATCACTTTAGAGGGGTATTGGTAGTATGCATATTCATAAGCACGAAGCAATCATCGTGGGTGCAGGCGGCGCTGGCTTGATGGCAGCGCTCTACGCCAGCAAGGGCGGCGCTGATGTGGCGGTTGTCAGCAAGCTCTACCCGACTCGCTCGCATACCGGGGCAGCACAGGGCGGCATCAGCGCGGCACTGGGTAACCTGGATGACGATGCACCGATTTACCACGCCTACGACACGGTGAAGGGTGGGGATTACCTCACCGACCAGCACGCGGCGCTCGTCCTGGCGGAAAACGCGATTGACGCGGTCATCGAATTGGAGCACATGGGGCTTCCCTTCGACCGCACGCCTGAAGGCCGCATCAGCCAGCGCCGTTTCGGTGGGCATACCAGCAACTTCGGCGAAGCCCTGGTGCGCCGTGCCTGCCACGCTGCTGACCGTACAGGTCACATGATCTTGCAGACGCTCTACCAGCAGTGTATCAAGCAGCAGGTGAATTTCTTCGATGAATTCCAGGTTGTTGACCTGATCGTGAATCAGGATCGTGTGGTGGGGGTTGTCGCTGTCGAAATCGGCACAGGCGAATTCCACATTTTCCACGGTAAGGCTGTTCTCTTCGCCTCTGGCGGCTGGGGACGTGCCTGGAGTGTGACCAGCAACGCCCACAGCATGACGGGCGACGGCGCGGCGGTTGTGCTGCGCAAGGGCATCCCGCTGCAAGATATGGAATTTTACCAGTTCCACCCGACGGGCATCTACAAGATGGGTATCCTCATCACGGAAGGTGTGCGTGGGGAAGGCGGCGTGCTGCTGAACAGCAACGGCGAACGCTTCATGGAGACTTACGCGCCCAGCGTGAAAGACCTCGCCAGCCGCGATGTCGTCAGCCGGGCGATCTACGACGAAGTGGAGGCCGGGCGCGGCATCAACGGCGGCACGTATGTGCATCTGGACATCCGCCCACAGACGGTCAACCACTACTTCGAGAAAGAAGGCCGTCCGGATCGCATTGACGATACGTATGTCGAGAAGAAGCTGCCGGATATCCTAGACTTCTGCCGCACATACCTGGGTGTTGATCCGGTCAAGGAACCGATGCCCGTGCAGCCGACCGCGCACTATGCGATGGGTGGCATCCCGACGAACGTTGATGCAGAAGTCGTGGTCGACGAGAACTGGACGGTCTATCCCGGTCTATACTCTGCTGGGGAAACCGCCTGTGTCAGCATTCACGGCGCCAATCGCCTGGGAACCAACGCCCTGCTCGATCTGGTCGTCTTCGGGCGTCGCGGCGGCATGAAGATCGCTGAAGATGTCAAGCAGATGGATTGGACGGACCTCCCGGCGGACGCTGGCAAGCAGGTCGAAGCGGAATTCAAGCGCATTCGCACCACCAAGGGCAAGACCAAGCCCTACGAACTGCGCGAACAGATGCAGAGCCTGATGATGCGTAAGGTCGGTGTCTACCGCACGGACGAGACGATGGGCGAAGCAGTCGAAGAACTGGCGGAACTGAAGCAGCGCTTCTATTCCGACATCAGCATTGATGATGACGGCTACAAGTTCAACACCGACCTCATGGAAGCCTGGGAACTGGGCTGCTTGCTCGACCTCGCGGAAGTCACCGCCATCAGCGCCCTGAACCGCACGGAGAGCCGTGGCGCACACAGCCGCGATGACTACAAGGAACGCGACGACGAGAACTGGATGGTGCATACCCTGGTCTGCACGGGCAACGATGACCCGCTCAATCCACAGTATCAGGTCAACACTAACAAGAAAGTCGATCTCAGCCTATCTGAGCAGGACGCGCGCTTCAAGCCGAAAGAGCGCGTCTACTAAGGATCGTCCGCAAAGTGCGGGAGGGAAAAGGACGACACCTGCGTTTTCTGGCGGGCGGGTCTCAGATCCGCCTGTCATCGGCTCCTGTTACGTTGTAAAAACCCGTATTCAGAGGGACTGAATCTTTATGGAAGTTACGATTCGCATCAAGCGCCAGAACCCGGAAGTTCCGGGGCGCGAAAAACCGTATTGGCAAGAATTTCGCCTCAAAGATGTAGAACCCGTTGATCGCCTGCTGGAAATGCTGCACCGTATCAAGTGGGAGCAGGACGGGACGCTTTCCTTGCGTCGTTCCTGTGCGCACGGCGTCTGTGGTAGTGATGCCATGCGCATCAATGGGGTGAACGCGCTGGCTTGCAAAGTCCTGATGCAGGATGTTGGGCAGTACGTCACCGTAGAGCCGATCCTCGGCCTGCCCGTCATCAAAGATTTGATCGTCGATATGGAACCGTTCTTCGAGCATTACCGTGCAGTGATGCCCTACTTCGTCAATGACGATCCGCTGCCGGAGGATGGGCGCGAACGCTTGCAGTCGCAGGAAGATCGCGAGAAATTCGACGACACGACCAAGTGCATTCTCTGCGCGGCTTGCACCACGTCCTGCCCCAGCTTCTGGGCGAATGGCAAGTACGTCGGCCCGGCTGCGATTGTGCAGGCGCACCGCTTCATCTTCGATACGCGCGACCAGGCTGCCCAGGAACGTCTGAACGTCCTGGCGGAACCCAATGGCGTCTGGCGCTGCCGTACCATCTACAACTGCACGCCCGCCTGCCCGCGTGAGATTCAGGTCACACGCGCCATTGGCGAAGTCAAGCTGGCGATCCGCCGGGGCAGCCCGGATGGGGTCATCAACGTGGCGGATATTCACTGAAGTGGTTATCAGGGGCGATTCGTGAGTCGCCCCTGCCATTGCATCGCTAGCGTGTTCACCGCGCCATCTCGCGCACCATCTGCCGCAGTGACGCCTTGTACTCACTTGCGAAATCATAGCGTGGGCTGCGCCGAATGCGATCCGGCGGATCGACTGGAGCAATTTGTGCGATCAGAATCGGCTTGCGCTGATCCCGGAAATACTCCCAGGCCGCAGACACATCCGCATCTTCCAATGATCCAGCAGAGAGTACCAGCACCATGTGGCTGCACTGCTTCAGCGCTGGGTGCACCCCGCTCGACCAATTGACATCGCTGCTGGCCTCATGCAGCCAGACTGCGAGGCCGCTCTTTTCCAGATCTGCGGCGAGCTGTTGAGCCAGTTCTTCGTCATTCTCCGCATAATTCAGGTAAATCGTATCTCGCGCCAACTTGGGAGCGGTGCGCTTGTCTTGCTTGTCACCGATTTTTACAGGATCGGGGCGCTGGGAGTCGTCGTGTAATTCGGTCTTGCCCATGCGGAAGACCGTTCCGCCGCAGAGGGGGCATTCGCCTCGCGTCGCTGGCTGTCCCTTGCGCGTCCAGACCGGAACCGGATTCTCCATTTCCACCGTCTCTCGATCCCGCATACAATAGCCTTCTATGATGATTTCTTCGCCATATTCGTCCATCATGACCGTTCTCGCATAAATGTTGTCACAATCGCCACTTAGTATAGCACGAGGTTGCGGAACAGAGTTTATCCTGGCTGCGAAGTCTGGAGAGGATACCGGGTATATCGCGTTTAGACGGCTTTGCTGAAGATCACTTTTCTGTTGTAACACACGGTACTTTTTCGCAATCTTTCGTTGGCATACGGTAGAAGCAGATGTTCTGCCGCTCCATTTGCTCTCTGTCGCTAGCAGAGCGTTCTTCATTCAGTCAGCGTGAGGAGTGTGTGACATGCCAAGGTATGCTATTCGCTATGTGATCGAAGATGGCAACGGGATACAAAAAGAAAAGCACGAAGTGACAGCATGGGGCGAGGACGCAGAGCAAGCGAAGGACGAACTGCGTGCGCGATTAATTCAGGCCAAACGTCACATCATCGACGGGGAGCGTCATAATATTCGGATGGCAGTCCTGCGCCAGGTATTCTAGTGCCAAGCGGGAATCAAGCACCGGGGACTTTGGCATTTACCCCGGCGCTTGATTCAATTATGCCTGTCTCCCAAACATCTCAATCAAGTGCAAACTTTCAAGCTGCATTTCGGCGCTGCGACGACCCAGGCTGGCGAGTTCTACACTGGGTTCTTCTCCGCTCAAATGTCGCTGCGCCTGCGACATGCAGATCACGCCCCAGCGGATGTTACCCACTAATTCCCACCAATCAACAGACTCACGATTCACGCGGCGTCCGCTGGCGGCTTCGTAGTCACGCAGGAAGCTTTCACGATCCGTCAGCCCGGCAGCACGCAATGTCCCATTGCCGAAGCGCCAATCGCGCATACAGAGGTACCCAAGTTCTTCGTCGGGATCGCCCACATGCGCGAATTCCCAGTCGATGACGGCGGTCAGGCCATTTTCATCCACGAGCAGGTTGCCGATGCGAAAATCGCCGTGAATGAAGGTGTTGTGGTTGGGCGGAGGTAGGTGATTCTGTGCCCAGCGCAGCGTCCATTCCCAGACGGGATTGTTCACCTCCAGTTCGTCGAGTATCGCGTAGGTCTCTGCAATGACCATTTCAGCGGCGGATTTGCCCTCATCCGGGCGGCGCAGAAAATCGAGATTGTGCGCGTCGGGGTTCATGGCGTGGATCTTGGCCAATTCTTCAGCCATCTGCGCGGGCAGCTTCTTTCGCGCCTGTTCCAGTTCCGGTTGGCGAATCACCTTGCGCCCGATGCTGATTCCGGGAACGTAATCCATGATGAAGAAGGGGCTACCCAGCATGGCCTCGTCGGTGCAGAGGTAGCGCACCCTGGCGACCTTCACGCCGCTTTTGTAGGCGGCATCCATCATGCGAAATTCCTGCTCGCGCGTCAGGGCTTCTTCAAACATCTGCGTTGGTAGGTCGCGGCGCATGACGTATTCGTGGGTTTTGTCGCCTTGTTGTGCGGTGAAATGCCAGGTATCGCGCGAGGCTCCCCCGGCGAGGGGTCTGGCATCTGTGATGGTGGTGCGTTCGCCAGTTTGTTCCTGCAAATATGCTTCGAGGTTCTGCAAAAGGGTTTGTTGTTCGGGTGTCATAAGAGCATTTTCCAGAGAAGACGGTTCATCTTGCTGGAAATTTACATCGAAACGGCGACTTCTGCACCTCTTTTCTGCCGGAAGTCATGCGCAACCGCGCTGAGTCCCGTCAGAACCAGCAACATCAGGTCGAGCAGAAAAGCTGCCCCTGCAAATTGCAGCAGCAGGTCGTTGACGAGCGTGCCGAATGTCCATTGCGCGATGATCCAGACGATGTAGGCGATGAGCGTTCCCGGCCACAGTGCAGCCAGCACACGGGGCAGTGGCAGCGGCTGATGAATCTGGATTGCGAGGAGGCTCGCCACTACGCCGACGAACATCGCGACGAATCCGCCGCCGACCAGCAGCAGCGCCAGTGCCAGCGCAAGCAGGATCCAGCCCCCGCGCTGCTGCCAGGAGAAGAATCCGGCCCAGGCAAGGACAGCGGCGCTGATGAGCAGCGTCGCTGTGCCCGTGATGGTGAAGGTGGGTAGGATGCTGAGGGCGGGCAGGCAATCATGCCAGACCGTGCCCGGTTCGCACGGTGCGCCGATGGCATGAATGGCGATTTGTTCGATGCGAACGTTGCCCTGACGCAGTTCGAATAGGCCGTGCCCGGCTGCGAGTATCGCCGTATACATGCCGAGCAGTGTGGCTGTGATCCGAATTGCGCTGCGCATGCGATGCTCCTGTCAGGCTCTTTACGGCTGAACCGGTGCTTTGAGCGCCAGGGTCGCTGCCAGATCGCGTGCCCAGGCGTTGATCGCATTCCAATCGCGATGGTCGCCCGCTTTCCAGACGCCGAACCAAGTTGCCAGCCGGAAACCAAAGCGCGCGCCGAAGTATGGGACTCTGTCGAAATCCAATACACCGGGGAAATATCCCTCGCTGACTGTCGGCACGAGATTGCGCACAGGTTGCAGCCACTCCGTGACCATCTCCCGGTGTGGTGGGGAGACGTTCTTCATGGCCAGCGTCAGGCAGACGAGGAAGGCGGCGAAGGGTTTTTGCTGCAAGATGGAGCGATTCTCCTCCACAAATTGCAGCGCTTCGGGCATCCACGCTGAAGCCTGAATCGCGCTGCCGACGACAACGGCGTCGTACTGCTCCAGCCGCTGCACTGCTGCAATGGGGTGTACATCGACTGCTGCGCCGGATTCTCGCAGAATATTGCCGATAGCTTCGGCAACATCTGCTGTGCTGCCGCCGGGACTGGCGTATGCGATGAGGATTTTTTGCGGCATTGTCTCATTTCCTTTTCCCTGGTGGGTTTCTTCCTGTCTTATCAATGTGCCTGATTGGTCTGTGTCCGATTGATGCCACGTATAAAGAGAAGGAAGGGTATGAGGCAAAGCAGTCCCATGATTAGCAAGACGATGAAACTCACGGCATCGAAGGGATTGCCCTGCACCACATCCTGATGAATGACAACCGGGATCACGCCCAAAGCCAGCACGGTCACCAGCAAGAGCAAGCTGCTTCCCATCGTGTATCCCAGCGCCTGACGGCGCCAGAGCAGCACGCCGCCGAAGACCAGCATCGGAGCCATCACAGCATCGGCGATCCAGAGCGAAGTCTGCATCAGGTTCGGATCATCAAGGGCGTTGATTGTGTTGGTGATGATGTTCAGCAGGAAAAACGTCCCCAGGAGGATGAGCACCCCGGCACCGAGACGTGCGGGGACAAATTTATCCAATTGGCGTTTCACGACATGGCTGTCAATCGCGGCAATCATGCCGACAAAAGAGTACCCACTCAGGATGACCAACAGCAAGTACGCCAGGAAGTAAGCGCTGAAGGGCGCATCCAGCAAATAGGGGATGTAGGTATAGGTGAGATAGACCAGCATCCCAGGCCAGCACAGCAGCCCAACGAGGCTGCCTCTACTCGTCAGCCAGAGCGTGATAAGCAAGAGCGGCAGCCCGACGAAGAGCGTCAGGGCGTCAGTGGCGACGAAAGCGATGCGGGCTTCTTCGGTGGGGTATGTTGTGACCTGTGAGGTAAGGCCGACGATGGTGACGAAGGCAGTGAGGGCGACGAGGAGCAGCGAAGCCAGTACATACACTGAAATCGAGTGAGTGAGCGGCAGTTGGTCAAATGGAGTCGAAGGCCAGTCAACTCTATCAGCGGTTCGCGTAGACATAGGGTTCCCCCTGGATTAACCTGATTCCACTCTACGGCCTGTATGTGCGGGGCAATAGTGTCAGGGGGCAGTTGGGGACACGCTTAATGTAATTTTGGCGTGGCATGCTACGAAAAAGGGCGCAGTGCTTCGCTGCGCCCCTTCATGTGGACGAATACGGGGAATAGTGGCCGCGACTTCTACTCGTCGTCGGCCTCTTCCGCCTCCTGTGGGATGATCAATTCCTGACCAACGTCCAACACATTGGGATTCGTGAGATTGTTGGCATTGACGATTTCGTTGACCGTCACGCCATAGCGACGGGCAATCGAGAGCAGCGTCTCGCCAGAGGTGACCACGTGGATTGTCTGGTCGGATGTGGTGCTGGTCGTCGTTTCATCTTCATCCGAAGTTGCAGAAGCGCTGGTCGGTGCGGTCTCGGCGCTGGCATCCTCTTCGCAGCCCGGGATCAGCAAAACCTGTCCTACCTGCAAAATCGGTTCTTCAGGCAACCCATTGGCAGCCAACAGGTCTTCCAGTGCAACGTTATTGTTGAGCGCGATGCGGAAGGCGTTATCGCCAGCACGCACGATGTATTCGCATTCGCTGCTGGCTTCCGCTGGATCAGTTGGCGTTGCCTGTAGATCCGGATCTGAGACGATTTCCGTCTCTTCTGCGCCGACGGTTGCGGTTGCAATCGGCAATTGGTTGGGGGCGCTCTGTGGCGTGATGATGGTTGGCTGTGTCGCGGTGGGTACCGTCGAATCGCTGTCTTCGCTGGTCGGTGGGGGCGGCACCGGCGTATTCGTTGACTCGATGATGCGCAATTCGGTCGGCTCGGTGGTCGGCGTCGCCGGAACGGTGGTTTCACTCATGTCGCCCATGTCGTCTTCTTCTACCGCATCGACCGCATCTGCTTCGCTGGTGGCCGCAGTCGAGCCGGGTTCGATCACCGTAACCGCCGCCAGTGGCGTCTCCGAAGGAATCACCGGTGCGCCTTCGCTATCTACGGTATCAAACGAATCATCCGCGGGACGAAAACACGCGGTTGCTGTAAGCAAAATGAAAACGAACGGCAGTACCCGTCTGAGCTGCATAGTCTGTCTACTCCTGCGTTGACCAGTCCAATTCATCGTAACATGATGCTACCATGATGCGGTCAACTTTGTGAGGCGGCAACTGTCGCTGCCGCACGGTTGGGAGGATTTCAGAACAATCCCCAGTCGCTCGCCGCGCCTTCTTCCATCATACTGGGATCCCACATTTCCATGCCCATTTCGATAGTTGTCGGTACCCCCAGGTAATTCTGGGCCGTGCGGCGCGTTTGCTCTAGCAGTTGCGGTGCATAGGGGCAGAAGGGTGTCGTCATGATCATCGTGAGATGAGCGCGATCTTCTTCGATCTCCGCCTCGCGCAGCAGGCCAAGCTCAATGATGTTCATGCCAATTTCCGGGTCGATCACGCTGCGCAGTGCTTCGCGCAGGCCATCTTCTTTGCTTGCCACTGTACTCATATGTTTTCCTCCGCTGCGGCTTGTGACGTTATCGTACCACGTAACGCCCCTGCCGACGTTTGCCTCTTCATACGTGTAGTTTGCCCAAAAACTGGGCCAGGTGCAAGGTATTATAGAGGCCAGTAGCGGGTTTTTGAAGATAAACGTCAGTATTATTGACATTGCCCCTGGGGACTGCTATACTGGCGACTGTTTACGCACTAGGCATACCTAGAATTTAACCAACATTAAAACAGGATAAGAAAGGCCTGATCTATGGGCGCGAAACTGGAAATCCGCAATCTCTTTGCGCAGGTCGAGGAAACGGGTGAACCGATCCTGCGTGGCGTGAACCTGACCATCAACCAGGGGGAAATTCACGCATTGATGGGACCGAATGGTTCCGGCAAGAGCACCCTGGCCAACGTGCTGATGGGCAACCCGACTTACGAAATTACCGAGGGCGAAGTCCTCCTCGATGGCGAGGACATCCTGGAACTTGAACCGGATGAGCGCAGCCGCGCCGGGTTGTTCCTGGCATTTCAGTATCCCGTATCCATCCCCGGTGTGACGGTAGCGAACTTCCTGCGTCAGGCGATCAACTCGCGCATGAAGGCCGAAGACCCGGAGAGCAAGGGCATCCCGATTCCGCAGTTCACGCGCATGATGCGCGAGAAGATGAACAGCCTGGGCATTGACCACAGCTTTGCAGGCCGCTACCTGAATGAAGGCTTCAGCGGTGGCGAGAAGAAACGTGCCGAGGTCTTGCAGATGGCGGTGCTGGAACCGACCATTGCCGTTCTGGACGAGACGGACTCCGGCCTGGATATTGACGCGCTGCGCATCGTCGCTGAAGGCGTCAATCAACTGACGGGTCCCAGAATGGGGACGCTGGTCATCACGCACTATCAGCGTATGTTGAACTACATCAAGCCGGATTACGTGCACGTGATGCTGCGTGGGCAGATTGTTGAGAGCGGTGGCCCCGAACTGGCGCTGCAACTGGAAGAACAGGGCTACGATTGGCTGCGTGAGAAGTACGCTCAGCCGGATGTGTAAGCCAACCCGAACCGTTACGATATTGAAGTATAGAAAGGTTCAACAATGACCGACCTGGATTTTGTTCCGAGCGAAAAGCAGCTTTCCGAAGACGAGAGCGCATTGAAGGATGTTCGTGCCGGCTACGATGAGGTTTACGGTTTCCACGATGACGATGTGAAGTACGCCTTTGTCAGCGAGCCGGGGATTTCCGAAGAAAAAGTCCGCGAAATCAGCGCCCTCAAGGGTGAACCGGAATGGATGACCGAAATTCGTGTGCAGGCGTATCACGAATTCATGAATCGTCCGACCCCGCAGTGGGGTGGGGACCTCGACCAGATCGACTACGACAGCATTTACTATTACATGCGTGCTACCGATAAGGCGGAACGCAACTGGGACGATGTGCCGCCGGAGATCAAAGATACCTTTGATCGCCTGGGTATTCCCGAAGCGGAGGCCAAGTACCTGCAAGGCGTCAGCGCCCAGTATGACAGCGAAAGTGTATACCACAACATCCGCCAGGATCTCGAATCCAAGGGGGTCATCTTCCTGGATATGGACAGCGGCCTACGCGAACACCCCGAACTGGTGCGCGAGTACTTCGGCACGGTGATTCCGGCGAACGACAACAAGTTCGCCGCGCTGAATACCGCCGTGTGGTCGGGTGGTAGCTTCATCTACGTTCCGCCGGGTGTCCACGTTGAAATGCCGCTCCAGGCTTATTTCCGCATCAACACGCAGAATATGGGGCAGTTCGAGCGCACGCTGATCATCGTGGATGAAGGTGCGTACGTGCATTATGTCGAGGGCTGCACGGCACCCACCTACAGCAGCGACAGTTTGCACAGCGCCGTCGTGGAAATCATCGTCAGGGAAGGTGGGCGCTGCCGCTATACGACCATTCAGAACTGGTCGAACAACGTCTACAACCTGGTGACCAAGCGAGCCGTCGCCGAGAAGAACGCGACGATGGAATGGGTCGATGGCAACCTGGGCAGCCGCCTGACCATGAAGTACCCGGCGGTGATCCTGACTGGTGAAGGCGCACACGGCGAAGTACTCTCGATTGCCTTTGCGGGTGAAGGCCAGCACCAGGACGCTGGCGCGAAGATCACGCATCTGGCGCCGAACACCACCAGCCAGATCATCAGTAAGTCAATCAGCAAGGATGGCGGACGTTCCAGCTATCGCGGTCTGCTGAAGATCGCTGAAGGCGCGGAACACGTGAAGAGCAATGTCGTCTGCGATGCGCTGCTGCTGGATGATCACAGCCGTTCGGATACTTACCCCACCATCGAAATTGACGCCAGGGATGTGACGATGGGGCACGAGGCATCCGTGAGCAAAATCGGCGAAGATCAGCTCTTCTACTTGCAGAGCCGTGGCTTGAGTGAAGATGAGGCCAACGCGCTGATCGTCAACGGTTTCCTGGAACCGCTGGTGAAGGAACTGCCGATGGAATACGCGCTGGAAATGAACCGCCTGATCCAGATTCAGCTTGAAGGCTCGATTGGGTAAATCCAACACCGATTGTAGGGGCGATCCGGTGTGGCAAGAGTGGGCGCAATGTGTTGTGCCCCTGACCTCACCCCGGCTTGCCCCGTCAACAACCATGCGATAAACACGAACAAGGAGATAGATAGCGGTGGTTGCTATCAGAAGACGCTCCGACGCTGTAGAACAACCGCGCTATACCCGTGCGGATGTCGAGGCGTTGAGCAATGAGATGAATGACCCCCAGTGGCTGCGCGAGGCGCGACTCGCCGCCTGGGAAATCTACGAAAACACCCCGATGCCGCACCTGGAAGAAGAATGGCGGCGTACCAATTACCGCAGCATCCGCTGGCAAGAAGCCGACGTGCGCGTAGTTCCCAATGGTGCGACGCAGGAAGTCGTCCCGCAGAAGAACCTGGAACCGCTGACGGGCGACCAGCAGGGTGGCCTGCTGGTGATTGTGGATGGCAAAGTTGTGCACCAGGAAGTGGCCGACGCGCTGACCGAACAGGGCGTGATCTTCACAGACCTGGCGACGGCAGTGCAGGAACATGGCGACCTCGTAGAGAAGCACCTGCATGCGGCGGTGGATGCCAGCCAGGGCAAGTTCGCGGCGCTCAATGCAGCGCTCTGGAATTACGGTGTGTTCGTCTATGTGCCGCGCAGTAAGGTTGCCGAACTCCCGCTGCACATTGTCGTCTACAACACCAGGGACGGCGCAACGCTGGGACACAATCTGATTGTTGTCGAAGAGAATGCTCAGGGCACGGTGCAAATTGACTACGCTTCGGCAGATGGCAGCCAGCACTCGGCGGCCTTCAGCACGACGGAGTTGATCGTCGAGGATGCTGCGAATCTGCGCTATGTATCCTTGCAGGAATGGAACCGCGAAACCTACGAATTCAGCCACCAGCGCGCCCGCGTCGGACGGGACGCCAACCTGGATTGGGTGCTGGGCAATATGGGCAGCCGCCTGACGAAGGCTTTCATCGAGGTTGATATTGTGGGCAAAGGCTCCAACGCGCGTGTCAGTGGTTTCTTCTTTGCCGACAAGAATCAGTTCTTCGACCTGGATACACAGCAGAACCACAACGCGCCGCTGACGACCAGTGATTTGCTCTTCAAAGGTGCGGCGAAGGACACGGCTCGCACGCTCTGGCAGGGCATGATCAAGTCGCTGCCGCAAATGCAGAAGATTGATGGCTATCAGGTCTGCCGCAATATGCTGCTCAGCGATGATGCACGCATGGACAGCATTCCGGGGCTGGAAATCGAAGCGGATGATGTGGCGTGCTCGCACGCTGCGACCTTCGGCACGCTGGAAGAAGAACCGATCTACTACCTGATGAGTCGCGGTATCGAGCGTCCGCTGGCGGAATTGATGCTGATTGAAGGCTTCTTCCATGAACTCTTGCAGCGCATTCCCTTCGAGCGCGTGCGTGAGCGCCTGATGGACGAGATCGAAGCCAAGATCGTCGGGTGAGGTGAGATTCCTCCAATTGAGTTGAGGCGTGCTTTCCGGGTAGGATGAGGCACGCCTTTTTTGTTTGAAAATTCGGGTTCTTTCCAGGTATTTTTCTTTTTCGTCGGAACGTTTAGCACAATCTCACTACATACCGCCATGAAGCCATAAAGGATGTTTCCATCATGGTTAGCAAATACACAACGACGCCCTACGACATTGAGGCGATTCGTGCGGATTTCCCGATCTTGCAGCAAGAGCACCATCCCGGCGTGCCGCTGGTTTTCCTGGATAACGCCGCATCCAGCCAGAAGCCCACCGCTGTCATTGAAGCGATGAACGACTACTACCGCACTTCGCACGCCAACGTTCATCGCGGCATCCACAAGTTGAGCGAGCAAGCGACGGAAGCCTATGAAGGGGCACGCCGAAAAGTACGCAAATTCATCAATGCGGGCAGTCACCGCGAAGTGATCTATACGCGCGGCACGACGGAAGGTATCAACCTCGTTGCACAGACCTGGGGGCGCGCCAATCTGGAGGCCGGGGATGTGCTGCTGACGACGGTGATGGAGCACCACGCCAACATCGTCCCCTGGCAGATGCTTGCGGCGGAAAAAGGCTTCGAGATTCAGTACGTGCCGATGCTGCCCGATGGCACGCTCGATATGGAAGTTTACAGGCAATTGCTGCGCGACTATCCGGTGAAGTTGGTGGCCGTCGTGCATGGGTCGAATGTGCTGGGGACGATCAATCCAGTGCAGGAGATGGCACGGCTGGCGCATGAAGCCGGGGCGCTGATCCTGGTCGATGGGGCGCAGAGCGTGCCACATCTGCCCGTTAATGTGCAGGCGCTGGATTGTGATTTCTTCGTCTTCAGTGCGCATAAGATGGCTGGCCCCACCGGGATCGGCATTCTTTATGGCAAGCGCGACTTGCTGGAAGCCATGCCGCCCTTCCTGGGTGGGGGTGATATGATCTCTCGCGTGACGTTCGAGGGAAGTGCCTGGAACGAACTGCCCTACAAGTTCGAGGCCGGGACGCCGAGCATCGCCGAGGGGATTGGCCTGGGTGCGACGGTGGATTACTTGAGTGCCATCGGCATGGACGCGATCCACGCCTATGAACAGCAGCTTGCAACTTATCTTATGGATCGGCTGGCGGAGGTGGCTGGTGTCAAGGTCTATGGCCCGCCAGCGGAGCAGCGCGGATCGTTGGCGGCTTTCTCTGTGGAAGGCATTCACGCCCACGATGTCGCGCAGTTGCTGGATGCTGAGGGTGTTGCCGTGCGTGCGGGGCATCATTGTGCCATGCCGCTGCACAGCCTGCTGGATGTTCCGGCGACGGCGCGTGCCAGTGCCTACTTCTACAATACGTTTGCTGAGATCGACGAGCTTGTGCAAGCGCTGGAAAAAGCCAAGAAGACGTTCATGCTCTGAGGAGTATTCACGATGGAAGACATGTACCGAGAACTCATTCTCGATCACGCTAAGAATGGGCGCAATTGGGGCTTGCTGGACGACCCTGACTTCGACCACGAAGAAGACAATCCCCTGTGCGGTGATCACCTGCATTTGACGATGAAGATCGACGAAGAGGGCATCATCCGCGAAGTAGGCTGGGACGGCAGCGGCTGTGCCATCAGTCAGGCGGCGGCTTCGATGTTGGGCGAAGAGCTGGTCGGTATGCCTTTTGAGGAAGCCAAAAAGCTGGATAAGCAGATGATCTTCGATATGATCGGCATCCCGCTGACGATCAACCGCGTGAAGTGTGCGACGTTGGGATTGAAGACGCTGATTGTAGGCGCTTATGGCATGAAGCAGTGGGAACAGATTGAGGACGCAGAGGACTGATAGCGAGATGGCAAAGCAGTTTGTGACCTTCTGCAAGGCAGAGGAGATACCCGCAGGGAAGCGCGAAGTCTTCGACCTGGAGACGATGAGCGTTTTGCTGCTGAATGTGGATGGCGAATTTTTCGCCGTGGAGAATATGTGCAGCCACGAGGAATACGAACTGGCGGAAGGCGTTATTCACGAGTGTACGCTGGAATGCCCCAAGCATGGTGCAACGTTCGACCTGCGCAGCGGAGAAGCCCTCTCCGCACCCGCATACCAGCCGATTCGGGTCTTCGCTACCCGTATCGTTGAGGGAGAGGTGCAGGTAGAACTCGACATCTAGGGTATACTCAGAGGTGCGTAGCACACACCGAAGCGAGAGTGAGGACGATGAATGAGCGCACGAGACACGCTGCGTCGGCTGTACGATGACCAGATTCTGGTCTTTGGACATCGTGGGGCACAGGCCTACGCGCCGATGAACACCTTGCCGGCGTTTGAACTCGCGGCGGAACAGGGCGCGCAGGGGGTCGAACTGGATGTGCAGCTTTCCAAAGATGGTGAAGCGGTGGTGATCCATGACTTCACAGTGGATGCCACCACCAATGGCAGCGGTGCTGTTTCCGCGCTGACCCTGGCGGAACTGAAGACGCTGGATGCTGGCGGATGGTTTGCGCAGGAGTTTCGCGGAGCACAAATCCCGACACTTGCCGAGGTCTTCGAAGCCTTCGGCGAACGGCTCATCATCAATGTAGAAATCAAGTGGTTTTCGCCGGATGCCAATGGAATCGAGCGCGTGGTTGCGGATGCGATCCAGCGCTTTGGGTTGCAAGAACGGGTGATTGTCTCGTCGTTCAATCCAATTGTGCTCAAGCGCTTCCGTACAATGACACCAGATGTGCCGCTTGGTTATCTCACATCGACGCATACCATGCAGTCCAACACGCAGCCGATGGTGGCGATGTCCGATTTTGAGGCGCAGCACCTGCACCACGAGATGATTGATGCGCGGCGGGTGGATTGGGCACACGAGAGCGGACACATCCTGAATGCCTGGACGGTCAATGAACCGGAGCGGGCGCGCCAACTGCTGCTGCTGGGCGTGCAGGGAATCATCACTGATAAACCTGATGTGATCTTGAAGGCGCTCTCTTGAACCGACTCGCTCCGCTGTGGTGGGGGCTGGTGCGCTTCGGCTTCCGCTTACTCTACAACGAAATGTCCTTCAGCTATGATCTGGTGAGTCGCGTGGTATCGCTAGGAGCGTGGCGTTGCTGGCAGCGAACAGCCCTCAAGCATTTGCCGGAGCCGGGCGCTGGCACAGTGCTGGAACTGGCGCATGGGACGGGCAATTTGCAGCTTGATCTGCATGCGGCGGGTTATCGCACAATCGGCTATGATCTCTCGCCGAGTATGGGGCGCATCGCCGCGAATAAGCTGCGTGCTGCTGGCCTCTCGCCCAGGCTGGTGAGAGGCCAGGCGCAATCGCTGCCCTTCGTCAATGAGGGGTTTGCCGCTATCGTCTGTACCTTCCCCACCAACTTCATCGTGGCGGAGGAGACACTGCGCGAGATTCATCGGGTGCTGCAACCGGGAGGCTGTGCTGTACTCGTGCTCAGCGGTATGCTCACCGGGGAAGCTCCCCTGCACCGCTTCATCGAGATGCTCTATGCCATCACTGGGCAGCGCGAGGATGCCGCCATCTCCGCAGTGGAAGCGTTCGGCGGTTTCGGGCTGCGCGTGCAGGCCATCGAAGAAGCGTGTACCAACAGCCGTGTGCAACTGATATGCCTGGAGAAGCCCCATTAAGACTGTTCTTGACCCGTTCGCGTGGCGCTTCTGGCAGAATTGACACTGGCGTTTCGCTTCGTTGCGTGCTACACTTTGCGGAGTCGCATATGGTGGATGTAGCTCAATGGCAGAGCGCTTGATTGTGGTTCAAGTGGTTGTGGGTTCAAGTCCCATCATCCACCCAACATGAGGCACCCCCAGGGGTGTCTTTTTCGTTTCCAAGTACCTTCAGGATGTTTGCTCCGTCAGCAATTCGCTGAATGTGTCCTCGAAAGAATCCAGGTCGAGGGGGCCAAAGGCACGCCAGACCACTTCCCCATCCGGGTTGACGATGATGGTTTGTGGCAGGCTCATCACCTGATAATTGACGAGTGTCTGATCGTCGGGATTCAGCAGCAGCGGGAAGGTGAGTCCCAGGTCGGCGGCGAAGCCACGCACGGTTGCGGCGGACTCGCGCTGGTTGATGCCGAGGATGATCAGTTCGTCGGCGTACTGCTCGGCGATGGCCTGCAGTTCGGGCATCTCTTGCACGCAGGGCGCACACCATGTCGCCCAGAAATTGACGATTACCCACTGTCCGCGTTGTTCGCTGAGGGTGTACGTTGCACCATCCACACCTTCCAACGAGAAATCCCAGGCACAAAAGACCGTTTCCTCATCCACATCTGGCTGATCGCAAAGCGCTGTCTCTGATGGGCTGCACGCGTTGACGAATGCTGCCAGGAGGAGGGCAGCTAACCCTCCCCAGCGAACCTGAATCAGCCGGAACTTCATCGGATCTGTTCCATCTCTTCCATGTAGATGCGCACCAGGCTGACCATGCCCGTTTCGGCATCGGTAGAACTGCCAACTTCCAGGCGTCCCGTCACGCGCACCGGATACTGCGTATCGACGATATCCTGCTGCGGCATGTAGACCAGGGCGATGTCGGTGGGCCATTCTGTGTCGGCGCTGCAGAAGGGGCAGAACGCCAACTGGATGCGTGTGAGCACGAAGAAGTCGATGCGCGGCTTCAGTGGAGGCGCAACGTAGCCTTCGATTACGACTTGTTCGCCGTCCAGAGACAGGATCTTATCCGACATGAGCATACCGCGACGAATATCGTAGCCGCTGTAAAAGTCGCCGAAGGTCAGCGGGACAGGCGATTCATCGAACGTCAGCGGATTCTCAATTTCTGGCTGCATGGGAATATCGGTAGCGAGAGCGATCTCGCGTGCAACCCCGGGTTCCAGGCCAGCCGTCTGCACGGTTGGTGTAGTTTCCAGGTCGTTGACGCTCGGTGCGTTTGCCAGGGAGTTCTCATCCGCAGCGGAAGCGTCCACCGCAGCCGTATCATCGTCATCCTGTGCAGCTTCTTCCGTGGCTTCTGCCGGGATGTCCGTTTGCGTCGGCTCTGCTTCGGTTGCCGTCGCAGTTGGATCTTCAGAGGTAGGGAGTGGTGTCGTGGTCGCGAAGCCGCTACGTGCGACTTCCGTTGGCAGCGGTGTAACCGCGCTGACGGCGTTGCTGGCCGTGCCGCTGCAGGCCGCAATCATGGGTACCAGTAAGAAGAGCAGTCCGACTTTTACGATATGCATGGACGTTTTTGCCTCCGACAAAGCGCATGACTTACAGGTCTTTCCAGTATAGCAGAGTGACTTCCGAAAGGTATAGACTGTGCTGACATATTGCCTGCACAGCCCATGACATTTATTCTGCATTTTCTAGAAGTGGAGCATGAGCAAATCTCACGCTCCACAACGGGTACTTCTTAGCTGGCGCGGCGGCGCAGCATGATGCCCTGGATGGCCATACCAGCGCCCAGGCCAACGATCAGCATCAGGATGCCAGTGATCGCGCCCATACCTTCAAATTCGACAGCGGTGCTGGCGAAGGTTTCGGTCGGAGCCGCCATGCCGTCCATAGCTGCCGGGTCGAGGCCGATGGCGTTCGCCATGCCGAAGAACACTTCGGTGTTTTCCATCGCACGACCGAAGAATTCGGAGCCGGGGCCCTGCGCGTAGATCGGAACATCTTGCAGCGTGTGAACGCTGGAGGTCGTGTTGATCTGGCCGCCCATCGGGATGCCGTTGGGGTCATCTTCCGGGTTGTCGATGACGTTTCCGTTGTCGTCACGAGTCGCCGGGCTGCGCGGAACGTCGCTCACCTGGAAGTCTTCGGTGAAGGGCGGGTTATCGACCTTGCCCATCGCCAGGACGTGGCTTGGTGCCCAGTCATCCGGGTAGTAGTCGCCGTCAGCATCTTCGTAGGTCGGGAAGCCCGCATCGCCGTAGAGGCCAATGGCGTTGCGTTGTTCGAAGACGTTCTCAGCGTTGTTGAAGGCTTCCACATCCACCACACCGTAGGCATCGAAGCTGTGCGCGTGGTCGCTGGTCACGACGATCAGGGTGTTTTCCAGTTCGCCGATTTCTTCCAGATATTCCATCGTAGCGGCGATGCTGCGATCAAATTCGATCTGGTCAGCGATGGCGCGGTCGAAGTCCAGCGGGTGCAGGGCGCGGTCAACCGCACCAGCTTCCACCATCAGGTAGAACCCGTTTTCGTTCTGGGTCACCACGTCCAGCGCGGCAACGGTCATGTCCACCAGACCGGGCTGGTCGGGGAAGTCGGAGATGTTTTCCGTGTAGATGTTGCGATCCAGCCAGTAGGGGTAGTCGCCAGGCGTGAAGAGACCCAGCAGGCGATCCGGGCTTTCCACAGCCGCCAGGTCACTGCCCGTGCCGACGATGGTGAAGCCGCGGCTTTCGTATTCCGCGAAGACATCCATTTCGTCGGGGCGTTCGCCACCAATGCTACCCGGCTGGAAGTAAGCCGCACCACCACCCAGCAGCACATCGATTTCGAAGGGCGTCCAGCCACGTTCAGCACGGCGACCCAGCCCGATGGCGCCCAGCGCGTAGTCGCTGCGGGTTTCGTCGTAGCGTTCACGACCATGACCCCAGAGGGCAGCCGGAGTCGCGTCCACCACATAGCGGGTGCTGATTGCGCCGACGCTCATGCCACGACGGCTCTGCACCATTTCCGCGAAGGTTTCCACCCACGGATCATCATATGCGAGTTCCGGATCTTCGAGTTCGAAGACGCGGCTGGTGTTGGCGTAGACGCCAGTGGCGTTCACGCTGCTCTTGTGACCAGTCTGGTAAGCGCTCATGCTGTTGGCGCTGTCGGTCATGACGCTGTCGATACCACTGGTGCTGAGCTGACCAATTTCTTCGAACTGCTCGAAGGTCAGGCGATCATTATAGGTGCCTTCGAACATGCCGCGGCTGATCAGGCGTGCTGCGGTGTAGACCGCCGTGCTGCCGCCATCGGCGATGAAGAGGATGACGTTCTTGGCGCCAGCGTTGCCCGGTTCACGAACGGTGTAGGTCACGCTGGTGGTGGTGCCAGCAGCGGTCACTTCCACGACGTATTCGCCGGGTTCGCTGAAGCTGAGGCCACGCCAGAAGCGAGCCTGTGCCGGGGTGCCGCCGCCGAACGTCCAGCTAGCTTCTTCAGCTTCTGCACCGAAGAATTCGCCGCCAGGGGTGCCATTCACAGTTACCGAGAAATTCTCCGGCATTTCGTCGGTGTGGACTTCCACACCCAGGTCAAAGAGGGCGCCGGGGAGGAACTGAGCGCCATCAACGGGGAGGATCAGCACAGGGACTTCTTCGTCCTGCGCACCAGCGGGAACGACAGCCAGCAGAGCGAGGGCTGCCACGACCAGCAGAATGCCGATCTTGCGGATGGGAAACATACAACCACTCCATACCAACTATATGGGTAAGAAAGCGCGTGCCTCTCCAGAAACACGCCCCGTGACTATACCGCCCCTGGCGGCGTGAGCGGTTATGCCAGATTTAAGACTTCTGGCGAAGGGTGTTAACAAGTCGTAAAAAAGCATTAGATGAGACATCGTATCATTAATAGGTATTCATCAATGATACCTTGTATCGTTTGAGTGGCAGATATTCGCGATTTAAAGGAGCCTTAAATCCAACCTTTCGGCGTTCTGTTAGACTTATGTCGGAACTGGGATGGTTCGTCTGCTGTTATCGCCCGTAGTACGAAGATATTCTGAAGGTAAACCGAATGGTATCCGATACAGTCAATGCTCCTGCTGCCCACGCTCAGCCATCACTGCGATCTGGCGTAGTCCAACGCCGGATCTTCGGTGCTCTGATCCTGGTGCTGATCGGGCTGGTGATCGCCGCAATGTTCAACACAGGCGATCCCAGAGCCGCGCTTTCAACGTTCACGACCCGCTTTCTGGGGATCTTCATCGAGGCCGTGCCCTTTCTGATCCTCGGTTCTCTGGTGTCCGGCCTCATTGAAATCTTCGTTAGCCGTGAGACTCTCATTCGTTTTGTGCCGAATAACCGCTACTTGGCAGCCGTCGGTGGCACCTTTCTGGGGATGATTTTCCCGGTGTGTGAGTGCGGTGTCGTTCCGGTGGCGCGTCGTCTCTACAAGAAGGGATTGCCCGTGTCGGTCGGGATCGCGTTCTTGCTGGCAGCACCTTTCATGAACCCGATCGTGTTCGCAAGCACCTTCATCGCTTTCGGCTTCGGTGAAATCTTCATCGGGCGCTTCTTGATCACGGCTTTCATCGCCATCAGCGCGGGTCTACTCTTCGCGGCCTTCACGCGCCCGGAAAACATCCTGCGTGAGGAAGTGATGGAGGAACGACTCCACGCTGCTAGCTGCGCCCCTGGTAAGCGCGGGGCGGTAGCGCAGCCGCGTGAACCGCTGTTGCCCGGTTTGCTGCATGCAGGACGCCATGCTTCCGATGAATTCCTGGAGATGGGACGCTACCTCATTATTGGGTGTATGCTCGCCGCCTCCATGCAGACCCTCGTGCCACAGGAGACTCTGCTGTCGGTGGGTGAGGGGCCGATCATCTCTGTGTTGACCATGCAGCTTCTAGCCTTTGTCCTGAGCGTCTGCTCGACCGTAGATGCCTTCCTGGCGCTGGCTTTTGTCAACACATTCACCACAGGTTCACTGCTGGCATTCCTCAGCTTTGGCCCGATGGTGGACATCAAGAGCACGATGATGTTCCTGGGTGTCTTCAAGCGCCCGGTTGTTGTTCTGCTGGTGCTGATGCCCTTCGTGATGAGTTTTTTCATCGGCGTGGGTATCAATCTGTTCTTGCTAGGGTGACTATAGAGGTGTTCTGAACCATGACAACCAACGTTCAACGTCACTTTGATCACGATGTGGATGTACGCGAGCGTGACTACATCGGCTGGGCAAAGACGATCCTGTTGCTCGGTCTCGGCTTTGATCTGCTGCTGCTGATCGCCCTGGGGAACCTGACCTACTACATCAGCCCGCACTTTGCCTGGCTGACGCATGTCGCGAGCGGGTTGCTGCTCTTCTTCGGTGGTTTGAGCCTGTACGACTTGCTTCGCGGTGGGCACGATCACGAGCATGCTCATGACCACGAGCATGACCACGACCACGAGCATGACCACGACCACGAGCATGACCACGACCATCATCATCACGAAGAGGTCACGTGGTCAATTCTGGCAGTAATTGCGCTGCCACTGGTCTTCGGCATCTTGATGCCTGCTGAACCACTGAGCGCAGCCTCGGTCAACGGTGGGATCAGCACGACCTCAGTCGGCGTTGCCCAGGAAGACATCAACAGCATTCCAGTTGAAGAGCGGACAATCATCGATTGGCTGCGCCTATTCGAGGCCAGTGAGGATGTGTCGGAATTCGACGGGCAAACCGTAGAGGTGATTGGCTTCATCTACGATGAACCCGGATTTGGCGAGGATCACAGCATGGTTGTTCGCTTCACGATTAGCTGCTGTGTGGCGGATGCGCTGGCAATTGGCTTGCCGATTGATCGAACGACCATGGATGTGCCGGACGTGGGAACCTGGGTGCGCATCCGAGGGACATTTCAAGCTGGAGACTTTGATGGTGGGGAGATGCCGATCATCATTCCAACTGAGATCGAACTGATACCGATTCCGGATGATCCGTATCTGTACACCTAGAGGACGCGAGAATGACCATTCGCATTGAAGACTTGGTACACATTTACCGCACCGCTGCGGCGGACGAGCGTCCGGTGCTGAACATTCCACAGTGGGACATCACCCCTGGGGAGCAGTATCTGGTGCGCGGCGTGAGCGGCAGTGGCAAGACGACGCTCTTCAACATCATGACGGGACTCCTGCATCCGACCAAGGGCGGTGTGTGGTACGACGATCTCTCGCTCTACAGCCTTTCGGAGGCGGCACGCGATCGTTTTCGCGCCCGCAATGTGGGCTATATCTTCCAGAACCACTTCTTGCTGAATACGATGACTGCCGTCGAAAACGTCGAGATGCCGATGGCCTTTGCACGCAGGTTTCCGTCTTCGCAGTGGCGCAGCCGGGCAACTGATCTGCTCAACCAGCTTGGGCTGGCGGATCGCCTGCATTATCGCCCTGCGCAACTGAGTACCGGGCAGCGGATGCGGGTGGCGGTGGCGAGGGCGCTGGCGAACGAACCCAATGTGGTATTCGCCGACGAGCCGACTGCTTCACTGGACGCGGCATCCTCGGAGCAAGTGATGAATCTGGTGCAGGAGAGCTGCCGTCAGCGCGAGTCGATGCTCTTTGTCGCCAGCCATGATCCGGCCCTTGCGCCACGCTTCAGCAAATTCGCAGACCTGAACGCCGGAGTATTGACCATCAGCGAGGCACAACCCGCATGATCTACGATCTGACCGTCGCATGGCGCAATTTGCGCAGCCGCCCGATTGAAGTGGCGGTGCCCATCATCGTTGTTTCACTGGCGATTGCCCTCTCGGTCGCCGTTTTCGCCCTGTCCGATGGGGCAGAAGAGGGTATCGTCCAGGCCAGCGACCCCTTCGGAATGCTGGTCATCGGCTCCGCAGGTAGCGGCCAGGAACTGGTGCTGAGCAGCATCCTGTTGCAAGGTAACCCCATTGGCAATATCCCCTACGAGGTCTACGAGACGCTGGAAGCAGACGATGCCCGCGTACAGCTTGCCGTTCCTCTGGCCTTCGGTGATAGTCTGGGTGGGGCGCGTCTGATTGGTACCAACCTCAATTTCTTCGATCTGCGTACCTCACAGCTTGCGCCGCCAGCATTCCAGCTCGCTACAGGGCGCTTCTTCAACGAGTTTGAAGTGGAACTACACGACCACGAAGAGCACGAAGAGGGCGAGACCCCTGTGGCCGAAGCGGTCTTGGGTTCGCAGGCGGCGACACGCACGGGTCTACAGGTCGGGGATCGCTTCTTCGGGACGCATGGCGTCGGTGCTGGCATCGCTGAGAATCTGCACGAGAACCTGGCGTATGAGGTGGTTGGCATTCTGGAATACAGCGGCACCGCTTACGATACCGCGATTTACGTGCCCCTGGAGGCCGTCTGGTTCGTTCATGCTGACCACGATCAGGGATCAGAAGACGCGCCGGAAATCCCCAGCGTGGGGCAGACGACACTCGCGGCGGAACAGGCGGCTGCACCGGTCACTAATGAAGTGACTTCCGTGATGATTCTGCCCACAGGCTTCGTCGAGCAGAATCAACTGGCACAGGAATTCTACCTGGATCCGACCCTGCAGGCGGCGTTTCCTGGTCAAGAGTTGGGCAACTTGATCAGCCTGTTGAACCAGGGCCAGCAGGTACTGGAAATTGTCGGCTACCTGGTGCTGGTGATTGCTGTGCTGACGCTCTTCCTGTCGATGTACAGCGAAGTGTTGGCGCGCCAGCAGGCGATCGCTATCATGCGAGGGGTGGGCAGCAGCCGCCTGAGTGTTTCGCGCATCATCATCTTCGAGACGTTGCTGGTCAGCATCGTAGGCGCGGTTATTGGGCGCTTGCTCGGGTATCTGGTGGCCTTTCTCATCGCGCAGATATACAGCACGCAGTCGGCGATCCCGATCCCGATTCGCTTCCTTCCAGAATTGGAGATGATCCTCTGGGTGCTGTCGATTGGGGTGGGGATTCTGGCGGGTTTGATCCCGGCGCTGATGGCCTACCGCGTGGATGTTGTGGAGCGTCTCTTCCCCTCGTGAGGTGGAGGTGACGCGGATGCAGACGAGGGGATTGTGTCGCAATCCCCTCTATGGAGCCTCATAGCTCCTGCCGTCCGAACTGCCAGAAGGCAATCCCCAGGCAAAGCAGCGTGAGCACCGCTGTGGAGACGATGGTCATCACGAGGACGGGCGGCAGTGGCACGCCGGCGGCTGCCAGGGTGATAGCATCGGGCAGCATCCAGGGTAGCAAGAACGCCGCGTTCCCCAGGAAGCTGGCGAGCACATCGCTGAGGATCATGCCGCCGACCAACAGCGCCAGCGCAGCCCCCATCACCACTTCCGCAGATGAGCCGATGACACTCATCATCGTCGTGAAGGCCAGGTAAAAAGCCAGCAGCAAGGCCAGCAGCAGCAGCGCCAGGGCAAAATCCGCCACGCTGACGGCGATGGTCGAAGAGAGGATGAAGTAAGCCGGGATCAGCGGCAGTAAGATCATCAAGAGCAGGATGGCGCTGCCGTCTGTGACCAGCTTCGCCAGCAGATACGTCGCCCGAGACACGGGCTTGGAGATGATCCAGGCGCTGACGCCAGACTGCTTCTCACCATAGACCTGGTTCTGCACCAGCAAAATCACGCCAATCGGCAGCAGGAAGGTCGCCAGCCCGAAGAGTGTGTTGGGAACGTCTTCGCGCAGTTCTGCGGCGGTCACGGTGTTGGCTTCCGCGCCTGCACTCGCCGCTGTGGTCTGCTCGATGACATCCGGCAGGACGAAGAGGCTGAAGGCTGCAAATCCGTTGAGCAAGACCAGCCAGAGCAGGGCTTGCATCCACCAGCGCCGGGTGCGCAGCCATTTGCGGCCCTCGCGCCCCAACAGGACGCGGAATCCGCTCAGTGGGTGTGCCAGGGGACGCGGTTGTAACGCTTGATTGGTTGACATCGGTCGCTCCTCAACTGACGATCTTCATGAACACATCTTCCAATTCGTAGGTCACGCGGCCATATTCCAGGACGTGCACATCGGGAACCTTCAGGATGCTGCGCAGCAGGTGCTCCTCCGCTTGTTGCGGGTCGCGCACGCCGATGCGCCAGCGGGCGAGGCCGTTGGCCTGCTCCATGTCGATGCTGTTGACCCAGGGCAGGGTGTCTAGCTGCGTCCTCGCGCCATCGCAATTGCCCCGCAGCACCACCTGGAAGACCGCGCCTTCCTCCGCTTGCAACAACGTGTCAATTGACCCCTGGGCAACCAGTTGCCCACGATTGAGGATGACGACGTGATCGCTCACGCGCTGTACATCGTCCAGGATATGGGTTGAGTAGAAGACGGTGGCTCGTTCACGCAGCCGCTCCATGATGGTCAGGACATCGCGCCGTCCCATGGGATCAAGCGCAGCAGCGGGTTCATCCAGAATCAGCAACTCTGGCTCGTTGATTTGCGCCTGGGCGATGCCTAAGCGCTGAATCTCGCCGCCTGAAAATCCCCGAACAACGCGATCTGCTTTGTCGCTGAGGCCGACCAATTCCAGCGCCTCCTCAACGCGAGCGTTCAAGGCCTGTGTCGAACCCTGGTAGAAGAGCCGTGCGACGAAATGCAGCGTCTCTCGTGCGGTCATCGTCGGGTCGAAGCGGGGCTGCTGCGCCAGATAGCCGACTCGCTGGCGGATTTGGCGGCTGTTGCGCTGGATGTCTTGCCCGAAGATCGTTGCCGTCCCTGATGTGGGGTGCAGCAGGCCGAGCAACAGCTTGATCGTCGTACTCTTGCCCGCTCCGTTTGGCCCCAGAAAACCGACGACTGAACGCGACGGAATCTCCATGTTGAGGTTCTGCAGCGCCCAGAAGTCGCCGTACTGCTTGCTAAGGTCTTGCGTGTGGATGATGCTTTCAGACATGGGGTATCCTGCCTTCCTGCATTGGGCTTCTCGTTAACCGATGTTTCACTTCTATTACGGCACAGGATACCTCTCCAGTTGCGCGAAAATGGGCGGCCTGTGAGGCTTGTCATGGACGAGGGGGACATTGTACATGGTTTGTCAGCCAGCGCGGATGTTCACCCTTCAAAGGCGGGCGAGTGTATCCGCCAGGACGTTCACCGCGCATAGATATTCGTCCAGGTCGATGTGCTCGTCCGGCGTGTGATCGAGCGCTGAGTCGCCGGGGCCATAAGCGACAATCGGGCAATTCCAGGCCGGGCCGACGATGTTCATATCCGACGTTCCGGTCTTGTGGACGAAGCGCGGCCTGCCACCCTGGGCGCGGATCGCCTGTCGCAGCGCACGGCTGAGGGCGCTGTTCTTATCCGCGACGAAGGTGTGCTCCTGACCAAAAGCCTTCACGCTTGCGCCCTCTGCCGGGATGAGGGCAGTTGCCAATTCAGGGGGGGCGACATCCGGCGGCAGCCTGAAGCCAATCACGGATTCTGCCCAGCCATAGGCTCCCTCCTGTCCGCTGTTGATCTCCTGCAAGGTGACATCCAGCCGCGAGAAGATGCCTTCGCGGCCTTCATTGATGCGTTCGACGTGACGCTGCACCTGCTGCCAGTAGGCGATGGCGTGTTCCGGCGGGCTGGTGATGGTGCTGGCACTGTGGGCGAGCGCCCCCTCCCAGCGCCAGCGCAGCAGCAAACGCCCTTTGTATCCCAGTGTGATGCGATCCCAACGGGACGGTTCACCGATCACGCAGAAATCCGGCTGGTACTGCGTCAGGGCGTGGCGTGCGCCCTTGCTGGTACTGGCTTCTTCTTCCACTGCGCCGATGACTACCACACGCAAATCAGGGGGCAGTGTCGCCTGTGCCGCTGCGACGGCGAAGGTCGCCAACGGGCCTTTGGCATCTACCGAGCCACGCCCGTACAGCGTGCGACCTTCGATCCGCACCGGAAGCTCGCCGCCGAATGTGTCGATGTGGCCCAGCAGGACGATTTCGCGCGATCCGCTGCCGACGCTGCCGACAGCGTTGCCGACCTCATCGACGAAGGCTTCATCATAGCCGTTACCAGACATCCAGTTCACGAGAAGTCGTGATGCGGCGGTTTCTTCGTGCGAGGGGCTGGGCGTTGCGACCAGATCATGCAGCAGTGCTTCGGCGATTTCCGTACGGATGACAGGTCGCGTCGTCATGCCAGCACCTCTTTCAGCGCATCCAGAATGCGTTGTAATTCTTCGCGGCTGATGATCAGCGGTGGCAGCAGGCGCAGGACGTTCAAGCCAGCGGGGAGTGCCAGAATGCCGCGCTCCTGCAACTGCATCAGCACCGGGGTCACGCGACCGCGCAGCTCAATGCCGATCATCAAGCCCTGCCCACGAATCTCGCGCACCTGACGCAGATTCAGTGCCTGGAGTTCTTGCATGAACCACGCACCCTGTTCCGCCGAGCGTGCAGGCAAATTTTCTTCGCGCAGGGTGGAAATCGCCGCAATCGCCGCAGCCGAGGCCAGGGGATTGCCGCCAAACGTGCTGCCGTGACTGCTGCGCGGCATTTCACCCAGCGACCCATGCCAGGCTACTGCGCCCATCGGAACACCGCCCGCCATGCCCTTGCCCAGCGTGACGACATCCGGAACAACCGCCGCGCCTTCAAAGGCGAACCAGCGCCCGGTACGCCCGAATCCGGTCTGAATCTCGTCGATGATGAGCAATGCGCCGCGCTCGTCGCAGCGTTCGCGCAAACCTCGCAAGTATTCCGCTCTGGGAGGATAGACGCCGCCTTCGCCCTGTACGGCTTCGACGACGATGGCAGCAGTCTGCTCAGTGATGGCTTCGTGCGCCGCTTGCAGGTCGTCATAGGCAATGTGGGTCACTGCTGGCTGCCACGCCGCGAACGGCTCTCGATACTTTTTGTTCCAGGTCAGCGAGAGTGCGCCCAGGGTGCGCCCGTGAAAGCCACGCCGTACGGCCACAATTCCCTCGCGCCCGGTCAGCAGACGCGCCAGCTTCAATGCGCCTTCAACTGCTTCTGCGCCGCTGTTGCAGAGGAAGAAGCGGTTGATTTCATTCGGCAGCACGCTGCCTAAGAGGCTGTAGAGCCGCGCTCGTTGATCATTGTAGAAGATTTCCGGGCAGGTGATGAGCGTTTGTGCCTGTGCCGCGATGGCACCTGCAACCGCTGGATGGCTGTGTCCCAGCAGCGCAACGCCCTGTCCGCTGGTTGCATCCAGGTAGGGGCGGCCTTCTTCATCCCAGACGGTGCAGCCGTCCCCGCGGACGATGGTCAGTGGACGCTTGGGATAAGCGCCGGAAGTATGCGCGTCTTCGATCCTGGTGGTGTTCAAGTGTGTCGTCATCATGCGCGGAAGACCGTTCCTTCGCCGTTCAATGCCAGTGAGACAGGCTGCGTGCAGCGACCGTCACCGATGACGACGCGCGAGAGTCCGTTCGTCAGGGCTTCCTGTGCGCTGAGGACTTTGCGCTTCATCCGGCCTTGCGCCCAATTCATCGCCTGGTCAAGTTGCGTGAGGGGCACATCTGGCACGAAGCTACTCTCATCCGGGTAATTGCGGTACAGTCCGCGCACATTGCTGAGGATCACCAGTTCTGATGCGCCGATGGCGGCGGCAACTGCGGCGGCAGCCCGGTCCCCGTCGATGTTCAGCAGCCCATCAGCACTATCCGCCAGCGGCGGTAGCACGGCAACAGCGTCATTCCGCAACGCTTCGTCAATGGCGGCGGTTTCCACGTCTATGATGCTGCCGGAATAGTCGTCGCGTACCACGCGCACGCGCCCATTGACGACTACACGAATTGCCTTCTTGCGTTCTCCCCGGATGATGATGGGGTCGATCAGACCAACCGCTGGAATGTTCAGATTGCCCAGTCTTTCTAGCAATTCGTCGTTGATCTGGGTTGCTGCTTCCACGAAAATGTCCCGGATTTCTGGGGGCGTATAGCGCGAGGCGTGCCCGGTGGGTGAAGTCAGCATAGTGACCGGGACATCGCGCTCTGCGCAAAGTTCCGCCATGCGCTGGCTAACCCCATGCACGACGACCAGCGGACGGATACGGGCGATATGCGCCAGGTCTTGAACAGCGGTCTGCATATCCAGACCCGCGCCGCCACCGATCTTGACAACCAGTGTGTTTTCCATACTCGTTTCGCTCCTCACAGTTCTACATGTCTATGGATAGATTCCGGGGAATTGCAACCCCGTCGTTTCATCAAATTCGAGCATCAGATTCATGCATTGCACGGCGCTGCCTGCTGCACCTTTGCCCAGGTTGTCCAGCGCAGCAATCAACACCAGATGCTGCCCATCGTCGTCCATCTCGAAGCCGATGTCGCAGTAATTCGTCCCGGCAACCACGCGCGGTTCCGGCAGGCGATGCAGCCCGACTTTGCCGCTGACCAGCCGCACGAAGGGTTCTTGCTTATAGGCGCGGCGGTACAGCCGCCAGATGTCTTTCTCGGTGAGGGTCTCGGTGAGATCGACATGTGCTGAGAGATGCACGCCGCGCACCATCTCAATGGCGGTCACGCTGAAACGAATCGGCGCTTCCGTGCAGAGCACCATTTGCACCTCCGCCAGATGGCGGTGTCGCGTGGCGCTATAGGTGCGGACGGCTCCACTGCGTGTCGGATGGTGCGAACTGGCGGACGGGCTGTTCCCCGTTTCCGAAGAACCGACCTTGATCTCGGCACTGACTCGCTCGATCAACCCAGCATGCGCCAGGGGCAGCAACGCCAGAGTGATCACCGTCGCATTGCAGCCGACCCCGCTAGCGTAGCGTGCGCTGCGCAAGGCATCCCGGTTGGCTTCTGGCAAGCCGTAGGCAAATCGCTCTAACCATTCCGGCGCGGGATGTACTTCGTCATACCATTGCTCGTATCCGGTTGCATCATTCAGGCGGAAATCGGCGGAGAGGTCAATCAAGCGCGGGGCGAGGGCTGCGTACGCTTCGATGTGGTGGGCTGTGACGCCGTGTGGTAGCGCCAGGAACAGCACATCACAGGCTTCCAGGGCATCGGGATGTACAAATTGCAGGTGCGAGACATCGCGCAGGTTGGGATGCACAGTGTGTACATAGCGCCCTGCGTGTTCGCGGCTGGTGATTTGCGTCACTTCGACGTATGGATGAAAGTGCAGCAGGCGCAGCAGTTCGCCACCCGTATAGCCACTGCCTCCGACAATACCCACTCGCATTCGCTCAGTCATCGGACGAACTCCTCGATGTGTGTCAGTGCATAACGGACAACTTCAGCAGCAATATCGACGCCTGTGGGTGCGCTGCTGTTGCGAAACTCCATCGTGTGGTTGATCTCGTTGACCAGCAATTCGCTATCTTCGTCTTCCAGCAGGTCGATCGCCAGAATGCCGCCGCCGACGGCCTGGGCAGCCCGCTGGCAGATATCATCGAGTTCGCGGGTGATGGGGCAGTTGGTGGCGGTGCCCCCGCGTGCGGTGTTCGTCACCCAGTGCGATGACGTGCGATAAATCGCACAGAGGGTGTGATCTCCCGCGACGAAGGCGCGAATATCCCGCCCCGGCTTGTTGACATAAGACTGCACATAGTAAGTGTGGTGGGTATAGTTGCCCAGCGTCTGCCGATGTTCGATGATCGCTTCCGCACTGTCGCGATCATGGACACGCACCAGCAAGCGCCCCCATGACCCGGTGACGGGTTTCAGTACAGCGGGGTAGGCCACGTCAGCAATGGCCTGTAAGGTGCTGTCGGGATCAAACGCCACACGTGTCTCCGGCTGTGCGACCCCGGCTGCTGCCAGCAGCAGACTGGTCTGGAGCTTATCCGCGCAGATGGATGCTGTCGCGTAACTGTTGATCGTGCGGATGCCCCAGCGGTTGAGGATCATCAGCATGTAGAGACCGCGTGAGGTGCTCACGCAGCGTTCGAAGACCAGGTCATAGGACGACCAGGGCAGACCAGAGGGGGCAAGCTGCCCCGCCCCGGCGGTCAGGTCGATGTTCAGGTCGCGATCCAGGATGATGTCGGGTTCGACGCCCGCGTCGCGAAAGGCGTTGATGAGCAGCTTTTCTTCTGCCCGAATATGTGTGACGAGCAAGGCAATCCGCATTGTGCTCATTCTCCCCAATCTTCTTCGACTTCCGGCGCAAGTTCGACTTCCAGAGGTTCCAGGCTCAGAATTTCCAGTTCTGTGCCGCAGTCTGCGCAGGAGATGATCTCGTTCTGCATGGCGTCCGCCGGAATGGCGACATCCGCTGCGCATTCAGGGCATTCAAACGTCTGGCTGGTCATAATGGTCTTCCTTTCGTTGATGGATTACAGGTCGTCGAATAGGCAACAAAAAACCGCCACCCGTTCCCGGATGGCGGTCTTGTTCACACGTTGGCGAAGCGCAGCACCACTATCCAGAACGGGGTTCTGGCTGGTTCTTCTTGCACTTCTTGTTTAGCAGGGTGTCTCTTCTAGCCTGCCCTGGCCTCAACACTTGTGGTTCTGTGTGAGAAGTGGAATGGTAAATCCACACCAGTGGCTTCTTGCTGTCGATGGATTGAAACAGGTACATGGTCATCTCTCCCCGATGGGCAACAAAAAAGCCGCCTCGGTGGGCGGCTCTGGTTGGCTGTGCTTCGCTGTTCAGGCAAGCATGCAAAAACGCCCACACCTCAGGTGTCGTTCGTCTTCTTTGCCTTTTTGCTGCTGAACAAAATCATGTGCATCGCTGTTTGTCTCCTCGTTCGCGCAGTACTCTAACACGCAGCATCCTGCCCGGCAACTGTGAAAAGTATCCGAAGCTAGTTGTAACCATTGCCTGAAGTTCAGGCGGTCTCTCGTGCCGGAGCGACGAACAGGCGGCGTGCCTGCTGACCCAGGAAGACGATGCCGAAGATACTGCTCATCATCAACACGATTGACGCGCCTGACGGAATATCCAGGTAGTACGACAGGTAGAATCCGGAGATGCCGCTGCTGATGCCGACCATCGTCGCCAGCAAGATCATCATGTGCAGCCGATGCACGATCAGCCGCGCGGTTGCCGCTGGCGTGATAAGCAGGGCGAGCATCAGCGCGATGCCCACAGCTTGCAAGCTGGCGACGATGGTTACGGCGATCAAGATCAGCAGTAGCACCCGCAGGAACTCCACAGGCAGTTTCAGGGTGTAGGCCAGGCTCAGGTCGAAGCTGACGATCATGAACTGCTTGTAGAAAACCAGGATGATGAGCAAGACGATTGCGCCCAGAGCCGCCATTACTTGCAAATCATTCGTGCTGATTCCGTTGATGCTGCCGAACAGAATATGCGTCAGGTCGACGTTGTAGGCGTTCTGGGTGCTGATGATGGCGATACCCAGTGCGAACATCGTCACGAAGACCAGTGCGACGGCGGTATCCTCTTTCAGCCGCTCCTGCCGCGTGAGGAAGGCGATCACCAGGGCGGAGATGATCCCCGCTCCCAGCCCGCCGATGAACAGATTGCTGCCGATGGTTCCACCCGTCGCCGTGTAGGACAGTGCGACTCCGGGCAGGACGGTGTGCGCCAATGCATCCCCGAAGAAGGACATGCCGCGCACCACCACAAAACTGCCCACAATCGCGCTCACGCCGCCGACCAGAATCAACGCCAGCAAACCGCGCTGAATGAAGGTATACGAAAGCGGTTCGGTGAAGAAGTTGAGAATTGTTTCCACGTTAATGGTCTGCTCCGTGATCATCTGCGATCAATATCGTCTCGTTTCCCTGCCGGAACACCGTCAGTGCGCCGCCATAGGCCTGGCGCAGTACATCGGGCTGCATGACGGCTTCTGGCATGCCGTAGGCCAGCAATCTCCGATTGATCAGGGCGACCTTGTCGAAGTGATTGGCGGCCTTGCCCATATCATGAGTGGCCAACAAGATCGTGATGCCTTCTTCTGTCAGTGTGTCTAGCGTCTCCATGATTTCGTGTTCGGCGGCGGTATCGACCCCGGTGAATGGCTCATCCATGAGAAGGACTTGCGTCTCCTGCGCGAGGGCACGTGCGATGAAGACGCGCCGCTTCTGCCCGCCGCTCAGTTCGCCAATCTGTCGCTGTGCGATCGGCATCAGGCTGAGCTGCTTCAGCAGTTCCTGTACGCGCTGATGGTCACTGCTTCGTGCCCAGGGCAGCCAGCGATTGTGGCGGGCGCGTCCCATCATAATCACATCGTAGACCGTCACGGGGAATGACCAGTCAATCTCGTTGTGCTGCGGGACATAGCCCACACGGCTATGACTGCTGTGGCAGTCGCGCTCAAAAACCGAAATACTGCCCGTCGTGAAGGGGATCAATCCCGCGATGGCCTTGAAGAGCGTACTCTTTCCGGCACCGTTGGGGCCAATCAGGGCGATCCGCTCACCCGACTTCACGCGGAATGAGACTTCTTTCAGCGCATGGCGATCCCCCGGGTAGCCCGCTGTGAGGTTATCCACCACCAGAGCGTAGGCGTCCGACGATTGTCTCGCGCCATTCGCTGAAAATTCGATTGGCTTCGCTGCTGTATGTTGCATGAATCCCTCTTCGATTGGTTGCAAGGCGTGTGGAGTGGCATCTACAGGAGCAGACGCCACCAGTTCACTCGATTTTACATGCCGCCGCCCAATGCCTCCACGATGGTCGTGTAGTTGTAGCGGATGTAATCCACATAGGTTGCGGCGGGTTCGCCTTCTTCGCTCAGCGAACCGCTGTACAGCACGAAGACTTGCGCTCCCGTTTCGTCGGCAATTGTCTGAACGAGGGAATCCGTCACCGTCGTCTCTGCGAAAATCGCTGGAACACCCTCATCGCGGATCAAATCGATCAGCGCAGCAACCTCTTGAGCGCTCGGATCACTGGCCGTCGCGCCACCGGGGAAGACTGTGCCGACCAGTTCGAAGTCAAAACGCGCTGCCAGGTAACCCAGTGACTCGTGATTGGTGATGAGGATGCGGTTCTCTTCTGGCAATGTATCCACCATTGGCATCACGAAATCGTGCGCCAGGGCGTCGATTTCTTCCAGGTAGGCGGCGGCGTTTGCGATGTACGTCTCGGCGTTAGCGGGATCAAGTTCGACCAATGTATCGCGGATGAGCATCGTCCAGTACATGACATTGTGCGGCTCCATCCAGACGTGCGGGTCGCAGGAGCCGTGAGCGTGCTCGTGGTCGTCGCCCTCTTCTTCGTTGTGTTCGCCGTCGTGGGCGTGGCCAGCACCACAATCGATCGCGTACAGCGGCCCAAGCGTCTCAACTTCACTGTGTTCGTGCTCGTGATCTTCGCCCTCTTCGTGTTCGTGGCGATCTTCGTGCAAGGCGTCCATTTCGGCGTAGTGGGCTTCGCACATTTCCGCAGTGGCGCTCATCTCGCCCATTTCGTGCTCGTGATCTTCGCCTTCTTCGTGCTCGTGATCTTCGCCCTCTTCGTGCTCGTGATCTTCGCCTTCTTCGTGCTCGTGATCTTCGCCCTCTTCGTGCTCGTGATCTTCGCCCTCTTCGTGCTCGTGATCTTCGCCCTCTTCGT
>CAZJWX010000023.1:0-16661 GCA_964549915.1 uncultured Anaerolineaceae bacterium | reverse complement strand
GCTCGTGATCTTCATCATGGCTATGGCTGGATGCACCGAAGGGGAGAATTTCGACGCAGGCTGACGCTTCGATGATGTTCATATCCTCATCTGCGTTTTCGATAGCTTCCAGCAGACCCTCTTCAAAGAGTGCCCCGTTGATGAAGACGATATCGGCCTCCGCCAGGGCAGCGAGGTCACTGGGGACAGGCTGGAAAGAATGCGGATCAGCCCCGACGGGCATGGTGGACGTGACATCAGCGGCATCGCCGGTCACATTGCGCACGACATCTGCCAAAATGCTGTGCGAAGCGACAATTTGCAGGCGATCATCCTGGGCATGTGCGCCGGGCAATACCAGGAACAACAACAAGAATACGACCGTGAAGTGTTTGCGCATCGAATATCTCCAAAGTGCAACTGTACGAATTGGCATTGGTATGGAAACGAAAGAGCAGTGCTTTTCTGAGGTGATTCCGGAACCGTCTCATGTCGCGTTGAGACTGCGTATCGCTTCAGTTCTAATTGATACCAAATCTCACCTAAGATTGCAAGTACACAATCGTGATTCAATGATCTCTTAACCGGGATGCCAGGTATTGAGCGCTTGCTGCACGATCTCTTCCAAGGTGAGTGCTGCCTCTGTGTGAGCATCATCGGTGTTTTCTGGCGCGAGCTTCTCCGCATGTTGAAGGGTTTCCAGGGCGGTTTGTGCCTGCGTGCGGATGCTGTTGGAGGCAGCAGGATGTTGCTGAAGGGATTGCAGCCAGCGACGAGACATTGCGGTATCCTCTATGATCTCTGCCAGGCCGACCAGGGCTTCCAGCATCACGGGTACCGCCTGCACCGCCTGGGCTGTTTCGATGGCTTCGCGGAAGTAAACGCCTGCAAGAGAATGATCTTGCTGGTAGGAAGCAGTGTGCCCCAGATTGGTCAGCGCGTTGGCAATGCTCTGCTGTGCGCCGATCTTGCGTGCATTTTCCAGCGTGCGCTGGAAATAATGGCTGGCAGCCTCGAACTGTTCTGTGAGCATGGCGACCATCCCCAGGTTGTTCACGGCGTGTCCACCCAGGTGCTGATCTCCAATGCGCTCGGCGATCACCAGCGCTTGCTTGTAAATCGCTTCTGCCTCCGGGAATTCATCCGATACGGCGTGGATATTGCCCAGGTTGATGAGCACTTGCAGCAATTTGCGTTGTTCCCCGGTCGCCTCCCAGCGTATACGTGCCTGAGCGAGATGTTCCTTCGCTGTCTGCGGATCACCCTGGCGGCGCTTGATAACGCTGAGATTGTTGTAGATTCCAGCGATCAGCGAAGGATCATCCAGCGTTTGCGCCATCGCGAGGCTTTCTTCCAGGTAAGCTGTTGCTCTCTCCGTGTCGCCCTTCATGAGCGTGACCGCACCCAGGTGACGCAGCATGATCGCCGTGCCCTGGGAGTCATTCAGGTTGCGGTACTGCGCCAGCCCGACTTCGCCCAGGGTGATGGCGTCGTCCTGTTCCCCGCGCAGGTGTGCGATGTCCGAGCGTTCCAGGGCGATTCGTGCGAGGTGACTGGCATGGATGGCGATGGCAGCGGCGTCCTCCAGTGTTGACTGCGCCTCTTCAAGCTGGCTGAGGTATTTGTATGCCTGTGTCCGTTGAATGAGCAGATCGGTGCGGGCATCGCGTTGGGTGTCCGGGTCGCTCACGGCGGCAGAGAGGATTTCCAGGGCACGCCGGGACAATTCGAGGGCATCCTGTGCTGCGCCGATTTGCAGGTGATGCGTCAGTGCGCGGCGCAAATACGGATATTCTCGCACAGGATCGTCCGCCAGCCCCCAGTGCCGCGCGACTTCAGCCGCTTGATCCAGCGAGGCGGGGTAGGTTTGCTCGATGGCCTCCGCGATGAGGCGGTGCTGACCCGTGCGTTCTGCAGCGTCCAGCGTGTTGGCGATTACTTCGCGCAGTTTGTCGTGTGTGAAATTCCAGGTCTCGTCCACACCGACCAGCACAGCGCTGTTGACGCAGAGCGTCAGCCAGTTCGCCAGGTCTTGCTCTGCTGCGAGGGTCGTCAGCAGCTTCAAATCCAGGTCACGGCCAATGAGGGCGGCAGTTTGTAAGAGGCCGCGTGCTTCTTCTGGCACGCGCTCCCAGCGGCGCAGCATGACTTGTTGAATGCCCCCAGCGAAGACTTGCTTCGGCAATTGGATGGTGCTGATTTGCCGCAGTTTACCCGACTCTTCTGCGAGTGCACGCAGGATTTCCAGCATGAAGTAGACATTGCCTTCGCTGTGCTCGTGCAGGTAACTCACGATTTCGTCGCGCTTACCTTCCTCGCCCAGGATGGCATTGCTCAGGTTGGCGATGTCCTCGGATGATAGGCGAGAGAGCGCAATCGGCTGCAAGTCAGGCAGCGTTTCCGGTAGGCTCGCGTTTTCGTCGCTGCGGTAGGTTGCCACGATCTGCAAAGGCAAGTCAGCGACCATGCCGGACAGTTGTTGTAGCGCGGGCAGGCTTTCCTGCGCCCATTGCAGGTCATCAAGGATGAGCAGTGTGGGTTTCTGATAATCGCGAAAGAGCGCGACAATGGTATCATTCAGGCGCTGCTGAAACGATTTCTGATCGACGGGAGCCGAGTCGGGTATCGAGCGTTGGAGGAGGGCTTCCAGGTCGGGGATGATGGGCTTCAGCGCACTGGCCTGAGCATCACTGATTTCCTGCGCCAGCAAGAAGCGCCGCAGCGGTTCGCGCCACATCTGGTAAGGCAAGCCGTTCGGTTCCGCTTGTCCTTGCAGCACCAGCACGTCGTTGACGTACCCCTTGATGCGCAGTTCATCCAGCAGGCGGCTCTTGCCCACCCCCGTCTCGCCGCCGATGATCCAGCCAGAGCCTTCCCCCTGGGTGGCCTTCTGCAGCGCGTCGGTCAGGGTGCTCAAATCGTCCGTGTGCCCGATGAAAGGCGCTCCCTGCAAGAAACTCTCGCGAATCTCCCGCGTTTCCCTGGGAATTGGATGTTCATTGGCTTCGCACAGGGCAATGATGACATCTTCGGCGGATTGATAGCGGTCTTCGGCAGTTTTCGCCAGCAGCCGCTCGACGATTATCGCCATATCATCTGGCAGATCATCTGTCGCTACCGTCTTCTGCAGGATGTCCAGAATCAGGTTGGTAGTGCGTCCTTCTCCGAACGGGTGCTCTCCGCGCAGTGTCTCGTAGAGCATCACACCGAATGCGTACAGGTCGGAGGCGCGGCTGGGTGCCTGTCCCTGGAACAGCTCTGGTGCCATGTAGAGGATCGTTCCCGCGATTTCGTCAGTTCGCGCTTGTTCGTGCAGCGTCGCCAGCCCGAAATCCAACACCTTGACGTGCTGTTCCCCGGTGACCAGGGCGTTGTCCGGCTTTAAATCACGATGCAATAGGCCGCGAATATGCAGATAGTCGATGGCTTGCAGCAGTTGCAACAGCAAGCGCATCTGCTGTTCCTGCGATTGTGTGCGCACTGCTTGTACGAAGGGCGCTGCCCCTGGCACCAGCGACATGGTGAAGTAGGGCTGCCGCGTGTCATCGAAGCCGTAGTCCAGCACATCGATGATATGCGGGTGGCGTAGGGACGCCAAAACCTGAAATTCGTGCGCCAGCGTCTCGAAGAGCGTTGTCATGGCGCGGTAATCGACGGTGGTTCCCTCGGCTGCGTCATCGGCAAGTTTCACACGCTTGAGGGCAACCGCTTTGCCCGTCAGTCGGTCATAGGCGCGATAGACGGTGCCCATACCGCCGCCGCCCAATTCTTGTTCCAGGGTGTAGCGTCCGTTGACCAACGAACTGCGCTGCTGTGATTCCATACCGTTGCCTCATGTCTGGGTTGCCAGGGGTAGCCGCGAGTTCATTATAGTCGCTGGTCTAACATTCGCTAGCGCCGTCGCCAAAAACTACCGCGGGCAGCGTGTTGGTGCTGCTGCAAAAAAGGGCGCTGCATCTGCGCAGCACCCTTTCGATTCACGTTATTCGGTTGGCGATCGCCGCGGTTATTCGCAGCGATCCTCTTCCGAAGCGAAGGCGATGGTCGTTCCCAGGGGTTGCAGCGGCCCATTGTTGAAGAGCGACCACGTCACCTGAAGCGAGTTCGCCAGCGGAGTACTCAGGCGCACGGTTCCGGTCTGTTCCCAGCGTTCGGCGCTCTGCAGCGCTGCTCCAGTTTCGTCAAAGGCCGTCCAGTCGAAGACGACTTTTTGCTGTGTGCCCGGCGTCAGCGGCACGCTGTTGGGATTGCTGATCTCCCAGACAGTGGTCGCTCCATTCTGGTCTTCCACCCAGCAGACCGTCAGCGGTGCAGCGGCATCCGGCGCGGGAGTCACAGGATCGGGTGCCGGGGTGGTCGGCGCTGGTTCGTCGTCGCCCTCCTGCGGCTCTTCCGGCGTGGGTGTGCTGCTCGGCGTCGGTTCGTCGTCGCCACCTTGTTCCGGTTCTTCTGATGCCGGGGTGTCCTCTGGCGTCTCTGTCGGCGCATCGGTCACCTCAGGCGATGGCGTCTCCTCCGGCGTCGGCTCAGCGTCGCAGCGGAAGGCTTCTGTCGCTTCAGCACGGACGGTACCCAGCGGCTCAGAAACCGAATTGTCGAAGAGGAACCATGACACCTCGATGGCGTAGGACAGGTTGGTGTTGATCTGCGTCTCACCTGTCTGATCGCAACGCTGTGCGTTTTGCAGCGGATTCCCGTCGCTATCGTAGGTCTCCCAGTCGAAGATCACCTTCAGCGGTGTCCCTGGTTCTAGCGGTACAGTGTTGGGATTGGTCACGCGCCAGACGGTCGTCGCGTTATTCTGATCTTCCACCCAGCAGACTTCCAACGCTGTGATGCCCGAAGGTGCGGGTGTTGTGGGGGCGGGTGTGGTTGGCGCAGGCGTCGTCGGCGGCGGAGTCGTCGGATCCGGCGCTTCGATCGTCCATGTAAAGATCGCGGTTGCTTCCTGACCCACGCTGTCCGTCACAGTAACCGTTACCAGATACTCACCCGGTGCCGTGCTCTCCGCGATGGTTCCGCTGAAGATGCCCGACACGCGATCCAGGACGACATCGCCCGGTAGCCCGGTCGCAATGAAGCTCAGCGGCAGGTCTTCGGGATCGTTGGCGTTTACAGCGAAGGGGGTGATCGTATCGCCGACCTGGTTCACCTGGTTCGGGATGGGTGCGATCGTCGGCGGCAGGTTCGCCGCAGCTTCTTCCGCATTGGTGAAGACACAGGTCAAATCCTGGTCGAGGATGATTGTGAATTCGTCATCAAGCGGGGGCATGGTAGAAATGCCACCTGCGCCGCAGTCGATCAACTGTAGGTCGTAGCCCGCTGGCACCACCTCGCCGATCTTGTATGCCTCCAGCGGCAGCGTGAGTGTGCTGCTGCCTCCTGCTCCCGGCACGTTCGCCACGACGCCGAAATCCTGATCGATGGTGCCATCGAAGGGACTCAGCAACGAGGCCAGCGTGAATTCCCAGTTGCCCGCCAGGGGAGCTGTGCCCTCCGCGAGTGCCTTCTCATAGGTCAGATCGTAGGTTATGCGCTCGTTGGTGAAGGTGCAGGTCACGTTTTCGCCAGCGTCCAGGTCGATGCTCGCGCCGATGTCGGGCGAGAGATAGGTCACATCGTCATCACCGACGCAGGTAACGGTCTGATTCCAGTTGCCATTGGGATTCTCGATGATGGTGTAGCTTCCTGCGGCGAGATTGCTGAAAGTTTCTGTGTCGGTCACGCCGTCACTATCATCCGTCAACGGATCATCCAGACTGAAATTGCCCAATTGAGTGCTGAAGAAGGCGAAGTCGCGGTCGCTGTCTACATCAACGTCAGCATTGTAGATCACCTCTTTGACGACGGTGATGCTGCCTGTCGTCGGTGCTTCCAGCGAACAGGTGAAGACCTCATTGCCCGGAAGCAGCGGCGTGCTCGGCAGGGTATCCAGTTCAATCAGCGGCGGACGCGCCTCGCCATCCACCACCGGGAAGGTGCAGGTGCCTGTCGAGAGATAGCCTGCGAGCACAGCCGAGATGCCCGGTGTCGAATACGACGTACCAAGCAGGTAGCGCTGCCAATCATCTGCATTGACGGCTTCGCCTGGGCGATCTGTTTCCGTCCCGCAGCCCAGTGTACCGAAGCAGTAGCTGCCCGCAGGCGCTGCCACGTCGCCAATGTGTGTGAATTGCAGTTCGGTATCATCTTCTGCCGTGTAGCCCCAGGGTTCGTTCGCCGGGCCATAGGTGCCTGCTGCCGCGATGGTCGAGTTCCAGATGGCGGGTGCCAGCGGAGGAACGTCGTCCGGGTCGAAGCCGAAGAAATCCGCGAACCAGGCCGCAAAGTTACCTGAGGCAGCTACCGCCGCCAGCCCGAAGTCATCGGTGGGATCCGCCGAGCGTTCCAGGTACTCGCGCAGCAAGTCATCCAGCCCGGTGAAGGGCGTATCATCGGGGTCGAGGCCAGAGGTTTCAGTGAAGAGCGCGGCGATGAATTCGTCCGTGCGCGATTCCGGCACGCCGAGCACAGACACCAGATAATCCACAATGGAGTAGCGCCACTCCAGATACTGAGGTTCTGGACAGGCGTTGCTTTCCAGGTCGAGATCGACTGCGATAAAATCCGAGAATTCCGTTGAACTATTACTGAAATAGACCTCCAGGGGGCCATCTTCAGAATTTATAATCGGAATTTGAATCGCATTCTGTGGGTACGCACTCAATCCCGGTGGGATGGTGATGGGTACGGCTTCTACGCCGAAGTAATCGTAGCCTCCGTAGGCCACCGTTAGAATGGCGTTGCTGAAGGGCCACAGCACGAGCGCTTCATCCGAAGGGTTGAAGACATCCATAAAGGCGACCAGGGTGCCATCAATTTCTCGGACGCAAGCACCAATCGGCACACCTTCTTCACTACCATCGGAAAGGTAGAGATCGGTATCTGTTGCATAGGAGAAATCACATTCTGGGATGATGTCATTCTCTGGATCGAAATCCGAGAGCGTGCTATCCGCCGTAATGACCTCACCATTGAGTTCCCATTGCAATTGCCAGCTAGCTCCGTCATTAACTTCGAGGCCGATATCGAAGCCATGATAGGGCGCTTCTGCGGACTTGAAGAATTGATAGGGAACTTTCTTCGTCTCGAAGCTGTTTCGGTAATTTGCGTCCCCTTCTTCCGAGAGCAGTGTCAGCGTGTTATTGTTCTCCGTCGGAGGAATATCGACGGGAACCGGGTTCGGGTTCTCGTATGTGAAGTGGATCGTGATGTACTGGAAGCCTTCACTCGCTTCGCGGATGTAGCAGGCATCGACCGGTTTCACGAGGCTGGGATCCGGTTCGGCAGCGAGTGCCTGCGTATCGAGTAGCAGTTCCACGAAGTCATTGAAATTGAATTCGAAAGTCTCGTTGGTATCTGTGAAGGTCACGGTGGCAACGCAGGGAACCAGGGCGAAGCTCATATTGGTGACGAAGAAGTCCACGCCCTCGGCCTGGAGTTCTGTTACACGGTCTTCCAGGCGTGCCGCGACCTGATCCGCTTCATATGCACCCGATTCCGCACCGATGTCGATCAGTTCAACCTGAATGTTTGCCGGACTGCCCATTGCCGCCAGCGAAGCATTGACCGTCTGCAAGACGCCGCGCCCATGATCCTGATTATCCAGGATGAGGATAGCCACTTGCTGTTCGTTGAAGAGTGGCGATGCTTGCAAAGCGGTGACGTAATCGGTCACCCACTGGAAAGCAATTTCGTTATCCTGTACATCGTCGGCAAAATCTGCGAAGTCGTCGATGAATTGCCCCAGGTCGAAGGCCGTTCCAGTAGTGACAGCATCAGCAAAGCCTGTTCCGGTGGTGACAGCATCGGCGAAACCTGTCCCGGTGGTGACAGCATCGGCGAATCCCGTTCCGGTAGTCTCTGAGTCTGTTCCGACCTGTTCGTCAGGGGTGATCGAGCATAGGCCGAAGACCGGATCAATCTGTACGTCCACATTTCCCAAGCCCGGCGTGTCTTGCGCCGCAACACTGAACAAGCTGAAGGCCAGTCCGAGCATGACGACAACCACAACCAGACTGCCTGTGCGTCTGAAATGGTTCATCAAATCCTCCCATTCGTCCCTTGTCGTGAAGAATATTGCCCGGCACCCGGCTGCCTCTGCTCTTCCCTGGTGGGCTACGTTTCCTCGTGCATACCCGGAAAATCAAACGATGCTAAGAATAATTGTCTTGCTACAGGGGCGGCAAGTTGACAAACGGACACCAGTATTCAGCGTGCGGGCGTGGCCTTGCATGGAACAAACGACGGTTGCTGCTCTCGCAGCCTGTTGTACGATTCAAGCGTAAACCAAACAAATTTCGTACTATACTGGTAACTTCATGCAGTGATATTACCGAATGACGCCCCTGTGCAATGTTGGGTTCGCACTGCTGCGCAATTGCAGCGCCTTCGAACTTCTCAAGCTTTTCTCGTGCGTTCTGCTGCTACTATGCAAATAGTAATGGCTCGTAATGGTGATTGATGTGCCCATGCCAGAGAGACGTGGCAAAGCCGATATTCACATTCACACCTTCTTCTCTGACGGACTCATGTCTCCGGAAGTGCTGGTCGAGTTCGTGCTGATGGAGACCGAACTGGATGTGATTGCCGTCACCGATCACGACACGACAGCAGGGGCGCGAGTCGCTCATGCGTACGTCCAGTACTTCCGCGAGGAATTCCGTCCGCTGGAAGTCATCATCGGCACGGAAGTGACTTCGGCGGATGGCGATATTCTGGGACTGTTCATTGATGACGACATCCCGTCTGGGAAGACAGCGGCGGAAACTGTCAATTTGATCCATGAACAGGGCGGCCTGGCGATTGCGGCACATCCCTTCTCGCACGCGCCGTTCTTGCTGCGGTTGGATGGTATGAAGGGGGTGCAGCGCCTGATTGAGACTATTCCTTTCGACGGGGTGGAGGTGCGCAATGCGACCCCGACGGAATGGTTCTCGAATCGCATCGCGTCCTGGAACAACCGCCGCTGGAAGAAACGCGCTGAGACGGGCGGCAGCGACGGACATTACTTGCCGACGGTAGGCCGGGCATATACACAATTTCCCGGGAGCAGCGCAGATGACCTGCGAGAGGCGATTCTCGCCGGAAAAACGGCGGCAGGGGGGCGCATCTACAGTCCGTTTCTGGTCACGCGGCTCTTGCGTGAACTGCTCTCACGACAGCTACCCGCCCATAAGCTGCCACGAGAGCGCAGAACCTGGCCGTTGATGTCATCTGATAGCGACGTGTGACGCCCCTGGCATGGATCCAACAACCCGCGCCCCATACAAATTCTAATTCGTGAGATTGTGGTAGAAGAGGGATGCTATGAAGCTGCCGAGATCATCATGTTCGTATCATCGAATTCACCGATCGTCTCGACGCATTCAACGTCAACGATTTGAGGGGCATACAGGCGCAGTATGCGGATGAACCCCAGCAGCGCTATATGGTTGATCTTCGTGCAGTGACGTTTCTGGATAGTGCGTGGATTTCCGCGTTAGTTTCCTTGCTCAAATCGGCGAAGAAGTCAGGTGGGGATGTGATTCTCGTCCTGCCGAAGGATACTACCGCACGAAACATCTTCATTGTGACGCGCTTTGACCAGGTATTCTCTATGGCCTCCAGCGTGGAAGAAGCACTCGTCCTCTTCTGAAGCCCTTGTCTGCTGCACTCAAGAGTGCTGCTGATGCAAAATAGAAACGAAAGAGAGACAGGAACCACCATCCTGTCTCTCTTTTTTCTTGCGCAATGCTGGGGGGGATCAGCCCCGGGCTGCCCCCTCTGTTCGTTTTCGCCTAGCCGGAGCCAGCTTCTGCATTTTCTTCCGCTGTGTCCGGCACAGTGCAGCTTTCGACTTGCATCCAGGATGCCTCGCTCATCTCAACCGAAAGATCAACCGGAGTGATGTGCGTATCGGGCTGCAAGAAGGTGGTTTGCTCGCCAAATGTACCGATGATCGTCTGACCCTCGCGGCTGGCGTTCTCTTCTCCCGGTGTTTGCTGCGGGTACACATCATCTTCCAGTTCGAAGGTCAACTGCTCCGCTTCCTCATCGACCAGAATGCCGGGTTCCAGGATCGGTAGGGCGTCGGCTTCGTAGATGTCCGGGTTGCCCTGTATGTCGGAGGTGAAGAGTACCTGCGTGCCGCCACACATCCACGTTGGCGCGTAGTCTGCGATGGCATTATCCGTCAGTTGGCGCGTTGTACCCGTCGGCAATTCGTAGATGTAGACATCGAGGTCTCCGTCTTGATCGGATTGATAGGCGATCAGCGTATCCAGCGGTGACCAGGTGTGGTTAGTCGCGTCTTCATCCGGGCTGGTGATCGCCTGTGGGTCGCTGCCATCAGCGCCCATCAGATAGATGACGCTGTTACCCGTGCCATCACGGTAGGAACGGAAGGCGATCTGATCTCCGGCGAAGTTGTACATCGGCTCTACATCCGTTCCAGTGCCGTCGCTGAGCTTGACCAGCGTCAGCGTATTCAGGTCGATTTCGTAGATTTGCCAGGTGCCGTCGCGGTCACTCTGAAAGGCCAGTTTGCTGCCATCCGGCGACCACGAGGGGTTGATGTCGCTGCCGGGGTGATCGGTGAGGCGAATCTCCTGCCCGGTGAGCATATCCAACAGATAGAGTTCCCAATTTCCGTCGCGAGTCGTCTCGAAAGCGACGTACTGGTGCGGTCCCCACACCGGATCGGTATCGATGGCGATGCTGTTGCGCGTCACACGCTGGATTTGCGAACTCTCCCCGTCAGTTGGCGCGACGTAGAGTTCCCAGTTGCCATCGCGATTGCTGGAGAAGATCACCCATTCCCCATTGGGGGAGCGGCTCGGTGCCATGTCAGAGACACCTTCACCGACGCCCTGGGACAGATTCTGGTGTGATGTGGTCTGGCTGGTTGGATCAGCGCCATCCAGGCGGAAGATTTCCCAATCGCCCGTATGGTTGGTGTGGTAAACGCGCCAGGGTACGCAGAGGCTCGTGCAGGTCGGCACGGTCTCCCAATCCGGCAGTGCCAGGGCTTCTTCTGCTATGCCGTCAAATCCACTGCTGCTGCGTGCCGGGCGTGTGGTCATGGGTTCGCCATCTATCTCTGCTTCTTCCGTAGGCAGCGGAGTCGCCAGATTGGTGATTGTACCGATTTCGTCTTCCGTGCAATCTGCGCTGACGCTGCTCAGCCTGCTGCTGGTGCTAAAGGTGAATGTGTCCTCGGCATTCGGCAGCGAGATTTCGAAGCTTTCGCCAGCCAGGAGCAAGTACGTGTCTGCTTCGATGACTGCGCCGCCATTCGTCACGGTGTAGTCATCTTCGGCGGGCATATCACCGCCGCTGTTGCGCACGACGAAGTAGGGCATATCGCTGCGGCAGATGGCTTCCACGCGCACCTGGGGGGCATCCTGGCAATCCGTCTGCGCCGACGCGCCTGTATCCAGGGTGTTCAACGTCAGTAAACCGCTCTGGTCGTTGATGGCGATGGTCGTGCTATCGCCGCCATCCAATTGGAAGAAATCGTCAGTGTAGACCACATTTCCGTCTTCATCGCTGATCGTCAGGCGATCTGGCGTAGTCATGTCATCACCGTCGTTGTGGATTGTGAAGGTCGCCACCGGGCCAGCCGCGCAGCTTGCGTCAACCTGCAAATCCGGTGTGGCGCTGCTCTCCGTCACGTTGACCGTGATGGGGCGCTCGACCTTGCCATTCTCGCCGCCGCTCGTGATGTCCATACCGACCAGGTAAGTGCCAGAGATTAGATACGTATGGCAGACCTGCGCGTTATCGCTGACGCTCAAGGGCGGGGTACCGTCGCCGAAGTCCCAGGATGTCACGTCCGTCCCCGCACCCACGTTGGCTGTGAAGCAGTAGACGCCGTTGCCCTGCGGTTCCACGCTGAACGACGAGGCCGATTCGAGCAGCGTGTAGGTACGCACCACATTGTTGGCTTCGGCACTCAGCGCACCATCGCCGACCGTCAGGCGTACATCGAAGGCACGCCCTGATTCGGTGTACGTTGTGCAGATGCTGCCGGGGATGTTGCCGGATGAGTAGCTCAGCGTTTCGCCATTGCCGAAATCCCAGTGCCAGCTATTGATGCCGGGGCCGGAACTGCGGTCGTTGAAGCAAACCTCCATCGGAGCCAGGGAACCATAAGTTGATGGCGTGAAGGCCGCGCGGATGTCGTTGACGCCCAGCAAGGTGAAGGTTGCGCTGGCGCTGGTAGTACCCAGGTTGCCATCGCCCGTGACGACGGCGGTGTAGGTTCCGGCGGTGTTGAAGAAATAATTCACCGTCTGGCCGTTGCGAGTGCCGATGATGTTGTTCCCCTCATCGTAGAACGTCCACTGGTAATTCCCCGTGATATTCGTCCCGATGGCGGAGAAGCTGTAATTCGTGGGGGCGCGTTCGCCGCCATTGTAGTCAATGGCGATGCTCTGCTGCCCGTAGACGGTGAACTGCATGGATGCGCTGTCGTTGTAGCCATTGGCGCTGCCAGCGACAGACACTGTGTAGGTTCCCGGCGCATCATAGCTGAAGCAAGCTGGGGTCTGATCGCTACTGGTGCTACCGTTATCGAGATCCCAGGCGAAGCTGACATCGTTGACAGAACCAGGGCTGACGGTCGTTGTATTGGTCAGGCAGATCTCCTGGCCCACGCCGACGGCATCGTTGTCCACATTGCTGCTGAAATCAACATTGAGCTGACCCAGCAGCAGGCTGCCGCCCAGGTTACAGGTGTAGTTGCCATCAGTCAGGCTCAGACTATAGCCGTAAGAGCCAATTTGCGCGCCGAAGTCGGCGACGCTCAACGAGCGCGTGTAGCTGGTGGCGTTGCTTGTGCTATCGCTGATGGTGTTGGTGCTGCCATCTGGGCGCGTGATTGTCCAGGTTGCGCTCAGATTGCTATTGGTCGGGTTAGAAATCACTGCGCTGAAGTTGGCGCTGCCGCTGGGAAGAGTCGCCGGGGCATTGTCCCAACTCTGGCAGGTGAAGCCTTCGCCCGTTGTTTCCAAAACACGGCGGCGCGTGCAGCTATCGGACGGGTCGCTGACGCTGGCGGTGTAGCTGACACGGTAGCGCTGGTTGTTGTCTGGCAGCATGAAGTCGAAGGTATCGGCGGTGCCGCTGTCGATTTGAACCCAGGAACCGCTGATGTCCTGCTCCAACGTCCAGGCGAAGCTGGCGGAGCGGTTGTAGTCATTGCCAATGGTGGGCGTTCCGTAACTGTAGACCACATCCGATGCTGGATAAGTGGCTGACACAGGCGGCAGGTTCGAACAGGTGAGGCCCTGCAATTCGACCTGGATGTTCATCTGTGACGCACAATTCTGTCCGCCGTCGGCACCATCCGTGACGACTTCCAGGCGCAACGTATGGCTGCCCGCATCACTTTCCAGCCAGTCCTTCGACCAGCTCGCGCCATTCCCTACGGGCGTTCCATCCAGGTACCAGGTATATTCCGGATTGGCATCGCCGTTGGTGTTGCCTACGTTGGCACTGTAGTCGGATGTGGGCGGCGTATTGGACGTGATCGCGTAGGGCGGGTTGGAGTCACCGCTGATAGAGCAGGTCAGCGTTGGCCATTGGGCGCTGATCGTCTCGCTGGCAGCACCGTTAAGACAGGTTCGTCCGTCGGATGTCGTGACTTGCAGACTGATGTTGTGGTCGCCTTCCGGCATGGACGCGACATCAAGCGAGGATGTGGTACTGGTGCTGGTGCTGCCGTCTTCGAAGGTCAGCAACCAGTCGTAGCTCAGGCTGCTGCCATCCGCGCCGCTGACATTGGCAGAATAGGACTGTGCAGTGAGCGGCGTTACGGCGAGCGTACCGTCAATGCTGCACAACAAATCCGACCATTCAGCAGTTACTGTGCGAGAGGCGCTGCAATCGCCGCTGCCATCGGTCGCCGCGACATTCACGGTGATGTCATAGGTTCCTTCCGTCCAGGCACGTGACAGGGTGGTGCCTGTCTCGCTCTGTGCTGCGCTGTTGATGGCCCAGGAGTAGGTCAGGTCACGGCCTCCCGCACCCGTCACCGCAACGGCGTAGTCGTATGTAGTGCCGTTGGGAACCACATTGGTGAAGTCACCCGTGAGGTCACAGGTCAAGTCCGGGTAGCTCACCTGTATGGTTCGGGTTGCAGAACAGGATGCGCCGTTGTCGGCAGTAGCTTCCAGTACGAGCAAGTAGCTTCCTGTTTGCGCCCAGGTCTGGCTGAGGCCGCTGGCGGTTCCGCTGGTATTGATGCCGTTGCCAGTTAGCGTCCAGCTATAAGTGACATCCCGTCCGTTCAATCCGTTCACCGTAGCATCGAAGCTGCTTGTATCGCCGACGAGGGCGGTCAGGCTGCCGCTGATGTCACAGCTAATCTCGGCTTGTGCCACCAGGATGATGGTCTGTGCACTGGATGTACCACCCGGCCCCGTGACGGTCAGAGTGACGGGGTTGCTGCCCAGGTTCGTGAAAGCGACTCCGCTGGGGTTGGCGTCGGTGCTGTCGGCGTTGCCGTCTCCGTCGAAATCCCATTCCCAGGCTGTGATGATGCCAGTGCTATTCGCGCTGCTGAAATCGACCGTCGCGCCCCAGGTGATGCTGCTGGACGAAACATCAATTTGTGCGACTGGCGCAGCCGTGACGAAGATTGTTTGCGAAGCGGTGGAGAAGACGGAATCTGTCAGTCCTTCCACACGCAGCGTGACGGTGAAGTTGCGGTCGCCATTGCTATAGGTATGGCAGACTCGCGAACTGTTGTCGGTGACGGTTGTGCCATCGCCGTAGTCCCAGATACTGGCTGTGACCGGGCCGGTGCTGAGGTTATCGAAGCAGACGGTCATGCCGCTGTCGGCGAATTCGTAGCTGAAGATCGCATCTACCGGGTCTTCGGCTGGGAAGACACCGATTTGCTTTTCAGACGAACCGAAACCTCCCGGGCCGCCGTAGTCCAGGCGAACATCATAGGTGCCATCGGATGCAAAGGTCACATTGTGAGGGCCTTGTCCGCTGAAGGTTTGCCCGTCGCTGAGGGTGAATTCCCAGCTATCAATCGGGCCGCCTCCCAGGTCGATTCCGGTGATGATATAGGTATCCGCCGTCGTGCCGGATGCGGGCGAAATGGTGAAATCTGCCTGTGGGCCTTCTTCGACAACGATCACATCGGCGGAGAAGGAGGCCGTCTGCCCAGCGCCATCGGTCACCAGCAGTGAGATGGTATACGTGCCTGCGCTGTTGAACGTGAAGGTAGGTTCGGCATCGGTGCTGGTTGCAATTTCCACGCTTTCCCGTTCCACACGCCAACTGTAGCTCAGGCCGCCGCCTGTGCTCTGGTTGACGATATAGACTGTGTACGGTGCCGTTCCAGTCGTCCCCGGCGTGATGCTGAAGCTGGCAACCGGGACGCTGGTGATGCTGATGGTGCCCGTCAGAACGAGGTCGCTGCCTGACGTCGGCACGCAAGTCAGGGTTACGTTGTAGGTGCCCGTATTGCTGTACGTATGGCTCACGATACTGCCGTTGTTCGTCGCGCCGTCGCCAAACGACCAGTCAAAAGACGCGATTCCGCTGGTATTCACCGCAGCGAAACCGTAGGTGAAGGGGTTGTTGTCGCCAGCGTCGTTGATGTCTAGCGCACAGGATGTATCCCCCAGTGTGATCATCATGCCATCCGCAGAGATCTGTGGCGTAACCTCCACTTCCGGGGTGACTTCAGGTTCCTCGGTCACTTCCATGTCTGGTGTGGCTTCTGCCGTCACCTCTACTTCTGGCGTGGCTTCTTCGGTCACTTCTACTTCTGGCGTACTTTCGACGACAGGAGTCTCCTCTGGAGCCTCTGCCGTTACTTCAGGCGCTGGGGTTGCTTCTTCGGTAGTCTCGGAAGGAGGTGTTACCTCTTCAGTCAGTTCCGGCGCGACTGTTGGCTCGTCAGTCACTTCCGGGGTAGGTGTGTTGTTGGGGGAAGACGTGGCCTGTGGCGTCGTTTCTGGCGCTTCTGTGGATGCCTCGTCCGTCGTCTCAGGCGCAGGTGTTGGCTCCGAAGTCGGCTCTTCTGTAAGTGGTGGAGGTTCCGTTTCGGGTGCTTGCGTAGCGGGAGCCTGTGTAGTAGGGGCTTCGGTTGTGGGAGCCTCGGTCGCAGGCGTTTCTGTCGCAGGTGCCTCTGAGGTGGGAGCTTCCGTCACCGGCGCTTCTGTTTGTGGCGCAGGAGACGGTGTTTCTTCGGTCGTCTGCTGGGCTGTCGAAGTCGGTTCCGGCTCCTCGGTAGTTTCTTGTGCGGTTGTCAGGTTCACCATCACCAGAACTGCGATCAGGAAGAGCAGTCGCGTGATCTGGCGATGACGAGGCGTGTAGTACATGAGTTGGCGGCCTTTCTCGTTACGATGATTCAGCGCTTATTTGTGAATTGCTGTGCCCTGTGCTCGGCGTGCAAAGATGAGTTATGTTGAGAAAGCACAATGATTACGGCGTATAACGTAAGTGTACACCAGGGTTTGTTTGTGAAGTATGGAGATTTGAATCCGGTTGTGAGAGTTATCGCGTGGTAGCGGAATCAAAACGACCTCTCGCAGAACGTGGAGAGGTCGTCTGTGGGTGATCGAAGTTTTTCGGGTTTACATGCCCGGTCAGAAAGCGCCTTTGCCGCGCAAGAGAGCGGGAATGGTCATGAACAG
>CAZJWX010000022.1:58723-58788 GCA_964549915.1 uncultured Anaerolineaceae bacterium | reverse complement strand
CAGCAAGTCCAGCGACGATGACAGCAGTTCGTCATCTGGTGGATCGCGCTTTGGCAGAGGCGGCG
>CAZJWX010000022.1:38247-58623 GCA_964549915.1 uncultured Anaerolineaceae bacterium | reverse complement strand
GTTCCGGTGATGCTAAGAAGGACGACAAGAAAGACAGCGGCTCTTCCGGCGGCGGACGCCTGGGCGGGCTGGGCAATCGCTTCGGCGGCGGTTCCGGTGATGCTAAGAAGGACGACAAGAAAGACAGCGGCTCTTCCGGCGGCGGCATCCTGGGTGGATTGGGTAGTCGCTTCGGTGGTGGCTCCAAAGATGACAAGAAGGACGACAAGAAAGACAGCGGTTCCTCCTCTGGCAGCCGCACAAGCGCCAGCAGCCGAACGAGTGCGTTCGAGAGCCGCAGCCCTTCGAGTGCATCCAGCCCCTCCAGCTCATCCAGTTCGAGCCGTTCCGGTGGCTTTGGCAGCCGTCTCGGTGGCGGTTCCAGTGGCGACAGGCAGGAAGAGAAGCCGCGTCAGTCGGACTTCGGGCGGACTCGTTCCGCTTCGTCACAAGCGGCCAGCGACGACAAGGATTCGGGCGGCATCGGCAGCCGTATCGGCGGCCTCTTCGGGCGCGGTGGAGACGACAAACCGTCCTCCAGCAGTTCGCGCACCCGCCGCAGCGAACGCCAGCGTGCATCGAAAGTCCCGCAGGCCAAGACGGAAGACGGCCTGACGCTCGATAACTGGTTGGATATCCTGGGCGTGGGCCTGGTCTTTTTCTCGCTGGTGCTGTTCTTCAGCGCCATCAGCCAGGAACAGGCCGCCATCGCCGCGATTCACACCTTCCTGGGGCAGTTATTCGGCTGGGGTGCGCTCGGCGTGCCGATTGCCATGTTCGCCATTGGCATGTGGCTGATCATCCGTCACTTCGGTGACGATGCCCCGACGGTTGATCCGATCCGCGTCGCAGGTGTTGCCCTGGGATATGTGACGGCTCTGGTTTTGTTCCAGTATGTGCATTCCTTCCAGTACGAAGTGCCGGGCAACATCACCACGATGGACTTGTTGCAGCAATGGCTGGAAGCACGTGTGCAATTCTCATGGGAAGCGGAACAGGCGGGCGGCGGCCTCGTCGGCGCACAGATTTACCTGTTCCTCTATAGCTCAATCACGGAAATCGGCGGCTTTGTGTTGATGATCTTCCTGGCACTGGTCAGCGCCATGCTCATCACACGGCTGACCGCCGCAGAAATCCTGCGTGCGATTGCGGGCGTCTGGCTGAGTATGCGCGAAGGCATGAAGCAGCAGGCGGAAAAGCGCCGCATCGAGCGCCAACTCGCCGCACAGCAGGCCGCAGAACTTCAGGCACAACAGGCACAACCCGCCGCCGAGAGCGCCAGCGCCGCGCCAGAAGCGGCTCCGGCTGCCCAACCTGCGGCACAGGCCGAAGGCAACTTCGAAGGCCGCGAGATTCGCATCTCGTCTGGCGGGCAGTTCTCCACGCTGAATCCGGCGAATGCCCAGGCCAATCCTGCGCCGAGCTATGCGCCCCCGCCCAGCCAGCCGCGTCAGCAGCCGAACAACGGGCGTCGTGGCCTGGGTGGGGTCGCCGCTGGTTTGGGTGGCTTGCTCGGACGGGGTAGCAGCAACAACAACCCGCCCCCACCACCGCAGATGCCCAGCCAGCCGCTGCCGATGGATGATGGCTACACGCACTTCGACGGGCAGGAGGGTGCCGCTGCCGCGCCGCTGCCATCGCAGCAGCCCGCCGCTGCCAGCGAACCATCGCCCATACGCATGGGGGATCTGCTGAGTCCGCCGGAGGATGCCGCTGCGCCGGAAACCCCGGCAGCCTCGGCGGATGCACAACCCGCTGCCGAACAGGCCGAAGAGGTCGATCCGGTCAAGGCGCGTCAGGAACGCCTGGACGCCCTGCGCCGGGGCGAAGCGGGGCCATTGAGCCAGTCGAGCCTGGCGGAAGCGCGGCGGCAGAGCGTCGTCGCCCAGGCTGGCCCTTCCAATGTGGAGCCAGAGCAGGTCGTACGTGACCGCGTGCGGGCAGCCCTGGAAGATGAAGGCGGCTTCACACCGCCGAGCCAGCTTCCGTCAGTGCAGCCAGACAACAGCAACGAGCCAAAGCAGCAGCGGCTCAGCGCCGAGCCGACATCCAGCCGCGTGCAGAACCAGACGCGCCCCAAGATCAACTGGCGCTTGCCGGAATACCGCACGCTGCTCAGTTCGGGCGGTGAACAGGAATTCGACCGCGAAGAACTGCTGCGGCAGGCCAATATCATCGAAGACACGTTGCAAGCTTTCGGCGCGCCGGGGCGCGTGGTGGAAGTCAACACCGGCCCTGTGATTACGCAGTTCGGCGTCGAGCCGGATTACATCACCGGACGCGGTGGCAAGAAGCAGCGCGTCAAAGTCTCGGCGATGGCCGCCCTGGATAAAGACCTTCAGCTTGCCCTGGGTGCGCGTTCCATCCGTGTGGAAGCACCTGTGCCGGGCAAGGGCTATGTCGGCATCGAAGTGCCGAACAAAGAATCGGCGCTGGTCAGCCTGCGCGATGTGCTGGATTCATCGAGCTTCCAGAAGATTGATTCGCCGCTGGCGATTGCCCTGGGGCAGAGTGTCTCCGGCGCGCCCGTCAGCGCCGATCTCTCGTCCATGCCCCACTTGCTGATCGCGGGGACGACGGGTTCCGGTAAGTCCGTCTGTGTGAACAGCATCATTGCTTCGCTGCTGGTGCGCAATACGCCAGAGCAGGTCAAATTCATCATGGTCGATCCCAAGCGCGTGGAATTGACCGGGTACAACGGCATCCCGCATCTGGTCGCTCCGGTCGTGGTGGATCTGGAGCGCATCGTCGGCGTGCTGAAGTGGGTCACGCGCGAGATGGATGATCGCTATAAGCGCTTCTCTGAACGCGGGTCGCGCAATATTGTGGATTACAACAACCACATCGACCCCAAGACGGAAGAGTTGATGCCTTTCCTCGTGGTCATCATCGACGAGTTGGCGGACTTGATGATGCTGGCACCGGAAGAGACGGAGCGTACCATCACACGGATCGCGGCGCTGGCGCGTGCGACGGGCATCCATCTGGTGATCGCCACGCAGCGCCCGTCGGTGGATGTCGTCACGGGTTTGATTAAGGCCAACTTCCCGGCTCGTATCGCCTTCGCGGTGGCGGGTTCGGTGGACAGCCGCGTGATCCTCGACCAGCCCGGCGCGGAACGCCTGCTGGGTAAGGGGGATATGCTCTACCTGAGCGGCAACTCGCCTGCGCCGCTGCGTATGCAGGGTGTCTTCCTCTCCGATATGGAGATCAACAACATCACGCGCTACTGGAAGATGCAGGCCATCAACCAGCCCGCCGCCCCTGCGCCGGAACCGCTGCCGCTGGCAACGTCCACGCAGCCGGAAGACACGCCCAAGGAAGTCAAACCGCGCGGGGATCGCGTGCGGCAGCAAGCCTTCTGGGATGCGGCGGCAAGTGATTACGACTCGCCCGATCACGGCGGCAATGTGGAACTCTCTGACGGGGAACTCACGGGCGATCATGAGGGCAGCGAAGACGAATTGTACGAAAAAGCCGTAGAGCTGGTGCGCCGCCTGGATAAGGCCAGCATCAGCCTCTTGCAGCGCCGTTTGCGCATCGGCTACACGCGCTCCGCCCGTTTGATCGATATGATGGAAGCACGCGGCGTCATCGGCCCCGCCAAGGAAGGCAGCAGCAAACCGCGCGACGTGCTCAAGAAGACGCCATAATCCATTCGCCGAAGATACTCCCAGAGCCAGCGCGACAGCGGGCGATCCCCAGGCCGGGTGAGCGTCCGCTGTTGGATTCTGGCACCTCTGGCACCAGCCACAGACTGCGCTTATGATTGCACGAACAAAGCCCTATGCCTGAAAGCATCCGCGCTGGCTTGCTGCGATGATAGAATAGGCGTCTATTGCAACGTTGTCGAAATTGTGAGGACACAAGGCCATGAATTTCTTCCGCAATCTCTTCACGCCCCGGTTTCCCAGCATTGATGTGAAGACCTACCAGGACGAGTATTACAAGAAGAACAACCACGTCTTGATTGATGTGCGCAACCCACAGGAATTCCAGAGCGGGCACATCCCCGGCGCGAAGAACGTGCCGCTGAATAAGCTCAGCAAGCAGATGAAGAAAGTCCCCAAGAATCGCCCGGTGATCGTCGTCTGCCAGTCCGGGAATCGCAGCCGCAGCGCCTGCAATCTGCTGGTGAACGCGGGCTACGACAATGTGACCAACCTCAACGGAGGCACGATCCGCTGGCGGATGGCGGGCAACAAGGTGGAATGACCATCGCCTGGTTCATCCTCCCGCTAGCGCCCCTCGCGCAACAGGCGCAGAATCGGCTGGCGCATCGTCAGTTTTGGGGGGCGGCGCTGTGTGGCATCCCCGGTAGCGTACACGGGGACTCCGCCACACAGGCGCATACAGAAGGTCACCACGCATCAAATTCGCGCAGTGCCTGGATCACATCCGCTTGTTCGGCCTCGCTCAGTTCGTAGTAGAACGGCAACCGCAGCAGACGGTCGCTGATGTCTTCCGTCACCGGGCAATCGCCTTCTTTCCCGCCGAACTGCCGGCCCATATCCGACAGGTGCAGCGGCAGATAATGGAAGACGCTGAGGATGCCGCGCTGCTTCAGGAAATCGATCAGGCGTGTACGCACTTCCAGCGAAGGCAGCAGCATGTAATACATGTGGTAGGCCTGGTCAGCGTCGGTGGGCACGGTGGGCAGCGTCACGCCGTGTGCCTGTGCCCAATCAGCCAGTTCCGTATGGTACGTCTGCCAGATCGCCTCACGCCTGGACTGAATCTCCTCGCGCATCTCGAACTGCCCGTGCAGGTAGGCTGCCAGCATATCCGACGGCAGATAGCTCGACCCGACATCGACCCAGGTGTACTTATCCACCTGCCCCCGGAAGAAACGGCTGCGATTCGTGCCCTTCTCGCGGATGATTTCGGCGCGTTCCACCAGGTCGGGATCGTTGATGAGCAGCGCACCGCCTTCGCCGCACTGGAAGTTCTTGGTCTCGTGGAAGCTCTGCGTGGCAAGCTGCCCGAAGGTTCCCAGGAACTGGCCCTTGTACTTGCCGAAGAGGCCGTGTGCGTTGTCTTCCACGACGGCGACATTGTGCCGATTGGCGACCTCCATGATGGTGTCCATCTCGCAGGCGACCCCGGCATAATGCACGGGAACGATGGCGCGGGTCTTCTCCGTGATGAGTCCTTCGAGCCGGGTCTCATCCAGGTTCAGCGTATCCGGGCGCACATCAATGAAGACGGGTTTTGCCCCGCGCAGCACAAAGGCGTTGATGCTGCTGACGAAGGTGAAGGACGGCACAATGACCTCATCCCCCGGTTGAAAATCCAGCAGCAGGGCGGACATTTCCAGGGCGTGCGTGCAAGAGGTCGTCAGCAGCGCCTTGCGCACGCCGAGGCTGTCTTCCAGGAAGGCATGCGCTTTCTTGGTGAAAGCGCCGTCACCGGAGATATGCCCGCTGGCGAGGGCGTCCTGCATGTATTGCATTTCGCCGCCCACAGCGGACGGTTTGTTGAAGGGGATGCGATACGGGCTGCTCATCAGCGCACTTTCTCTTTCGGTGGTTGGTTTTTGGGTCAAGCCCCCTCCCTGCGGCGCTACCCACATTGCACGCCATCGGAGGAGTACAGTACGATCCTCGCCTGATGTTGCGCGACAAAAGGGAAAACTCGCGGAAGCGGGTCTGTGGTATCCATAGGCTCCTGGCGCTCATTCCACATCAAACCACTTGTGAAATGTGTAATAGGCATGATCCATCTCGAAGCCGACACGCGCCCAGACTTTCTGCACAGCGACGTTGGTCAACTGCGTCGAGACGATCATCCGTTCCGCGCCGCGTTCCTGAATCCAGCGCATACCATAGATCATCATCGTGCGGTAGATGCCGCGTCCCTGGGCTTCCGGCGCTACCCCGAAGAGAATACCCTCGCCCTCTTCCGGGCTGTTCATGCGCAGCGTGGCGAACCCCAGCAGCGCATTGTCATCTTCCACCAGCAGCACCGCATCCGCCATCGTCGGATCAGTCACAGAGCGCCGCGCCCAATCGGTATACGTCGCGTCACAGGCCGCGCGATCCAGGCGTGGGTCGGCATGATAATGTCCGTAGTAGCCCTGGAAGCTGTGCGCGGCAACGGGCGTGATGCGTTCCGCGTCTGCTGGCTGTGCCAGCCGCAGGGTATACGGGCTGTCATCGTCCGGGATCGTCTTGCGGGCGTACTTGAATGCATAATACACGAGGCTGTCCGTCAGCCGAAAACCATCTGATTCCATTGCCTGCACGACATTCAGGCGTTGCGCCGAGACGCGGGCGATGAGCAAGGTCACATCGTGCTCCTGGCAGAAGTCTTGCGCCACAGGCAGCGTCTCCAGAGTCAGGTTGTAGGCTTTTGCCGTCGTGATGCCGAACCGCATCCGATCCAGTTCAGAGAGCGCGATGGAAAAATCTTTCTCTTTCATAGTCACCTGCAATTCTGTCGGCTGCCGGGTTCGCGGCACCTCTCGGGTACGGTGGAGGCTATCATAGCATGTCCGACGCAGATCGTCAGTGAGCGTCTGCGGGCTGTGGGGCTGGCTCGGATTGCGCGGTCTCGTGCAGCACGGCGTAGGCGGGTTTGTCCATCAGCCGGAAGTGAATCCGCGCCATGTACTCGCCGATGATGCCGATGGTGAACATCTGCGCGCCGGAGAAGATCGAGATCATCGAGGCCAGGAAGGTGAACCCCGGCACGTCATAGCCGAAAATCCACAAGCGCACCGGGACGATATAAACCAGCAAGCCCGCGCCGAAGAGCGTCAGGAAGAAGCCCAGATAACTCGCCAATCGCAGCGGCAGGGCGCTGAATCCGGTGAGCATGGTCAGGGCGAGTTGCGCCAGCTTGCGCAAGTTGTAGCCAGAAGTGCCCACTGTCCGTGCACGATGCACCACTTCCGCCGCGCCGAAACGCACCGTCCCCCACGAGAGCAGCACATCAATGGCGACATAGGGGCTGTGATAGGCGGCGAAGGCTTGCCGCAGGTGCGTGCGAAAGGCGCGAAAGGCGGAAGCATTACGGGCGGCCTCCACGCCCATCGCGCGGCTGAGGGCAAAGCGCACCAGCGCCGACCCCAGGTTGCGTCCGCTGCTGTGCTGTCGGGCTTCCGGTACACCGTAGACGACATCAGCGCCTTGCTCCAGCTCGCGCAGCAGTTTGGGGATTTCCCCCGGCGGGTGCTGCAAATCGTCGTCCATCGTGACGATGACATCATGGCGTGCGGCGCGGATTCCGCAGAGCAGGGCGCTGTGCTGCCCGTAATTGCGCATGAGCTTGATGCCGCGCAGCCAGGGATGCCGCTCGCTCAAATCCTGGATCACCGACCAGCTTTCGTCGCCGCCATCATCTTCCACCATGATGACCTCATACGCCTCGGCGATGGTGGGCAGGGTCTCTGCCAGTTCCTGCGCCAGGGTCGGGATAGTCTTCGCGCCCCGGTATACAGGGATGACGATGGATAGCGTGGTCATAATCTGCCTTCGGTTTGCCTGGGAAAATCCGGCTCATTATGAGCATGAGGCGGTTTTTGGGCAAGGGGGCGATCCCATCCGGCCTGGAGCGCGGTCTCTCATCCCTGGGTGTCCATCGTATCCTGATGGCGCGGCCTTTTTGATGCAATCGTCCCGGGGCAAACGTGAAGGCCAGCATCCCTCCCCCGCTGTGTAAGCTCCCTCCGTTGCACAAGAGAAGAATGGGTATCCCTCTACACAGTGGGCGTACAGAAGGGGGACATCACAATGTTTTCCCGCTATGTTCCTCATGTCCAGGTCAATCAAGTTTTGACGCGCTCACCCGCCAGGCGTACCATTCGCATAGTTGCCAGTATCGCCACGCTTGTTATAATCCGCTGCCAAGCTGTATTCATCTCCTATTGGAACCTCCTGGATTCGAACCTACATGAACGCATCCTGGCATCATCTGAAAATCAACGGCGACCGCCTGCGCGAGAACTTCGATGAACTGGCGGAAATTGGCGGAACGGTCGGCGGCGGCGTGACGCGATTGGCACTCTCCAACGAAGACCTGGAAGCCCGCGCCTGGTTCGCCAACCGCATCGAAGAAGCGGGTCTGCTGCTGCACGACGACGAAGTGGGCAACCTCAGCGGCGTGCTGCTGGCGAACCGTCCGGATGCGCGCACGCTGCTGCTCGGCTCGCACCTGGATACGGTGCGCAACGGCGGTAAATACGATGGTGCGATTGGCGTGCTGGCGGCGCTGGAAGTGCTGCGGACGATCCAGGAGGCCGATATTGACCTGCCGTTTCATCTGGAAGCGATTGATTTCACCGATGAAGAGGGAACTTGGCAATCGTTCTTCGGCAGCCTGGGACTGGTGGGCGATCTGACAGACGAGTCGATCAGCGGCGTCAGCCAGGATCACGGCGGCTTCCGCGCCGCGCTCTACCGCGCGGGGATTCGCCCCTCGGAAATTTACCGGGCACGACGCCTGCCAGAGAGCTTGCTGGGGTACCTGGAATTGCACATCGAGCAGAGCGAACGCCTGGAACGTGCCGGGACGCAGATTGGCATCGTATCGGGGATCGTGGGGCGTTCGGCGCATAACTTCATCTTCTACGGGGAGGCCGCCCACGCCGCGACCACCTTGCTGGAGAAGCGCCGCGACGCGCTACAGGGCGCGGCGATCTTCATCACCGAGATGCACCGCATGGTACACGAGGATTATCCCGAGGGCATCGTCAATTGTGGCAACGTCCATGTGCAGCCGGGGACGTTCAGCATCGTGCCGGAAGAGGCCTCCCTGCGCATCGAATGTCGTCATCCCGACAGCGAAACGCTCTCCGAAATCGAAAGCCGCTTGATCCGCCTGGCACAGGAATGCGCCAAGCAGTTCCGGCTCTCCGTCAACGTGAAGACGGCCTTCCGACGACCAGTCGCCCATATGGATCCGGCCTTGCGACAGATCATCTCAGAAGTCTGTCAGGCGCAGGCCTGCTCGTTCAACAGCATCCTGGGCTACGCCGGGCACGACGCACAAATCCTCAGCCGCATCACCCCCTCCGCCATGATCTTCCTCCCATCCCGCGATGGAGTCAGCCACAATCCCAGAGAATACACCGCCTGGGAAGATGTGCTCGCCGGGAGCAATGTGCTGCTGCATACCGTGCTGCGCTTGATCGAAATGCACCGGGATTGGTCTACGAACCATCATGCATAACTTCGGCCAGCAGCATGAAATTCATCATGTAGCCGCGCCCATGCATGCCGCCGCTTTCGATCTGCAAGCCAAATTCCAGTTCGACCTGTTCGCCCACGCCGGATGCCTCGAAGAGCGCCGTATGAGCGATCATCTGCCAGCTATCATGCCCCTGGATGATGCCCTGCAGCGGCGTCAGCGAGGCCGCGTTATCCGACGAGAGCAGGGTGTAGAGGAAGCCGTCATCGTTGCCGGGGGTCCTGGTGCGGGCGAAGAACTGGCAGATCACCTTGACCTGTGCGCCGACGGGAACCGTCACGGTCAGCGAGGGGGTCTGTGGGGCGTCCACGCTCACATCCCACACGCCTGTTTTGGAAGTCACCTGTGCCATCAAACATTCGCTCCTGGGTTCGCAAATTCATTAGCCGAATAGCCAGTCAACAGATCAGGTTGCCAGCCGTTTCGCTCGTCAGTGGTAGCGGTCGTCGAATTCCAGTTCGCCATCATTGCCCAGCCAGATGTCGCGCCGTCCGTCGTCTTCGTAGTCATCTTCTGGCAGCGGCTCGTAGAGGTCGGCGTACTCGCGCTTGCGCTTGACGACGCGGGCGCGTTCCGCTTCGATCTCGCGCTCGATTTCCTGCTCCAGGTTGTTCTGGTAATTCATCCAGAGCCAATGCCCCACCCAGCCGCCAACCCACAGCAAGAACCACAACGGCGATCCCCAACCGCCGACGATGGGGATGCCCAGCACAAAGATCGCTGTATGGAAGAAGAAGCGGTAACGCCGCTGCACGCGCAGGGTCACGCGCCGCTGCAAGCTCTCGTAATCAATCGGATCAGGGTACATCACGGTGCAAAACCCTTCTGGCTCATCGTACTCGTTCCGGGCGCATCATCGCCCGCTGCGCTGCTCTTCGACGAAGCTGTTCGTGAGTTCGCCATCTTCCGTCAGCCGCACGCGCCCGCCGTCTACCAGGCGTGCTGGTAGCTCGGATTGGTTTTTCTCTTTGGATTTTTCCGCCTGCGTGGCGAATTCGCCGCGCGTTGCCGCCAACTCCCGCGCGACCTCCGCTTCGATCAAGGCCGAATTGCGATCTGCGCCGGGGCCGAATTTGCTGTAGTAGCTGTACCCCTGCGTGAAGACGCCGATTCCCCAGAAGAAGATCGGGAACATCGGCCAGAAGAAGCCACCGCCCGTGAAGGCCCACAGCGCCAAGAGGCCACCGTTGACCAGGATGTAGCTGGTCAGGTTCCCCACAAATTCGCGACGGGCTTTCAGGCGCTTGCGCACCCGGCGGCGCACGATCTCTTCTTCCGTGAGGGCGACCCCCTGGCGCTGGCGTAATTCCGTATCGATGCGCTCTTCGATCAACTCCGCGAGGCTCTCCGCCCCGGTCTGGATCTGCCGTCCCAGGTCGCGCCAGTCAAAGGAGCCATCCTCGCTGCCGGGCGTTCGCTGGGCTGCGCTCTGCGGACGGGACTGCGCCTGACTGTATCGGCGGATGTAGTCATCGCCCAGGTCGTCGAAATCGGGCGCTTCGTGCTGCGTAGGGGGCGATGCTGCTGCGGCTTCGGCTTGCAGGCGTGCCTCCTGTGCCCCCAGCGAATCATTCACCTGCTCAATTTGCGAGGGCGTCATATCCGGCACGCCTTCCAACGCCTGCGCAAACGCCTGCATCATGGCGCTGGCGGTATCGTAGCGCTGCGTCGGGTCTTTGGCCAGCGCTTTCTCCATCACCTCATCCACTTCCGGCGGCAAATCGGGATTCACCTCCGATGCCCGGGGCACGGCCTGGTAAATGTGCCCGTGTACGATGGCGTAGGGCGTATCGGCCTGGAAGGGAACGCGCCCGGTGACGAGTTCATAGAGGATGATTCCCAACGAATAAATATCCGTGCGGTTGTCCAGGTTCTTTTCGCCCCGCGCCTGTTCTGGCGAGATGTAATAGGGTGTGCCCAGCATCATATCGTGGCTGATGGTCGATGACCCCGCCTCCGCGATGCGCGCTAGCCCGAAATCGGTGATGTAGGGGTGGTCGTCCTCATCAATCAGGATGTTGGAGGGCTTCATATCGCGGTGCAGGATGCCCTGCCGGTGCGCGTAATCCAGGCCGCGTGCGACTTCTGTCAGCAAATCGCGCGATTGGTATACCGTGAGTCCTGTCTTGATGGCACGGCGCTTGAGCGTCATACCTGCGATATACTTCATCACGAGGTAGGGTACGCCCTCGTGTGTGTCGTAATCATAAATGGGCACGATATGGGGATTCTCCAGGCGGGCGACAATGCGTGCTTCGCGCTGGAAGCGGGCATGGAAGCTCTCGTCCTGCAAAAAGGTATCGTGCATGAATTTGATGGCAACGTGGCGATCCAACCGTTCGTGGTAGGCTTTGTAGACGGTTGCCATGCCGCCGCGCCCCACCTCGCCAACGATCTCGTAGGCACCGATTGTATCGCCCGTTTGCAACCTCATGAGCGGCTCCATCTGCTTGGAATCTGGTCTCTAGTATTGTACGGGCTTAGCGGCGGGAATGACAAGTTGATGTTGCGACAGCCTGAGGGCAGAAACGACCAGATGCCCCGAAGACCATTCATCAATACCGAAGTGAGCAGCACGAGGTAGCCACACGATGCATACGAAGACCATGTTCTACGCCCTTTTTCTCCTCTCGTTGATGCTGGTTCCGGGTGTGTTGCAGCCCATCGAGGCGCAGTCACGCGAAATCGAAGCGCTGGATTTGCCCGCCGTCGCCGATGTCGTCGTAGACTGTGGGCAGGTCGAATGCCCGCAGGTCATCATCGAAGGCGATCCGCTGGATGACGGTTGCCTGGAAATTGACGGCCTCCCGCAATCCAACCCCTGCATCGTGCGCGGGCAATTTGACCCGTCGCTGTGGCAGGATCGCGAGACGGGCACGCTCTGGATGTCCTACACGCGCTCGGTGCCCTTCTTCCCCTTCCCCGGCGATTACGCGGTCATCAGCCAATTGTTCGAGACGCGCCTCGCCCGCAGTGACGATGCCGGGCAGACCTGGACGACCGTCACGACGATCAACGCCGGGGTGGAACCGCTTCACGAGCATCCGGAAGCGGGGCCGAGCGTGATCGCCCACGAAGTCAGTGATCTGGCGCAGAACCCCGACGGAAGCTGGTCAATGCTCTGGGTGCGCTTTAACTTCCCGGTGGCGGGCGAATTCGGCTACGGCAACGCCCTGATTGCGCGTCGCGATGCGCCGTCTCCGCCGCAGTTGGCGCAAGGTGCGGCACAAAATTACCTGCGCGGGTCGCTGGACTGGGGCGAAGACTTTCCCACGTTGCACGATGCCGGACAGGTGGGCGGCCTGCGCGATTGCACCGTCGTCACCGAACCCGCCATCGCCAGCGACGGCGAGCGCGTCTTCATCGTGGCGCAGTGCATCAGCATCGCGGTCTTCCGCCCCGGCAGGCCGACGGTCTACGAAAACGGCGCGATTGAGCTGTTCGAGCAGGTGCACGGCGAACTGCTCTACATCGGGCGCTTGCTGGATTACGCGGATGCGCAGGCGCTGACGGCGGGCGAGGGCGGGCAGCTCATCCTGACACAGCCGGATCTAGTGCGCAGCCGGGATGGGGATTGGCTGTTGATCGTCACGCCCGGCAATGACCGCCAGGATGCGCCGTACCAGGGTTGCGTCGTGTTGACGGTCGATGACCTGGATTCGGCGACCATGCGCCGCGACGATGAGGGAACGCTCGACATTCGGGGTTACATCACCGCCCCCAGCGATCATCTGGGACCCGGTCAATGTGCCTACGATCCGGCCAGCGAGACCGGGGTGCTGCTGTACCGGGGCGACGATCAACCCGGGGGCGGCCTGCGCCTGGAAATCGTCGCGACAGGGCTGCATCCGTAGGCATATTCCGCCCTTGCATCTCTTTACGCAGTGGGGGGACACTTTGCGCGGCGCAAGAGCAGCGGCGGGGATGAGATGGCCCGCGTTGGGCGCTGAAACCGCATGCAAAGGCTGAAGGGACAATTCGGTGACGGTATGAAAGACAGACGACTCTATTTCGGGCTGGTGGCCTTTCTGCTGCTGGGGGCGCTGCTGCGACTGGACAGCCTGGGCGCAATGCAGGATTTCCTGCACTTCGACGAGGCGACCAACGGCCTGGATGCCCTCTCTTTGCTGGAGCAGCCCCGCCTGACACCCTACTTTCCCGCCAATACCGGGCGCGAGAGCCTCTGGATGTACTTGCTGGCTCCGTCGCTGGCGGTCTTCGGCGCGGAATCCTTCGCGCTGCGGATCGTCGCCATGTTCAGCGGCATCCTGTCGCTGGCAGCAGTTTATGCTCTGGCGCGGGAATTCCTCGGCGGGCGCGGCGCGGTCTGGGCAGTGGGAGCGCTGGCGGTGCTCTACTGGCATGTACACCTGAGTCACCTGGCCTTCCGCGTCAATTTGTTCCCCCTGGTCGGTGCGCTGGCCTTTGCGGCGATCCTGCGGGCGCGGCGGCTGAATCGCGGCTGGGTCTGGGCGGGGGGCTGGCTGGGGGCGCTCTCATATACCTACACGGCTGCGCGTGTCTGGGTGATTTTGGGGGGACTGCTGCTGCTGGCCTGGGGATCCGTTGATCGAGATAGGCGGCGTGGGGCCTTGCTGGCGCTGGGGATTGCCGTCGCGATGGGGCTGCCCCTGGGAGCCGCCTTGCTGACCGCGCCGGAGAACACGCAGGTACTCGCCAGCAACCTGATCCCCGACCTGGAAACGTTCTGGCAGAATTCGCGCGCCTGGGCGGAGGCCTGGTTCGTCGCCGGGGATGCGATTGACACGCACAACGTCAACAGCCGCCCGATCCTCGATTTGCCGCTGGCGCTGCTGGCACTGGCGGGCATCGGCGGCGGCTGGTTCGTCGTGCGCCGCAAATGGCTGCTCGGACTGTGGCTGGTGCTGTGGCTGCTCTCGTTTTCGCCTTCGCTGCTGGCAATCTACGCACCGCACTTCTTGCGCGGCGCTGGCTTGATTCTGCCGACGGCGCTGTTGCTGGGTGCAGGGGGAGCGCTGCTGAGCCGCTGGCGCTACGGCTGGCTGCTTCCGGCGGCGTTGATCGCCTGGGCGGGAGTGAACAGCGGTGCGGCCTTCGGCGAGTGGGTCGAGACCGTTGAATACGGGCTGGTGACTTACTTCGACCGCGTGAGTGACTACGAGTTGAATCAGGCGCTGGCGACCATCCGCGCCGAGACGCCGCCAGACATGCCCCTGCTAATCCCCGCCGTTCCTGAACACGCCGTCCTGCGCTTCCGCGCCGCCGAGATGCCGCAGCGCACGACCTATCACTACGACTGGCGCGAAGAGCAGTGCTTGCTGCTGCCGCGTGAGACCGCCGTCGCCCTGGATTTGCCGGGTGTGCTGAATGACTTCGCCGGACGCACAGCACCTTACGCCGACCTGGAAGTCATCGAGCGGCATCCCGGCGGACATCACAACATCTTCCGGGTGGAGCCGAAGGCTGATCTACGCGCTGAATGGGACGACTTCGCCCGAATCGGCGAAGGGCTGCGGGTGAGTTCCGTCGCGCCGACATCCGGCGATGTGCAGCCAGGGCAGACGCTGACGCTGCACCTGGGGCTGCGCCTGTCGCAGCCGCTAGTCGGGGAGTATCGCTTCTTCGTACATCTACAGGGCGATCCCACGCCGTATGAAGGTGGAACGCTCTGGAGCACGGGCGACGCGCCGCTGTGCAGCCTCGCCGCACGAGAAATCGCCGCAGGGGAGGTCACTCTCGTGCAGCGGCTGGCTCTGCCCATCCCGGCGGATTTGCAACCGGGCGAGTACCACGCCGCCATCGGCCTCTACGATCCGGCGACCAATGACCGCCTGCCCCTGCAAACGCCCTCCGGCGAGACGCGCTACTACGAGGCATTGCGCTTCCGTATTCCGCCGGGATGGACAGACACAGAACCGTGATTCGCGCGCCCTGTACTGCGTTGCGCATGGCGCGAGATTTCGCTGCTGGCCTGTCCCTGGTTCAACCCTTGTCGTTCTGTATGAGAAAGTGAGCGCCCCGCTGTGCGACGGATGGCCGTGCGGATTTGGGGAATTGCTCGGAAAAAGACCCGCTTCTGGCTACGGAAAACGCCGACTTGGTTTATAATGCGTATGGTTAGTGTGTATCGGTTCATGTGAGGGGGAACATCTATGGCAGAACAGCAATCCATCGCGGTCTTCGAGATCAAAGAGTACATGGTGATCTTCCGTCAGTTGGAAGAGCGCGATTTCGACGGCGTGATCGCACGCATTCGTGGCCTGGTGCGCTGCACCGGGATCGGCGTCAACGACGAGGGCGATTACCGCCTGGACGTATTCTTCCTGGCGGAAGACAGCGACATCCCGGCACCCGTCGTCAACCTCGCGGAACGCATCGGCGCGATCTTCCTGCCGATGGGCGATATGTCTACATTTGTTGACATCCTGCGCAACGAGAAGCCCATTTACGGTCATCTTCGGGCGGATAATCCGCAATATACCAGTGTAACGACCAATACCGAACCCGTCGGAGCCGGGGATGAGGAGTTTTGAGCGCAATTCCTCGTCAACCTTTATGCATGGTATGGACACAACCAATGCTATACTGATTACATGTTAGCCGGAGAAGCGACTGTAGAGACATGACTGCCCGAATCCTTTGCGTGGAAGACAATCCGCAGAATATGCGTCTCGTCCGCAAAATCCTCAAGCACCAGGGCTATGAAGTCCTGGAAGCGGTGGATGGCACGGCGGGAATCAATATGACGGAAGCCGAGCGGCCTGATCTGGTCTTGATGGACATCAACCTGCCGGATATTGATGGACTGGAAGCGACGCGCATCCTGAAAGCCAATGGGGATCTCAACCATATTCCCATTGTGGCGTTGACAGCCAACGCCATGTACGGTGATGAAGAGCGTTGCCTCGCCGCCGGGTGCGACGGGTACATCTCCAAGCCCGTGAGCAAGACCAAGCTGCTGACGGTCATTGAAGAGTTCTTGCCCTCGGTGAACAAGGCCGAAGCCGACAATTCGTGAGGACGGGTTCAGCGTCTGCTGCCGCCGATGCGCTTCAGCAGGCGTGCCAGCCCGTTCTGCGGTAGCATTCCCCGCGCTCGATACCACTCGCAGGTGTCGGCGATGCTTTGCTGCATGGGTATCCTCGGTTCGTGCAATTCCGCGCGTGCCTTACTGCCGTCGAAGTACACGAAGCGTCCCCCCATCCGCACCTGATTGGCATCCAGCGGCGTTTCGATTCCGAGTCCCCGCAGCCGTTCCACCGCCCAGGCGACCCCCGGCAGCGCCCAATCTGGCGTGCTCAGGAAGGGATCGCGCACACCCAGGGCGGCGGCGATCATCCGAAACCAGGTTTCCAGCGTGTAATTGGCCGTCTGCAAGATGTAGCGCTCGCCCGTGCGCCCACGTTCGGCGGCTGCCAGGTGCGCGGCGGCGACATCGCGCACATCCGTCACAGCGATTCCGCCACTGGAAAGCGGGGTGAGCCACTGCCACTGCGCCACCTGCGTGATGAACGTCCCGGAGATCATATTCAGGTCACCGGGGCCGATGATGACTACCGGATTCACAGTGACGACATCCTGCCCACGCGCGACCGCTTCCTGCACAATCTCTTCCGCGAGGACTTTGCTGTAGCCATAGGGGAATTGCTCCGGCGGCAGGTTGAAGGGCGTGTTTTCGTCGCTGGGGGTCTCCGCAGCGGGGGCGAGGCCGATGGCCGCCGCGCTGCTGGTGAAGATCACGCGCTGCACCCCGGCGCTTTCTGCCGCTTGCAACACGCGCCGCGTCCCTTCCACATTGACCTCGAACATCCAATCTTTGTCCGCACGCCAGTAATCCGCCACTGCCGCCACATGGAAGACCCAATCGCAGCCCGCGAAGGCCGCCTGCATCGATTCGAGGTCGGTCACATCGCCAATGGCGGTTTCATAGTCCAGCCCTTGCAGCGCATCCAGCTTCGAGGTGGTTCGGTGCAACACGCGGACGCTGTGCCCCGCGTCCAGCAGCACCCGCACCAGCGCTGATCCGACGAATCCTGTTCCTCCGGTGACGACTGCCTTCATAAGCTCGCAATCCGTTGTGTGATGGTTCCCGGCGCGGCATTGTGCGCGAGGAATGGGTAGGCGTCAAGACGGGCAATCAGGCACATGGGCATCGGGAGTCCTGCTCTCAGGGACGCCAGACGGGGAAGAGATAATTGGCCTCGCCGTCAGTGATGCGGCGCAGGTTGCCCCCGTCTGCATCCATCACGTATAACTGCCAGCTTCCCTCGGCATTGCTCATGTAGACCTGGTGTGCCCCATCGGGCGACCAGAGCGCGTCCCCCTCGAAGATTGCATCGTCCGCGAAGGGCTGTGGCTCCCCGCCATCCAGGGCTGCCACGTAGAGATCGAGCGTGCCTGACGCTACCGGAAGCTCACGCTCGGATACGAAGAGCACCTGCGAGCCGTCCAGCGACCACGCCCCGTGAATGTCGTCCTGTTCGGCGCGGGTGAGCGGCGTTTGCTCCCCACTGGCGACATCCAGCACGAAAATATCCTCATTCCCCGCCCGATCCGAATTGAAGACGATGCGGCTGCCATCGGGCGACCAGGAATGGAACCAGTCGCGGGCCGGGGTATTCGTCAGGCGAGTTGCGCGGCTCATGGCAAATTCTTCGCTCATGGGGATGGTGTAGAGTTCCAGGTTCAGATCGCGCACCGAAGCCCACAGCAAGGTTTCCCCCTGTGGCGACCATGCGGCGTCCCAGTCGAACTGCTGCTCGCGGAACATCGTCATCACGCCAGCGATGATCGTCAGGTTGCGCACCTCACCGCCGGAAGCATCTACCTGAGATGGCCCCATCGTCTCCCCATCCAGCCGATTCGAGAGGAAGTTGACGGTTTGCCCATCAAACGAGAAGCTGCCGAAGACATCCTGTGCGCCGCTGTCGTCCGCCGTCAGGTTGCGCAGCGTGCCATCGGCTCCCAACAGGGCGATGTCCCAGTCGCCTTCCCGGTCGGTGATCATCAGCAGGTCTCGCGGGGGGGTGCCCTGCGCGATGTCGGCCAACGATTCGCTGCGGGCGAGTTCCAGGGGAGCGCTGCGCAGCGTCAGGAAGAGGACGAGCGGCACAACCGCGACAAGCAACAGCACGAGAGATAAGAGAATGCGACGAGTCATGGTAGCTCCTGCGATGATCGGTACATGGGCGCATTGTAGCAGCGTGCAGCGGCACGTCTACGGCGTCGAGTCGTGATCTTGGACGAGGGATGTTCGGCGGGCAGCCTGTACCCGCCCTCAGAGCGATTTGTAGAGGTTGCGCAGTTCCAGATAGACCTCGCGATACGTCGCCATCGGGTTTTGCGGATCATGGCGGATGGTCTTGACGTTTTGCAAGGCCATCGGCGTTTGCTGTACCGATTCCACCTGGAGCAGCAGAATCGGCTTCTCGCGCCCCATGAAATGCCGGATTCCGCGCTGGATGTGCGGCGTTTCCAGCGCCTTGCCAGAAATCACTGCCAGCATAATCGGGCAGGTGAGCTGCGCCTGTTCAATGGCATCTTGCCAGGCTTTCGTGTTGGGGTTCAGCTCACGGTCAACCCACAGCGGCACATTCTGCGTGTTCAGGTATTGCACCAGGTCTTCGGTGACGGCTGTCCAGTCATCGCGCTCGTAGGCGATGTAGACGGAATGTTCCAGCTCACTGCCTGCGAAGAGCGCTGTGGGCTGCTGCGCCTGCTCGATGGCGGGGACGGTGCTCGTCTTGCGCTTTTCATCGAGTTCGGGCTGGCGCGATTGGCGCGTCTCATCCACCGGGACGTGCAGAATCTCCGAGCCGGATTTGAGGCTTTCCAGCAGGCGATCCGGGTCGTTGGTGTACCACATGCGCACGCGCGTGCCGATGCGAATGACATCGGTCGTCTGCAACAGGCGCTGCTCCTGCAAGCGCCGATCATTGACCCAGGTGCCGTTCATGGTATTCAGGTCTTCGATGGCGTAGCCCTCTTTGGTCAGCAACAGGCGCAGGTGATGGCGGCTGACTTCCGCCTCTTGCAGGATGATATCGTTATCGACATCGCGCCCGATGCTGATGGATGCGCGTTCCAGGCGGTAGATTTCTGGCTGCGGCAGAGAGGCTTGCTTGATGATGATATAAGGCTTCTCGCGCGGCTGCGCTTCTACCGGAGGCCGCGTGCTGGTGCTCACATCGGACGGGATGTACTCGAACGTGATCGAGTCCCCCAGTTCGACGATGGCATGGGCGCTGAGCAGCCAACCACCCGCGTCCACCTTTTGCCCGTTGACGTAGGTGCTGTTCGTCGATTGCAGGTCGTGGATCTCGTAGTCATCCAGCACGCGCACCAGCCGACAATGCACGCGGCTGACCTCGTTGTCCTGGATGATGATGTCGTTTGTGCGACCGCGCCCGATGGTCATTTCTGGCGCTTCCAGCACGATCCTGCGCCCTGGTTCCGGCCCACGCAGCATTTTCAGATATGGCATAAGGTGACCTTCTCTGCCCTCATTGATTTGCAGGTATGTTCCCTGCCCCCTGCCGGACGAAGCGAGTCCGGCGACGATACAACGCTCCCTTCTACTATAAACAAAAATTCCCCAATCTGCGTATGCAATTGGGGAATCCAGTGGTACTACGGTGGTAGTGAGGTGGTTTTACTGCGCGGCCTCAGTCGCTTCTGGCGTCATCTCGGCATCAGCTTCGGCAGTGGGGGGCAGCAGCACTTCGTCGATGATGTAGACCACGCCGTTGTCCGCCTCTGCCGATTCATCGAAGGCCACGCCGTTGACGGTGAAGTTGCCTTCTGCATCGACAGCGAGGGTCAGCGTTTCGCCGTTGACCGTCTCCACATCCACGCTCTCGGTCTCTTCATCCGCCAATTCATCCAGCGCGTTTTCGAAAGCTTCCAGCGGCACGACATGGTAGGTCAGGATGGTGGTCAGCGTTTCGGTATCGCCCAGCAGTTCCTCGGCTTCCAGTTCCAGGGCTTCCAGCGCAGCGGCGAAGGCCTCATCGGTGGGCGCGAAGACCGCGAAGTCTTCCGTCGCCAGCACTTCGACCAGTTCAGCCTCGGTGACAGCCGTGACCAACGTCGTCAGGTTCTCCTGCTCCAGCGCCAGCCCGACGATGGTGCCATCCAGCACCAGCGCTTCTGCCGTCGCCTCGGCCTCTTCAGCTTCTTCGGTGGCTTCAACGGCGGCTTCCGTCGCCTCGGCCTCTTCGGCTTCTT
>CAZJWX010000022.1:38016-38147 GCA_964549915.1 uncultured Anaerolineaceae bacterium | reverse complement strand
GCTTCTTCGGTGGCTTCAACGGCGGCTTCCGTCGCCTCGGCCTCTTCGGCTTCTTCGGTGGCTTCAACGGCTTCTGCCGTCGCCTCGGCCTCTTCGGCTTCTTCGGTGGCTTCAACGGCTTCTGCCGTCGC
>CAZJWX010000022.1:0-37916 GCA_964549915.1 uncultured Anaerolineaceae bacterium | reverse complement strand
CTCGGCCTCTGCCGTCGCTTCCGGGGTGGTCTCCACCGACGGCGCTGCCAGATACGGCGGATTGTCGATGAGGTTGATCAGGTTGTCTATGATCGCCTTATCCAGCTCCACGACGGTCTCGAAGTCGTTGACCAGGGCGTAGTAACGCGAATTGGTCGGATCCGTATCGCCGACGCGCAGGGTGTAACTCTCATTTGTTGTCGTCTCGCCGACGAAGGTGTACGCGGGTTCGTCCAACCCCAGCGGTGCCAGATCGTCAACGTTCGCGCCCGTGCTTGCGGCGAGGGTCGCGAAATCCGCGATGGCAACGGTGATGGCCGTAGTATCCGGCTGGCGGCCTTGGGCATCCACCGGGGACTCTTCAATGATCCAGTTGCCCGTTCCTTCCGGACGCGAGAAGATGACCGCTTCACCCGTCGCGTTGTCGGTGCCCGTGAAGCGCACCAGACTCTGCGCCTGGAATCCCGTGAAGATCGGCCCCGGCAGGTTCAGGACAGGTTGCGGCGTCGGGGTCGGCGGCACGGCGAAGGGCGGCTGCGTCGTCCAGTTCACCAGGTTGTCGATCCCGGCAGCGTTGGAGACGAGCAAGACCCTGCTTTCATCATCGCCGAGCAAGGCATAGTAGCTGGTTCCCTGGGGATTCTTGTTGCCCAGGCGCAGGCGATAGGTTTCAGTGGGCACTTCGCCATCGACTTCCGGCGTGGCTTCGGCAGCGGCCTGCTGCGTCACCGCGAAGCGAATGTCATGCGTCGGATTATCCAGGCCGAAGTTCGCCAGTTCGCCGCTTTCGACTGCGAACTGGTCAGCGGAGCGCAGCGCGACCAGCGTCGGGATGGCCTGTTCAATCGTCGGTTGCAGCAGCGAACGGCTGGATTGAATCGTGCTGGTGCTGCCCAACTGCCAGATGCCCGCTTCATCTTTCTGGATCGCCAGCGTGACCTGTACGGTGCCCGCTTCGTCCGTCGCTTCCGGGGTCGCCTCGGCTGCCTCGCCCGCATCCGGGGCGGCAGTCGCTTCGGCGGTGGCTTCCGGGGCCGGTTCCACCGGAACTTCTTCCGGGGCGCGGCGCGAGGTGATCGTCACAGCGCTGACGTTGGCGGCAGTCACGCCGGGGAAGAGCTGCTCAACCACCGGGCCTTCCGGGTTGGGCGTGGGCGTGGGTTGCACATCGCCCTGGTTGTTCAGCAGCACGACAGCGCCAACAATCACCACCAGCAAGACCACAATGAAGATCACAGTTCCGCTGTTCAGTCTCATGGTTCTTCAACCTCCCGTTTTTGTGGGAATGGAGTCAATACACAGAATTTCGGTATGCGAGTCAGTCCTCATCCCTACGCAAATCGCAGGGGCGAAACAGATGTCGCCCGTTGTAGACCGCGTGCCGCTTTCGCACGTAGAGGCGCAGTGTGCGGCACCCCTGCCATGTCGCATCAGGCCAACGACACCAAAAAGGGGCGTTGCTCACCCCTTTTCATCGTTTCGTTTCTCAGCGGCGGCGGCGGGTCGCCCATTGAGCGACGCCGACACCCAGGATGCCGAAGGGCAGCACCAGCAGCGAGACGAAGCCCAGCAAGCGGGCGTCCTCATTGGTGATGACCAGCGGCTGGTTGAACTCGCTCACATTCTGCTGCGGCGTGATGTTCACCAGGGCGCTGAAGAAGTCTTCGTAGCTGGCTGCCCAGAACATCGCGCGGCGCAACATTTCCGGATTAACGACCGACGGGAACAGATCCCAGTAGGCGTTGTAGGCCCAGTCCTGGTTGCCGATGACGATGCGCGTGCCCGTGTTGCTGTCTTCGATGGCGACAGCCAGCACACGCTCGCCGATCACATCCTGATCGGTGGGAACCAGGGTGTTCGGGTCAATTTCCTGCGTCAGGTCGAGTCCGGTGCGGGTGTAGGCGCGGTCACTGCTGGTCAGCAGCGGGGTGACCGTCACGCCTTCGGGCAGGGTGTCCGCCACATCAATGGAATGTACCAGGTTCAGCGCCACGCCGGATTCGTTGTTGCCCAGGCCGTTGGTGATGGGGTGCGTGCCAAATTCCGTGATGAGCAGGGTGAAGAAGTCCTGGATGGCATTCTCGCGATCCAGCACCAGGTCATTGTTCACACGCACGCCGTAGTTATCGAAGAGATAATTCGAAAGCTGTTCAGAGGCGATCAGCGGCGGTTCCTGGCTGATGTTCACCGCGCCCAGCAAGACCAGATCACCGCCATTTTCCAGGTAGGTCGTCAGGCGGTTGAAGACCTCTTCTGGCATGGCCTGCGAACCACCCGCGATGACCACAACTTCGCCGTTGGCGGCTGGATCATTGAGGACGACCTGCGGCTCTTCGCCCGTGATCGCCAGCGGATTGACGCTCTCCACCTGCCAGTTGAAGTTCTGCGTGAGGACATCCACCAGCGTGCTGCCACCGACGTTATCCGTCGCGTTCATATCGACCGTATCCGGCAGCGTCAGGAAGTAGGCGCGGAAGTCGCCCCCGGCTGTGACGGTGATGAGCGTATTGGTGATCTCGTACTGCAAACCGAAGGAACTGGTGGGACGCACGATTTCGGCCTGTTCGGGGTCGGGTTGCCCCGTCGCCGGGTCAATCGGTGCGACGACCAATTGCCCGGAACTGATGGTCGCCCCGGTCTCTTCATCGGTGTAGAGTTCGGCCACCTGGGGCGCACGGTTCAGGTCGATGATCTCATAGCTGATTTTGCCGCTGCTGAGTCCGGCGATTTCGTTCAACAGGACTTCCACGCGGTCGCGCTCCGCCGCCTGGTTCACATCGTAGAAGCCGATGATGCGCACCTGCGGCGAGGATGGGTCTTGCCCCAGCGAACGGATGATGTCGCCGACTTCTTCATTGAGCGAGTATTCTTCGCGTTCCGTCAGGTCAACGAAGAGCGTCTGCGCGTCAATCACGGCGTAGATCACCACAGCGGCGACGATTACCAGTACCGAGACCAGGATCGCCGTGCCGCCGAAGGCTACCGCACGCCCGCGCAGCAAGTTCAGGAAGTCGTCCGGGTTCATCGCCGCCCAGACGACCAGGCTGATGACGCCGACGCCCACAGCACCATAACCCACGACGCCAAATTCCGTCTGGGTGAAGAGGACGCCCACCGCCAGCAAAAAGGCTGCCGCCGCGATGATCAGCAGCACAGCGGGCGGGATAATCGGTTCTTGTTCGGGGTTGGGGGTTGTCGTTTGCGGTGTGCTCATAATCAGCTAGCCCTCCAGCGACGTGTACCAACGATCAAAGTGGTGATGAAGAGTGAAACCAGGATCATCAAAAGGAAATAGGCCACATCTTCAGCGCGTAAGATGCCGCGTGCCATCGTGTCCTGGTAGTGGCTGGTGAGGCCCAGTTCGCGCACGAAGTTGGACGCGCCCTGCACCAGACGCTGATCGCTGACGATACCCGCGAGGCTGTTCGCCAGGTAGAGCGCCAGCACGGTTGCCGCGCCCAGGAAGGCCGCCACCAACTGATCTTCCGTGACGGCAGACCAGATCGTGGAAAGCGCCAGGGTCGCGCCGCCGTAGAGCCACGCCCCCAGGTAATTGGTGAAGGTCAGGCCGACGTTGAGCGGGCCATACTGCGCCAGCAGCACGACATGGATCAGCGTCAGCAGCAGCATGACCGTGTAGAACGTCCAGGCTGCCAGGAATTTGCCAGCGACGAAAGCCCAATCGCTCATCGGCAGGGTCATCAACACTTCCAGCGTGCCTTCACGAGTCTCTTCCGCCAGCAGACGCATGGTCAGCAGCGGCGAGATCAAGAAGAGCAGGAAGGTGAAGACGCTCAGGTTAGCAGCCGCCAGGTCAGCAGCGGGGATGCCACCACCGCCGCCCTGTTGAAAGGCCGCTTGCTGCTGCACGAAGGCGATGTTGCCCATGAAGTACAGACCCATGAAGCCAATCAACGCGAAGGCGATGCCATAGGCGATGAAAGAACGGAAATAGTGTGCGGTCTCGCGTTTGTAGACTGCCCAGAGTGCACGCATTTACTCCTCCTTGCTTTCGACTACTTCGGCAGGGGTTGCTTCGGTGGCGGGCGCGGCAGCAGCCGATGCGCCGGAATCGGCCTCTTCTTCGGCTCCCTCGTCGGCGATGTAGCTCATGCGCGTGACCTCCAGGAAGATCTCTTCCAGGTTGTTGGCGGCGGGGCGCACTTCGACAACATCGTGCCCGGCACTGACCAGCGCGCGGGTGATGAGCGGACGCGGGTCAACATGGGGGTCATTGGGCACGGCGATGATGCCACCGCGATCAATATTGGCGCTGGCGACTTCTTCCAGCCCTTGCACGATGGTGAGTGCCGCCGCCATATCGCCCGTCACGCGCACCAGGATGCGCTGTCCGGCTTCCAGTTCGGCACGCAGTTGGGACGGGCTGCCCTGCGCCATGACTTCACCCTGGTTGATGATGACCACTTTGTCGCAGACCTGTTCTGCTTCGGAGAGGATGTGCGTGCTGAACATGACGGTGTGGTTGCGCCCCAGTTCGGAAACGAGGTCACGCAGTTCGAGCACCTGGATCGGATCGAGGCCAATGGTCGGCTCATCGAGGATCAACACTTCCGGATCGTGGATGAGCGCGGCTGCCAGCCCAACGCGCTGGCGCATACCCTTCGAAAGGGTGCGGATTTCGCTGTTGGCACGCTTGGTGAGGCCCACACGCGCCAGTACATCCTGCGCACGGGAGCGGCGCTGCGGCACCCCGCGAATTTCCGCCAGGTACATCAGGTATCCGATAGCGGTCATGTCGCGGTAGAGCGGCACACTCTCCGGCAGATAGCCCACCTGCTTGCGCACGCTGAGGCTCTGCTCGAAGACATCATAACCCGCCACTTTGGCGCTGCCTTCCGTTGGCGGGGAATAGCCCGTGAGGATGCGCATGGTGGTGGTCTTGCCTGCGCCATTCGGCCCCAGAAAGCCCGTCACCTGCCCCGGCTCTGCGGTGAAGGTGATGCCCTTGACCGCAGCAAAATTGCCGTATTTTTTTACCAGTTCATTGACTTCGATCATCGACTACTCCTGTGATGAGTATTCTCGGGTAGGAGTCACAACGGCGGGCATTATATCGTAGGGCACCCTATCCTGACAGGGCGCATGACGGCGATTATGACAGCCATTAACAGGCTTTTTGCAAGTGGGATTCGCGCTGTTTTCTTGTGGGGGCGGGCTTACAAAATCCGCTTGGCGAAGGTCGTTGAGCAGGCAGAGCCGGGGCATTAAATGCAGGAAGAGACGGTGTAGCGTCTCTTCCTCCGCGCAGAATTGGACACACTTCGGGGGAGAAGCAACAGACATTTTACTGCCTGTGTACTCACAAAATTGGGTCGCAATCACCCACCAATTTTCCTGGCGCAAGAACATCCTCTCCCTCCAAAGAAGGAGAGGCTTGGGGGTGAAGACTATCGGGCAAGGGTTCCATTTGTGCCACGAGAGCCTAAGCTGGTGTAAGAATACTTCATATTGGGCTTTGCCGACACCGGGCAAACGGATAGTTTTCACGAAGACGGGGCTGCCCATATGGCCTGGTCAGTTGGAGAGCCGTTCTGTAATAAGATTGCAACCAGAAGTGCACGGCGGGGCACCCGCTGGCTGGGAAGTACGCCGCCAAGTTAGCATTTTCCTGCGAACTTCAAGGGAATTACAAATTGTTACAGGTTCTTATTTCCTGTTAGGATGAATCCGTGCGATGATAGAGGCTGTGGTACATGCAGCACCGTACAGAAACGCGACACACTTACATAATCTGCATCTACGGAGGAAACCTACGCGATGAAAGCTGTCATTCTTGCTGCCGGACAGGGTACCCGTTTGCGCCCCGTGACGCTCACCATGCCCAAGCCACTGGTACCCGTCGCCAACAAGCGCCTGATCCAGTACGCCATCGAACGCGCCAAACGCGCTGGAATCACCGAAATTGGCATCGTCGTACACACGATGGAATCGCCCATTGTCAGCACCTATGGCGATGGGGAATCGCTTGGGGTCAAGCTCAGCTACATCGTTCAGACGGAGCAACTCGGCCTGGCGCACGCCTGCAAGATGGCGCAGGACTTCGTGGCGGGGGATGATTTCGCCATGATCCTGGGCGACAACATCTTCCAGGATGATATGGAAGAACTGCTGCGCGGCTTCTCTGCGTCGGATGCCGAGGCGACCATTGTGCTGGGCGAAGTGCCGGATCCGGAGCGCTTCGGTGTGGCAGTGACGGAAGGCGACCGCATCACCTACATGGTGGAAAAAGACCCCACCCCCCCCAGCAACCTCGCCATTGCCGGGTTGTACTGCTTCCGCCCCACGATCTTCGACGTGATCGACCGCATTCAGCCCTCCGCACGCGGCGAATACGAGATCACCGACGCGATTTACGAACTGATCAAGGATGGCAAGAAGGTCGCCCCCTACGCGGCCAAGGGCTGGTGGATTGACGCCGGGAAGCCCGATCCGATTGTGCTGGCGAACCAACTGGTGCTGGAAGGGCTGCCCTGGACGGAAGCGCCCACCGAAAAGGATGAGGCCATCGAAGGCAGCAGCGATGTGACCCACCGCGTCATCCTGGGCAAGAACGTCAAAATCATCGACAGCTACGTGCGCGGCCCCGTCGTCATCGGCGACAACACCGTGCTGCGCAACGCCTACGTCGGCCCCTATACCTCGATTGGCAGCAACACCGTCATCGAAAATGCCGAGGTCGATAACAGCATCATCATGGATGACGTGACCATCAAGAACGTCAGCCGCCGCCTGGATCGCTGCTTGATCGCCCACAAGGCCACCGTCACCGGCAGCGAGACCAGCGTCCAGCGCCTGATCCTCTCCGAATACGCCAGAGTCGAACTCTGAGCGAGACATCGCGCCGCGCAGGGCACGAGGCCATCGTGTCCTGTGTGGGGTTTAATGCCCCTTCGACTCCCTCGTCATTCGGGACGAACTGCTGCGGCAACTATTACATCTGGTAGGTGACAATCCGGAACGGATGTGACCATAATCAGGAAAAGCCCCGCCTTCCTCCGGTACCCACATCGACCGCTACAGACGACGTAGCACCCCCTCTTCATTTGCAGCACATCACACATCGCAGCCCGCCTACAATTCACCGCTAGACGGCAGTTTTTGCGTTGGCAAGGCACTTCACCCGTGCGAAAGGAGACCGTGCAGCATGGAACAGCATCTATTGTGGAGACCGATTCCGAAAGATCACCTCGCGTATCCTGTGCAGCCGAACCTGGAAGACTACGACGCAACCCGTGCTGCCTTCCATTGGGATACTATCCTCCGGGAGATCGGTGGCTCGCCCGATGATCCCTACCTGAACATCGCCCAGGTCGCCGTTGATCGCCATGTCGAGCAGGGGCGGGGCGGGCAGGCGGCGCTGCGCTGGATCGGCAAGGCGGGCAGTATGCGCGAATTCAGCTACGCCGAGTTGCAGATTCTCAGCAACCGCTTCGCCAATGTGCTGGGTCAGTTTGGCCTGACGAAGGGCGAGCGCGTCTTCATCCTCACCGGGCGCATCCCGGAACTGTACATCGCCGCCCTGGGTACCTGGAAGCACACCGCCGTCTTCTGCCCGTTGTTCTCGGCCTTCGGGCCAGAACCCATCTGGCAGCGCATGAGCAGGGGGCAGGCGCGCATCTTGGTCACGACGGAGCGCCTCTATCGGCGCAAAGTCAGCAAGATTCGCGATCGACTGCCCGACCTGGAAGCCGTCATCCTGGTCGATGGGGACGCCCAACCGGACAAGAACATCTACAACTGGCAGTCCCTCATGGCCTCAGCCGATGACTCCTACACGATTCCGCCCACGAACGCGGAAGATATGGCGATTCTGCACTTCACCAGCGGCACTACCGGGATGCCCAAAGGCGCGGTGCACGTGCACAAGGCCGTGATGACGCACTACATGACCGGGAAGTACGTCCTGGATATGCATCCCGGCGATGTCTACTGGTGCACGGCGGATCCCGGCTGGGTGACGGGCATCTCCTACGGGGTGGTTGCGCCGCTGGCGCACGGCGTCCTCAACATCATCGACGAAGCGGAATTCGACGCCGAACGCTGGTGCAACATCCTGGAAGAGCATCGCGTCAACGTCTGGTATACCGCGCCGACCGCCATCCGCCGCCTGATGCGCCTGGGTATCAAACCTGCCAGAGAATACGACTTGCAGCACCTGCGGCTGGTACACAGCGTCGGCGAACCGCTGAATCCGGAAGGTGTCATCTGGGGCGTGGAAGCGCTCAATCTGCCCATCCATGACAACTGGTGGCAGACGGAAACGGGCGGCATCATGATCTCCAACTACGCCACGATGGATGTGCGCCCCGGCTCGATGGGCAAGCCCGTGCCCGGCGTGGAAGCCGCCATCGTCCGCCGAATCGGCGAGCAAGCGGTGGAGGTGATCGACGAACCGAATGTGGAAGGTGACCTCGCCCTGCGCCCCGGCTGGCCGTCGATGTTCCGCACCTACCTGAACGAGGAAGAGCGCTACAACAAGTGCTTCAAGAGCGGCTGGTACATCACGGGCGACCTGGCGCGCCGCGATGCCGATGGCTACTTCTGGTTCATCGGGCGGGCCGATGACATCATCAAGACATCCGGCCATATGGTCGGCCCCTTCGAGGTCGAAAGTGCCCTGATTGAACATCCGGCGGTGGCTGAAGTCGGCGTGATTGGCGTCCCGGATCAAGTAGCCGGGGAGATTGTCAAAGCCTTCGTCACGCTGAATCCGGGCTATGACGAGTCCGAAGACCTGCGCCTGGATTTGATTGGATTTGCGCGGAAACGCCTGGGCGTGGCCGTCGCGCCGAAAGAGATTGAGTTCAAGGAGAACCTGCCGAAGACCCGCAGCGGCAAGATCATGCGCCGCCTGCTGAAGGCTCGCGAACTCGGTCTTCCCGAAGGAGATACTTCGACGCTGGAGAATGACTGATGAACACACTCCAAGTGAAACCCAATGAAAATGCGGAGGTCACGCGGGAACACGGCCAGCATCTCCTGCGCGAGATGATCCGGATTCGCCGCCTGGAAGACAAATCCGCCGAGATGTACAGTGCCATGAAGATTCGCGGCTTCTTGCACCTCTACAACGGGGAGGAAGCTGTCGCAGTCGGCGTGACGCAAGCGCTGAGTCCGGATGACCTGGTGGTAGCAACCTACCGGGAACACGGGCAGGCGCTGGCGCGTGGTATGCCGATGACGCGCATCATGGCGGAACTCTATGGCAAAGTCGAAGGGTGCAGCCGGGGGCGAGGTGGCTCCATGCACCTGTTCTGCAAAGAAACCAACCTCTTCGGCGGCAATGCCATCGTGGGGGGTGGCCTGCCGCTGGCCGTCGGATTGGGCCTGGCCGATAAGCTGCGGCAGATCGACCGGGTGACGGCTTGCTTCTTCGGCGACGGTGCCGTTGCAGAAGGGGAATTTCACGAATCACTGAATCTCGCGGTGCTGTGGAAATTGCCCGTCTTCTGCATCTGCGAGAACAACCAGTACGGCATGGGCACTGCAATCGAATACTCGGCCTCGGTGACCAACATCGCCTACAAAGCCAGCGCCTACGGCATCATGTCGCAGCAGATTGACGGCATGGATGTGCTGTCGGTGGAAGCAGCGGCGAAGAAGGCGGTTGAGTACATCCACGAGACGGGCAAACCCTACTTCATCGAATGTGTGACCTATCGCTTCCGCGCACACTCGATGTTCGATGCCGAGTTGTATCGCTCCAAAGACGAAGTCGAACACTGGAAACAACGCGACCCGATTGCCCTGTTCACGGATTATCTGCTGGAACGCGACCTCATCACCCGTGAGGAACTGGAAGCGATGGAACGCGAAGTCGATGCCGAAGTTGAGGACGCCGTAGCCTTCGCCGAAGCCGGAAGCTGGGAACCCGTCGAAGACCTGTATCGCTTCGTTTATACCGAAGAGGGGGCCACATCATGACCACGATGACCGAAACGCAAGTCCGCACGCTGACCTACCGGGAAGCCGTTCGCGAGGCGATTCGCGATGCCATGTTGCGCGATGATCGCGTGTTCTTGATGGGCGAAGATGTCGGTCGCTATGGGGGCTGCTTCGCCGTGAGTAAGGGCTTGTTCGAAGAATTTGGGCCGGAACGCATCATCGATACACCCCTGAGCGAGTCGGGCTTCACGGGCGCGGGCATCGGCGCGGCGCTGGGCGGTATGCGCCCGATTGTCGAAGTCATGACCGTGAACTTCAGCCTGCTGGCTGCCGACCAGATTCTGAACACTGCCGCGACCTACTCGCACATGTCCGGGGGGCAGTTCAATGTCCCGGTCGTGATCCGTATGGCAACCGGGGGCGGGAAGCAGTTGGCGGCGCAGCATTCGCACAGCCTGGAAGGTTGGTACGCCCACATTCCGGGGATCAAGGTGCTGACCCCTGCAACCCTGGAAGACGCGCGCGGCATGTTGTGGCCTGCGCTGCTCGACCCCGACCCGGTGCTCATCTTCGAGAATTCGCTGCTCTACAACCATCGTGGCGAACTGACCGATCCGCCGCCGGAAGTGGACATCCAACACGCGCGCATCCGGCGCGCAGGCCACGACATCAGTCTGATCACCTACGGTATGGGCGTCCACAAGGGGCTGGAAGCTGCCGAGGCACTGGCAGAAGACGGCATTGAGGTGGAAGTGATCGACCTGCGCGTGCTGCGCCCATTGGATGATGCGACCTATATCACCTCCGTTGCCAAGACGCACCGCGCCATCATCGTTGATGAGGGTTGGCGCAGCGTTGGCATTTCGGCAGAGGTGAGCACGCGCATCATGGAGCAGGCGTTTTACGAACTCGACCTGCCTATTACGCGCATCTGTGGCGCGGAAGTGCCCATGCCGTATGCCAAACATCTGGAACAGGCGGCCCTGCCACAGGTCGATGAGATCGTCGCAAACGTGAAACGAATGGTGACAGACTCATGATCGAATTCAAGATGCCCAGCCTGGGCGCGGATATGGAATTTGGCTATCTCGTCGAGTGGTTTGTGAAACCGGGCGACGTGGTGCAGCGCGGCGACATCCTCTGCGACGTGGAGACCCAGAAAGGCGTCTTCGAGGTCGAATGCTTCGAAGAAGGGGTCGTCGAGCAGCTTATGGTGCAGCCGGGGCGCGACGAAGTTCCGGTGGGGACGGTGCTGGCGCTGCTGCGTGCCGAGTCGGAAGAAGCCGTCCCCGAACCCGCTGTGCCGTCGCCGACTCCCGCCGCCGCACCAGTACCTGCGGCTCCGCCAGCACCCGAAGCTGCGCCAGCAGACGAGCCGGAAGTGCGGGCGTCCCCGCTGGCCCGGAAGATCGCGCAGGAATCCGGCGTGGACATCCGCGCGATTCATGGCACTGGCCCGCGTGGGACGATCATGCGTGCCGATGTGGAGCGCACAGCCCACGACCGGGCGCAGGATGGCGAACGGCTGCGGGTTTCGCCAGCCGCGCGTCGTCTGGCAGAAAAACTGAGCGTGGATCTGTCGGCGGTGGTGGGCACGGGGCCGGATGGAGCGATCACGCGCAAAGACATCGAACGCGCCGCAGCGACCTCCCGGCCCGAACCCGCGCGGGCACCGACTTCCTTCGCGGAAGGCATGCGGCAGGCGATTGCCAAAGCGATGGCACGTTCCAACGCGGATATTCCGCACTACTACCTGGAGACCGCCATCGACATGACGCAGGCACTGGCCTGGCTGGATGCGGAAAACCAGCAGCGCTCGATCAAAGACCGCATCTTGCCTGCCGTCGTGCTCATCAAGGCGGTCGCCAGCTCGCTAGAAGCCGTCCCGCAGCTCAACGGCTTCTGGGTTGATGACGCTTTGCAGATGCAAGAAGACATCCACATCGGCTTCGCGATTGCCCTACGTGGAACGGGGTTGATCACACCGGCCATCCAGCACGCCAACAAGAAATCGCTGGATGAGATGATGGCGGCCTTGCGCGACCTCATCCAGCGCACGCGGGCGGGCAACCTGCGCAGTTCGGAGATGATGAACCAGACCATCACACTCACCAGCCTGGGTGACCTGGGCGTGGAGACGGTCTTCGGCGTGATTTACCCGCCGCAGGTCGCGCTCGTCGGCCTGGGACGCATCACCGAAACTCCCTGGGCGGAAGGCGGCATGTTGGGCGTGCGCCCTGTGCTGCGAGCCACCCTCGCCGCTGACCATCGCGCCACCGATGGGCGCATCGGCGGGCAGTTCCTGGATGTCTTGAAGAAGAACCTACAGGAGGTAGACAAGCTATGGCAGTGACAACGACTGAGATGAAGTCCACTCTGCTCGGCCTGCTGGCGCGGATTGCGCCGGATGCCGAACTGGAGGAATTGGCGCTCGATGACGACATCCAGGAAGAACTGGAGATCGACTCCTTCGACTTCCTGAACTTCTTGATCGCCATTGACGAAACCTACGGCGTGGAGATCCCGGAGCGGGATTATGGACAGGTGCGCACCCTGGGCGCGGTCATCGCCTATGTGCAGGGACGCCTCGCCTGATCCGCCCCCTACGCCCCAAACGTCTGAAGCCCCGGTCATCGCGCTGGGGCTTTTCGCGTGCGCTGCCTCGTATTTAACAAGGTGTCCCTTCTAGCCGATTCTGGCTTCAACACGGGTTCTTTTGTGTGAGAAGTGGAATGGCAAATCCACGCCAGTGGCTTCTACGTAATGCCCCACGTCGGATTGATAAACGGCACTACAAATTTCGCCCCACAGAGTCACAGAGGAATGTCACGGGTGAATCATGACCAACCGCAAGTGGTGACGTTCGCGGTCAGCGGTTACCATGCCTATGTAAGCGTATGCTTTCGGACATTGTAACTGTAATCTTATGGTTTGGAGAATGAGATGAGTAACGTTAGGCTTTTCCCGCGATTGGTGATCATTATCGGGATCGGATTTTTTCTCGCTGGTCTGGTAGCCACAGGCGGTGGGATCTACATTCGGTCTTTTGTGGTGCAGCAGCTCGCTGACCAGAACATCACAACACCCGATGATGCGTCCATCCCCAATGAGCCGGTGGACGACATCGCCACGGCCCTCAGTATGGCGGACATCATCGAAAGCCACGCAGCACGCATCACAGGTGGGTTGACCTACGCTGAGATGGGGCGCTTCGCTGTGGAAGGTGGTGATCCTGCCGGGACGAGCAACCCGGAGGAGGCCCTGCTCGATGATTCGGGCAACCCCGTGCCCAATCCGACGCGCGACACCGCCCTCACAGCCGCCGGGCTGGTCACCTCGCTGAGCCTGTCCGCGATGGCAATTGGCATCTCCTACGGCACGATTGCCCTGGGGGTCGGATTTGCGGTACTCGGGTTGGTTATCGCCGGTCTCGGTTATGCCCTGCTGGGGTTGATTAACCCGGATGTGGCCAAACGATTCGGGCTGGAGCCTGTGATGTCGGACAAGAGCTGACGAAGACAGGATTCGTCGCCGAGACCCCTCTCTCACAATGCTGGGAGAGGGTTTTTTGTCAGGCTGGTGCTGGCTGGGGCAGCGGTGTACAGCGAGATGTCAGGGTTGGCGCATGACAAAAAGCACTTGATGCCGGAGATGCGCTGAAGATGAAAAATTAATTGATTTCTGCGCGGTTCCCGGTGGTAGTATTTGTGTATCAACAACTAAGTGTCATCGCAAAACCCACTGTAAGGAGATAACCATGAGTAGCAAAGTTGACGCTTCCCTGCAACGACTGGCCGCCAAATACGATGCTGACGTATTCGAATTCCGGGATGAGATCGTCAAGGAACTCTGCTGGCTGACCGATTCCACCATCGCGTATTTCTACGCCACCGATCTCGATGAGAAACACCTGACGCTCATGGGGTACTCCAAAGGGGTCATGGACGCCTGCGCAATCGTTGATCCCAAGCAGGTCTACAAAGTATCGGAAACCGGGCTGTGGGGCGATGCCATCCGCGAACGCGCCCCGATCATCACCAACGACTACGCCAACAGCCCCCGCCCCTCCAAGCACGGCATCCCCGAAGGACACGTGCCGATCGATCGCCACATGAACATGCCCATCTTCGGCGGTGACCTGGATGACCGCATCGTGGCCATCGTCGGCGTCGGCAACAAGCCGGATCCGTACACGCAGGAAGATGTGGACAACGTATCCTTGTTGATGCACACGGTCTGGCACCAGTTCGCCAGGGTGCTCTTTGGCTTCATCGCCTGAGGCACGCCCGACGGAGTCGATCGTCCGGGGAAGGGCGACCTTCCCCATGCGCAACCCTCGCCCCCGCACGACTTCCTCATCATGCTCAATCATGCTCATTGTGCTCGTCTTGTATCGGCAGCATCTGCACTTTGCGACGGTACACCCTGCCAGGAAATTAAGTTGGAAATGTCTAAGATCGCTGCCGAAAAGGGTAAAATTTGCCCGCCTGAACGCAACTAAGAGGTACAATGTAGAAGACCTCGCTGAGGTCACAAATTTGCAACAAACTCGGAGTCCATTGGAATGAGACAGAATCGTTGGTTTTACTGGTTGATGCTTGTGGTGCTGTTCTGGTTCATCTTCGGCGGGCTGGGGTTCCTCTGGTGGTTCTTCCCCTTCTTCTGGCTGCTGCCGTGGATGTTTGCCTTGCAGGACTGGGACGAATGGGGCGAAGAACGGGCGCAGGATACGCGCAAGAAGCAATACGAGCCAGATTGGATGCCTGAGAACCGAAATTTGCACGAGCCGGAATACCTGGAACGCGCAGACGGCGAACGCCTGCAGATCATTGATGATGATGGTGCGCCGCCACCCCGCCTGACCATCGGTTGAGCGATCGTTGAAAACCCCTCAAGGGACGTGGCCGTGCGCCGCGTCCCTACTGCTTCTGAACCAACTCGAAATGCAGCACCCAGACGGCGGGGTTGTCCTCCCAGCGCGTGCCGGCCTTACTGTGAATCTGGTTCCACATGGCGGCAAACGCGGCACGATAGTCTCCCTGTGCCGAGCGTTCTTCAGACCAGACGCCTTCTTCAATGGCCTGCTGAAGCGTGATGTCCTGCACATGCTGGCGCTCGATTCGCCACAGTTTGATGCGCCCGACCTGCCGCGCACGGCGTCCCGGCTGCACGGCGTATTCCCTGCCAACGGCGTAATGCACGCGCCCACCGCGCCGCACTTCCGCAAAGCTGCCATCTGCCGCCTGCACGCCCACATCTTCGGGCTGCGTCAGCCGATGCGTCTGCGTCTTCTTGCCCGCCAGCACCGCTTCCCAGGTATGGATGAACTGCATCGTGCTTCCTTTTGATTCGCTCGCAGCACGAGTCTACGCCGCCAGCGCCATCAACACGAGGGGAAAATCGACCAGGAAGTGCGCGATCATCACGAAGGGCAAATTGCGCCGCCACACATACAGCACAGTCAGGGTCGCCCCCAGCGGCAATACCACGCCGAGGATATGCGTCAGATTCCAGCCGCCAGCGTGGGCAATTACGAAGAAGAACAGGCTGATGAGGCCAGCGATCCAGGTTCTCCCGGTCAGGCGCTCCAGGCGCTCGATGGCATAGCCACGAAAGAAGACCTCTTCGGTCACAGCGGCGGTCAGCACACTGAAGAAGAGCAATCCGGCGGGAATTGTCGCAGTCGTCGCTTCGATGCCACCTTCAGCGGGAGCGGGTAGGACGGCATTCGCCAGCACGGTCAGCAGTGGGACGGCGACGGAGAGCAGCACGCCAATCACCAGCGCCTGCACGATCCATCCGTTCTTCGGGCGCGACCAGCCAATGGAAGAGAGCGGCAATCCCTCGCCTCGGCGCACTCCCAGCACCAGGGCGATCATCAGCAACCAGAGCAAACCCAGCGAAAGCAGCGTCCCCGAAACGAGACCGAAGGAATCCGTCAGCAGTGGAGCGAGCAGCAAATTGATGATCGGAACGGCGACCAGCGGAATCGCCAGCAAGAAGAGAGACAGCGAGTGGGTAGAGCGTGTTTCGGTGAGCATAGCATCCTTCCCCGTTTTTGCACAAAAGGCCGTTACCCAACCATACGTATTCTGAGAAACGGTTGTCGTCTGCCGGGGGCACCGCGCCGCCAATCGGGAGCAAGCTCACGGTTGAATGCGGCAGAATGCCCCCATCAAGAGGGGTCGGTGATCGGTTCCATGTCCGTCAACGTATCCGGGATGCCTTCGGCGGGGCGCGGTGCCGTGCTGGCTTGCGGAACCGTCTGTTCGGCGCGCAGCATCTCCAGCAGCAGCCAGGCAAGGTCATCAATCAGGCGGCTGTGATATTCGCGCTGCGTTTCCGCGCTGTTTTTGCCATGCATGGTGAAGGTGAAATTCTCTTGCAGGCGCGGCGTCAGCACCATCATTGTCGGCTCCCACTGATCCAGCAGATACCAGGCATTCTGGCGGCACTGGTACAGTTCGAAGAAGATGCGCACCTCGCCGTGCTGCCCCGTGAAGCGGACATCCAGCGCAATCGGCAAGAAGGCATTCTTGCGCGAGAGGTTCTTGCGGAAATCGCGGATCAGGCTGCGTGCCAACTGCTGTATCCGGCGCTCGACCTTCTCCGGACGTTCGCTGGCGTACCGCTTGATGAGGTTGTTCAACCGCTTGATCCACTTCTTGCGTGCGACCATCTGCGAGCGGGCAATGCGCCCGTAGCTGTCGTACTGGCTCAGCCGCAGCCCCGTCACCTTCCAGTTGACCAGATTACCACCATCTGCCCCTACCAGCATCTTGATCGCGTGCAGGTTGTTCTCCGCCGGCGCGGCCAGCAGCAGGTTGTTCTGGGCGAACTGCTGCCAGGATTGGCGGCGGCCTTCGGTGCTGTTCTGGTCGAAGTAGGGGGCCATCGCATAGGGGGGCTGCCATACGCTCATCCGGGGCGAGCGCCGGAAGAGCAACCGCACGATCACCGTCAGCAGCCACAGCACGATGATGACCGTCGCCACGCCGAGCAAAATCAGCACCGCTTCTTCCTGGCTGAAGACCTGATCGCCGATGACGACCTCGTCCCCTTCGATGCGGAAGAAATCTCCCAGCGCGACGCCTCCGCCCGGTTCGTCTTCGCTGCCCTGCGGGGTAGTCGGGCTGGTGCGTGCCGGAATCGGCACTTCGAGGGTGGCGACGTTGTTCTCTGCAATGGCGGTATTGCTCAGTTCGAAGTCGTCGATCCCTACGGCGATTTCGACGGTCAGCAGGTCACTGGGGGGGTAGGCGCTGAAGGGCAGCGGTGAGGTGCTCAGCGTGATGGACTCATCAGCGTCCAGCGGCGGGATCGTCTCGGAAAATTCCTGATCCACCGCCGGGATGGTGAAGACGGCCTGCGTTTCGCGGGTGGCGGCCCTGCCCTGGTTGGTGACGACGACCTCAATGACGAAGCCCGTCTGGTCTTCCGTGAAGCGCACGTTGGTGCTGGTGATGGCGTAATCGCGCACTTCCTGCGCACCCAGTGGCAGCAGCAGGCATCCGAAGAGACTCAGTAGAAGAGAGATGCGAATGATTCTGTGAGTCATTGTTGGCTGCCTACCTCTGCACATTGGATGCGTTTGTTCTGGGGTTGCCCTCGTCTATTCTAGCGTAGCACGAATCTTCGTCTCTTGCTTGCCGTCGCTACGACGATTCGTCATGCAGCACGCTGCCCGCGAAGTATTGAATCAAGCGCTCGATGTCGGCACGCGCCACGCGCTCGTCAAACTGGACGCGCTGCGGCATCCGAATGCTGGCCAGATGCCTGTGGAAGTCATCCAGCTTGCCCGTGCTCATAATCAAAAAGAGCACATGCCCGGTCAGCAGCGTGATCGCCAGCGTGTGAAAGCCCCCGCGTTTGGTGATCTGCACCGCCTGGATGTGTGTGGCGGGCAAGCAGGCCGGACGGTAACGCTTGCGCGCGGGTGAGGGGCGCAGCAGCAGGCGATAGCGCGTCACGATTGCTGAGAGTTGCAGCATCCCCGGCTCCCAGGTGCCATCCGGGAAGCGCTGCAAGACAGCGACCATGTACTGCCCCAGGATCGTCTCGCCGTCGATGAGGCCGTTCGATTGCTCTTCCATGCTGCGCATCCCCGGTTTTCACACGGTTGTGTCCTGTGGATTCTGCGGGCGAATGAGGCGTGGCAGCGCTGCGTCCTCATGGACGAAAGCGCCGCCCCGGAAAACCCCTGGAGTGGCATGAACCCTCATACCCGAAATACCGAGAAACGTTCCGTCGGGGGAACGAGGCTTCAAACGCCAGATGGAGCGCCCATCATCGCGCCCAAAAATGTCGCTGCGATGTGTTGTTTTGCCGCCGAATCCACCATTTCATTGCGCCACATTGTACGTCAAAAGACGGGCACATGCATCGAAATCCAGTAAAAACGCCCTCGCACAAATGATCTTGCAACGGTTTTCCAGCCTCCTGGCAACCTGCGCCAGTTCACTCGCCCAGGTTGATCTCGTTGCTGACCAATCCCGTCAGCAGGTCGATGCAGGCTTCGACATCCCCCAGGTCAACGGTTTCGCTGGTGGTATGGACGAAGCGCGTCGGGATGCTGATGCAGCCGCTGGGAACGCCCGCCCGCGAAATCTGGATCGCGCCTGCGTCGGTTCCGCCGCCCACGAGCAGTTCGCGCTGGTAGGGGATGTCGTCGGCTTCAGCGCGTTCGACCATCCAGTTGACGATGGCTTTGGGGACAATCAGCGACGTATCATGCACTTTGATCGCCGCGCCGCCGCCCAACTTCACCGCCATCTTGCGATTCTGAATCTCGTCGCCCGTTGCGGTGATGTCCAGCGCGATGCCCACATCGGGGTCAATAGCGTGTGCTGCAACCTTCGCCCCACGCACGCCGACTTCTTCCTGCACGGTGAAGGCGAAGTAGATTTCGTTGGGTGTGCCCGTCTCGCGCAAGCGGCGCATCGCTTCGATGGCGACGACGCAGCCGATGCGATCATCCAGCGACTTGGCGATGATGCGGTTACCGCGCTGCTGCATTTCGCGCCAGAATCCGGCAGGGCTGCCTTCAGGCACGACGCCGCCATTTTCGTCCTGCACATCAATGAAGAAATGATCGACATCGGGGGCATGGGTGCGTCCCTTGCCGAAAGCATCTTGTGCGCCGATGACGCCGATGGTGCCGTCTTCAAAGCGCACCCGCGACCCGTGCAGCGTCGTGTAGAGCAATCCGCCGATATTGGTGAAGCGCAGGTAGCCGCTGTTGGGTTCGGTGTAATTGGCCATGACGCCGATTTCGTCCATGTGCGCGGCGACCATCACCCGCGTCCCACCGTCCCCCACGCGGCAGATCAGGTTGCCCAGGCCATCGACATGAATCTCGTCTGCCAGGTCTTCCACTTCTTCGCGGATCAGCGCCCGCACCTGATGCTCATATCCCGATGGCCCCCAGGCTTCCGTCAATTTGCGAATCAATTCAATCACGGTCATCACTCCAATTGGTTTGAGGTATCGTCAGGTTCGACGAACGTCAACATGCATGGCAAGAATTTTCTGCTTATTATGGTAACATTATACCACAAAATGCGCTGACGCGCCGCGCTCTACATGTCCGTAGCTGAAGCAAGGGAGCTTGAGCGCCTATGTCGATCAAGACTGAAGCCGTGCACCCCCAACAAAGGCAGGCTCTCACCGTCGCGGCACATAGTAGAAGAAGGGGTCATCGGCGCGGCTGATGTCGGCTTCCAGCGCCGCCAGATCGACATAGGCGCTCAGGGCATCCGCTTCCGCCAGCGCCAGCCCGCGCACGACGCGCATCATCAGCCGTTCGCCACCGTGCCAGCCGTCGTAGAAATCTTCCGGCACGCTGCCGATCCGCGCCGGGTCGGAGAAGTCCCACAGAGAGTAGCCGTGTGCATCGAAACGCTGCCGTATCTGCTGCTGCGCCGCCGTCAAATAGGCGAAGTCTTCAGATGACCACATTTCCTGGTAGAAGCCATGGCGAAAGGGCAGCAAGAACCCGATCACCACTACCTCGTGCTCGCGGCAGAGTTCGAGGATCCGCTCGACATGCGCCAGGGAGTCCGCATCCAGGGCCTCCCCCACTTCGTAGACGCCGCGCCGTTGTTCCAGCAGGCGCTCATGCCGTCGCAGCCCTTCGGCGATGAATTCCGGCGTCAGCGTCTGCATATCGCGACTGCCATCGATCCGGTACGACTCGCCGAAGCGTGGCGCAGCGCGTCCCCGCAGTGGTGCATCGCTTCGCAGATTGTAAGTCATCAATTCCAGCATCCAGCCCGGTTCCGTCACCCAGCCGCGCCCGACCTCGTAGAGACCCAGGCTGATCTGCTCCACGTTCATCGTCCAGGAGGGCGGCACCAGTTCCGGCACTTCTCCCACGCGCCAGGAGGTGCGGTCTCCGTTGAATTCGGGCAGATCAAGCTGCAAGAGCAGCACATCGGGCAGGGCATCACGCGACCCCAGGAATGCGACGGTCTGCGCCAGTTCGCCCAGACGGTTGGCGGGGATCACGCCGTTGTAGAAGGCTTCCGGCTGGCGGGTGAACATCTCGCTGCGCATGAACAACCCGCGCGATGTGCCCAGCAAGAGCACCTCCGGGGCACGCTGAATTTCGGCTTGGAGCTTGTACGTCACTTGCTGCTGGCGATCCCAGATGGGCTGATACACGCCCGATGTGCTGTTGGGCAGGGACAGCACGTAGGCCGGGGGCAGGGCTTCGCCGATCACCAGCGCCGTCCACAAGAGCAGCAGCGGCACCAGCAGAATCAACCCGGTGAAGACCCCCAGGCGGGCGAAGAAGCCGCGTGTTTTCTGTCCTCGCGTGCCCATCGCTGAAAAGCGCTCCTCAGCGTCCTGAGACGTAATAAAAGAACGGATCATCCGCCTGCTGGATGTCCGCCGCCAGCGCTGCCGGATCGACATACGCCCCCAGCGTCTCCGGCTCGGCTTCTGCCAGCGTCAGCAATATACGCATCATCAGGCGCACGCCGGGATGCCAACCATCATACATTTCGGCATCCTGCCCACCCGTCACGTGCAAGTCACCCAAGTCAAGCAGGGGATACCCGTAATGGGCGAAGACTTGCTGCAAGCGCCGTGTCGTCCGGGGAATGTAGGCGTAATCGTCGTGCGTCGTCAGCGTCTCGTAGAAGCGCGTTTGGTAGGGCGGCAAATAACCAACGACGCGGGTTCCGTACTGCTGCGCCAGCGCCAGAATCGCCCCAATGGCCTCAATCTGCGCTTCGTCCGGGGTTTGACCCACCTCGTACATATTCTCGCGATTCGCCAGTTGCTCCTCGTGGTTCGCCACCCGCTGTGCAGTTACTGCATCATCTTGCAGCACCCCCCTGTAATGGCTGCCATCCACCCGGAAGCCCTGATCAGTTTGCCAGACTGTGAGGCCCCACTGCGGCCAGGGGGAGCCGAGGTTGTTACGCAGATAATACAACATCGTTCCCGGATCATAGAGCCAGCGCCGACCGATGGTTCGCATCCCCTCGCTCACCTGATCCTGGTTCATCTGCCGTACCAGCCCCAACGACGCGCTGCGATCCTCGCGCAGGAAGGCGACGCGATCCGCATTGAAATGCGGGTAATCCAGGGCAAGCAGCAGGACATTGGGCATCCTGTTGCTTTCCGCCAGCACCTCGACCATCTGGCGCAACTCGTGAGGAGTCGCCGCCGGGAACGCCGCGTTGTAGAAAGCTTCCGGCTGGTGGGTGAACATCTCGCTGCGCATGAACAACCCGCGCGATGTGCCCAGCAAGAGCACCTCCGGGGCACGCTGAATTTCGGCTTGGAGCTTGTACGTCACTTGCTGCTGGCGATCCCAGATGGGCTGATACACGCCCGATGTACTGTTGGGCAGGGACAGCACGTAGGCCGGGGGCAGGGCTTCGCCGATGACCAGCGCCGTCGCCAGCAAGCCCAGCAGTCCCAGCAGAATGGGTAGGCTGAAGAGCAGCAGCTTGCGAGCGAACCGCATCGTGGGCTGTCGCTGTTTGGTAATCATCTGCCGAGTTTCGCCCCCATGTCCGTCGTTCGGCCTTCATCATGAGCGCTGCGCATCATACCACGCGCCACAACGCCAGCAGAACCGACAAATTCGCGCCAGAGAGCCGATTATCGACTCGCTCCCCATCCTTTAGTAGACTATGCCTGTTGTGCAATGCAACCAACACAGTCACCATCCGCTTTCGGCGTGCCGCCTGCATCGCCGCCGAGGCGATCTTTCTATGCCGACGATCAGGAGCGAGAACCAAACTCATGTGGCAGCCCACCAACCAGCTCGAAGAAGAGCGCCTGAAAAAAGCCGAAATTCTGCGCGAACGCGGCATCGACCTCTTCCCACGCCGCGCCGAACGCAGCCATACCACCGCCGAGGCCATCGCCGCCTATGAAGCCGCTGAATCCGCTAATGGCGAAGAAGAGCCGGATATTCCGGTGACGGTGGCAGGGCGCGTGCGCCGGGTGAACGTGAAGGGTAAGGTCTCCTTCATGCATATCGAAGACGAACACGGGCGTTTGCAACTCTTCCTGCGCCTGAACGACATGGACGATGACCAATACGCCCTCGCCAAAGAGAAACTCATCGAAGTGGATGATTTCGTGCAGGCATCCGGCAAATTGATGCGCACCCGTGCGGGCGAAATCAGCGTGGCGGTGCACGACTGGCAACTGCTGGCGAAGGCGCTCAGTCCGCTGCCCGTCATCAAGAAGCAGGTCATGGATGACGGCACGACCAGGGAATACGGCGAATTCACCGATGTGGAGACGCGCTACCGCCAGCGCTACGCCGACCTCGCCGTGCACGAAGAAGTGCGCGAGGTCTTCCGCAAACGCGCCCGCATCATCCGCGCCATGCAAAACTTCCTGGATGACGAGGGCATGCTGGAAGTGGAGACGCCCATCTTGCAGCCGATCTACGGCGGCGCGGCGGCGCGTCCCTTCACCACCCACCACAACCAGCTCAAGCAAGATTTGTTCCTGCGCATCAGCTTCGAGCTGTACCTCAAGCGGCTGCTGGTCGGCGGATTCGACGCCGTTTACGAGATTGGGCGCGACTTCCGCAACGAGGGCGTGAGTTGGAAGCACAACCCGGAATTCACCATGATGGAATTCTACAAAGCCTATATTGACTATCGCGGCGTGATGGATATCGTCGAGCGCATGGGCGCGTACATTGCCCGGCAAGTCAACGGTAGCACGACGATCACCTATGATGGCAACGAGATCGACCTTGCGCCGCCCTGGAAGCGCCTGACGATCCGCGAAGCCGCCATCGAATACACCGGAATCGACTACATGGAATACCCGGATGCCGAGTCGCTGGCGGTGGTGATGGAAGAAAAACTGGGCGAGAAGGTCAATCCGGGGCAGCCCTGGGGGCGCATCGTGGTGGAGCATCTACTGGGCAACCACATCGAGAAACACCTGATTCAGCCGACCTTCATCCTGGATTACCCGCGCGAGATGTCGCCCTTCGCCAAGCCCACCGAGTACGACCCGAACCATACGGAGCGCTTCGAGGTCTTCATCGGCGGTATGGAGATGGGCAACGCCTTCACCGAGTTGAACGATCCGCAGGATCAGGAGCGACGCTTCCGCGAGATGGCGGAGATTTACCGCAGCGGCGAAGACGAAGAGACGCCCTTCGACGAAGACTACCTGCGGGCGATGCGCTATGGGATGCCGCCGATGGGGGGCTTCGGCATGGGCGTGGATCGCATGGTCATGCTGCTGGCGGATCAGCGCAGCATCCGCGATGTGCTGCTCTTCCCGCACCTGCGCAGCCGCGACGAGGAGTGATGGCGCTGACTGCATCAGCGAACGAGAAATCAACCGACCAGGACAGGAGGGAATCTCACAATGTCAGGCTCACAGTTCGACCACCCCATCGACCGCACTGCTTATCCGGCGATGAAATGGAACCAGGCCAGCTTGCAAGAGCACTTCGGCAACGGTGAGGCACTGCCTTTCTGGGTCGCGGATATGGATTTTGCCGCGCCGCAGGTCGTCATCGACAGCTTGCTCGCCCGTGCGCAACATGGGGTTTACGGTTACGAATACAAGCGAGATGCCTACTTCGATGCGCTCCTGGGCTGGTACGCGAATCGCCATCAATGGCAGATGGATCGCGAGCACCTGGAAGACTGTCCCAGCGTGCTCAATGCGATTGCAGTTCTCATCAACCAGCACGCAGAAGAAGGCGACGGAGTGATCGTTCAGCCGCCGGTCTTCTTCGAGTTCCGCTCTGTGATCCGGAGCAATCGGCGCACGGTCGTCAAGAATCCGCTGCAATTCGCAGATGGCACCTATCACATGGATTTCGATGATCTGGCGATGAAGGCCGCTGAGCCGCAGAACAAAATCCTGATCCTCTGCAATCCCCACAACCCGGTCGGGCGCGTGTGGACGAAAGACGAACTCACGCGGCTCGGCGAGATTTGCCAGGAGCACGGCGTCCTGGTCATCGCAGACGAGATTCACGGTGATCTGGCCTACCCGCCGCACCAGTACACGCCCTTCGCCTCGATTTCTGACGAACTGGCGCAAAACTCCGTAACCTGCCTCTCCCCCGCCAAGACATTCAACATCCCCGGCATGATTGACGCCCTGGCAGTCATCCCGGACGAGAGGCGGCGCGAACGCTTCCATGACTTCGCGCATCGCTACCAGACCAATAAGGTCAACGTCTTCGCGTCCGCAGCCATCGAAGCGGCCTACACCGAGGGCGCAGCCTGGCTGGATGAACTGCTGACCTACCTGCAAGGCAATATCGACTTCATGCGCACCTACCTCGCGGAGAATCTGCCGCAGGTCAAGCTGGTCGAACCCGAAGGAACCTATCTCCTCTGGGTTGATTTCCGCGAGTTGGGCCTGGATGTGAAAGACCTGGAGCGGTTCCTGGCGGAAAAAGCCCGGATTGCGGTCAGCCCGGGGTACTGGTTCGGGCGTGAGGGGGCGGGCTTCGTGCGCATGAACATCGCCTGCCCGCGCACCACCCTGCAAGAGGCGTTGACGCGGCTGTCGAACGCCGTTCACCAGCATCTTTAGGCCATTTCTGAGGAGCCGCCCATGATCCAGATCACGCAACTCGATCACCTCGTGCTGACGGTGCGTAACATCGACGTGACCATTGATTTTTACACCCGCGTTCTCGGCATGGAAGCGATCACTTTCGGCGAGGGGCGCAAGGCGCTGCGCTTCGGTCAGCAGAAGATCAACCTGCATCCGCTGCCGCCGGAACGCGACTTGCTGGTGGCGGAGCAGCCCATGCCCGGTTCGGCGGATCTGTGCTTCCTGACGGAGACGCCGCTAGCGGAGGTCATCGCGCACCTGGATGCGCAGGATGTCCCCCGCCTGACGGACGCCGTACCCCGCACCGGAGCGCAGGGTGCGATCACCTCGGTCTACTTCCGCGATCCGGACGGCAACCTGATTGAAGTCTCCAATCAGCGGTGATCCAGGTGTTTGCCGCAGTGCCCGATGACGATTTTCTGGTCGTCGCTGTCCCAGTGGAAGTGAATCCGCAGCGTGTTGACCTTGTTATCCGCCACGCCGATCTTCAAATGGCGCATCATCTCGATGTCTTCGCCCTTGTAATGGAAGGTACGTAAGCGGCGGGCGCGGCGGTTGCTCTCCACCGTCTCGGACTCGCGGGCACTGTAGCTGTTGCCGAAGATCGTCCGCGCCGTCGCGTCGCCATTGCCTTCGACCAGCCCTACGTAATACTCCGTGATCAGCGTCAGCAGCAGTTGGAAGGCGCGTGCCCGATCCTCGAAGACGGCGGAATCGCGGGCGGAGTTGAGCGCACTTTCCAGGACGATCACGCGGTCGGGATAGAGAAATTCGATCAACTTCAGCGCCTCTTCCAGGATGGCTTCTCCATTAAAGGCGCGGACGAAGCGTTCGCGGATGTCGTCGTCCAGCATGCCGCCGTTGGATTTGGCTTTGCCGTGATGCAGCGAGGATTGCAAGCCCGCGATGACGCGCTTCTGCTCGTGTTGTTCGCGCTTCAGCTCATCAATCTCGTAATCCTTGAAATTGACATCGTTTTGCAATGTCTCGATCTCCGCGACCAGCCCCCGTTTCTCGTGCTCTAGCTGCTCGTTCGTCTCTTCCAGCAGGTCGATGTATTCGCTCATCTCCCCGGCCTGGGCCGCTTCTTCGCGGCGCTGCTTCAATTCGGCCTGTTTCTTGCGATCATTGACTTCCTGAATGCTGAGATGCTGCCAGGAATTGGGCAGATTCACGCGGTGCGTCACGTAGCCCAGCAGTTCGCTCTCGGCGGTGAAATCGACGGCGGCGTGCATCATCTGGATGTCGTCCAGCAGGAAAAGCTGGTTGCTGCTGCGGATGTTCGATCCGTCGGTTTGCAGCGGTGGATGAATCAGGTTGACCGCCCCGTGCCATGCGGCGTAGCGGCTCCCCAGAATCTGCTGCACTGCGTAAGAATCGGCCTCTGGTTGGATCTTCGCGACATCCGCGAGGCCACCCAGGTAGAAGAGCATCTCTCCAGGATCGACCGGATACCGCCCGTCTACCGTCGGGCTGATGACCAGAATGGGATGGCGACGGACGGGCGATTGAACCAGCTTATCCAGGAATTTCTGGGCATTGTCTTCGTGCAGTTCAATCACGCTCAGGCCGGGGGTCGAGGATGCCGGATTGCAGCGGTTGAGCAATTCGTTGACCACGCGCGGGCGCGTCGTCAGCACCGGGGAATCGACGCGCGTGCTGATGTCGCTGGTGCGCAGCACAATCGACGCCTTGATGGTGGGGTCCGTCGCCCGCTCCTGCCGAATGCCGATTTCTGTGATCCACAAACGCCCGCTCACATCCGTGTCGGGATGTGTGTATTGCAGTGATTGCAGCCGGGTGCCATCGGCGACCCAGCGTGCGCTTTGAATCCGGCGGCTGTCGCGAGTGTAAACGTTGTTGCTCTCGAACAAACCCAGGTTTTCCACCATATCTTTGACGCCATAGGAGAGCCATTCCCCCACGACTTGCACGATTTCATCAAAATCCGCCTGTAGATAAAGAACTGTACTGTAAATAAGCACCGGTAACCTCCTTTACATGGAAGTAATTTTGCAGGCGCTCTCATGAAATGCCAAGCAAAAGTGGGGTTACAGGTTTGTTAGATGCGCGTGGCCGACCAAGCCTATGGTTCCCGGATTCCATTTTTCACCGTCAATTTTCGGGTTTCTGAGTACAATGGTGAACGGAACAGACCGCCAACCGTCCACAATGGAAACACCGCGACAGGGATTGAGCCGTTATGAGCAAAGCACGCCGCCTCGATGTGATGTTGAGCAGCACCAGCAAGGATTTACCCGACCACCGCGCACAGGGCGCACGCGCCGCCGCCCGCGCCGGATACTACGTCGTGCAGATGGAGAATCTGACGGCGATGCCCCAGGGGAATGACGCTATCAGCGTTTCGATGGCGATGGTGGAAGAAGCCGAGGTCTACATCGGCATCATCGGCATGCGCTACGGATTCCGCCCCAAAGATGCGCGTAATCCCAACGAAATCTCCATCACCGAGATGGAATACCGCCGCGCGAAAGAACTGGAAATGCCGATCCTGATCTTCATCATGGATGAGGAGCACCCGGGGCCCGATACCAGCGGCATGAACGCCAGCGATGCGCACAAAGCCATGAAAGCCTTCTACGAAGATGATCCGCGCGGCGAAGAGAAGCTCGACCTGCTCAAGAAAGAGTTGAAGGCTCATCACATCGTCGCCTTCTTCACCTCGCCCGAAGACCTCTACGGGCATGTGCTGGCGGCGCTGCAATCCGATACTGTGCGGCAGGCGGCGAAGCAATATGCCGAGCGCCGCGAATCCGAAGCCGCAGGAGCTTCCGAGGCCGGACGCACACCCTCCGCGCCCAAGGCGACGATCCCCTTCCCGCCGGAACTCTACGCCTACCCACCCTACAGTGGACAGAGCGCCCTCTTCATCGGGCGCAAGCAGGAATTGCACATGCTCAGCGATTGGGCGCTGCACGACACTGAGCATCCGCTACTGCTGCTGGAAGCCATCGGCGGCATGGGCAAAAGTGCGCTCACCTGGCGCTGGGTGCAGGATGAAGCCGTGCCCTTCGATGGCGTCTTCTGGTATAGCTTCTATGAAGGTGGGGCGCTGATGGACGAATTCGTGCGGCATGCCCTGGCCTACGTCACCCGCCGCGACCCCGAAGACCTGAAGACCCCCAACCGGGCGAAGTTGCTGGCGGAGTTGATCGAAGCGCTCAAGGGAGGGCGCTATCTGTTGGTGCTGGATGGTTTAGAGCGCGTGCTGGTGGCCTATCACCGCTGGGACGCGGCGCAGATGCAAGATGACGAAGTAGAAGAAGGTCAGGATGTCCGTGCCTGCACCAACCCCCGCGATGAAGACGTGCTGCGGCAGTTGGCGGCAGTTGCGCCCTCGCGCGTGTTGATCAGCAGCCGCCTGATGCCGACGGCGCTGGGGGATGCCGGTGAATACCTGAACGGCGTGCGCCGGGAAGAACTGCGCGGCCTCTCGCGCGAAGATGCCCGCCGCCTGTGGCAGGAGCGCGGCATCACCTGGGGCGATGACGGCGTGCTGGATGGCTTCATGCAGCAGATTGGCTACCACAGCTTGTTGCTGAAGATCATGGTCGATGTCATCAAGAAGAATCGCCGCACCAATGGCGATTTCGACCGCTGGTACGAATTTCACGGCGACCGCTTCGATCCTTTCAGCGATGTGAAGGTCAAGCGCCATCACATCCTGGAATTCGCCTATGATGGCCTCTCCGAAGACGGCAAAACGCTGCTGAGCCAGATGGCTGCCCTCGGCAGCGCCCTGGATGCGGAGACGCTCAACGTCTTCAATCCATACATCAATGCGCCGGACGTGGTGCAAGAACCCAATTCGGAACTTCTGGCATATATGGAGCAGAGGCAAGCTGAAGGTGAAACCAGGTGGGATGATCGCATCCATGCACTGAAACGGCAAAAAGCCGACTACGAAGCCTATCTTCAGGAGAAGACGGCTTATGAGAAGAGTGCCGAGTACCGCGACGGCATCCGCAAATTCGATGAATTGCTGGCTGACCTGGAGAATCGTGGATTGATCTGGTGGGATACGAAAAATCAGCAGTTCGACCTGCATCCGGTGGTGCGCGGCTACGCCTATACCCAGCTCAGTGAAGAAGAGCGCCCCGCCACTTACGATAGGCTCTTCAACTTCTTCGAGGAGCAGGAACGGGGCAACAAACAGACTCGTTTCGGCAGCCTGAAAGAGATGCAGAATCTGCTCGCCATGTACAAGGCGCTCCTGGGTGCGGGCAATTATGATGCGGCGGCGAATCTCTTCATCAATCGTATGCGCCTCACCCTGGTTCAGGAAGGGTTGGGACTCTACCACCTGGCCTACGAACTGCTGCTGCCCTTCTTCTCGAACGGCCTGGACGAACTGCCCAACGTCAGCACGCCGTATTTGCAAAGTTTCATGCTCAACCAGATGGGGCTGGTGCTGCGTTACCTCGGTCGCCGTGAGGATGCGCTGCTCGTGCGTGCCCTGGAAGTCAAAATTGAGTTAGAGCAAGAGAACTGGTCGAATTTACAGACCAGTCTGCACAATATCAGTTTTTCCCTTGCCAGCAACAATCAATTGGCAGAGGCGTTGAAGGCGACACAGTTGGCGCTGCAACTTGCCCGGGTGCGCGGGGATGACAAGGGAATTGTTGCAGCGAATTACGCTTTGCTCAATCGATATAGTGACCTCGCTCGCTGGGGCGAGGCGCGGGCTGCTTACGAGCACGTTGCGACAAACTCACCCAAAGACCTGGTTTTCGTTTGGGTGACCATCCTGATGTCCAACGTGGTGTTGCGAAAGGGAGCGCCACGTTCTGAAGTCGAGGCGCTGCTCGATCAGGCGGAAGGGATGAATGAGCGTGTCCAATCGATGCGCGATGCGCGTCTGCTGCTGACGTTGCGCGGTGACCTGGCATTGCGTGAGGGAGAACCCGCCGAGGCGATTCCCTACTACGCGGACGCTGCTCGCATCGGCAACGAGCAGGGGGTGCGGGACGCCAGCGCCTGGAGCGGACTGGCACGCGCCTATGCTGCATCCGGGCAATTGGAGAAGGCGCTGCGCATTGTGCGGGATGGCGCAGGTCACTACGCGGCGGCGGTAGTCTACCTCGCCAGCGGGGATCATGCGGCAGCGCAAGAGGCCGTGCTGGAATTTTACAACTGGGCCTGGGCGCAGGGTGAACCCTATGTGCGGCGCTGGCATCTGGAACAGGCACGTGAATTGCTCCAACAATTAGGGGAACCCGAACCCGACCTGCCCACCTGGGATGAGAGCCAGTATGAGCCGTTCCCGCACGAGGAGGAGGTCGTCGCCCTCATCGAGCGTCTGAAGCAGGAAAAGGCGCAGGACGAGGAATAGCCCATAGGACATCCGTGACGTTGTTGGCGATTCTGTGTTTCTTCGCCCTTTCCAGGGGAGATGCGCGTTCTTATTTAACGAGGTGTTCCTTCTAGCCTGTCCTGGCCTCAACATGGGGTATTTTGTGTGAGAAGTGGAATGGTCAATCCACACCAGTGGCTTCATGCCGCATAGCTCCGTCGTGGTTCATTGCGGACTCAGGCAATCAGGGCATAATAGGGGGCAATCGTCCGATAACACAACGAGGCTCTCCCCCCGATGGCGTACCAACCCATTGAGAATTACGGTCTGATTGGCAACATGCGCACCGTCGCCCTGGTGGGCATGGATGGCTCGATTGACTGGTTTTGCCCCCGCAAGTTCGATGACGCCAGCATCTTCGCCGCCATCCTGGATGATGAGAAAGGCGGACGCTTCCGCATTCATCGCCCGGAAGGTGCTACGCTCAAGCAGTTTTACTGGCCGGATACCAACGTGCTGGTGACGCGCTTCCTCTGCGAGGACGGCGTTGCCGAGGTGATCGACTTCATGCCCGTTGGCATTGAGGAAGAGGACCAGCGGCAGCACTGGCTCATCCGCCATGTGAAGATGGTGCGCGGTGCCATGACCATGCGCGTGGAATGTGACCCGGCCTTCAATTACGCCCGCGATTCTCATGAAGTCGAGTTGCACCAGCACGGAGCGCGTTTCACATCCGACACCTACAGTTTCGCCCTCTCCACCGAGGAGGCGCTGCGCCAGGAAGACGGCGCGGTGGTTGCGGAACTGGCGATGGAGCACGGAGACAGCGCCGTCTTCATACTCTGCGAGGTGCAGCCCGCGGATGAAGTGCCGCCGCCGCTTTCAGAAGCGCTCTACCAGCAGTACTTCGATGCGACGGTCAACTTCTGGCGTCGATGGCTCTCGAAGTGCACCTATCGCGGGCGCTGGCGCGAAGTGGTCTACCGCAGTGCGCTGTTCATGAAGCTGATGACCTACGAACCAACAGGCGCGATCGTCGCCGCACCGACGACCAGCCTGCCTGAAGAGGTCGGCGGGGGGCGCAACTGGGATTATCGTTACAGTTGGGTGCGCGATTCGGCCTTCACGCTCTACGGTCTGATGCGCATCGGCTTCACGGAAGAAGCGGGAGCCTACATCAACTGGCTGCGCGAACGAATCCACGAGCCGCACGAGCCGTACCCCTTGCAGATCATGTACACCATCGACGGTGACCACGAAATTCCAGAAATCGTGCTGGATCACCTGGAAGGGTACAAGGACAGTCGCCCGGTGCGCATCGGCAACGGAGCCGCTCAGCAGTTGCAGTTGGATATCTTCGGCGAGTTGATGGACAGCATCTACCTCTACAACAAATACGGGGAGCGTATCGGCTATGATCTCTGGGAAGACCTGGTGCAGATGCTGGATTGGGTGGCGGATAACTGGACGCGCGAAGACAAGGGCATCTGGGAGATTCGCGGCGTTGACCAGCCCTTCGTCTACAGCAAGCTGATGTGCTGGGTGGCGCTGGATCGCGGCTTGCGCCTATCGGAGAAGCGGTCGCTGCCTGCCCCGCGTGAACGCTGGTATCAAATACGCGACAAAATCTATACCGAGATCATGGAGCGCGGCTGGAACGAGGAAATCGGCAGCTTCACGCAGTACTACGAGGGACACACGCTGGATGCCAGCAATCTGATTATGCCGCTGGTCTTCTTCATGTCCCCGCATGACCAGCGCATGGAAGGGACGATCAACGCCACCATGCGCCCGCCGGAAGAAGGCGGCCTGCTGGCGGATAGCCTCGTCTACCGCTACAACACCGATCACGGCGTGGATGGGTTGGAGGGCGACGAAGGCACCTTCAATATGTGTACTTTCTGGCTGGTGGAGGCGCTGGCACGCAACGGTCGCATCAACGAAGCGCGACACATGTTCGAGCAGATGTTGGGCTACGCCAACCACCTCGGCCTCTTCGCCGAAGAGACCGGGGCACGCGGGCAGGCATTGGGCAATTACCCCCAGGCGTTCACCCACCTGGCGCTCATCAGCGCAGCTTTCAACCTGGATCGCATTCTGAACGAAGGCAAAATGCCCTGAACGCGGCACGGGGACGCCGTGCGGAATGGCCTCTACACGCCAGCGGCGTCACTCCAGGACGGGTTCGTCGGTGGAATGCGCCAGGGTGAAGAGGCGCGGCACCTGCTGGGCGATGGCGTCCCCATCGCTGCCGCACCAGTCTTTCAGCCTGCCGATGCCGCCATACTCGAAGGCCAGTACGGCGGGTTCACCCCAGCCGCCTGTGCGAATCTGCTGTACGACCCATTCCGCCAGCGCCCAGTCCGGCTCCGTCAGCGGCATGTGATCGCCGCGAATGCCCAGATTCCAGGTGCCGATTCCGGTGATGTGCAGTTCGCGCAGGCGCTCCACAGGCAGCGATTGCAGGTAGGTGTGTAGATCGTCCCCCGTGTATTCGCAGGTGAGGGTGGCGTGCGCCGTATCCAGCAAGAAGCCGCAGCCCGTCGCCTGCGTCAGGCGCTGGAAGAGCACCGCCTCCACGCCCTGGCGCAGGTAGCCCCGCTGCAAATTGAGTTCGCTGATGGGCGAATTTTCGATGATGACGCGCTCCGCGCCGAAGTGCCGCACCAGGGTTTCCACCTCTGGCAGCAGCGCTGCGCCCAGGTCATCCAGGCCGACTTCTTGCGGGAAGTGCTCTTTTGTGGGCGTGATGTGGCAGTTGACGAAGTGTGTTTCCGTCGTCGCCAGCCAGGTTTCGATCTGGTCGAAGTCCCAGGTTGCGTGCTGTCCGTTGCCGATGTTCAGCGGGAAATGCACGTAGGATGGGCGCTGTTCGCGGGCGGGTTCCACTACCTCCGGCCAATCCGGGCATTTATACCAATCGACTTCGATGCGGCCAGCGCGGAGCAATTCCGCCGCTTCCGGCGACCAGTTGATCGCAAAGTGCATAGCGTGCTTCCTCGTCTCGTTGGGTTGGTTGCAGTGCCCCCAGCCTAGCGCCCCGCCGCCCGCTTGCCCATGCTGAAAATGACACGGGGTGGGCGGGCGTAGGGCGTTCGTTAGCTGCCCGGTTGGCGCGGATACGTCAGGTGTTCGCCGCCGCTGACGTGCAGCTTGGCCCCCGTGATGAAACTCTGCTGTGCCAGAAAGACGACGGCGCGCGCCACATCTTCACCCTGCCCGGTGGTCTTCAATGGCAGATGTTCGCCGAATTTCGACCATTCTTCGTCGGTCATGCCATCGTTGGTCTTCATGACGGGCCCCGGCACAATCGCGTTGGCGCGAATATGCGGCCCCAGCGAGACGGCGCTGACCTGCGTCAGCATCCACAGGCCATACTTGCTGATGCCGTGATGGGGGCGCTGGGGCCAGGGCGCATCCGCCCCCTGGTCGCAAATGTTGATGATGACGCCGCCGGGGGTTTCGTTCTCGTGCATCAGGCGGGCGGCCTTTTGCGTGAAGAGGAAGGGTGCCCGCAGGTTGACGTTCATGGTCAGTTCCCAGCTTTCCAGGGTCACATCCAGCAGGTGCCCGCTGGGGAAGACGGAGGCGCTGTTCACCAGGATGTTCAGCCGCCCGAAATGGTCTTTGACGGCTTCCATCACATCGTTCACGCCGTCGGGCTGGCTGATGTCGGCCTGGATGGGGATGGCATCCACGCCGAAGGATTTCAGGTCGCGGATGGTCTCGCGCACGATGTCTTCATCGGTGCTGTGGTAGTGGACGGCGATGTTGACGCCTTCCCGCGCTAACGCGATGGCGATCTTCTTGCCGACGCGGTGCGCCGACCCGGTCACCAGCGCGACCTGTCCGTTCAAATCCAGTTGCATTGCGGCTTCCTTTTCTCCGTGCTTGGTGTGCGCGTGACTTGTGTGTGCTGGCGAGAGGAACAAGGCTGCACCCGCAGCCCCCTCGCCGCGAGGGGACTGTCTGTTGTCGGGGCATCAGTTTGCGAAAGAGCCTCATCCACCGCAGGACGGTAGCGTCTCCCGCGTATAGAGAAAGACGATTTGATCTTCCGTATTCAGCGGCACATCCAGCGCCAGCGCCAACGCCGCGAGGCCCGACACCAGCGGCGCGGCAAACGATGTCCCCGTCATCAACTGGTAGCCGTTGTTGGTGCTGGTGGTCAGGATGTCGCGACCCGGCGCGAGGACATCAATATCGTCGCCGAAGTTGCTGAAGCTGCTCACGGATAGGTCTTTTTCGACCGAACCAACCGCAATCACCGACGGATAGGCCGCCGGATACCAGGCTCCCTCGGTGCCGTTATTGCCCGCCGCTGCGATCACCACGACGCCGCTCTCCGCCGCGTAGGCCACGGCATCTTCCAGCAAGAAGGACGGGGACGGCCCCGCCAGACTCAGGTTGATGATGTCCGCGCCATTGTCCACCGCGTAGATGATGGCCTCAGCGATGATCGAGTAGCCACCCAGACCGCGACCATCCAGCACGCGCAGCGGCATGATCTGCACATTGGGCGCGACTCCGGCGATCCCCTCCACATTGTTGAAGTTGGCGGCGATTACCCCTGCGACTCCGCAGCCATGCCCGAAATCGTCTTGCGGATCGGTGTCATTCTCCACGAAATCGTAGCCGGGCAGCAGGCGTCCCCCCAGGTCGGGATGGGTGCCGCAGATGCCGCTGTCGATCACCGCGACGGTGATGGGCTGTGTGCTGGCATCCACCGACCCCCAGGCCGTCGGCAGGCCGATCACGGGCATGTACCATTGTTCGGCGAAGCGTGGATCATTGGGGGCCGTTCCGGCCTGGCTCACGGCGGCGACCTGCTCCTGCTCGATGTTCACCACAATCGGCGAGGGCGGAATCTCCGGGATGCTGAAGCCTTCCGGAAGCTGGATGACGTAGGCGTTGATACGCTCCAGGGCACGCAGTGGCGCTGCGCCGATGCTCGTGATGAAGGCTTCGCGCTCCGCCTGGGTCGATTCGGGCGTGAAGCGGATGATGGCCTCTGAAGTCTGTGGTGCAACCGGGATCGGCACGCTGCGCGGCGCGGTGATGGGGCCCACCTGCCGCTGTTCCAGCGAGAGCGCTCGTTCGGATTGGGCGCTGAAGCTCTGGGCACCCATCGCCGACCCACCTGCGATCTCTACCGGACGGCAGCCATCCGACGAGGTGATGGGCAGCGGCGCGGAGACGGTAGTCGCGATTTCCGGCTGCGGTTCGCTGGGGGCGGGCGTGTGCGTGGGCAGCGACCCCGTGTCGATGGTCGGCGGGGTGTTGGTCGGCTGCGGCGTGTTGGTCGGCGTATTGGTGAAGACGGGCGTGAACGTCGGCGGAATCGTCGCGGGTGGCGCTGATGTGGGCACGACGGGCTGCGTCGGCTGCTGCACGCTCGTCGGCTGCTGATCCGCAGTTGTGGGCTGGGCGACGAGCTGCGTCGGCGGTTGTGTCGGGTTGGCGGCGGACTCAGTGGGAGCGCCACCGGTTGTGATGTTGCAGGCGCTGGCGAAGAGCAGCACCAGCACGGCGACGAATGAAGTCTGGATCACGTTGCGGGAACTGGGCATCCTGGGCGTTCCTCTCCTGGCCAGAGGCATGTGAATGGTGCGAATTCAATCGCTGGCATTTTACCATGCCGTGACACTCCGGCAGAACCGACAACTTGACGATGGCGTGCCCACGCGCATCATCCGTTGACCAGAGGCCAGAAACTGCCGAAGCCAGTGGACTGGATTTGCCATTCTCGTTCATCACACCGAACCACAAGCCCTGGGGCCAGCGCAGATCAGCAGGGGCACATGGCGAAACCAGGAAGCGGTTCCGCCGCTGTTGCTGAACCAATGGCGGACTCAGTCTTCGTCTTCGTCGTCCTTCTTCTTGCCGAAGAGGCGGTCGCTGATAGCCCCACCGAGCAGGCTCTGCATCATAGAGCCACCTTTGGCGGGTTCCGGTGGGCGTGCCCCGGCATCCCAATCCGCCCGGTAGCGTCGGTTGATCCACGTCTCGTAATCCTCCGCTGCGGCCACGATGGCTGCTTCCAGGGCGGCGAAATCGTCCTCTTGCAGCGCCTCGCGGAATTGCATCAGGGTCTCCAGGTAGCCGTCCAGCATGCGCAGCAGCACCTCACGATTCTGGTACCACTCATCGCGCAGGGCGTCCGGATGGGTGTCGAAGAGCGGTCGCGTGAGTGCGCCGAAGCTGGCATTGGTGAACCATTGCAGGTCATTCCAATTCCCTTGCTGCGACAGGTGCCGGAAGAGCACCGCCCCCAGCAGCGCGGGGAGTTGTTCGGTTTGCACCAGCAGCGTATCGTGTTCGTGTGGATCGAGGAAGCGGGGTTTCCCCCCCAGAAGCTGCGCGAAGTTGAAGGCCAGGTCAACGGCTTCGCGCAGCGCCGATGCCGCCGGAGTCAGCAGCGTGGCGCTCTCGTCGAAGAGGTCTTCTTCGGCGGAGTCGACATCTTCGCGCACGGCGTGCAGATAACGCGGGTTGAAGATGGGCGTCATGCCGATCATGTGCTGCTCTTCGCCCAGGTACTGCTCCGCCCAGGCCAGGGACGGCCTCTTGATGGGCGCGAGATCCAGCACCACAGCGCCATCGCGCAGGTTGGCAGCCAGTTCTTGATACGCCAGTTCCACTTCATCGTAGGAGATCGCCAGCACGACCAGATCGCAATCGGTAGCCGCCGCGCCGATGCTGCGGTCGCTGCGGTCAATCGCGCCCATCTTCTGCGCTTTCTTCTCCGCATCCGGCGAGCGGTCATAGCCAATGATCTGGAATTGGTAGCGTCCGCCTTTGGCCATGTAGCGGCGCAGCGCAAGTCCGATGGAGGCGCTGGTACGGTTCAAGCCCAGGATGGCGACTTTCAGAGCAGTCATGGTCATTCCTCACGTGTGTTGCATCCGGTATCTCAGCCAATCTATCCTGTGCAGCAGTGTACCACGTCATCTATTCAGAGAACTTCACCAAAATCCTGTCGATCGCGATTGAAAACTGCAATCGTGCTGTCACATGTTTTACTGTGTTTGTCTTTCTTCTAACACAGGGGGATCGCCTCAAGCCGTGCATGGTGTAGAGAAGAGGCAGAATAGCGGGTGAAACCTGGTGTATGCGCCATGTTCCCCCATCCGTCCCCCCACGTCGTCTTGTATCCCCCCATCCGTCCCCCACGTCGTCTTGTATCCCCCCCATCCGTCCCCCCACGTCGTAGGGGGAAACCATTCTCCCCTTGCCCAGCGGGGCGTGATTCTGGCCTTTCCTCTGTGTTCTTTGTGAATTTGTGGTTCAAAGCATTTTGCAGCGATGGCCCTGCTTCTAACACTACTGAATTGACACCTCACAGCAAGCATAGTACTATTGTAATATTACTCGCGTAACATTTTGCTCGTGTGAGCAGTAGGCAAAGCATCATGATGATCGGTGATACCTTGATCGTTGCGATGATACTTCTAACCATCACTGCTGGCTTCATTGCGTATGTGGACTATCTCAACAAGCATCGGCGATGACCGGGTAAGTGTTTCGCCTGGTCTGATGGATCGTATGAATGTTCTGTTTTTGGACACTAATGGACAAAGCAATTAGACATCACACAAAACAGGTGGTAGATACTTTTCAA
>CAZJWX010000021.1:0-58934 GCA_964549915.1 uncultured Anaerolineaceae bacterium | reverse complement strand
TTGAAAAGTATCTACCACCTGTTTTGTGTGATGTCTAATTGCTTTGTCCATTAGTCCAAGCGCCAAAACACAACATTTTCTATGTTCTTTGGAGGGCTTTATGGCAAGTAATGAAAAGCACGGTCTCAGCCGTCGTGACTTTTTGAAGCTGACGGCAAGTGGGGTTGCGGCTGCATCGCTGGCAGGATTGCCGATTGCAGCAGCCGCCCAGTCTGACAGTACAACGGTGGTGTTCTGGGCACCAGACTGTGATACCCAATGCTGGTCACAGTGGCAGCGCTATATTGAGCGGTATGCCGAAGTGAATCCGAACATCCAGTTCGAGACCGCAGGCCCGCCCTGGGGTGATTACTGGCAGCGTACGCCACTGGCAATTGCTGGCGGTCGTGGCCCGGATATCTTCTACATGCACTTCTTCCAGACCAACCCCTTCGTCGGCGGTGGATTGATTGAGACGTGGCCGGAAGAACGTGTGGAAGCGCTGCGTGGGCAGATTGCTGCGCTGGATAGCTACCTCTTTGACGGCAATCTCTACTACTATCCGGAAGGCATCCAGACCAGTGCCATTTTCTACGATAAGGCTGCCTGGGAAGCGGCTGGCCTGACGGATGATGACATCCCCACCACCTGGGAACAGCTTATCGAATTGGCAAAAGGGCTGACCGAAACCAACAGCGCGGGCGAAGTGACGCGTTCCGGCTTTGAGTGGGGTACGAACGATCTGCGTTGGACGTGGTTGATGCTGAAGTACCAGATGGGAGAATTCCTCTTCACGCCGGACTTCCGCCGCGCCTACTTCAACACGGAAGGTGGGCGTGCTGCTGCGCAGACAATTCTCGATTGGGAATTTGAAGACCGCGTTGGCTCCACCGACTTGACACCCAGCCCGCACGAAGCGCTGGTCAACGGCCTGGCGATGATGGGTTTCTCCTACGCCTGGGTTGCTCGCTGGTTCCAGGACAATCACCCAGACTTTGAGTGGGGAACTTTTGCCCTGCCGGGTATGGAAGAAGGAACGCCGCCGCCTGTCTATGATCGCGGTTCGCCGGAATTGCTGCCGGGTGTGAACCCGCAGGCCTCTGACGACATGAAGCAAATCGGCTTCGACTTCATCCAGTGGATCGGCACAGATACGGAGAATATGAAGTTCCGCGCATCGCTGGGTGTGGCTCCGGTGCTCACCAGCATTCAGAATGATCCGGAAGTGCTGGCGGACCCGGCTGTCGCAGTGCAGCTCGCCACGCTGGATCGTACGCTGTACACGGGTGCCCCGCTGCCACAGTGGGAAGATGACCTCAAGCTCATCACCGACCTGGTGCACATCACCCGCTCGACGGAGATCGATGAAGCTCTGCAGCGCGCACAGGAAGCCGTTGATTCGACTCTCAACGCTACCGAGTTCATCACCTGGGGTGCATCGGAACGCGCGTACGCTCATGCAGACGAACTGACCGACCCAGAATTCCTCAGCTAAGACAAGTTCGGGGGTGGAGCGATGCCACCCCCAATTCGCCAAGTCAGAAAGGGTTTCGAGTTTGGACACCGCAACAAGAATAGCCAGCGAGCTGCCCAATCCGCCTGCTGAGAAAAAAGGACTCAAAGAGGCTTTCATCCAACGTTTATTGAGTGGCAAACGGATCTTGATTCTGTATGCCATCATCCCTGCGCTGTTGTTCTTCACCTTGACGTGGTTCATCCCCATTGGCTATGGCTTCCTGATGAGCTTCACGGATTGGAGTCCGATGACTTTGCGCGGAACAGAATGGGTGGGCCTGGAAAACTACCAGCGCATGATCGAAAGCCCGGATATGGGTCTGGCAGTCAGAAATTCGATCTTTTATGCCCTCTTTGTTGTGATCATACGCCTGATCATTGCATTGCCGCTGGCAGTCATGATCCATAATCTCTCGTTTGGCAAGAATATTTATCGTTTCATTTACTTCTTGCCGCTCGTCACCTCTGTGGTCGCCGTTGGTATCATCTGGCGGATTCTGTATTTGCCCCGGTTGGGGTTGTTCAACGTCCTCCTCGGCGGGATCCGCGATTTCTTCGGGATGTCATTTCCCCTACCCCGTTACCTGCTAGATCCCAACACAGCACTCATCAGTGTCGGTGTGATGGATATCTGGCGGTCGCTGGGCTTTCAGATCGTGATCCTGATGGCAGGTTTGAGCGGCATCCCTAAAGCCTACTACGAAGCAGCAGAGATTGACGGGGCTGGGCGCTGGCAGCGCTTTCGCTACATCACGCTGCCGCTCTTACAACCCGTGATTCTGTTTGCATTGGTAACGAGTATTGCTGGTGCGGTGCAGGTCTTCACGGAAATCTTTGTGATTTTCCAGGGCAGCAATACGTCCAGCGGTGGGTATGGCGGCCCTGCCAAAGCCGCGTTGACCCTGGTGCCGGAATTCTTCCAGCAAGCGTTCCGTAATTTCGATTTCGGTTATGCCTCGGCCATTGCAATCGTCATTTTTGTGATCGTTTCCGCCTTGAGCCTGCTGCAACTGTGGATTGGTCGCCGCAGGTGGGACTACTGAGGATGAGCGAACTATGCGTACGTTGACACCACGAAGTAACGGCTTCACCATCAACTGGGATCAGTTTGTCAGCCATTTGATCCTGGCGACGGGGGCATTTCTGGCCTTCCTCCCATTTCTGTGGATGATTCTTTCAGCTTTCAAATCGACAGGCGAAATCGAACGGCTGCCCCCTACGTTTTTCCCTGAAAACCCCACGCTGGAGAATTTCCAGGACGTTTTCACGTTGCTGGATTTCCCCAGACTGTTTTTCAACAGCCTGTTCGTCACGACGGTAATCACTCTCTCCGTGACCTATACCAGCGGCATTGTTGGCTATGTCCTGGAGCGCATTCGCTTCCCCGGGCGCAACATCATCTTCTTTGTCATCATCGCGACGATGTTCGTGCCCAATCAAATCACACGGATTGTGCTGTGGTCAGCCTTCAATGACCTGGGCTTGCTCAATACCTACCCTGCCCTGATTCTTCCGTTCCTCTACAGCGCGTTTGGTATTTTTTTGCTGAAGCAAAATATGCACACGATTCCGGAAGAAATCCTGGACGCAGCGCGGATTGACGGCGCAAGCGAGATAGGGATATACCACCGCATTGTGTTACCGAATATATTGCCTTCGCTGTCGGCTCTGGCGATTTTCCAATTTATGTTTGCTTACGATGAGTTTTTCTGGCCATTGATCGCACTGGATGATGTCAATATGTATACAATCCCTCTGGGACTCTCCTTCTTCCAGGGACAGTATTACAACAATCTGGGCTTCGCCTTCGCTGGCACGACAATTGCGATCCTGCCGACCATCGTTGTCTTCATCGTCTTGCAGCGGCAGATCATCCAGGGAATTACGTTAACTGGGCTGAAAGGATGAAACCCATGCAAAACGATGCGACTGAACGTTTTGTCCGCGAACATACGCCGGGAGTGACCTTCGCACCCAGGTCGCATGTGGCGCTACAACGTGGCATTGATACGATAGTCAATGCAATCAAACCTACGCTGGGGCCGAACCCGCGTACTGTCGTGGTGCAAGAGCCGAACCGTGGAAAGTTCCCGGAGGTTTTGGATAATGCCGCATTGATCGCTCGGAGGATCATCGAACTGCCGGATGCCGATGCCGATATGGGCGCTATGCTTTTGCGACAGATGCTCTGGCAGCTTCATGAGCGCAGCGGTGACGGGACGGCAACCGCCGCCGTAATGTTCCAGACGATCTTCAACGAAGGGCTGCGCTATCTCTCCGCAGGAGGTAATACCCAACGCCTACGAGCACATCTGCTGGATAGCATGAAGCGTGTGACACAGGAAATTCGCAATCAGGCGAAGTTGCTTGAAGGTCGCGACCAGTTGCAGCATTTTGCCTGCTCCCTCACAAATGATCCTCCGCTATCGGAAATCTTGGCAGAGATCTTCGATGTGCTGGGGCCGTTCGGGGAGATCAACCTTCGCAGCGGTGCTTCCAATGGCTATTCACACGAGTATGTGCGGGGCATTCTCTGGGAGAGCGGGGTACACGACCCCGCTATGTTACTGAATCCCATCGAACAGCGTACCAAACTCGATTTCGCAGCGATCGTCGCTACGGATTTCGCCTTCCACAATCCCAATGACCTTGTACCAATCATCGACAAAGTCGCAAGACGCTATGGTGCACTGGTTGTCATAGCGCACGAAGTATCCGAACAGGTCATTGGCCTTGTGAACTATGTTAATCAGCAATCGGCACCATTCCAACTCATTGTCCTGAAGTTGTCCCAGGATCGGACACAGCGCCATCATATGCTGGAAGAAATCGAAATAGTGGCTGGGGGGCGCGTGCTGCGCGAGGAACTCGGCGACACGATCGAGTCCTTCACCATGCAACACATCGGTCGAGCACGCCATGTGTGGGCAAACCGCGATTACTTCTGTGTTGAAGAGACAGACGAAGCACATGACCCGCGCCGCGAAGAGCAGTTGCTGCAGCTTCAAAAGCAGCACATACAAGCACAATCTGAACAGAAAGCGGGTATCCGCACACGCATTGGACGGCTATCCGGTGCTTCGGCCACGCTGTATGTCGGCGGCATTAATGAGCAGCAGATGCGAGATCAAAAGGAAGACGTGAAACGCAAAATCGCAGTCATGCGGGGCGCATTGGAATCCGGTGTTGTCCAGGGTGGTGGGCTTGCCTTGCTGGCAGCGAAGGAGGCTCTGGAAGAAGCGCCACAGGATGCCGAACAACAGGCTGCGAACCGTATCCTTCGGCTGGCACTGGAAGCACCCATGAGGGTCATTCTGGAAAACAGTGGCGCTTCCCCGGGAACGGTCTTGCAGCAAGGAGGGGCTGTTCCGTACATGCTCGATGGCAGCGGGCAGATTGCGCTAGGTGCAGCGGCTTCTGTTTACGACTCAGCGGCCGTTCTGGTCGATGCCGTCGAGAGCGCAGTTCGCACAGCCTCACTCGCGCTCACGGTGGATGTACTTGTACACCACCGAAAACCTAAATTCTCGGCTGTACCCTGAAGGTGGATAGAGGCCAGATCGTCGGGGAAGTTCAATATCGAACACCCCGTCTCACAATCGCCGTGTTGCCCGCTGCGATTGTCTGAGATGCGATATCCAGCGGGGAGCTGACTGGTGTAGGGCATCAGGCTGGTCACCTACAAACTGGGATCGAAGTCGAAGTAGGTTGCAGCACTGTTGATGGGCTGATTGCCCGCACGTACTTCAATCGACAGCGTGAAAGGGAAGCCTGCCTTTGCCAACAAGCGGATGGCAGCAGACAGGCACACAGATCAGGTCAGGTCTTCAGGGAGAAACTCCCGTTGCAATGGGATGATCTCATCAAGCAGTGCATCCGCCAGAGGAAGCGACATCACCAGGGGGTTCGCGGCCAGGGCATGGGTCAGTTCGCGGCGTCCCCCATTCCAGATGGCATTTGCCGCCGCCCATTGATATTCCGCCAGCATCTGTAATACCCCCAGCACCTCAGTGGGCAAGTGAGGTTGCACGAGCGGCGTTGCACCGGATAATTCCAGACGAGCCGGGACTTCGACAATTCGCCCGGAGCCAAAATCTGGCAATGCACGGCGATTGGGAATGTTCAGGATGTGAATGCTCGCGTCCTGAGTGGCCAAACCGCGCAGCACATCCACTGCCATATCCCCGAAGAGCGATCCGCCTCGTACATGCGTCAGGCGCGGCACATCAGCCGCGATTTGATCCCGGAAGTGCTGGTAGTAACCCGGCAGCATTTCAAGAATCTCCTGAGCGCGAGTCTGGGGTGCCGACTTGGCTTCCGAAACGGTTTCCTCACGATAGTAGTAGTATTGCAGGTAGCTATTCGGCAAACGTCCGTATTCTCGTGTCAGCTTGAACTGGCGTTTGACTCGATTCGAGACATCCTGACGTCCTATCACTCTGTCGAAGTGCTCAAGCATCACCTCTACACCATCACGGCCATCAATGGTGAAACGAGTGCTCCAGGTCGCATGATTCAGCCCGATGCTCTCGATCTGCAGATCTGCATCTGGCATGTTGAGCGCATGTAGGATCTTGCCGCTGTCGTCCTTGGTCTGATCACAGATGCTGATGCAAGGCACATCGCTGAAGTGCGTCACCGCTTCTGCGACGATCTGCGTTGGATTGGTGTAGTTGACCAATACAGCGTGCGGGGCGTATTGCTGCATGTCCGCCAGGATCGACTTGATGACGGGGAGCGTACGCATAGCGAAGAAGAATCCGCCGGGGCCAATGGTCTCCTGACCGATGATGTCGTACTTCAGCGGCACAGACTCATCTTCGTATCGTGCTTCGAAACCACCCTGCCGGAAGGTCGTTAACACGTAGTCCGCACCGGATATTGCCTCCTGCTGCTCTTCTGTCGCCGTAATCTGTAGATCGACTTCAGCAGCCGCAACCATCTTCTGTCCCAACTGATGGACAATCGTCAGTTCTTCGGCAGCGATGTCCATCAGCGCCAGTTCTGCCCCGGGGAAGGCATCGGCTTGCTGGATAAAAGCGTGCAACAGGCCGGGTGCATATGCGCTACCTCCGCCTATGATTGCAATTTTGAGAGCCATTCCTGTACCTCCTCATGGGTTGGGGCAGCGGTCGCGCCACCGGGCTTTGTCGTGGATAATGCACCGCAGATTGCGCCATATCGCAAGCAATTGGTCAGGGTGTCCCCGGCGACGTAGCGGAAGAGAAAGCCTGCATCGAAGGAATCCCCTGCTCCAGTCGTATCGACCGGAGTCACTGCGAGCGCTTGTACGTGCTCTCGCTGTGTTGTTCTATAAGCAACAGCGCCTTGTTTGCCGTTCTTCATCACAATCAGCCCCTGCGGCATCCGTGCCGCAACCTGCTCCAGGGCTTCCTCCGCATCCTCCGTCTCCATCATGTAGCACAATTCGGATTTGCTCGGCAGAAAGAGGTCAAGCTGAGGCAGCATCGCGTGGATGATGGGATCACGCAGCGCCGCTTCATCCCATCCCGGATCAAATGAGATGGTCAATCCGGCATCATGGGCGATTCGAGGGGCATCGGGCATATCAAACGCAGCCAGGAAGCTGCAAATATGCAGGTGTTTCGCGGGATATTGGCGAAGCACAGCTTCTAAATCGACAGGGGTATCGGGTTTCTCAAAGCGTGTGACGAAGGCACGGTCTTCGGGAAAAGAAAGCGCCGCAGTCACCTGGGGCAACGGATGCGGATGCTCCCGGATCAGTGTACGATCAATCCCAAGCTCGTCCAACAAGACGCGCGTCATGCCACTCATCGCGTCGTTCCCCAGATCCGCAATCAGACCGACGCGAGCACCCAATCGCTGCAACCCCGCCGCTACAATCGCGCTGCCGCCGACTGCTACTGTGAAGCCTCCAGCGAAAATTTCCATGCCGAGAGTGGGCATTTCCGGCAAATCAGTGAAGATCAGATCGCAGAAGAGGGGGCCGTAAATCAACACGTCATAGGTCATGCTGGCTCCCCATATAGCATGCGTTTTGCCCGGTCATAATAGGGGGAAGCAATGGGGCCTTCGAGCAGAGGATCGCCCGTCTGCTGCATCCATTGCAGGAGGCGTTTGCGCAGATCACGTTCCACTTCGGCATAAGCTATCTGCCCTGCCAGGTTCTGGCGTTCAACAGGGTCTTGATCCAGGTCATAAAGCTCAAAGGGAGGGCGCTCTTGCGTCAGCTCTTCAATCATCTGCGGGAAAATCGGGCTGTGCTGAATATCTGCCGCGACGTTAATGATGTCTACTTCGGCATTCCAGATGAGCTTGTACCGCTCAGTACGGATTGCGCGCTGCGGTTCGTAGGCGGTATGGAAGGTCTTCTCGGCGAAGATATGACCGCGCGGAACGTAGTCGCTCTCTGTCAGCAGGGGCCAGAAGCTGCGTCCGTGCAGCTTCTTCGGCACAGGAATACCAAGCCCTTCCAGAATCGTCGGTACGATATCAACGTTGCTGATCAACTCCTCAAAGACACGTCCCCCCGTCAAGCCCGGTGGTTCCGCGTAGAGGATCAAGGCCGTCTCAATCCCAGGGTCGTACATGGTCGTCTTGGCTCGCGGCATGGCAATTCCGTGATCGGTTGTGAAAATCAGCCAGGTATCGCTGAGCAATTCCCGCGTTTCTAAGGCTCGCCAGATGATACCAATGGCTTCATCCAATTTGCGGATCACCCCCTGCAATTGAGCGAACTCCCCTTCTGCCTCGGGTGTATGGGGTACATAGGGCGGAAGCGAGACCCCTTTCGTGCGATCCGGCGGTGCCTGACGAAAATACCCGTCGGGATCACGATGTGGCTCAAAGAAACCGATGTTCAGGAAGAAAGGCACATCGGATACGTTTGCCAGAAATGCCTTCACCCGCTCTGCGTTTTTCAGAGCGTCATCACCCATGTAGACTTCATCGAAGCCCAGTTGCTGAATTGCGTTGGGCGTTTGTGTGGTGACGTGCTGCGTGCCAATCTGCACAGTGTGATAGCCCGCATCTTGCATCATCCTGGATAGATGAATTTCCTCCGAATGCATGCGCCAGTTGAAGGGTTCATGCGCCAGCCCGAACATGCCGTTGGCGTGGGGGTAGCGCCCGGTGTAGAGTGCCGCCCGGCTGGGGCAGCACTGCGGTGCCGTGCAGAAACTGTTCTCGAAGCGGATGCCTCGTGCCGCCAACTCATCAAGATTAGCGGAGGGCACAGCGTCCCATCCATAGCAAGCGAGATGCTGGCCCAGGTCGTGGCAATCGATCATGATGAGGTCGGTCATGCTTATCCTTTCACGGCTCCTGCCGTCAATCCTGCGACAATCCTGTTCTGGAAAAAGAGCACCAGAATCACCAGCGGGATCGTTACGACCATCGCAGCCGCCATGATCTCCGCAATCGGCTCCTGGCGCGATACCGCACCGCTGAACTGGGCAATTGCCACCGGAGCCGTCTTCGCTGAAGGTTCCGTGATGGTGAAGTTCAATGCGAAGAGATATTCATTCCAGGAACGGACGAAGGCCAGCAGCCCCGTCGTCACCAGTGCCGGAGCCGTCAGCGGCAGCAGCACTAGCCGGAAGGTCTGGAAAGAAGTTGCGCCGTCCACGATGGCAGCCTGCTCGATTTCGGCGGGTAGACCCCGGAAGAACGTCGTCAGCACCCAGATCGTAAACGGCAGCGTGAACACCGGATATGTCACGATGAGCGCAATCGGTGTACCGAAAACGCCGATCTCCCGCACGATGGTATATAGCCCGGAAAGAATCGAAATCTGCGGAAACATGGTCATGGATAGCATGATGTAGAGCAGCACCGTTCGCCCCCGGAAGCGCAAGCGCCCCAGTGCATATGCGGCGAAAGAACCCACCGTCAGCGACAGTAATGTCGTCGCACCGGAGACGACAACGGAATTCCGCAGCGCATCCGTGAAGGTCGAGTCGCGGAAGACATACTCGTAGTTCTTCAGCGTTGGGTCGCGCGGCAAGTAAGTCGCGCTCTGGAACATCTCATTTTCTGTTTTGAACGAGGTGTTCAGCGCCCAGTAAAACGGAAACAGTGCAAAAAAGGCCACCAGCGCTACGGCAAAGTACAGTCCGATTCGTTGCAGAATTTTCATCATTCCGTCTCCACATTGATGATACGGATGTAGAGGTAGGCGAACACACCGATAATCACGAAGATAATCATGCTGATTGCAGAGGCATAGCCGTCCTGCTGGGTGTTCACCAATACTTCGTAGTTGTACGTTGCCATAGAGAGCTGCTGCCGCCCGAACAACACATTGAACAGGTCAAACATGCGCAGCGCATCTAACATACGGAAGACCAATGCAACCGCAATCGTGGGGCGCAGCAGCGGCAGCGTGATGGAGAAGAAGCGCCGCAGCGGACTCGCGCCATCGACAGATGCCGCCTCGTACAGGTCTTTGGAAATCGTCTGTAAGCCTGCTAGCAGCAACAGCGCCATGAATGGAGAGGTCTTCCAGACATCGACCATGATCGCCGCGGGAAGCTGCAAGGTCGGTTCAGATAGCCAGGCTTGCGGCGTATCAATCAAATTCCAGTCCAGCAGCAGTCGGTTAACGATACCTGCGCTGGTATCTTTCAGGATGAGTTCCCACAGCCGAGCTGAAATGACAGTGGGAATCGCCCAGGGAATTAACATCACCGCTCGCATCAGGCCGCGCCCCCGGAAGCTGGAATTGACCACCAGCGCCATGAACAGGCCAATGATCAGCTCCAGTGCGACCGAAACCACCGCAAACACCAGCGTCGTTCCCAGACTCTGCAGAAAATCCTCGTCCAAACCGCTGATCGCCAATGCATAACGGACATCTCCGCCACCGGGTAGCGGGATCGTCCAGGCGGTGCGGAAACCGAGTTCCAGATATTCACGCTCGATGGAGTCCCAGCGTACTCCCCCATCGCGTCGGGTATCGCACTCATTCGTATCCTCGTCAATGCGACAGGGCACAGTGTCCAGACGCATCCTCAATAAGTAGGTGTAGTTATCCAACCCGACGAAATGCGGCACCTCCGCCGTCCCAAACTGCTTGTCGGTCAGGCTGCGAATGAAGGTCTGTTCGAGTGGACGTGCTGCCACCAGCACAAAAATGAATAGACTGGGGATGAGGAGGTTCCAGGCGAAACGAGCTTGCTGGTTGGGCAGCGGCTCCTGCCCACTGAAGAGCCTACTCAGATTCTGGCTGAGCCAGTACCAGCTCGCCAGTAGCGGCAGGAACAGCAGCAGCGGCACGATGACCGGGAGGAACTGCACAAACGCTGCGGGGGTGTCCTGTTCCGACAGGGTGCGGGCGACATTCAGCAAGTTGATCACTGCCAGCAGCACAGATCCCACCGATAGCCACAGCAAGGCTACTTGTGCCCAGTACCCATCGCGGATATGTGCCTTCAGCAGCCGCACCCCCAACTGGACGAATAAGAGGCCCATACCCAGCAGTATGATCGGCACCACAATACCCAGTTGGCTGAGGAACGCGAGAATCAGCGATGGCTGTTCTCCACCACTCTCAGCAGGGTCCCAGTTCAACACGGCCTGAATAATGGGGTCGTTGGCAATCGTGAGGAACAGCAAGGCAATTGCCCCTAGCCCCAGAAGGATAAAAAGACCGCTGTAAATTGTAATAGCGAACGGTTTTTCTAATGGTGGCGCATGATTGCGTTGTGGAGCGCTGGATGCATTCATAACTGCTCCGATGCGAGTAATTTTCTCTGAACAAGGGTTTTTTCAGTTTTGCAAGTAATAACACTCGTTGACACCTGCGGTGAGGAAAGAGGGAGAGCTTACCGCCCTCCCTCAGCATTGCTACTCAGCCTGTCTTATTCACCGAGTAGATCCATTAAGTCGAGTTCAAGCAGTTCCATCGCCACATCGGCATCTTCTTCGCCCGTGAGGATGGAATGCACCGCCGAGAAGTACAGGGTGGAGACTTCGTTGTACAATTCACCTGTGGAGTAGGAGGGGCGCGGGGTCACGCCTGCCACCACTTCCAACGTGGCGAACGGCATCAATTCCTGGATGTCGGGGTCTTCGTACAGTGCCGCGATCCCTGGCGGAGAAGTGGTCGCCAGAGCATAGGCTTTCTGCTCTTCTTCGCTCAGGAAGAACTTCAGGAAGGCCGCTGCTGCATCCGGATTTTCCGAATAGCGCGAAATGCCCATGTGCCAACCGCCCAGGGTTGCCGCGCTGATGCCACCGTCGCCCATCGGCAGACCTGTTACAGCGAATACTTCACCAACGGCTTCGCTTTCCAGGCTGGTGCTATAGGCATAGGGCCAGTTGCGCATGAAGGCTGCGTTGCCCGCATGCCACACGCCACGTGCGTCTTCTTCCGCGTAAGTGGTCACACCTGGCGGGCTGATCGTGCCGACCCAGCCTGCGGCTCGCTCGAAGATCTCAATCGCGCCTTCGGTGTTGACTTCGATCTCGCCATCAGAGTTGACGATGTAGCCACCGCCGTTGGAGACCTGCCATTCCAGCGCGTTGCAGGTCAGCCCTTCATAAGCGTTCCCCTGCCAGACATAGCCCCAGAAGTCCTGGTTGCCCTCGGCACGTTCGCCTTCCTGGATGGTTGCTGCCATTTCTTCCAGTTCTTCCCAGGTAGCGGGCGGAGCGTCATAGCCGTATTTTTCCAGCAGGTCAGTACGATAGTAGAGCATCCCGAAACCCAGACGCAGCGGCATTGCCACCAGACGACCGTCCACAGTGTCATTGACGATCAGACCCGGCAGATAGGCGCTGAGTTCTTCCTCGGTGTAGTATTCGTTGAGGTCAACCAGGTGTTCTGCCAGTTCACCAGGGCGAATCACATCAACGCGGATCACGTCGATGTCACTGCTCTGCGCTTCGAACATTTGCAGGTAAACGCTGAGTACCTCCGTCGTATCTGCCGAGCCATTGATGCGCTCAACGGTGATGTTCGGGCAGACCTCCATGAAGCGGTCAATTGCGGCTTGCTCCGCTTCCGGGTGGCTGCCAGCCGGATCACCATAATAGGTGATGGTCACTTCTTCATCGGTCAGGCAGTCGAATTCTTCATCTTGAGCAGCAACGAAGCTGGCAGACACTACCAGCACGATAGCCAACAACAAAAAGAGGGCTTTACGCATGTGTGAATCCTTTTCTCTAAAAACGAACAGTTTGTGGTGGAAAAAGTTACTCTGTCCCAGTGGCGCTCCTTTCTACTGATGCTTGCAAGCTTTGATGCGAACTCACTCAACACGATGTTGAGCGAGGAACATCCAACTACGAAGGGCTACCTTCTACCCAGATCGGCGAACTCCAGGCCCACTGATCGTTATGTTGCCGCACACGGACGGTGTACCAGTCGCGCTGGGTACTCTGCTGTTGGTGCGTGAAGGTAAAACGATGCGCAAATTCCGTCATCGGCACAGCACGATGAAAACAGACAGCAGGAGAGACGAAGCCACCCGTGTAAAATGTACGGGCACCCGTGAAGAGATCGGCAAGGTGCAGTTCATACTGCTGCCCATTAATCGTAGCGGCGATTCTTGTGTTGCTGTCCCCAGCGATAGTTAGCGCAATCCCTTCTGTAGATGCGGTGTGCAGCGATGGATTCTTGCGCGTTTTTGTGTGCAGTCGCACATGGTTCGCTCGCGTATGGGTGATGGTGTGATATGCGAAATCCTCACCCGGACGAGGCACATCGGTTGGCCCCAGGCCGCGAAAACGGGGGCTGATCTCCTGGATTTCGCCTTCGTAGACTTCCAGGTCTACATCCCAAGGGTAATCGTCATCTCGCTCACCCCACCCCAATTCGATATAGACTTTGAAAACGCCTGCTTCAATTGGAGACGGATAGATCGTTTCGCGGTGGATCAGTCGGTTATTATGTAGCACATCCACGTAGTCCAGAGCGCTGCCGCCGGATATTGCTACATCAATCACACGTTGGTCGTCATTCGGCACGATGCTGCCCATTGGCGCACCATTCAATGAAAATGCCAGACGAATGCGATCTCCGGTTATGGCGTAGGTGCGGCGCGCCTGGATCGCTTGCCAGATGCTTTCGCGAGACAAATCCTCCGCCCAGACAGCCAAACGACCGTAGCCATAGCTCCCAGGTGAGGCATTATGATGATCACTGGAGCCAATAACGCCGAAAATATGCCCCGCTCGCCAACCGTATTGCGCCGTGCTCTTCTCATGACGTGGCCCCATGGAGTGATAGTAGGGATAAGGCCCTTCGCTGCTGTCCGATAGCCCATGAAAAGAGAAAATCTCGACGACGGGTGTTAGGTCGCCTGTGAAAGCTTCCCAGTTAATCCCGCGAGAGCCGCGCTTGTACCCAATGTGATGTGGAATCATCATGGTCGATGTCGGCAGTGTACGCAGAGCATCGCGCAGTGAAGGCAAGTCGTCCGCCTCAATAATGGGACAATCTCCCCCCGCCTTATAATAAACGCAGTAGTCACCGTATTCGTTGGAATGCCACTCAAAGCTGGGGAATGTGACGAAGCGCCCACTCTCGTTGGCAGCTTCAATCTGCTTCAAGTACTCAGGCCAATTCGCCCGTGCTTTCATGAACCCTTCGTGGTGATAGTCAACCAGGTAATTCAAGTGGGGATCATCCGTCGGCAGATCAGGCCAGACTGCGTGGATCGTAACGCTGGCGAAATCGAGCTGGAGGCGTGCATTTTGCAGGGCATCATCCAGGGTGCCGCTACCATAGCTCAACCCACAGTGGTTATGTATATCGCCATAGTAGGCGGTCATGTTCTGATAAGCCGCATCAACGAGGGAAGGCATTCTACTAATAACCAATCTGTTCTAAGATAGCTCTATTGGCTGCACGGCACGAGTTCCCAGGATGGGATGTTGAGTTGCAATGTGAGGGACATTGAACATCCGTGTCGCAGCTTGCTTCTATTCTACCTTTTTTAAAACATTTGTCAAAAGTCTGCTATGAACCTACACCAGGCAATCATCAAGTCTCTGCTGGACAACCCATTGCCCATTTCCGATCTACAGGCGATTGCGCAAGTCAGCCTGCCCACCCTGCGCAAAGCATTGCAGGAACTCATTGATGCGCGTTGGATCCGCGTGGTGGGTCAGTCGGAAGCCAATGGCGGTCGCCCTGCCATGCTCTTCGGGATCGATGATCGTTACTATCTCGTGGTTGGGCTGCACATACAGTTACCAGGAATCCAACTGATCGCTACTGATTTACAGGGCAATGTGCTGGATGTAGCGGAAGACTTTTCGGATGTTGTCCCACGTCCGGATCAAGTCATCCAACGTACACAGAGTTATATCCAACATATTCGTGAGGCGTTTCCTGAAAGGCTGGTTCTAGGCGTTGGAGTCGCCTCACCCGGCTTCACGGATCCGGTCTCTGGCGAAATCCTCTCAATCGAGCGAGTGAAGGGCTGGCAAAACACGCCGATTTGCGAGCATTTAGGAGATTTACTGAACCTCCCCGTAACCATCGCCAACGACATTGATTGCATGGCATTCGCCGAGTTTCAGCGGGCTGGCGTGTCACTGGCGCAGAATCTGGCCTATGTAGGCTTCGATGAAGGGGTCAAAGTCAGTATGTTCCTGAACGGGCAATTGTATAAAGGCTCTTTTGGGAATGCCGGATTAATCGTCACCCGGTTGCTCAATCTGGGAGGTGAACATCGTTTTGATGAGCAAGAAATCCTGACCATCAATGCCATCAATCACCAGTTCGAAGAACGCTTGCGAAAGCTCAATGCCGCAGACCAAGAGGCATACGCAGCCATTGTCGAGACGCAAAATCACCGTCAACGCTTCATTCGAATTATGGAGGGGGCTGCAGCAGGCTTGCCCGCGTGTCAGGCTGTTGTAGAGAACCTCAATACCGCGCTCGCGGTTGCAGTCGCCAATACCATCTACATGCTCCAGCCGGATATGGTCATCATTGGCGGCCTACTGACAAGCATGCCCTCTTCGCTCTGCACGCAGTTGATACTCGACATTCGCCATCATCTGCCAAGATTGTTCAGCAACCGCTCGATTATTCGACAATCAACGATGTCTTCTGCCTACCGATCCGGTATCGGAGCAAACGATCATTTTCTCGATCGTTACCTGAGCAATCCTTCCGGGAACCTGCTGCTTCATACGCCTTCGGATGGACAGTAGAACAAATCGCGGGCAGCCGACTGATGACTGCCCACACGACGTACGACTAAGGCGAAAAGCTCATGAGTCGCATGCGGACGTTGGTCAGGCGCAGGCCGATGACTTTCGACACACGCTGCATCACGTGATATCCCCACTCCGGGTGTTCTCGTAGCAAGTCACGCAGGCGAGGCGCTTCGATGACCAGGAGTTGGGAGGTTTGGGTAGTGACTGCACTCAGCTTATAGTCGTGCGGTTCGATCAAAGCTGACCAGCCAACGAATTCCCCGGCATTTCTGAACCCGTTTCGGTTGCTTTCTCCATCCCGGAAGGGGCGGAGCTTCAACTACAGCATACAGACCCGAATCGCATCTTGCTCAGTGATGATGGTCGTATGGTTCTGGATGGTGCTCCGGTGCTGCCTGGCAGCGAACATTATGTGCAGTTCGGCTATACCCTCCCAGTTGAGAATGCGCAGTCTGTTTCCCAGTCGCTCGATTACCCGGTGAGCGGACGAGTTGCTTTCTTCGTGGAGAATTCGCATCTGGATTTCACAGCAGAGGGTTTCGAACTGACTCGCACACAGCCATTCAACAACCAGACATACGACATCTACGAACGGTTGACGCCGCCCGCGCCCGGTGAAGTTTACATCTACAGCCTTACGCTTGACTCGACCCGTACCGGAGCGGCCCCGCCGCCCGTCAGCAGTGGCGCACTGGCGCTTCTACTGGTCGTTGTAGGGGTTGGGCTGGTTGGTAGTGCCGCAGTCATCGTCTGGCGTGGACGCCAGAATAGCGCTGACGAGAGCGCTGATGCATCACCTGATGGCGAGACGAGCGCCGATTTGATCGAGCAGATTGCCCAGTTGGATCATGTCTTCAAAGCAGGTGAAATCGAGAAGAGCGAGTACCAGAAAAAGCGTGAGCAACTGAAGGCGCGTCTCATGCAGTTGATGCAGTCAGAGCAGCCCGATAGTTGAGTGGTTGTGGACGAGACAATCACATACAGATTTACCGAAAGTGCGCCCAAAGCTTCAGCTATGGCGATATAAGGCGCGTGGTGCATGTGGCTAGATTTTGTCCCGGAAATTGTCGGACAAAATACGCCACGCCACCACATTTTTGTAATACAATTGCAGTATCGGGCAGGATGTATCCGTGTTGCATAACGTAGCCTGTTGGGGCAAGCGTGCAACAGAAGCCCCCGAATTTATTCGTGGGGAGCGTCACAGAATAAAAATCAGGGCGATCCAGCCATCGCCCTGATGTGTTTCTGTGATTATGGGATAAACCGACTGCTTACGGCGCATCCAGTGAGGTCAGGTAGGCGTATAGATGCGCCAGGTCTTCGTTGCTGATGTCACGAACGGAATAGGCTTGCATATCCGCTGGCCCCTGGCGAACAGTCGTCACGAATTCCTCGAATGGGAGTTGGGTATTCGCCAGCGCAACATTCATCGAACGCGGCGTTCCCTGTGCCTCTTCCCCATGACAGTCCATACACTCGTTCATCTCCCACACGGCGGAGCCCAACTCAACATCTCCATCCGCAGCGCTCACATTCAAGTCTTCGGCGGGTTCTGCCGGAATTGGCTCAACGGTAGTGATGGCGGTGTCCTCAAAGGTCACAAACCAGACTAAGCCAACCAGCAGCAGCGACGAGATGACGAAAGCATACGGAATGAAATAGCGGTTGCGTCGCAGAATGACTTCCGGCGGCGGGTCTTGCGGCACCTCACCTGCCTCAATGCGATGCAGCTCTTCTGCATGCTCTTCTTCCATCTCTTCATGCGAGAGCCGCCCGGTGAACATACTACGATTGAAGCGTTTGATGTGGACGTTATAGGCATGCCAGGTCAGGATGGCGAGCACAGCCAGCAGAGCCTCTGCACTGTGGGCTGCGAGCGCAGCCGGAACCGCTTCACCCGGGAGGACATTGGTCGTAGCCACCGGATTCCAGAGCATGAAACCCGTCACGACCATCACAACTGTACCCCAGACGACGGCGAGGTATTCCGCCTTTTCACCAAAATTATAGCGCGGCAGATTCGGGTGCTCGCGCCGCAGGCCGAGGTTAAACGCGATCCACTGGAAGACATCCCGAATATCTTTAATACCAGGAAGCATTGTGGCCTGTCGACCCAGGACAAACAGCTTGTAGGTGATGATACCGCCGTGATAGATGCATTCGGCCATCAGGACGGCAGCCAGAATGCGGTGTAGAATGCGGATCGACTCAATGCCGCCCATCAGGTCGATCAAGCCCTGTGCCCAGGGCTGTCCCGCGTAGCGCTGCGGAAGCCCCGTCAGCGCCAACCCCGTGAAAGTGACGATCAGAATGATGTGTTCAAATCGCTCACCCGCGCCAAAACGTCGGTATGTTCGCTGCGGTTCGTCCGCAGTTTGCACATCGGTCTGTTGAACATTCTCGGCCATTATGCGTCTCCTCTCGTGCCGAAGCTTCTGCGGATACGTCCGAAAATATCAACCCCGATCAGCAGTATGAACCCACCGAGTACAACCGGGATGAAGATGTCGTAGAACAGATCCACGACGAAGACAAGCGGATGACTCTCAAACGTCGGTTCGAAGTGCCCCACCCAGGTATCCGGGAAGTCGCTGGTCGCTGTGGGGTGGCATTCCTGGCATGTTTCCAGGAGATTATCCCGCACAACCTGCCCTTTCGAATCGTCCGCTGCGGTGATGTTATGAACGCCGTGACAGTCATAGCAAACAGCCTTGTTGGTCGGCACATTCGGTGCCGTCTGGCTGAAGAGCGAAACTGTTGTCCCATGGAAATCGCTCAGGTAGCTGTCGAAGACGTTGGTGCTGATGTCGTATTCTGCCATCAATTCCTCGTCTGCATGGCACGTTGCGCATAGCTCCGGCGAACGGTTGCGGAAAAGCGCTGTCGTCGGGTGCTGAATGCCATGTACGCCATGACAATCGACACAGGTTGGCGCATTCTCATCGCCCGCGAAGAGGGCTTCACCGTGAACGCTGTCATGATACTCGTCAAACGTCGAGACATGGCAGCTACCACAGGTTTCCGATGTCTGCGTGACGGTCGCATCTGGCGGCTGCACGTCATGTGCGCCATGGCAATCCACGCAGGATGCAGACAGCAAGTTGCCATCCGCCAGCGCGGTGTAGTGCACCCCGTCCGCCAGATTCTCCGTCTGTTCAACGTGGCAGTTCGTGCACATCAGCGAAGACTGGACTGTATAGGCGCGTCCCGTTTCCGGATAGGGTCCATCATGCGGGAAGATGTCCGACCCGTGACAGTCGACACAGCCCAGAGCACTGTCTTCGTTCGAGGTACCGTGAACCGAGTGTTCCAGCACCTCCAGATCAACCGCCGCAGAAATCTCCGTCCCATCCGCCAGCACCAGGCTTTCTTCGGTGCTGCTGTGGCATACGAGGCAGAAGCTATTGTCGCCCGTGGGTGCTTCAGCGACCGATACTGCTTCGGATTGTCCCTCAGGCACCTGTGCTTCCTCAGTCTCTTCTTGTGCGACGACATTCATAGGCGTCATGACAACCCAATAGCCGATGCTGAGGAAAACAAGGCCGAGGATCGCGAGTGCTGATGCAAGTCCGTTTCTTCTACTCATCCTGTCCTCCTCTCAAGAAGAATGCATAGCCTGCGATGAGAATGATCCCACTGGCGATGCCCAATAACACAATTGACGGAGTCGTCAGCCCGCGTGCTGCCTGCACCGTAGCCTGTGTCGTCGTGACCTCTGGCACTTCCACCGAAGGCAAGGTATCGGAAATCTCCTGCGCCACCGCGTCGTTGTCGACTGTAGCGTTGGCGATGCCCAGTTCCGCCTCTGCGGCTGTCAGGAGGGCGTTGGTATAGGCGTAGTTGTGCACGCCGAGACTACCGTCACCTTCAACGGCTGCTACGGATTGTTGTACCCATTCCGGCGTGTCTTCGTCCATCGCATCGCGCAGCACGGTCAGACGCCCTTCTACGTTCATCTGCACGTTGTCAATCAGCCCCTGCATTTCCACCGGGTTTTCGACATCGGTGTGGCAAGTCGTGCAGGCGTCCTGCAAATCGGCAATTTCCGCTGCACCAGCGGGTGACACCGGATGGAACGTATGGCTGCTGCGCGGACCATTCTTGGTCTGGATGGTTTGCATGTGGCACGTGTTGCAGGTGGGGCCATCTTCTGCGCTGGCATGAGCGCCCACTACGGGGTCAATCTCGGCAACCAGTTCCTGCCCCTCATACATTTCCACTACCGGGTGATGGAGGCGTTCCGTAACCTCAGTATCGCTGTGGCAGCTTGTGCAGAGGGCAATGGGGTCGTCAATCAGATAGGCGGCGTTGTCTTCTTCATGCGGATTGTGGCAGCTTGCACAGGCAACACCATAATCGTGTGTCTCCAGCAAGCCCAGAGGATCGAATTCATCTTCGTCGACCCAGCCTTCTTCGACCAAGTAGTCTACGCGGCGTTGGGTAACGCTGTGGCACCCCAGGCAGGCGGCCTCGAAGTAATCCGACTCCTGTGCACTTTCCAGAGCCGTAGTGTGCGATGACAGCAGCCATTCGTTGTACTGCATATTCGGTTCGCTGGCATGCCCTGTCGCGTACCAGACCGAGTCGACGCTCGTATCAAACGGGGTGAAAGTCTCCGCGCCTACCAGATTATCGCCCGGTTGGTAGCCTACTGGCAGTGGCAAGCCGGTTGGCTCGTGCGCACCTCGCACATGGCATTGACCGCAGATTTGCGGATCCAGGGCGAAGTTGATTGAGCCGGAAATTCCCGCGTATTCTTCTTCGCTGATGCCCCCACCGGCTTCGTCAGCAAGTTCGACGTGCGTGAGGCCGGGGCCGTGACACGTCTCGCACTGTACGCCGGCTTCTTCCCAGGTGAGTTCCTCCGCGTCGAATTGCGTGGTGTGGCAACCGGCGCACTGGCGGTTGAAGTCATAAGCAGGGTCTTCAGCCCAATCTCCGTTCAGTGGAAGCGGAACCCAGGCTTCATCAATCGTGCTCCATTGTGCTGGCAGCACGCGGTAGACCCCTTCTTCAATCTCTGTCACGTAGGCCTGGTAATGCCGGCCTGCTCCCAACGTGTAAAATACATCGTCCATCGTGAAGGGACGTGTATCCCCATCGGCAAAGGTCGTTGTACGCACTTCTTCACCTGAGTCAAAATCGCCGAGGATGACATTTTCCAGATCATCTTCCGCCTCGGCGACTTCAATCAAGGTCATGCCGTGGGGCAATTCCGCGTGGTCGTTCGCGTAGCTGCGATGGCAGGAGCGGCATTCGCGCGTACCCGCGTACTCCGCTTCTTCCTCATCCTGGGCATAGGCCAGTCCAATCTGCCAGCCCAGGGCCAAACAGACCAGGGCGGCCAACAGCCCGATTTGCTGTCTTCGTTTTCGTTGCATATGGCAAGTCCCCAATGTCAATGAACAAACACTACAAATATTTCCCTCATTGTCCCCCACATTAGCCGTAGATGAATCAGTCCGTGGAATGATTTTCGCTCATCCTTAAGGATGATCTGCGCTCTGGCAGCGCTCAGAATCATCCCTGGGGATGAGCATGAATCATCCCCCAGGTGGATTGAGGCACGGCCTCCACGTTCTACAATCAAACTCAAGGGGCAGTCTACAGACCGCCTTACCAGCAGAGTTACGGCCTGACAGAGTGAAAACATGAACTGGCAACGAACTATTTATCGCAATTTAGGAGGTCCTTGGATGAAAAAGCATCATCTTTTTGCCACACTGGGTATGATGTTCATCATCGCGGGGATCGTTGTCTTGATGGCACCTGTGGTCACTGCACAGGATGACGTTGGTGCAACCGTCCCCGAAGAGCCGGAAGTCCTCACAGGCTTCTACGAAATGTGGGTTGCTTCGCCCCATGCAGATGTTGAGGCACAAGCATTCAACCACTGGAATGAAGACGATCCGCAGGAGATCCCGGCTTCCTGCGCCCAATGCCATGCCACGTCCGGTTATTTGGATTACGTGGGCGAAGATGGCTCCGAATTTGGCGTTGTGGATACCGCCCACCCCATCGGCCAGACCGTGACCTGTGATGCTTGCCATAATAGCGCAACCATCGAACTGACCAGCGTCACGTTCCCGTCGGGTGTCGAACTGACAGGACTTACGGAAGCCTCGCGCTGCATGATCTGCCATCAGGGCCGTGCCTCTGGTTTGAGCGTGGAGAACGCCCTGGCAGAAGCTGGCGTGACGGATCTGAACGAAGTCAACGAAGAGTTGAGCTTCATCAATATCCATTACTACGCGGCAGCAGCATCCCTGTATGGCGGCGAAGTCCACGCAGGCTACGAATTTGAGGGTATGAACTACCAGTTGCGCGGCGATCATGTCGAAGGTTACGATACCTGCACCGATTGCCATAACCCGCATTCGCTGGAAATCGAAGTTGCCACCTGCGCAACTTGCCATGAAGATGTCGAATCAGTGGAAGACTTCCGCGACATCCGGATGGCGGGTTCCCTGGTCGACTACGATGGCGATGGCGACATTGAAGAAGGTATCGCTGGGGAACTGGATACACTGCGCGAATATCTGTATACCGCCATCCAGGCCTACGCCAATGAAGTGGTTGGCAGCCCCATCGTTTACGACACGAATGCCTATCCCTATTGGTTCGTCGATACGGATGGCGACGGTGCAGTCAGCGAAGGCGAAGCCAACTTTGGCAACCGCTATACCACCTTTACCGGGTACCTGCAAATCGCGACCTACAATTACCAGGTGTCGCTGAAAGACCCGGGTGCCTATGCTCACAATCCCAAGTACCATGTCGAAATCCTCTTCGATACGATCATGGTGCTCAACGATCAGATCGAGGATCCCATTGACCTGTCATCTGCCCATCGCAATGATCCCGGTCACTTCGATTCGACGGCGGAAGCATTCCGTCACTGGGATGAAGATGGCGAAGTTTCGGGTAGCTGCACCAAGTGCCATACCGCGGACGGTCTGCCGTTCTTCCTGGAGCATGGCGTGAATATCTCCAGCGAACCGACGCTTTCGCTCGAATGCGCGACCTGCCACGTTGATGTCGACAACATCGCAGATGGTGAACTGTACATCGTCGATGAAGTCGAATTCCCGAGCGGTCAGGTGGTTTCCTTTGGCGAAGAAGAACCCGCAAATCTGTGCATCAACTGCCACCAGGGGCGCGACTCTGGCACGGCCATCGCCAGCTTCATCGACTCGGCTGGTGTGGGCGATGACGAAGTTTCGGAATCGCTGCGTTTCCGCAACCCGCACTACTTCGCCGCTGGCGCGACCATGTTCGGCAGTGATGCGGTGGGCGCGTACCAGTATGACGGCATGGAATACACCGGACAGTACCCGCATGCACGGCGTGTGGATACCTGCGTCGGCTGCCACCAGCCGCATGCACTGGAATTCGATGTCGCAGTCTGCGCAGATTGCCACGAAGACGTGGAAACGCGCGAAGACATCCCCAACATCCGCCTGGACGAAGACTTCGACCCGGTTGATTACGACGGTGATGGTGACGTAGAGGAACCAATCCGTGCGGAAATCGAGACACTGCAAACGGCGCTCTTCGATGAAATCGTCGCCTATACCACCGAACTCGGTGCGCCGATTGTCTACAACCCGGATCGCTATCCGTACTGGTTCGATGAGGAAGGTGAGGGCTACGCGAACTGGACGCCGCGTCTGGTACGGGTGCTCTACAACTACACCTGGTCGGTCTCTGACCCGGGTGTCTATGCACACAACCCGGACTACATCCTGCAATTGCTGTACGATAGCCTCATGGATATCGGTGGCGAAGAAGCTGTTGCGGGCTTCAACCGTCCTCCGGTGATCGACTACGACTAGAGGCCAGTCTGCCACTCTGCAAGCTGTGTAACTTCATGGATCGGGTACGGCAATCCGTACCCGATTTTTCTTTTGCGGGGGGTTACCCGGCGATCCCTTCGTTGACTGCCCACAAGGCGGCCTGAGTGCGATCGGCAACATTTAGCTTTTTGAGGATGTGCTGCACATGGGTCTTGACAGTGGGCAGGCTGATGCTCAGTGCGTTCGCGATGCTGGCATTGCTCATCCCTGTTGCGATCAAGCGCAGCACCTCGATCTCACGCTCTGATAGCGCCTCTACGGGCATCGCCGTCGGTTCGGGCTGTGGGGGTGCCGGATCAACCGCAGTCTTGAGCGCTTCACTGAGCAGCGATTGATCGAAGAGGCGATTATTGTTCACGGCTGTTTCAATGGCTGCGACAATTTTCTCCGGCTCTGTTTCCTTGGTGAGGTAACCCGCTGCTCCTTCGTTGATGGCACGCGCCAGATAACCAGGGTTGGTGTAGGTCGTCAGCATAATCACCCGTGTCTCCGGTGAGGCTTCCAGAATCTGCGGGAGCACTTGTAGCCCATCGCCATCTTTCATCCGAATGTCCAACAGCATCACGTCCGGTTGCTGGGACGCAGCGATTTCGGCAGCTTCTTGTCCGCAGGTGCCCTCGGCAATCACTTCAAAACCAGGGCGGGTGAGCAGCATTCGCAACCCCTGCCGCACAATACCATGGTCGTCTACGATCGCAATACGGATCGTTTCTCTGTCAGCCTTCCTCATGCCACTTCCCTTTCACATCTATCCCATCTTCGGAATCCACATCGTGATCGTTGTCCCGACTCCTACCTGACTTTGAATCTGTATGGTTCCATGCAGCAAATTGATGCGCTCGCGCATCGTACGCAGGCCCCAACCACCATCGGAATGTGGCAGCTTGCGCAGCACAAACCCCTCACCGTCATCTGCAATTACAAGATGAATTCCTTGATCTGTCCACAATTTGATCTGTACATTGTGTGCGTTGGCGTGCTTACATACGTTGTTGAGCGCTTCCTGCGCGATACGGTATAGAGTGACGCGCATAGTCTTGTCTTCTCGTTCGACATCCTCGGGAAAATCCAGTTCCAGGTGTAAGTCCCACCCTCCCAGGCGTGCTGCATTGTGCGCGAGTTCTTCTAATGCTTCAACCAGGCCGAGATCATCCAGTGTGCTCGGATGCAAACCATTCATGATACGCCGTCCCTCTACGATGGCCGTGGACAACGATTCATAGCCCTCAGCGAAAGAAGTCTCCGCTGAATCGGAGAATTGGTCTTGCAAGTTGTTCTTACACTGGTTCAGGTAGAAGCGGGCACCGACCAGCAACTGCAACAGTCCATCATGCAGGTCATAGGCGATGCGCTTACGCTCTTCTTCCTGTGCCGTGATCAATTTGTCCACCAGGGCACGCTCGGCTTTTCTCTTCGTTTCTAATTCACCAGCCATTGCGTAGAAGGCCAGCGTCAATTCTCCGATTTCATCGGGCGGCAAACGGCGAGGAAGTGCTGGCGCTTTTTGGGTCTCCCGGATGGAATCCATCGAGAGCTTGAGGAAACGGATCGGTGCCACAAAACGATCAATGGCCAGCATCGCCAACGCGATCACGCAAAGCACACCGCCGAAAGCCAACGTGGCAAAGGTCTGATAATAGAGGCTGAGGTCGGCCTGTGTTTGCCGCGATGGCACTGTGTGGAACAGTGTGAGATTGTAACGGTCACGCATGGTGGGGATGGTGATGTTCTGGTAGAACACATGACGATCCCCCGTGATATAGTAACCGCGTGAGTTGCGCAGCCAATCATCATGAGTTTCGATTTCTGGGGATAGGCGCTCCGCCCCTTCAGGTGCGAAGTGCAACACATAACGGTTGGGCAATTGCAGCGACCATGTACCGCCGTCGTCATCAAACGTTTCTGGCTGGAAGAGCCACATCGTCCGCAACCGCGTCAGAATGAGGCCATCCGCGTGCCGGAATGCAAAGATGATCCGGAACGAGGCCCCATCCGCTCGCTCTTCAACCCCAAAGTGCGTCGATCCCACTGGCTCGCGTAGAACTTGTTCGACGAAGCCTGCAATACCGCGCTGTATCAAATCCTCATTGACGAATGTGTTGCCGTTTGCATTCTCGACGACCAGCAGCGCCTCCCCCTGGTCATTGTAGATACCAACTTGCTCATACATGGGATGTGTGCGTGCGAAGTTGAGCACGTCACTCCGCAGAACTTGCTGCGATGCCCGATACAGGGCACTCTCTGGTTCGCTACTGGTCAGGATGTTGAGTGAACTGACGCCAGCCGGGAAGACCAGGTTGTTTTCAGACTCGATGAAAGCGGTGCGAACATGTGTCGCTACCGAATTGACGTTTCGCTGTTCCGTATCCAATACATTGCGATTATACGTGCTGGAGAAGAAGTACTGACCATATAACCCGGTGCCGATGACGGGGATCAGCAACAGAGCCAGAAACAGAATGAAGAGTTTTGTCCGTAATCTGAGCACCACTGGCACAATTGAAAGAACTCTCACTATTCGGGAATTGTACCTGAATTATGCGTGGTTCGTCGCAGAATGCCAAATGTATTTGTCTACGATTCGAGTGAAGATTATCAGAGCTTTTTGTAGAATCGAGCTACACGCAGGCTATCAATCGTCAGCAAATGAACTTGTTGGGGAAGCCACGCTGCTTCGTTTTTTGTCATGAGGTGATGGAGTCTGCGCTGCTTCGGAGCTGTGCGGATCCGCGTGATCGGTACGGGAACACAATTCTGCAACGCACATGAGCTGTCGGTTCAACTTGTGCGTCCATGCCCAGAAAGTCTGTACCAAAGTCTAGGGGAGCGTTTCCGGCTCAATGGTAAATTCGTCTCCGATCAATAGATGTCGCTCATCGAACGAGGAGGACATGCCATGCTTATCAATCGCCGGTTTCTGTGGCGGATTCTGCCCATCTTGCTGGGGATTGTCACAGGAATACTCAGCTTACGGCAGATCGACACAGCAGAACCTGTTCCATTTTTCTCGGTGGACGAGGTGTCCTTCGTCGTACTCGTCATCGAGTGGACGCTGCTCGTCACGCTGCTCCTGGGGATCTTCGTCAGTCATCGTGAATTCGTGCGCCCAACGCGCGAGAATTACTCCTGGTGGCAAATCCTGCCTCACCTGTTGATGCGCTTCAGTGTCCGCCTGGTCATCACAATCGCAATCGTTTTCGCCATTATGCTCATCACGCTCGTCGTCATGACCTTGATCATAGACCTGCTTCCTGCTGCTGAGCTGTCGTTCTCCCCACTGGTGACGTTCCTCATCGTCAGCATCTATGTCGCTTTTCTCAGCACAATATTGATCGCGACGCTGCGCAATTTGACCAACTGGCGGCTGATGCTGCTCGTGGGCATTGTATTTGTCGTTGGCATTGTGACCGCGGTCCTCTCCAGCCCGACAACCGATTGGTGGACTCGGGCGATCAGCGCGCTGGGGGCGCAGAAAGAGACCGACTTCCTCTTCAACTTCGCCTTCATCTTCGGGGGTTTGCTGATGTTGAGCGCACTTCGCGACCAGATGGGCGGCCTGCGTGCGGCGATGCGCGAGAGCAAGCTGCCCCAGCGTTTCGCAATCCTCGTCGAAGTCCTGTTCATCCTGGGTTGCCTGGGGACGATTGGCGTAGGGGTTTTCCCCTGGATCGGTCGTACCAAAACGATCCACGAGATTGCCGCCCAGGGCGCTGCTGTGGCTTTCGCCCTTGCGATTCTCCTGATTCTCTTCACCGTCAGTCTCTATCCGCCAGCCTTCCGCAGACGTTCTTGGGGACTGCTCGGTATGGGAGCGATTGTTGGTATTTTGAATACTGTCGGGGCCATCAGTTTCGCTGTCATGGAAATGCTCTTGATCCTCATTGTTGCCGTGTGGCTGGTGTTTTTCCTGCAGGCGACGGAAGACATCGTGGAAGAACAATCCACAGAAGGTACGTTGGCGGCAGAGATGGGATGAGTAGAAGCGGTCTCAGGTGGCTTACCCAGCGAGACCACTCCCTATCGGAAAACGGCGATTCAGGAATACGACAGTGGGACTCAGTCGACGACTTCCCCATTGACGGTGATGGTGTAGTCCGGCGACTCCAGTGTCCCCAGCGAGATGCGCTGCGGAATCGGCGCCAGGTCAGCGCTGCAGGCAACAGGCTCGGATAGGTCGTAGTAGGTCTCGATGGCGAAAGCGTCTCCGTCTCGTGTCGCACGGGTGCGCAGCGGTGCTGGACAGACAGAAGAGCCAGCGGCGTCAATCGCGACATTGACCAGGGGCATCATCGAACGGGTCGAGATCACCTGTACATCATTGATGGCGAGCAATTGGATATTGTCCTTCTGGAACTCGGTGGAGGCAGGGCCGCAGACATCATCCGACTGATTCAGGGGATCATCCGGGCGAATGACCAGGAAGCGGTCATAGGTGCGTGCCAGCGGACTAATGACCGCGAATTGCGTATCGCTGATCGTCACGTCTTCGTCATCAGCGATGGCGGGCTGATAAGCCGTGACAGCGACCAGCGTGCCGGGTTCGACATCGAGATCAACTTCTGCTGAGAAGGGGCCGCGCCCACCCAGTTCCTCTGTCTGGATGGTAGCGAAGGTTTCCGCGAGCTGTTCACCACTGGCGACATCTTGCACTTCAATGACGATATTGTTTTCAAAGGCAGAACCTGCCATACCTTCGACCAACAAGGGCGAAGCAGAGACCCCCGCGCTGCCGAAGGGGCGTTCGATCGTCACGAATGGCAGCCCAAAGACGCTGTTTAGATTCAACTGGATGCTGTCCGAGGCGATCACAGAACCATCTTCCGGTGATGGTGAATAGGCTGTCACGGTGATGGCTGTGGCTTCATCCAACCCGTCGAGTTCGACATCCAGCGACCAATCCCCCACCGCGCCCAATTCTTCCGCCTGCAAGATAGTAGGTTCGGTCAAGACCAATTCGCCATCAATGCGGACTTCAACGACGACATTGCCTTCAAATAACCCGGCTCCCTGACCTGAGACGGTGAAAGAGGAACTGCTGACCGGGCTGTAATTGGCGGGATTCTCAATCGTGATGAAGACATCATCCTGGGCAGCAGGATGCTCAATGGTGAGCAGTCCCCAGTCACAAACGAAAAACGACTGGCGCGGCTCCATCGGTTCGGCGTCCATTTCGGCGCTTTCCTGCCCCACAACGGTGACACTGAATAGTAACAGTGTCGCAATCAGATAAGCTGGAATCGTGCGCAGCATCTCATTCTCCTCGTGATAATAACGCAGGTATGCTGAGTCTGCCCTATAGCATACTACAGAAACACATTAGCTCCTGTGGTATGTGCTTTGCTACTGAGTCTGTACTTTGGTATAGGTTTCTCATGCACCATTGGCCAGTGGTTGCACGGCGTGCTGACGGTATGCTCAGTAGTCAGCGATCTACTCCAGAGACGAAATGGCAGCACGCTGAAAGGATCGGGTCTATGAAGACACATTGGTTGGGACTGTTAGTCATGCTCGTTCTGCTTGCAGGCGCGGTTGTCGCACAGGATACTGTGGATCCTGATGCAGCACCGCTTTTCGCTACCGTCAACCTGACTGCGGGAGAAGAACTGGATCCCTTCATCGTCAGTGTGACAGCGACAGGGACTATAGACGCTACCACTGTGGCCGAAGGATGCCTGGGCTTCATCCCGGATGAACCTGATGTCGTGCTGAATTGGTCGGGTACGGGGGAATTGCTTCGGATCTTCTTCTACAGCCTGGGCGATGCAACATTGACCATCGTCACGCCCGATGGCGATGTGCTCTGCAACGATGATGTCAATGCCACACTGCTCGACCCGATGGTCGATATTGAGAACCCCGCCGAAGGGCGCTATGCGATTTATGTGGGTCACTTCGAACTGGAAGCCAGCTTCCCCGGTTTCCTGGCGATCACGCAGTCCACCACCTATCACCCTGCCCAGTTCGACCTTGAACTGCTGATGCCGCGCGATCCCATCGCAGAAGAGGAAACGGCCAGCCAACTACCGATTGACATCCTGCTGATTGATAACCCGCCGCTGAGCGGTGCAGTCGTTGATCTCGCACCTGGATTCGACAGCGAGGTACTCGACTTCACCGAAAGTGGCCAGATTCCGTTGTTCAATGTACAGACCGGGAACAGCGCCTGCACAGGCTTTGTCGAGAGCCTGCCGACTGCTGTTGTGAACTGGTCAGGGGAAGCTGAACAGATTCGCCTCTTCGTTGAAAGCGAGGCCGATACGACGCTGCTGGTTCACACACCTGCTGGCGACTATCTGTGTACGGACGATACAGCGTCCGGTGGCGAAAACCTCAACCCCAGCCTCACGGTCGATACACCGGATCAGGGGCGTTACGTCATCTACGTAGGCGCGTTTGAACCTGGCGAGGAGGTGGCCGGCACGTTGACGATCACGGAAGACCTGAATGCTGCCCCCACCCCATTGACTTTCGACGACATCATTGGCGATCAAGAGTAAACTGAGGAGCGTTGAAGATGATTCGCAAATTGACCCTGGGGGTTGTCGTCGGTGTGCTGCTCCTGATCGTAGCCATGCCGACGGCAGCTCAGGATTATGAAAGCTATATTGTGCAGCCCGGTGATACACTGGCCAAGATTGCGCTGCGATTCTGTACGAATTGGCCGGAAATCTACAACATCAATCGTCAGGCCATTGGCGACAACCCCAATGTGTTGCTGGCTGGCACGGTGCTGACTGTGCCCAATCGCTGTGGTGCCACCGCGCCACCACCGACGACGGATGGCGTCTATGATCGTGGTATACGCGCCCACGCGACAGGTGGCATCACCAACAGCAACATTTACGCGGTTGCCTGGGGTGATACACTCTTCTCTATCGGGCAACGTTTCGGCGTCACGGTGGATCAACTGCGTGCGGCAAACGGGCTGACAGATGAAAGCATTCTCTTCGCGGGAGCACGCATCGTCATCCCCGGCTTGAACGGTGTTTTCGTACAGCAACTGACACTCGTGCCCGGCGTAGACGCTCCCGTTGTAGGGTCTGCCTTACCCAGCACAGAACGTGCGTTCGCCATTGGAGAATGCCGCGTTGAGGTCATCAGCGACATCACCGCGCACAGCACGCCTGATGGCCCCGTCCTGACGACCATTCCCGCTGGTGAGTACGCTGCCGCCCGCATCAGCGTGGTTGATCGGCGCGATTGGTTCCAGATTGAATACATCGATACACTGATCTGGATTGCCGATACGGTCGAACGCATGGATCTGGGACGTGTCGGGAATTGCAGCCCGTAGCAGCAACCTCTGGGAGGCGGCTCTCTGCTGCCTCCTCTCGGAAGCCTCTATTCAGCCCTTCCTCGGCGCGCCTGGCTCCTGCAACTTGCAGCAGTTGCCTCTTGATTGCTGTATGATACTGACAAGAGTGGATCTCTCCCAAGGATGGCACCTTCCATGCCGTTGAAGCTGGAGCACGAACGCTTGTCAGGGGATATTCTGATTATCGATGACAATTTTGAAGATGTGCGAATCCTGGATCGCCTGCTCCGAGAAGCCGGGTACCAGGTGCGTGCCGTCCGCGATGGGGCGGCGGGTATCCGCGCGGCTCAGTTGGTTCAACCAGACTTAATCCTGCTTGATCTGCTGCTGCCAGATGAAGATGGATTGACTGTAGGAAAGCACATCCTGGCCGATGAAAACCTGCGCAACATCCCGCTGATTTTCGTCAGCGCCGTCCACGATGTCACATTGAAGGCACAGGCATTTGAAATTGGTGCTCATGATTACATCACCAAGCCCTTCAATGGGCAAGAAGTATTGATTCGCATTGAACATCATTTGCAGCGCAACTTGCTGCGCGCGAAATTGCAGGAAAACGCCCTCTTCAGGGAACGGCAACGTATCGCGCGGGAACTGCACGACTCGGTGAACCAGACCCTCTTCATCCTCAGCATTTCCGTGCAGTCCCTTCTGAACGAGCAAGAAATTGCTGTCCTACCCGAAGCCGCTCGTCAGCAGCTCATGCAGCTCCATACACTCTCAAAGTCGGCACAGGCGGAGATGCGCACGCTTTTGAATGAACTTCGCCCTGCCAACATGCGTGATCTGCCCATCCCGAAATTGTTGGGGCATCTGGTCGATGCCTTCCGCCTGCGGATTGGGGCAGAGATCACCTTCGTCGTTGCTGAGGTTGATCTGCCGAAAGATGTCAAACTCACGCTGTACCGGATAACACAAGAGGCGTTGACCAACATCGCCAAACACGCAAATGCGTCCAGGGTGAGTGTCATCTTACGAGAAGAGGATAACGCCATTCGCTTGATTATCAGGGACAATGGGTGTGGGTTTGATCCAGGAAATGCCCAGGCGGGTGTCGGGCTGGCATCAATGCAGGAGCGTGCCCTGCAAATGCGAATGAGCTACGAGATCGCCTCCGCCCCTGAAGAAGGGACGAGCATTCAGGTGATCTGGAACTGCGAGTGAGGATAGCGCAATATCGTGATACGGCGTGTCGCAAGGTGCATAATATGAGCAAACCACTGAAAATCAATTGGGAGCAGTTCATCGGGGCAATACCCTGGACGATCACATGCCTGGATGAAGACTTCATCGTGCAGGCACAGTTCAATGCCGAGAATACCATACTGGAAACGGCGCATGGGAAGCTGTTTCTGAACAATCTGTTGGACCCGGAAGAACGCAGGCGGTACCAGCAGCAGGCGCTGCATGAGGCTGCGGCCTTCGTCTTCGAAACGCATTTTCCCGAGCATGAGCGCTGGTATGAGCATCGCGGCAAGTACATCACAGATCAGCGCTGGATCGTCGTGACATCCTGCGACATCACCGAACGCAAACTGCAAGAACAGCGGCTCAAGCGCCTGGGGCGACGCTATCAGGCGATCTTTGATAACACGACCGATGGCATCGCTGTCTCCACCTACGGCACCTCTTACGACGACAGCGAATTGCTGGAAGTCAATCGGCGAATCGAGCAGATCATGGGCTATACACGGGCAGAATTGCTGAAGACGAAGCCGAGTATGCATCTACCGGACGGTGAACTGCAATTCGCGCAACATCGACGCCGAGCGCAAGAACAAGGCGATCAATCCGCGGAAATGGTTGAACGTCGGGCCAAACGCAAGGACGGCTCCGTATTCTATTTGGAGAGCCTGGCCTTGATCACAGACGGTGACGAGGCAATGCCAAAGGAATATATCGTATTAGCGCGAGACATCACCGAACGGAAGTTGCAAGAGCAGCGCCTTCGAGAAGCACAACTGACGGCGGAAGCTGCGCTGAAGACGCGCGATACATTCCTCGCCAATATGAGCCATCAACTGCGCAGTCCGCTCAATACGCTGCTCGTCAACTTACAAATGCTGTCTCACTTCAACAGCCTGCCCCCGGCAGTCATACAGCATCTACGGGCGATTGAGGCCAGTGCGGAAGACCTCGTGCAGATGATTGGGGACGTGCTCGACCTCTCACTCATCGAAGCTGGAATGGATTCGCTGCGCCCATCAACATTTGAACTGCGTTCCCTGCTGGATCGTCTGTACACATCGCTGCGCCTGCAAGCGCTGCGCAAACAGATTCACCTGAGGTTCGAAGTGGATGAGGCGCTGCCGACTCTGGTCTATATGGACGAGGCCAAATTGAAGCAAATCCTCGTCCAGTTGATCGACAACGCCATCAAGTTCACGGAAGCAGGGGCTGTCACTGTACGTATAGCCTTCATTGATGAGGGGCGACTGGGACTGACGGTCACCGACACCGGAAATGGCTTCTCCGCAGTGGCGCACCAACACCGTTACACCCCATTTGTCGGAAGTGATGAGTCGCTTTCCGGCATCGGCATTGGGCTTTCGATCACGAAGCGCCTCGTCGAGATCATGGACGGGCGTATGGAAATTCACACCGAAAAAGGGGTGGGAACCATCATCCGGCTGGAACTGCCATTGGTCATCGCGCAACACGAGAGTCGACCGGAGCCGCAGGCGCAATCCGCGAGAAGCGCTCGCGTGCACGCCGACCCGCACTTGCTGGTTGTGGAAAACCGCGAAGAGGATCGGCAGATGTTGAGTCTCTTCCTGAGTAAGCTGGGCTTTGATGTGGAAACAGCACCCCATGCAGAAGAGGCCCTGTCTCTCCTATCGCATAAGGAGCCGGATCTGATCTTCACGGACTTCCTGATGCCCCGGATGGATGGCATGGCCTTCATTACAGAAATCCGCAAGCGGGATGATGCTCTGGCCAAGGTGCCCATTGTCGTCCTCACCGCCGACGCGACCCCGCAGCGCCGGGATCAGTTATTGCAAGCTGGTAGCGATGAAGTCATCTTCAAACCCTACAAGCTCTCCGACGTTGTAGACGTGTTGGCACGTTTTCTGCCGCTTCCGACGGTAGTCTCCCCCTGGGTGCCGCAGCGGCAGCCAGCCGATGAGCCGTTCCAGATGCCGACAGCCGAACTGTTATCCCAGCTTCCCGAGGACTGGCTGCGCGTATTTCACGTGTTGTGCCGCGCGGGGAAACACCACGATGCCAGAGAGCACCTCGGCATGATTGAAGCGCAACACCCGGATATCGCGGCGCTACTACATGGGTTGATCGAGCGGTATTGGGTAGCTCAGATTGCGGATGCCATTGCCCCATTGCTAGATGATTGAAGGCAACGAGGTGTTAGCTAATCGAGCGAGTCGGGCGACGAAACAAGGGATTGAACCTGCGCAAGCATATGCGCGATGCCGGGTCGTACCTGGCTGAATTGGAGAATCTGCAATTCCCGATCTGCGAGGATGGTGCGCAGCAAATGGGTCGGATTCTCTGCGGTGTCGGTGACGGCAACCAACCACTGCGTGCTTTCATGGTCGTGCGTCACATCCAGCGCATGAATCCAACTCAAGTTCACGATGTTGGCGTGTACAATGGATGCATCACCTCGTATGATGACGCGATAGATTGACGCTTGCGGGTGCGCCAGCACATCCGGGACACTGCCCTCAGCGATGATCGTGCCCTCGTGCAAAACCCCCAGATGGGTCGCCAGATCCTGCACATCATCCAACCGGGATGTGGTGAAGAAGAGCGTCTTGCCGTCGCTCATCAGCCGGATGTATCGCAGCATCATCTGGCGTTCATCCTCAGCCAGTCCTGCAATCGGGTCATCCAGGATCAGCAGTGTTGTGCCACGCAATTGCAGCAAAGCTAACCCCACGCGGCGGCGCTGTCCGATGGATAGGCGATCAATTCGGAAGCGCAGTGCTTCCTGCAAATCGAAGAAAGCCGCCGCGCTTGCCAATGCTTCACACTGAGGGTGTTCTGCGGCAAGCTGCAAGACATCTGCAACGGTGAGGCTGCCCGCCCAGTTCGGGTGTTGGTGCAAAAAACCAACCGTTTCTGGGGCAAGTGTGTGTACACGGTGCAGGGGCATACCGAGCAGTTCGCCCACGCCGTGATTTGGCTGGATTAACCCCGCCAGCAGGCGAACCACGCTCGTTTTCCCGGCACGCGGCGCAGCGAGAAGCGCGTATCGGCTGCCATGAGGAACTGCCAGATTCAGCGCATGAAAGTGACTATCGAAATCTCTGATTGCAATGTCATGCAGCAAGATGCTGTAACGCCCAGAATCTCTAGCCACCGTGAATGCCCCGCATACCTTTTCTGGTGCCAACAATAGCGTCTGAGGATGTGGTAGTCATCTAGCAAAAGTACAGAACCTGGGCTGGACTTTCGGCCAGGGGGGATGCATCGCCCGACACTCATCGCGGCTCGCCCGGGACATTGGGGGCGCCGCGCGTGGTGATTCCCATCTCGAGCGCCTTGACGACGGCTTCCGTCCGAGATTCGACCTCCAACTTCTTGAAGATCATGCTGGCGTGGAACTTCACGGTGGACAATGTGATGACGAGTGTTTCGGCAATCTGCGCGTTCTTCTTGCCCTGGGCCATCAGGTGCAGCACTTCAAATTCACGTTCGGTAAGCTGATTATCTGGATGTGGGCGTGGGGTTGTCTTGGCGCGAATGAGTGTTTCCAGGACTTCTGCGGAAAGCACGTTACGCCCTTGATGCGCAGCACGGATCCCATCGTGGATTGTGTCAATATCCGCATTTTTTAGCAGATAGCCGAGGGCACCCAGTTCCATCGCGTTGATGATGTCCTCTTCACGCTCAGAGTGAGTGAGGGCGATGAGCTTGACATTCGGATACAACTCCTGGATGGTGGTCATCGTTTCCAGCCCGTCCATTACAGGCATGAAAATATCAACGATGGCGACATCTGGCGTCGCATGGGAACACAGTTGAAGCGCTTCCATCCCACTGCCTGCCGTGCCGATGACCGTGATATCAGAGAACTTGCGTAGGATTTCGGCCAGACCGAGCCGGACAGCGGGGTGATCATCAACAATCAGAACTTTTATGGCGGGGGTCAGCATCAGCTTGCACCATGATTACGCTTCACCTGAAGATATACAGCTATCAACAGTGTAACCCGGAAAAAAGCCCTGTCAATTTTGATTCATTATACAATTTGGCATTATGGGAGGTATACTGATCTCTGAGTGCCATGAACGCGAGTAAGAGACACACTGGCTCATCGCACGAGTAAAAAGGGAGCTTGCACCCTTCTCGTACAAGCTCCAACGCACGTGGGATGTGTACGCTTTTAGCGGGAATCTGCTTGTCGGTTGGTCTGGAACAAATAGCCCAGAATGCCCAGGATGATCACAGAGACGAGTGTAACAATGCCAGCAGTTGTTTCTGTCGTCGCACCGCCATGTGTAGGATCAGCCAGGGGTAAGGGGATGGAGAGCGCTGCTGCCAGGGCAGCGACCCCGGCAATGGCCTGTCCTGCTCCGCCAAAGGCAGTGCCCAGCCGAATGATGACATCGGCGAGTGCATTGCCAATGAGTCCACCCACAATGGCCAGCACAAGTGCCAGAACGAGGTACGCGACCCCTGTGATGTTGAAAGAGACGGCGATCATTGCAGCCGCGACCAGACCCAGCATCGCCCCAAATAGAATCTGGGCGAAGCGATAAAATGTCCAGAACAATAAGCCCACGATCAATCCGCCAATGATGGCTCCCGCAATCTGGATGGCATCTGCCTGCCCCAGTAGAAGCCCCGATGTGATGTAATAGCCCAGCGCGAAACCGAACAGCGCGAGTACTACGCGATAGAAGCGCCAGCCGTAGAAGCAGGCCAGCAACCCGATGACAAGCAAAATGATACCGTTGAGGATCTGCATCTCACTCTCCTTTCGACTTCCGGAAAGACCCGAAGTGTGCGAACACACACAACGAACGATAAGCACAAAGAGACTGGCTATTGGTCATCATCTCGGACGCGTATACCCAGCAGCGGGATGTCCCGGCAATCTCCCAGGAATTGATCCACGCCAAGCTGTACCTGGAGCCAATCCAACTGCTGGATCGTCGCTGAAGTGGCCTCGTAACCAGAGCTATTCCAATCCACTGAGACCCAATCTTCCCCACCGAAGGCGATGACGCGGTACACCCCTGCCTCCAGCGTGCCAACGCGCGTATTCAGATTCGCGGGTTCGTTGTAGACTTCGCGTGGGCTGAGGGTGTTAATCTGGCAGGTGTCTGCGGCTGTAGCGGCGGCTTCCTGCACTGCGAGATGCGGGGAAGTTCCTACAATATAGCCCATAGCAAAGGCTGTGATGCCCACAAAAGCGACCGTAACAATGAAGGCAATCGTCCAGAAGATGCGTGCAGTCTGGGTGTTTCTCTCGTTTCGTTTTGCAATCGTGGGACTGTCCACTGCCTGTCCTCTCCTGAATGCGCGTATCGAGGTATGGAGTTCCGACACCTCTATGCACGCAGTGTAAAATCTGTACGGGCAGTTCGCATCAAACTAAGGTCTAGTCAGACAACTCGACTTCTGACCAGCAGGGATCCTCGGCTCCAAATCCCCTCAACCGGGTTTGACATTGCACTTCATCACACAAACCAACAGGTGTGGGCGCCAATACACACAGATTCGAACCGCAGAACTGTACTTTCGGCCAGGGTTGCTCATGGAAGAAGTCGTTACAGTCTACAATTACACTATAAGCTCGGGATGCTGTACACGGCATGCTTAGCGACCAAGGTCATAAATGGAGTTCAACATGAGAAAGTCATTTCTACTCACAATCACCGTCTTCGTCATGACAGGAGTCCTCTTCGCCCAGGAGGAGAGCGCTGTACCCCGTTACGAACCACTTGATGAGTGCTTCATCGAGATGCCTGACGGTGTGGGCTATGATTGTGGGATTGTCATCGTGCCCGAATTTCACGATGGTTCAACGGAAAATACGCTTTCACTGGGAGTGGTTCGTCTGCTGACCACAGCAGAAACGCCTGAAGCCCCAATCTTCTTCGGCGCGGGTGGCCCCGGCGGTTCGGTCATGTCCTGGGCAGCGGCGACGGCCAATGATGTTAGTTTTGATCCGTCAGGTGCTTATGCACAACTGTTGCAGTCGCGCGACCTGGTCTACTTCACCCAGCGTGGCACTCAGTATGCCGACCCCTATCTGAATTGTCCTGAGGAGCAGGCCGCGGCAGAAGAATTTGCCCGTCTCCAGACCTTCGACGAACACCTGCGTCAGGAACTCGAACTGATGAATATGTGCCGCGAGCGCCTGGTCGCTGAAGGAGTCAATCTGGATGCCTTCAACAGCCTCGAAAACGCAGCCGATGTGAATGCGATCCGGGCGGTGCTCGGTTACGATCAAATCGTATACTATGGCGAGTCCTACGGCACGATTCTGGGCCAGCATATCATGCGCGATTTCCCCGAGATCCTCGAATCAGTCATCCTGGATGGTACGGCATCTCTCTCGATCACGAGCTGGGAAAGCGATACCGCGCTCAAGTACCAGATCACCCTGGAACGTATTGTCGCATTGTGTGAAGCATCCCCCACTTGCAGCGAAGCATTCCCCACTTTTGCGGACGATCTCGCTGCGATCTACGAACAGGCGGAAACGGATCCGCTGCAAGTGACACTCGTCACCGAGGACGGAGATCGTATCGGTGTACCCGTCACGGTTGATGTGCTTTCCTCTACGCTCTATACCAATCTCTACGTTGAGGATAGCATTGCCCGCTTCCCGCTTGCTATGCAGGAAATGCTCGCCGGGGAAACGGCTACGTTCCAGCAGTTTTTCTCGCTGGCGAATTCCGCATTTTCAGATATGGGAGTCATGATGCACGCCGCAGTAGTCTGTTCGGAAGACCCTGTATCGGCGGAGGATGAGGTTCTGCTACCCGATGGTTCTGTCTACGAAATTGCCGTCGAACATGCACGCGAGGGCATCATCAGCTATGGCAGTATGTGCAGCTTGATTGATGTTGCACCCATAACGGAGACGGATGAGAACATCTCGACTGATCTGCCCGTCTTGATCCTGAGTGGTGCACTTGACCCCGCAACGCCCAATTTCCGCAGCGAAGAAGTGGCAGACGTACTGCCAAATAGTTTCAGCTTCCTCTTCCCCTACGGATCACACGTACAGGCGCGCCCGACCAGCAACTGCGCAGTGGATATCATCGCGCAATTTGTTGCAGATCCAGCTACAGAGCCTGATGCGAGTTGCATCGACACATTGCCAGCCCTGGAGTTCGTATTGCCTGACCCAATGCTGGCTGATTTGATAGGCGTTCCACTGACGCTGACACAAGCCTACATCGGCGGAGAATTCCCGGCGGTTGATGATGCAACCTACACACTGATATTCAGCGAAGATGGACTGAGTATCCAGGCAGATTGCAACACAGTTGCCGCGAGCTATTCGCTGGATGAAGACGGAAATATCCTGATTGACCTTGGCACGAGTACATTGATGGCGTGCGACCCAGAGTCAATCGCCGATGATGTACTCACCATCATTGAAGGTGCTGATCTGACACTCTTGCTGAATGCCCCTGAGGGTCGCATCAACCTGATTCTGATTTCGAACGAAACCGGGAATTCGCTGACATTTTCGGATTAGTACCTCATGGTGACCTGGGGCGTGTGCTGATTTGCGCCCCCTACCCCGCCTTCCCTACCAGAAGGCATGAAGTTCACAGCAATGCGATGAGCGCGAGTCAGCACTGGCTCGCGCTTATCATCTGGGGTTGCTGCCGCAATTCTCTCGGTGGGAAGAGATACCTCATTAAAGGAAGTTGCAGGATCAGGGTTAATCTGGTATTCTGGCGTCGAAACGTTTGCGCAAACGTTTCGCTGAATAGATTTCTTGCGAAGTTGAGCGATTTTTGATGCCCACCATCCGCGATGTCGCCCGTGCGGCGAATGTCTCCACCTCGACAGTCTCACATGTCATCAACGAGACTCGCTATGTGAGTCCGGCTACGCGTGAGCGCGTGCTGGCGGCGATGAAAGAACTCAACTACCAGCACAACCGCCTTGCCAGCAGCCTGCGCAACCGCAAAACACAGGCGATTGGCGTGCTCGTGCCCAACAGCGCCAACCCCTACTTCGCCGAGATTCTGACTGGCATCGAAGCGGCCTGCTACGAGCGCGATTACCACATCATCCTCGGTAACGCGAACGACGACCCGCAGCGCGAACAGTCCTACCTGGAAGTCCTGCTTTCACGGCAGGTAGACGGCATCCTGCTGATCAGTACGGGATCATTCGATAGCTCCATTCGGTTGTTGAGTGAGAACAAGACTCCTACCGTGATGGTAGATCGCTCTACCGAACTGGCAACTGTAGATGAAATCTTCACAGATAATCGCGCAGGCGGCTTACAGGCAACCAATCACTTGATTTCGTTAGGTCATCGTCGCATCGGCTGTGTGACCGGGCCGTCCTTTTTGACACCGAGCGCGGCGCGTGTACAAGGCTACCGGGAAGCGTTTGCGGAAGCACAGCTTCCGTTGTGTGAAGACTGGGTTGTCGTAGGGGATTTCCAGCATCGGGGTGGCTACGACGCGACGCGGCAATTGCTGGCGCTGGATGAGCCACCCACTGCGATCTTCGCCTGCAACGACCTGATGGCAGTGGGTGTGATGGCCGCAATTCAGGCATTCGGGCTTCGGGTTCCCGAAGACATCTCCGTCATCGGATACGATGACATCCCACTGGCATCCTACGCCAATCCGCGCCTGACGACGGTCTCGCAGCCCGCGCGCGAACTGGGGCAACTCGCTGTCGAGCGCTTGCTCGAACGCTTGCAAGACCCGGATGCACCTGCCCGACACGAGATGCTTCCAGTATCCCTGATTATACGAGACTCATGCAGCGCATTGGGAGAACCGTAAATGAAAAAAACGGGATTGTTGAACCAACCACTATCGACGGTGATCGCTGGCCTGGGACACAAAGACATGCTCTGCGTGTCCGATGCGGGCCTGCCAATACCTGCGAGCACAGAACGCATTGATCTGGCTGTCAGCGCCGGGGTGCCGGCCTTTCTGGGTGTGCTGGATGCGATTCTGGGCGAGATGCAGGTTGAGGGTGCGATCATCGCGGCGGAATTGGAGCGAGTCAGCCCTGAGATGCACAAAGCCATCATGCAGCGGCTGGAGGGGATCGAGGTGCGGGTGGTTGCGCATGAGGACTTCAAGCAGCAGACGGCAACAGCGAAGGCTGTTGTGCGCAGCGGTGAATTCACCCCCTATGCGAATGTGATTTTGATTGCAGGAGTCGTATTCTGATGACCGCGCAGACCCTTCCCAAGAAAGGCAGCGGAGACTGGCGCATCTTCGCACAACGCTATGGCCTGGTCGGTTCGCTTCTTCTGTTGTGCCTTGTGATTTCACTGGCGTCGGATCGCTTCCTGACGGTGGATAATCTGCTGAACGTGCTGCGGCAAGCCAGCATCAATGGCATCATCTCCATCGGTATGATGATGGTCATCCTCATTCGTGGCCTGGATTTATCTGTAGGGTCGGTGCTGGCGCTGGCGACTGTGATTTCAGCCGATGTACTGGCACAGGGACAAGTGGGACCTCTGGGAGCGCTGGGTGTCGCATTGCTGGTCGGTGGGGCTGCCGGGGCGGTTAGCGGAGCGCTCGTCACCTGGATCAAGATCCCGCCTTTCATCGCAACCCTTGGGATGATGACCTTCGCTCGTGGTGCTGCCCTGCAATACACGGGAGGGCAGCCTGTCACCGGGTTAGGCGAACTGGGGGAAGGGATTCGCTTCCTGGGGAGTGCCGAAATCGCGGGTATTCCAGTGCCGATTTTCGCCACTGGTTTCGTCTACCTCGCAACTTACATTTTCTTGAATCACATCCCGTTTGGCCGCTACATCTATGCAATGGGCAGCAATGAAGAAGCAGCCTTCCTCAGTGGGCTGCCTGTGCGGCGCATCAAGATGGTAGTGTACACGCTCTCCGGGATGCTGGCGGCCTTCGCAGGCGTGATTCTGATGGGACGGCTGAACAGCGCCCAACCCACCGCTGGCGAATTATTTGAGTTCAATGCGATTGCAGCAGTTGTCGTCGGTGGCACAAGTTTCAACGGCGGCGAAGGCACTGTCTGGGGTACATTGATCGGCGTCTTGATTATCGCCGTCCTCAACAACGGCCTCAATCTGCTGGCTGTCCCCTCATTTTATCAGGACATCGCCAGTGGTGTTGTCATTGCGCTCGCCTTGTTGCTATACCGTGCGATTCGTTAGGGGTCGCCTGTTCTCATCCAATGTAGGATGACGTGATCAAAAAAAGGAGGTGCACCGTATTGGAAATAGCCGCAATTGCTGATTTTCAGAACAAAAGCTTTAGATTAAAGGAGAGACTCTACGATGCGTAAACATTTGGTTCTTGCCCTCGCCCTGGTTGTCGCCCTGTTGTCCGGCGTGCTGGTAACGGCACAGGATGCCCCGACCATTGGCCTTTCGGTATCGACGCTGAACAATCCCTTCTTCGTGACGCTGGTGGAAGGTGCGCAAGAGGCCGCAGATGCCGCTGGCGCAGAACTGATCGTGCTGGACGCCCAGGACGATTCGGCGACGGAAGCCGCCAACATCGAAGACCTGATCGCGCAGGAAGTCGATGCCATCCTGATCAACCCGACTGACTCGGACGCGATTGTGCCCAGCATCCTGGCCGCCAATGACGCTGGCATCCCGGTCTTCACAGTGGATCGCAGCGCGGCAGGCGGCGAAGTCGTCAGCCACATCGCTTCGGACAACGTAGCGGGTGGTCGTCTGGCAGCAGAATTCCTCTGCGATGCCATCGGTGGCGAAGGCGCAGTGGTGGAACTGGAAGGTATTCCGGGCACCTCGGCGGCACGTGACCGCGGCGCAGGCTTCAACGCCTACATGGAAGAATCCTGCCCTGGCGTCGAAATCGTCGCACGCCAGACTGCGAACTTCGACCGCGCCGAAGGGCTGACGGTGTTCGAGAACATCTTGCAGGCGCAGGATACGATTGATGGCGTGTTCGCGCACAATGACGAAATGGTGCTGGGTGCCATCGAAGCGGGGACGGCAGCAGGTCGCGAAGGCATCACCTATGTGGGCTTCGACGCAGTGGATGATGCAGTTGCCGCTGTGGCAGATGGTTCGCTGGCAGCGACGGTTGCGCAGCAGCCCGCTCTGATCGGTCAGCTTGGTGTGGAAACGGCACTGGCTTTCCTGGCGGGTGAAGAAGTACCTGAGAGTATTCCGGTTTCGCTGGCGCTGGTGCAGAAGTTCACCATTGGCCTTTCGGTATCGACGCTGAACAATCCCTTCTTCGTGACGCTGGTGGAAGGTGCGCAAGAGGCCGCAGATGCCGCTGGCGCAGAACTGATCGTGCTGGACGCCCAGGACGATTCGGCGACGGAAGCCGCCAACATCGAAGACCTGATCGCGCAGGAAGTCGATGCCATCCTGATCAACCCGACTGACTCGGACGCGATTGTGCCCAGCATCCTGGCCGCCAATGACGCTGGCATCCCGGTCTTCACAGTGGATCGCAGCGCGGCAGGCGGCGAAGTCGTCAGCCACATCGCTTCGGACAACGTAGCGGGTGGTCGTCTGGCAGCAGAATTCCTCTGCGATGCCATCGGTGGCGAAGGCGCAGTGGTGGAACTGGAAGGTATTCCGGGCACCTCGGCGGCACGTGACCGCGGCGCAGGCTTCAACGCCTACATGGAAGAATCCTGCCCTGGCGTCGAAATCGTCGCACGCCAGACTGCGAACTTCGACCGCGCCGAAGGGCTGACGGTGTTCGAGAACATCTTGCAGGCGCAGGATACGATTGATGGCGTGTTCGCGCACAATGACGAAATGGTGCTGGGTGCCATCGAAGCGGGGACGGCAGCAGGCCGCGAAGGCATCACCTATGTGGGCTTTGACGCAGTGGATGATGCAGTTGCCGCTGTTGATGAAGGCACGCTGGCAGCGACGGTCGCACAGCAACCCGCTCTGATCGGTCAGCTTGGTGTGGAAGCCGCGATCACCTTCCTCGGCGGTGGTGAGGTCGAGGCAAATGTGCCCGTCGCGCTGTCCCTGGTGACAGGCGAATAGGGTTCTATCTGCGGGGTGGTGTGTGCTTTGCACCACCCCATCATCGGACAAATCCACGAGTGCGGTTTTGTCGCTGTGGCTGTTCAAGTGTTGATGAAACGACTTCGGATTCTCACACACAATAATGAGCTTTGCGGCCATCACCGATCACAATAGAGACTTCGTTAAACAAATACCAGTACGGAAGATACGATGAAGAGCGATCATGAGCAGCCGCTGCTCCAGCTAGAGAACATCAATAAATCTTTCCCCGGTGTTCGTGCCCTGCGCGATGTGAGCATGACTGTGCAACCGGGCGAAGTCCACGGCCTGCTCGGTGAAAATGGAGCGGGCAAATCCACCCTCATGAAAGTGCTCAACGGCGTATACCGCGCTGACGAAGGCCGCATTCTATGGCGTGGAGAGCCGATTGAGATTCATGCTCCACAAGATGCCCAACGCGCCGGAATCAGCATGATTCACCAGGAATTGGCGCTGGTCAGCTACCTGGATGCGGGGAAGAACATTTATCTGGGGCGCGAGCCACGAGGCATCATCCCTGGCACAATCAACTGGCGTAAGATGTACGCCGACGCTCAGCAGATCGTGGACGAATTAGGGTTGTCAATTGACGTGCGGCGGCCTGTGCGTTTTTACTCTCTCGCCCAGCAGCAGATGATCGAAGTGGCAAAGGCGCTCTCATTGGATGCGCGTTTGATCATCATGGATGAGCCGACATCCTCACTGACGGATCGTGAAGTAGAGACGCTCTTCCAGCAAATTCGCGGCCTGCGCGAACGCGGCGTATCCGTGATTTTTATCTCGCACCGTCTGGAAGAGATCTTCCAAATCTGTGACCGTGTGACGGTGCTGCGCGATGGCGAGTGGGTGTCCACCCGCCCGATTGACGAGCTAACGACCGACACGCTGATTCAATATATGGTGGGGCGCGAAGTTGACCAGATATTTGAACCGCGCACCGACCAGGCTGCTGGCAAAGTGATCCTGGAAGTCCAGGGCTTGAACCGTGGTTCGCGCGTGAAAGACATCAGTTTCCAACTGCGTGCAGGCGAAATCCTGGGCATTGCGGGCCTGGTCGGCGCAGGCCGTACAGAGATGCTGGAGACGATTTTCGGCGTGCACCCGGCCAGCAGCGGCACAATTTCTATTGATGGAGCGACTATCAGCATTCGCCGACCCGACCAGGCGATTCAGCAGGGCATCGGCTATGTCACAGAAGATCGCAAAGCACAGGGATTGTTCCCGGTGATGACCGTTGCCGCCAACATCGTCATGACGCGCCTGGCGGAGCTGGTGCGTGCGCTCTTCGTGAACTGGCAGGCTGTGAACCAACTGGCAGACGAATTCATCCAACGGTTGGATATTCGCACACCTTCTGCGCAGCAGCGCGTACAGAACCTCAGCGGCGGCAACCAGCAGAAAGTTGTCATCTCGCGCTGGTTGACGTTGAATCCGCGCGTGTTGATGCTGGATGAGCCGACGCGCGGCATTGATGTAGGCGCAAAATCTGAAATCTACCGCCTGATGCGCAAGCTGGCATCCGAAGGCGTGGGCATCATCATGGTCTCCAGCGAACTGCCGGAGATTCTGGGGGTGAGCGACCGCGTGCTGGTGATGCATGAAGGGCGCATCGCAGGCGAATTTGATCCGCGTGTGGCAACGCAAGATGCCCTGATGACCGCCGCCACCGGAACGTACCAGGAAGGCTATCGTCCATGAGTGTGATAACTCGAGAACGTTCGTGGCAGGTATTTCTCGGCGAGGTGTTGCGGCGCGGCATCGTTTTGATTGTGCTGGTCGCCCTGGTTGCCTTCTTCAGCAGCCAGACGGATCGCTTCTTGCAGGAGCGTAATCTGGTCAATATCCTGGAGCAGAACGCTTCCCTGGTTATCGTGGTCGTGGGTGTCACGCTGACGATGCTCATCGCCGGAATCGATCTCTCGGTGGGTTCAGTAGCCGCACTAGCGGGGGCAGTTTCCGCTGGTTTGATTGTGAATGATGGATTGCCTTTCGCCGCCAGCGTGATCCTCACGTTGGCAATGGGCTTCGCAATCGGCATGGTCAATGGTGCTTTGATTATCTGGGGCAAGCTGCCACCCTTCATCGCCACGCTGTCGATGTTGGGCATCGCACGCGGTCTGACACTGGTTTACACACAGGGACGACCGATTTCGCTGAATGGGGTCGAGCAATACACATTCTACGGGCGCGGGGACATCACGCTGCCGATCCTGGGAGAAACACCCGTCTCCGTGCTGGTGGCCCTGGGCGTGGTGTTGATTGTCGCCCTGCTCCTGAGCAGCACGCGCTTCGGCTTGCATGTGTATGCCATCGGGGGGAGTGAGGAGACCGCAAGGCTGGCAGGCGTCCCCGTCGATCGCGTCAAGCTGATCGTCTACGGCAGCAGTGGTATGCTGGCAGCATTGGGGGGAATGCTGCTCACGGCTCGGCTTTTCTCTGCTCAACCACAGGCTGCTGTTGGCCTGGAGCTGGAAGCGATTGCTGCGGCAGTGCTGGGAGGCGTGAGCTTGTTCGGTGGCGTTGGCAATGTCTTCGGGGCGGTGATCGGTGGCTTGCTCGTCGGTGTGCTCAGCAATGGCATGAATCTGCTGCGGCTGGCTTCCTTCTTGCAGCAGATGATCCAGGGTGTTGTGCTCGTGTTCGCCGTCGCCATAGATATGATCATCAATCGCGTGGAAGGGAACTGAGATGGGCAAGATCGTCGTCGCTGGCAGCATCAACATGGATGTCGTCGTTCGGACGGCGCGACAACCCAGACCGGGTGAGACCCTGTTCGGGCATGATCTACACTACATCCCCGGTGGTAAGGGCAGCAATCAAGCGGTTGCGGCATCGCGCCTGCGCGATGATGTGTATCTGGTCGGCAAGTTGGGACGTGATCCATTTGGCGACGCCCTCACACAATTTCTGGAAGAAGAAAACCTGGCACTGGACTATCTGCGCTATTCTGAAAACCACCCCAGCGGAATCGCCCTCATCACTGTCGATGACGAATCCGAAAATACGATTATAGTCGTCAGTGGAAGCAACTTCGAGTTTACCCCTGACGATATACAGGACGTGCCGCTGACGGCTGACGATATTGTTGTCAGCGTCTTCGAGATTCGGCAGCAGACGATCAAGGCACTCTTCACGAAAGCGAAGGCTGTCGGCGCGAAAACGGTCTTGAATCCGGCTCCAGCAGCTACGTTCACAGATGGCTTGCTACCTCTCGTCGATTATCTGATTGTCAATGAGACCGAGCTGGCCTATTTCGCGGGACGGGATGTGTCCAGCGACGATCCCGCGATCTTGCAGGAACAGGCGGCTCGCTTGCGCCAATTCCCGGAGCAGCACATTATCATCACATTGGGTGCGGAAGGTGTACTGTGCGTCTGGCGCGACGAGGTCATGCGCGTTGAAGGGATTCGGGTGAAGGCCGTTGATACGACCGGGGCAGGTGATTGCTTCACCGGAGCGCTGGCCGTCGGCTTATCTGAACAGTTGCCACTCGAAGCCGCACTACGCTTTGCCAATACCGCCGCATCGCTCAGCGTTCAGGAACTGGGGGCTTCTACGTCAATGCCACGTCGGTCAGTGGTTGATGATGCCCTCGGCACGTCCTCGGCGTAGACTCGCACGCCCTGACCAGAATATCCCCCAATCGTCGGTAACGTGAGGGGGTGGGGCGCTAACCCATCAGAATAGGTACCAACTGATGGTTCAGCGCTCTTCGTCGTGGGCTATTCCTCGCCCGCTCGCTTGATCTCGGTCGTGCTCTGGATCACATCGAACATCTCCAGCTTAGGATGCCCGGCAAACGTCTCCGGCGGGAGCGAGCCAGAGCGAGCGTGACCTTCCTTGAACTCATCCGACTCCGTCCATGCTTTGAAGTGTTCCTCGGACTCCCAGAAAGTCATGACGATGTACGGATCGTCAGCCTTCTTGGGGCGCAGCAATTGGAATGAAATGAAGCCCGGCATTCCATCCACCAGGGAAGCGCGATCCGCGAAACGTTGTTCGAATGCTTCGGCGTGTTCAGGATTCACAGGGATACGATTACAGGTCACGATCATGATATCTACTCCATCGTTCATTTGGGTGCGGTCAATTGTAACAAAGATGCGGCTGCACCATCACCGGCAGCCTCCTGCCTGACTACAGGTATCGTAAGCAGCATCAAGCCCAAGCGATAGCCCTGCGTGGGTGATTGTTTGAGGTTTTTTAATGCAGGTTAACATCAGATCATAGGAAGTGCCCTACCCTCACTGAAGGCATGGACTCCTGGTGACGCCACGTTTACAGTAATGAACGGTGACACATTCTACCGATAATTCTTCATCATGACCCGGGCCGAGGCGCAAAGGGGCGTCCTTCTCAACAGGAGATAACTTCGACCGGGAGACTGGTGATCTACCCAATAGACGTTTTTCGTTACTCAAGAAGCAGGTAAAGCAGTTAGGGGCACGATACATGACTCTATTTACCCAGGCGATATTGGCAGCGCTGCCGATCCTGATGGCTGCCGGGCTGCTGGTTGCGCTGCGTTGGCCAGCCCGTCGGGTAATGCCGCTCGTCTACTTATTGACGGCGGGCATCGGACTCGTGCTGTGGGAGATGCCGTTCCGCGCAGTCGCCGCCTCAACTGTGCAGGGCTTGTTCATCACCTTCGACATTTTGCTGATCGTATTCGGCGCGATCTTGCTACTTGCAGTGCTCAAGCAGTCGGGGGCGATTCCCGTCATCAGGCAGATGTTTGTGGACATTAGCCCGGATCGGCGCGTTCAGGTCATCATCATCGCCTGGTTGTTCGGCTCATTTCTCGAAGGAGCGTCGGGATTCGGCACACCCGCCGCAATCGTCGCACCATTGCTGGTTGCTCTGGGTTTCCCCGCGATGGCGGCGGTGATGATTGGTTTGATGATCCAGAGTACGGCAGTGACTTTTGGCGCTGTCGGCACTCCGGTCTTGATCGGCGTGACAGGCGGGCTTGAAAATCCAACGCTCACAGCCAGGCTAGCCGACGTGAGTCTGACGTTCAATGACTATCGCCTGCTCATTACAGCGCAAGCGGCGATCATCCATGGCATCGTCGGCACGCTGATCCCAACCTTCATGGTGATCATGATGACGCGCTTCTTCGGCGAGAATCGCTCCTGGCGAGAAGGGCTTTCGATCCTGCCCTTTTCGCTATTCAGCGGCCTATCGTTCACCATCCCCTACATGCTGACGGCTGTACTGCTCGGCCCCGAATTTCCGTCCTTGCTGGGCGCTCTGGTCGGTCTCACGATTGTGATCACCGCGGCGCGGCGCGGCTTCCTGCTGCCGACGGATACCTGGGACTTCTCCGCAGAAAGCCAATGGCCTGCAGAATGGCTGGGGACAATCGGCGAAGCACCGAGCCGTCAGAAGCAGGCATCGAATCTGGCAGAAGAGGTGTCGCAGTTGGATACGCCAGTTGCGGAAGACCCTGCCACCCGCCCGATGTCCGTCTGGATGGCATGGTTACCCTATGGATTGCTGGCGATTGGTCTGGTGCTTACCCGGTTGCCTGCCCTGGGTGTCGGCGAGTGGTTGCAAGATGTACTCCGCATTCAGTGGGAATCCATCTTCGATACACAGATTTCTGCTTCTACTACGCCGCTCTACCTTCCGGCTGGCGTGCTGCTTCTGGTTGTGCTGATCACCATTTTCTTGCATCGCATGCGCAGTCACCAGGTGCGTGCTGCTTTTTCGGAGGCCAGCGGAATCCTGCTGAGCGCGGGTTTCGTCCTCTTATTCGCCGTACCGATGGTTCGCGTCTACATCAATTCGGGATTCAACGCCGCTGACCTCCCCAGCATGCCGATTGCCATGGCAGAATGGGCGGCTGCGAATGTAGGTTCGGTCTGGCCATTGTTTGCGCCCTCCATTGGTGCGCTGGGAGCCTTCATCGCCGGAAGCAACACGATCAGCAATCTGATGTTCAGCCTGTTTCAGTTCAGCATTGCGGAACAGCTTTCGATCTCCGGGTCCCTGGTAGTTGCTTTGCAGGCTGTTGGTGCAGCGGCGGGCAATATGATCGCCATTCACAATATCGTTGCTGCCGCAGCAACTGTTGGCCTCCTGGGGCGCGAAGGGTCGCTGCTGCGGAAGACCGCTATTCCGACTCTGTACTATGTAATCGCGGCGGGCATCGTCGGTCTGGTGGGGATCTATTTGCTGAACATCGGTGATCCGCTCCTGTCAGCGGGGTAAGGAGCTGCGGTTCCCCAGCTAATAGGCCAGGTATCAATGCACGGTCACCCCTCGCAGCGATCTGTAAGCAGCGTTGGAACAATGCTTTTGCTTGCTGCAACCGATTTTGAAGTAGATGGGTGATCCCAAGAAAACATGTGACCGGATTGATGTGTCGCTTGCGATAGAGCGCTGTCCATTCATCAAGCACTTCTTCCAGAATGTGTTGCGCTTCAGGGAAAACGCCTTGACAAATATGGTCTCCATCAGGAATCGACCTGCTCACCCACAGCGATAACTACCTTTCCGCGAGTTTGCCCGCTGTCGAAGTAACGCAACGCTGCTGTCGTGCAGCGCAAAACACCGATCTACATGTGGCTTGATCCAGCCATTCTTTGAGTGTGTTGAGGTCGTCTGACTTGATCCTCGCCCGCATGAAGGTCATCTTGTTGGTGCTTGTCTTCGCCATGAACACTGGAACATCCGTAGAACCTGCCCCCCAACAAGCACATACATGCCATCGGGGTTGAGGATGCGCTTGTAATCTGCGACAGAACGATAGGCTGCGGTATCGAGGATCAATCGGAAATCAGTTCTACGTTGTTTCCTGGCTTGATGCTTCGAGACTCTTCGGGAAATACGGCGGTTCGCTCCAGGCACTACGTTAAGGACTTCAGGCAATACGTTTATTCAGTTCTTAACGTTCGTTTTACATATTCATAGAGCTGTGGCGGTACGCTCCGGGCTGTTTTGCATTGTGTTGCATTCCCACACGTTTCACACCGAAAACAGGCACCGATAAGCATGTCCAAGTCACCGAGCCAGCAAACGACGACGCATTCTGCGGAGTCGGCTACGAAGCCAAAGCGACAATTACAGTGGCCTACGCGACGACAAATCTTTGCAGCGTTTGAAGGGTATGCTTACCTTGCCCCTACATTGATTGCGCTGACAATCTTCGTCTATTTGCCGATCCTCTCGTCATTCCAGTTGAGCTTGAATCGGGCTGCCCCGTTTGGCAATGCGACGCGCTATGTTGGCCTGGAGAATTACATTACGCTCCTGGAACGCTCATTCGATGTTGAACGCCTGCTAGCCTGGCTACCTCTCGTTCTCATCATTGTCCTTGCTTCTACCATAGTCAGTCTGCTGGTGCGACGTCAGCCTTCGGCGTCAGTGGGGACGTTGGCGCGAGTTAATCGCTGGGTGGTTATCATCGCAATTGCGCTGCTCATTGCTTTCACCGTGCGTGGAACACTACGCACCTCACTGATTTTCACGCTGGGCACGGTGATTCCCAGCATTGTGTTGGCAGTAGCGCTGGCGATTGCCCTGGCGCTACCTGTAAGACGGCTCTCCTGGTTTCATCGCTTGCTGATCTTCGTGCCAATCGTCATTAGCAGTGCTGTCACGGGCGTGCTCTTCCGCTGGATCTATCATCCTGTCGTAGGTTACCTCAATTACACGTTGAGTCTGCTCGGTATTGATGGCCCGAACTGGCTCTCAGATGCCGACTGGGCACTCATCGCTGTGATGATGGCCGTCGTCTGGCGACAGCTCGGCTTCAACGTGATCATTGCCCTCGCAGGGTTGCAGAACATCAACTCGACCTACTATGAAGCAGCAAAGGTCGATGGAGCGAACCTCTGGCATCGTATCCGTCATGTGACGCTGCCACTGATGTCCCCCACACTGTTCTTTCTCTTCATCATTAATACGATCAACAGTCTACAGACCTTCGGCGAAATTGATGTACTCACGATGGGCGGCCCCGGTGAAGCCACCAAGACCTTGCTCTACTCTATCTATTTCTTCGCATTTCGCGGGACGCCGCAGCGCGGGATCGCATCGGCTGAGTCGTTCATTCTATTCTTGCTCATCGTGATCCTCTCGATTATTCAGTTCCGCGTCGCCAACCGGAGGGTGCACTACCGATGAACAATCCATTCAATCGACAGAGACCGCTGAAACCTGTAGACGACAAAACGGAGCGTCCCGTAGACCTGCGCTCAGAGATCATCGTGCAATTATTCCTATTTGGCGTGGGATTGTTCGTCTCGTTTCCTATCATTCTCGCGATTTTCACAAGCTTCAAAGTGCCGGAAGACATCACCAATTTTCCGCCGACGCTCATTCCAGTACAGCAAGTCCGCGTGCCTGTGGAAGGATATGACGAACCACTTCCGCTGTTTCGCGTGGAGCTTGAAGATGGTAACACGCGCGAGGTTGTTCGCGTCGGGCAAGAAGGCGGCCAGGCTCGCTTAATTGCCCCTGAGAATCCGGATGTCCAATTCCGCGCCCCCCTGAACAGCCTGGAGCGTGTCGAGCGGATTCACTTCACGTTCGAGAATTATGTCACGGCCTGGACATCGCAGCCGTTTGACCGCTACTTCCTCAACAGCGTCATTCAGACGGGCATCATAGTTGCTTTCCAGTTGCTGTTCAGCATCCTTGCGGCATATGCTTTCGCGGTTCTGGAATTTCCAGGGCGTAATTTTTTGTTCTATCTCATTCTCGGCAGTCTGATGGTTCCGTTTCAGCTCACGTTCATCCCGAACTTCCTACTGGTGAGCAATTTGGGACTTGCCAACACTTACGTCGGCTTGACGATTCCATTCCTGGCGAGCGCTTTCGGCGTATTCCTGCTGCGGCAGTTCTTCATGACGTTGCCAACTGAGCTGCACGACGCGGCTCGCATTGACGGCGCGAGCAACTGGTTATACCTGTGGCGCGTCGTTGTACCGCTCAGCCGAGGTGCAATCAGTGCATTTACCGTGTTTGCTTTTCTCAGCGCATGGAGCCAATACCTCTGGCCGCTGGTCATCACGAACGACCAGGAAATGCGCACGATCCAAATTGGCATTCGCTTTTTCCTGTTCGACCAGGAGCGTGGTGCGGACTGGGGCGGCATCATGGCAACAGCCGTCATCGCCCTACTGCCGACCCTGGCGATTTTCCTGGTTGCTCAGCGCCAGCTCGTTCGTGGCATTGCCATGACCGGGCTAAAGGGCTGACCCATCAAGTACCTTGTTCTGGCTTTCGGCGGGATCGTTACCCGCACAAAGCACGCTGGCATTCCGGCGTTATTGTTCTATCCCATTTACGACCTGAGGAGGTCAACACATGATCCGTACTTCTCGCACTGTAGTTCTGACGATGCTCTTCGCCATGCTGGTGAGCATCCCCTTCGTCACCACCGCACAGGATGAGGTCATCGAACTGGAATTCTGGCACGCTATGGGCGGTGATCTCGGCGAAGTTGTCGATGAACTGGTCGCACGCTTCAACGAAAGCCAGGACGAAATCCAGGTGACCGCCACCTTCCAGGGTAGCTACGACGACACCTACAACGCCCTGCTGGCTGCTTCGGAAACGGGCACCCTGCCGAACGTGACGCAGAACTTCGATCTCGCTGCACAGACCATGTTCGACTTCCCCGCTGTGCTGCCCGCATACACCCAGTTCGAGGCTGACGGCTTCGACCCGAGCGTTTTCGTCCCCGCTGTTCGCGAGTACTACAGCGACGAAAATGGCATGGTCGCGATGGCGTTCAACAGCAGCACCCCGATCCTCTACTACAATGCTGAACTGATCGAAGCGGCTGGCGTTGAATTGCCGGAAAACGATAGCCTGAGCTTCAGCGAACTGATCGAAGTCTGCGATGCGATCCAGGCTAGCGGCGTGGAATACTGCATCACCTTCGGTCAGGTTGGTTGGTACTTCGAACAGATCCTGGCGAACAGCGGCGGCCTCTACTTCAACAACAACAATGGTCGTACTGACCGCGCCACCGAAGTTCTCTTCCATGAAGGCCAGGGCCTGGAAGTCTTCACCTTCCTGACGAGCCTCTTCCAGGAAGGTTACGCCCCGAACCTGGGCAACACCTGGACGGACACCGACGCCACCTTCCTGGCTGGCCAGGCGGCGATGATCTTCGACAGCACCGCAGGCGCTCGCGGCCTGCAGGATGCGGCTGAATTCGAAGTGGATACCACCTACATCCCACACAGCGACAGCAGCGAACGTAACGGCGTTATCATCGGCGGTGCGGCACTCTACCTGCTGGACAGCGGCGATGAAGCGATCAACCAGGCGAGCTGGCAATTCATGAAGTTCATGAGCCTGGAAGCACAGCAGATCGCCTGGCACACCGGCACTGGCTACTTCCCGGTTCGCAGCGCCCTGCAGGAAAATGACGAACTGATCGCTTTCTGGGATGAAAACCCGAACTTCCTCACCGCGATTGAGCAGCTCGGCAGCACCCGCACCGAACTGGAAGACGGCAGCCCCAACTACGCTGTTCTGGGTGGTCTGGCTGGCCCCTTCCCGGCGATCCGTCAGATCGTTGTCGAAGCCTACAGCCGCGTGTTGGATGACGGCCTGACGCCGGAAGAAGCGCTGCTGGAAGCGAAGGAACGTGCGGACGAAGAACTGGCGAACTACAACGCTTTCTTCGAGTAAGCCGATGACCGAAACCGCCTGAGTGCGGACTCATTGGGGGGATGCGTGGCTCGACTGCGTGTCCCCTTTTGCTATACACCATCTGTATACTGAAGCGACCATAGTATTCGGGGTTGGAATTGGTATGAATGTCTCAGTTATGCAGCGGAAGCCCATTGCCCTGGCGATATTGCTACTTGTGTCATTTGGTACGATGCTAGTGGGTGTAGGTATTGCCCAGGAACCGGACAGAAGCGAAGTGCATGTCTCCCTTCTTGTTGAAGGCTTGCGCAATCCCCTGGGGATGGCACTGGCGCCAGATGGTACGCTCTTCATTGCAGAAGAGGGAACGGGCATGGACGATCTGAGCGCTGGTGTCAGTGTGCGGCTGCCGGATGGCACTGTAGGGCGTTACATCTCCGGCCTCCCCAGCGGGCGCGACTCAGGCGATTTGTCCGGGGTGGCGATGGTACAGATTTCGCCGGATGGCAAGACCCTTTATGTCGGCAATTTCGGCGCGGGGCATCTCTGGACGATACCACTGGCTCTACCGATCACCCTGCCCCAGAACCCATATGACCCCGAGGATCTGGGCACCGCGATGGAGCCACTCAATCGAGTTGCGTTGCTCAACCCCTTCGACATGACCTTCGATCCACTGGGGATCCCAGTCGTGTCTGACGCATCGGGCAACGGTGTTGCCAAGGAAAACACTGATGGAACCACGCGCTTCATCCACCGCTTTGACGTGCTGGAAGATCCGCAAGATGAGCGCTTGACAATTGACCCGGTTCCGACTGGCATCGAACGTGTGGGTGAGGAGTATTACGTGACGCTCTTCGGCGGCTGCCCCTACCCCGACCAGAGCGGAGAACTGGTGGCTATTGACGAGCGCCGCCAACAGCGCACTATTGTGGACAACCTCAACATGCCCATTGATGTTGCCCAGGGTGCTGACGGTACAATCTGGGTATTGGAATTTGCCACCTTTGCGCCGGATGGCTCCTGCTTCAGCGGCAGTGGGTACCAGCAAAATGCAGGGCGACTGAGTCGTTTACAGAGCGATGGGACGCTGGAGACTGTGGTCGAGAACTTGAATTTTCCTGGCGCTGTGCTACCCCTTCCCGATGGCAGCCTCTATGTGACTGAGATTTTCGATGGTGAAGTGCTGCACATTCAGTTCGAGGAACCACAGAGCAACCAGGCTTTCACTGTGCCAGAGATTACCACCGCCGAACCGCAGTACAATGACATTGCCGACCAGGACGCTGTGCTGCGTGAGGTGATCGAGCTTCATGATTTGCAGCCTCAGCCCGGTCAGGAATGGTTGGAAGGCAACACTGAGCTGGCACGCCTGGGCCAGGACTTGTTCTTTGACCCCATCCTCTCGGGGGATCAGAATGTCTCGTGTGCTACCTGCCACCACCCTGCTCTGGCGATGGCGGATGGACGTGTTCTCCCGATTGGTACTGGAGGACATGGCCTGGGCTTTGAGCGCGATTTTGTGTCTCACGTCACCGTCAGCGATGAAGTGCGCGACGGTGAACCCGGTCTCGTCATCAATCCATTCAACGGCAGCTTCGTCCCACGCAACAGCCCGACGATTATCAACAGCGCACTGCTGGCTGCTCAATTCTGGGACGGGCGCGTTGAAACCTATGCGCTCGGAGATGTCGTTCATACGCAGGAGGAAGGCGTGAATCTGCTGCGGCTGGATGACATATTGATTGCGCAAGCATTCTTTCCCATCACGTCTCGCGAGGAAATGGCTGGCGCGACCTTCAGCGAGGAGCCACCAGCGCATATTCGCCGCATGCTAGTGCAACGGCTGGAATCGCATCCGGAATACAATCAGCGTTTTGCGCAGGTATTCGGCGAACAAGAGATTACGCCGCTGCACTTGGTGACAGCGCTGGCGGCGTTCGAGCGCCGTTTCATCTTCACCGACTCTCCCTGGGATGCCTATATCGCAGGCGACGAAACTGCCCTGAACGACCAGCAAAAGCGCGGAGCATTGCTCTTTTACGGTGCACTCAACCCTCAGGTGAACTGCGTGGCCTGCCACAGCGGCGACCTGTTCACCGACCTGGACTTTCACAACCTGCTGGTGCCGCAGATTGGGCCTGGCAAGGGGGATGGCATCGATGATCGCGAAGACTGGGGACGCGCTCGGGTCACATTTGATTGGCGGGATCGGTATGCCTTCCGTACACCAAGCCTGCGAAATGTGGAATTGACCGCTCCTTATTTCCACAGTGGGTCACATCCTACGTTGGAGAGCGCTATCTGGCACCATGCGAACCTCTGGGAGAGCGCTTCGAGTTATGACCCTAGCGCCAACCTACCCCAGGAGTTCCAGAGTGCCCTTCGCCCCTACAATTTCGCACGCCAAAGCCAGACCGTGACTCCGCTATTGGCTGATGGTCTGCCGCTGACAGAGCAAGATGTGCGTGACCTTGTGGCTTTCCTGCGCAGCCTGACCGACCCCGCCGCCCGTGACCTTACGGCTTTCATTCCGCAGGAGGTGCCCAGCGGTCTCGCACTTGACCCCCTGCCGACCGCACCGATTGAAACAGCGAATGCCTCAACGTCCATTTCTGATACTGCTCACAGCGACGAGTCTGAAGACACTTCCAACCAGGAAACCGCGTGGCGTTTCCGTGAGGTGGCCTCGGAAGTGGGCCTGAATTTCCAGCATGGTGCGTTTGTAACGGGGTTGTTTGAAGACCCGGCAGCGATGATGGGCGCAGGTCTTTGCTGGATCGATTACGACAATGACGGTTGGTTGGATTTGTACGCTGTCAATAGCCACGCAGAAGATGAGTACGATTACTGGGTAGCCAATGGCGGACTCCCCCACAACGCCCTCTTCCGGAACGAAGGCGGCACCTTCCGAGATGTCAGCCGCGAGACAGGCAGTGCGCTGTCGTTCCGTGGGAATGGCTGCGTAGCGGCGGATTTCAACCTGGATGGCTGGACGGATTTGCACATCACCGCAGACGGCCCCAATGCGCTGCTCTGGAACAACGGGGACGGCACGTTTACCGAAGGTGCGGCACAGGCTGGCATCGCTTCACCAGAGTGGAATTCTGCTGCGGCAGTCGCTGATGTCAATGAGGACGGTTGGCCTGATCTATTTGTCGGAAGCTATATTGACCTGGATTATACCGTACCACGCCCTATAGGCGCCTTCCCACAAGACTATTACGGTCTACCTGATCGCTTTTACATCAGCAACGGCCTGGATGAGGACGGACGAGTTACCTTTCAGGAAGTAACGCGCGAGGTCGGGCTTTTCCGGGATGAGCGAGCGCTGGGTGCTGTCTTCAGCGATCTCGATAACGATGGCGATTTCGATCTGTATATCGCGAACGATGGCCAGGCCAATCGTCTCTATGAGAATGTACCCATTGAAAACGATCCACTCGGTATCGGATTCCGTTTCCTGGATACCCACGAGACTGCCAATGTCGGTGATACGGGTAGCGGTATGGGTGTTGCCAGCGCCGATTGGGATGGAGACGGATACTTCGACTTGATGGTCACGAATTGGGAAGCCGAATTGAACGCGATTTATCGCAATGAAACTGCCGAAATGGGCTTTCTGAACTTCCGGTACAGCACCTATCGCATCGGTATGCGTGGATTGGGAAACAACAAGACGGGTTGGGGAACGGCTCTGGTCGATTTCGACCACGATACGGATCTCGACTTGCTCACTGTAAATGGTCGCGTCCCGGTCACCAATCTAGAAACCGATCCAGAACTGGTGCAGATCTATTCCAACCGCACGGCGGATGGCAAACCCGGCGAATTTCGCCCCTGGACGAATCTGGTCGGTTTGCAGGATGTCGGACCATTGCTGGCACGTGGGAGCGCCGTTGCAGATTATGACAACGATGGGGATTTGGACATCGCCATCAATAACATCGCGGGGCAGTTAGTGCTGCTCGAAAACGAGGGGGTCAACGGAAATTGGTTGATGATCGATCTGGGTGGGTTCTACCCTGGTGCGGTAGTCGAAGTCACTCTAGAGGATGGCCGCAGCTTCCGCCGCGAAGTGCTTGCGGGTAGCAGCTACTTGGCGTCAGAGGACCCCAGGTTGCACTTCGGACTTGGCGACAGCAGTGTCGATACTATCAGCATAATCTGGCCTGATGGCTCTACCGACACGATGTCCGGCATATACGGGAATACCATTCTTGCGCCTACAGGGAACAGCAGCGAGTAGCGAGGTAACCGTTTACCGAAAGTGCGCCCAAAGCCCCTTGCTTTAGCTATGGGGATGTAGGGCGCA
>CAZJWX010000020.1:47965-59515 GCA_964549915.1 uncultured Anaerolineaceae bacterium | reverse complement strand
GATGACACCTTTTTGTTGCAATTACTCTTACAAATTTGAGGCGATTGCCCTGGCGATCACCTCTACCCACCCGGTGTAGTTCGGCGAAGTGCGCTATAATCGAGGTGACGAACGCATTCAACGGGAGTCCGCACGGTGCAGCACCATATATTCCTCAGTTACAGCCGCAAAAACAGCGACATCATGCAGCGCATCAAGCGCAATTTGCAGAGCGCGGGCTTCCGCGTCTGGACGGACGAAGGCATTGAGCCGGGTTCGACCTCCTGGAAGATGGAGATCGAGAAAGCAATCAGAGGAACCGGCTGCTTCCTCTGCATTTGCACACCCCACGCCAAAAATTCGCGCTGGGTGAATACCGAATTGCAGCGTGCGGAATGGCACAAAAAGCCCATCTACTTGATCCTCGCACAAGGTCAGCAGATCGACGCAATCCCCTTTGGCTATGAAACACACCAACTGGTCGACATCCGCACCGATTACAAGAAAGAGATGGTCAAACTGTTGATGGCGCTCATGGCGCGTTTCGGCATGGTACCCAAGACCGCCGCCGCGCCGTTGAAGTCAGCGGCAGCACAAACCACCCACGCGACTCCGCTGGAAGCCGTGAAGCAGCTTCTGCCCGCCCCCTTCGATTGGTGCCCGATTCCGGCTGGCGAAGTCACGCTGGACGAGGGCGGCTACATCCACAGCGCCAACAAGACTGCCACCGTCCCGGCCTTCCACATGGCCAAGTACCCCATCACCAACGCTCAATTCGCCAAATTCATCAACGCGGGAGGCTATGATCGTCAGCAGTGGTGGACGGTGGAAGGCTGGCAGCGCAAGAACGCCGAATCGTGGTCGAAGCCGCGTTTCTGGTACGATGCGAAATGGAACGGCGAAGAGCAGCCTGTGGTCGGCCTTTCCTGGTACGAAGCGGTGGCCTTCTGCAACTGGCTCAGCGAGACCGTCCGCGCCAACATCAGCCTGCCCACCGATCAACAGTGGCAGCGTGCCGCCCAGGGTGACGATAGCCGGACGTATCCCTGGGGCGAACTCTTCGACACCTTCCGCTGCAACACGAACAAGGACAGCATCGACACGACCACACCCGTCACGCAGTACGAGGGCAAGGGCGACAGCCCCTTCGGCGTGGTCGATATGGCGGGGAACGTCTGGGAATTTTGCCTGACGGAGTTTGAAGGCGGCCTCAACGACCAGGATGGCACGGCCTGGCGCGTGCTGCGCGGCGGCTCCTGGAACAACATCCGGCGCGATGCACAGACCAACTCGCGCTTCAGCATTGATCCCAATGACTGGTACAACGACATTGGCTTTCGCATCTGCTATTCCGGCTGAGCCGTGCTACAGATACCTGCGCAGGACGCGATCCGTCTCGGCCACCATGCGGGGGAAGGCGAAACGCTCCATGCCGATGGCGCTGTTTGCGGCGAGGGCATCGCGCTTTCCCGGTGCAAAGGCTTCGCGCAGCACACCCGACAGCGCCTGCACATCGACGTAGGGCACCAGCAGGCCGTTGACTCCGTGCTGCACCACTTCGGGATTGCCGCCTTTCTCGCTGGCGATGACGGGCGTTCCCACGCGCAAGGCTTCCAGCAGTGAATGCGGCAGCCCTTCATAGCCGCTGTAGAGCGCGAAGTAATCCGCTGCACGCATCATCAGCGCCAGACGTTCCCTGGAAACCTGCCCCAGGAAGGTCACCCGCCCGCCCAATTGTTCCCCAAGAGCCGCCAGCCGCGAACGCTCCGGGCCATCGCCTGCAACCAGCAGCCGCACCTCTGGCACAGTGCGCAATGCGCTCAGCAGATGATCCACGCCCTTCCAGGGATGCAACCGCGCAGCCGTGAGAATCGTCGGTGCGTCGTCCCAGCCCAGGCGGGCACGAGCCGCTTGCTGCGAGTCTGGTAGAGTCTCCGGCGTGGGGGGAATGGCGTTGTAGATCACGTGGATGCGCTGTTCCGGCACACCCCACCCATGCACCATGCGCTTGAGATAGTCGCTGGGGACGATCACGCCAGTGAAGGCTCGCACCTGCCGTGAACGCGCCCCGCGCTGCTGCCGCGCCAGGAAGCCGAAATCGCCCTGCTGGAAGGCATCGACATCGGTGGTTGGCGGAATCCAGCCACGCCGGATGCAGCGTTCCCAGGCCTGGTCGCCCACGATTTTGATGACGCGCGGCGTATGCCCCCAGGGGACGGGTAAATCCACCGTATGCGCGTAAATCAAGTCCGCCCTGGCGGCGAGGGACTTCGCCTGCCGCCGATACTGCCAGAGGCGCAGCGGCAGCGCACGGCGGGGGACGCGGGTCACGGGGTAGGGATAGGTCTCGCGGTGGGCCTCACCGTAGGTCAGCACCGAGGGCGACCAATCCCGCGCTTGCAAGGCCGGGAGGATTTCGCGCAGGTAGGTTGCGGGGCCACCCGGTTCGGGATGAAAGATTCCGGTGGCAACGAAGAGTTCGGGCATGGGATGAATCGCGCCTCCTGAGTGCGCAGCGGTTACCATATGAAGCGCCAGTATACCCCGCACCGATAGACCGCCACATCGGGATGCAGTCGGGTACAACGATGCGGTTGCCCACATGGTACCGCGCTGTTCATCAAGTCGTAACGTTCGCATGGTCTACTGAGGCTGAATGACCCACGCACAGAGAGGAATTTATTTCATGTTCTGGAAGAAGAAATCTTTCGCCATCGCGGTTCTGGCGCTGGTGCTGGCCTTTGTCGGGATGGTTGCCGCGCAGGATGCAGGCCCCGGCGAACCGCTCAGCGACGAAGAGACCCTCGCCCTGCTGGATGACACCGACCTGAACCTCTTCCCGCTGGAAGCCATCACCGAATCGCCGCCGACTCTCTTTGACCTGACGCCCAACTCGGTGCGCCTCAACTGGATCGGCACGATCCCAACGGGCTGCCTGCTGGTCTTCGGCGAGACGCCGGATTTCGGACGCGCCACACAAGACCCGAACATGGCAGGCGCGGCCATCATCGAACACAATCCGGTGATGCGTGACCTGGAGCCGGATACGGAATACTTCTATCGCTTGCAGGGCACGGATGAAGCAGGCAATTTCTACGTCAGCCCGGTGTACTCCTTCCGCACGCCGCCCGAAAGCGAAGAAACCACCGCCAACCTGCTGCATCCGGCCAATGGCGCTGCTGTGGTCGAAGTCAGCAGCAACTTCGGCGGACAGCCCACAGAAGGCAGCACCTGGGGCGCAGCCAACGCCTTCGACGATGACCCCAACACCGCCTGGTCGAGCGATGGTGATGGCGATGACGCCTATGTCGTGGTCGAACTGGGGCAGCCCGCACGCATCCAGGAATTGAGCTTCTGGACGCGCACGATGAGCAACGATACCGCGCAGATTTTCTCCTTCACGGTGACGACGGAGACGGGCGAGACCTACGGCCCCTTCGAACTGCCTGATCCAAGCCAGGCCTACACCTTCGAGGTGGACTTCACGGCGGAGACCCTGCGCTTCGATGTGGAAGAGAGCAACGGCGGCAATACGGGTGCAGTCAGCATCGCAGCCTTCGGCGAACCCCTGGAGTAGCCACCGTCGCCAGCAAACTGCGAACCGAAATGCCAGCAAGCATCGGGGAGCGCCCGGGTGTGCTTCCCGGTGGGCGGTGGCCATTCCCAGGCATCGGCCACAGGCACCCGACTTGACTGTCTCTTGCAGCCTGCTAGACTATGCGGCGGTCTGCGTTCCGTCGATGCAATGCACGCAAGAATGGAGAGAACCTGTCAATGAAGCGTCTGCTGCTCGTAGGTGTCTTGTTCACCGTCCTGCTCCTGGGAAGCGCCGCTCTGGCGCAAGAAGAGACCGACCTCATCGGCCCCGAAAGTTACCCGGAAACCATCAACCCCCTCACAGGGCTGCCCGCCGAAAATCCGGACAACCTCAACCGCCGCCCATTGCTCATCAAAATCAGCAATTATCCGCCCCTCGTGCGCGACTTCCAGCGCGGCATGAATGATGCCGAGATCGTCTGGGAGCATCTGCTGGCAGGGGGTGTCACGCGCTTCAGCGCGATTTTCCTGGAAGAAGATTACGAGCAGGTCGGGCCGATTCGCAGCGGACGCCTGGTGGATTTCGAACTATCGCGGATTTACCGCAGCCTGTTCACGTATTCGGGCATGTCGCAAGGGACGTTGGATGTGCTGCGCGGCGATTCGCTGATGCTGTCGCGGGTAGTCGGTGGCAGTGGCCCCTGCCCGGCACTGTGTCGTCAGGAGCGTGAAGGAGTCGCCCTGGAACATACCCTCTTCGGCGACACATCGGAAATCCGTGAACTGGCGGTGGAACGCGAAGCAGACATCGAACCCGATCCCGTCTGGGGCATGGCTTTCAGCGAAGAGCCACTGCACCCCGGTGAGCCGCTGGAGCGCATGGTCGTGCGCTATCGCGAAACCGAAATTCATTGGGTCTGGGAGGCGGAGAGCGAACGCTGGCTGCGCTGGCAAGATGGCGTGGAACACATCGACAGCGCTACCGAAACGCAGATCAACGCCGCGAATATCGTCGTCATCGAAGACGAACATGTCGTCCAGCCCTTCGTCGCGGATCAATACTGGGGGCCGCCCAATTTCGCCTTCTCCGTCAATTTCATCGGCGCGGGGCGCATCTTCTTCATGCGCGATGGCATGGTCTATCAAGGAGTCTGGGTGCGCGAGACGCGCGAGGAGCCGCTGCGCTTCTTCGATGCGGATGGGCGCGTACTGGCCTTCCACCCCGGCAACACCTTCTTCAACCTGGTGCCCCGCTGGATTGACGGCTACGAGTTGGAAGTGGTCGTAGAAGACGCGCCGACGGCAGTCGTCAACGGCGAGACGGGCGTGCCCATGCGCTATGGGCCGAACGAATTGTACGTCTCGCCCGATGTCGCCTATCCGCTGGACGAATTCCGCATCATCGGGCGCAATCATGATGGCGATTGGCTGCAACTGAAGCGCGGGGATGAACGTGCGATCTGGCTGCCGCTGGAGCGCCTGGATGTGCCGCAAGACCTGGACATCATCTTCGATCTGCCACACGCCCGGGCCACCATCGAGCGCTGAGGCAAAGAGACCGACCATCGTCCGCTGCTGGCAATTTGCGCGGGGGCATTCTACACTTCCTGGAAAATCATTGTGAGAAAGATGTTTTCCGGATGCCCCCCAATTTCGACAGCGAATTGACCGCTGACGCCTTCTTCCGCGATCCGTACAGCGTTTATCGGCGGCTGCGCGAAGAAGCCCCGGTGTACTGGTGCGCGGCCTGGAATGCCTGGATCGTCACCCGTCACGACGACGTGATGCGCGTTCTGCGGCAGCATGGACGCTTTTCCAGCGCGGGGCGCGTGCGCTATCTGCTGGAACAACTTCCCCCCGCAGCACGGCAGCAGGTCGCCGCCCTGGAACGCCACTACGACATCGGCCTGGCACACACCGACCCACCGGATCACACGCGGCTACGCGGCCTTCTGAACAAGGTCTTCACCCCGCGCATGGTCGAAAACTGGCGCGAGCGCGTGCAGCAGGTGGTCGATGAACGGTTGAACGCCGCCATTGAACAGGGCGCAATGGACATCATCCACGACCTGGCCTATCCGCTCCCCGCGACCATCATCGCGGAGATGATCGGCGCACCCAACAGCGATATTCACCGCTTCCGCGCGTGGGCGGTGGCGATCAATCGCCTCTTCGAGCTGGGTGGGCGTGTCTCGCAAGAAGCGACCCGCGCCGCACAAGAATGCCTCTTCGAGATGCGCGAGTACATCGCGGCGCTCTCCGAGGTCAAGCAGCAGCAGCCCACCGACGACATCCTGAGCAAGCTGGTGACCGCTGAAGCCGAAGCAGAGCGCCTGACCATTGATGAACTCGTCTCCACCTGCGTGACGCTCTTCGTAGCGGGGCACGAGACCACCACCAACCTGATCGGCAACGGGACACTGGCGCTGCTGACGCACCCGGAACAGGCGCAAACCCTGCGCGAGACCCCGACGCTGATGCCGCAGGCAGTTGAAGAGATGCTGCGCTACGATCCGTCGGTGCCGCGCAGTTGGCGCATCGCCCGCGAAGACATCGAATTGGGTGGACAGGTCATCCAGCAGGGGGCGCTGGTCTTCCCCATCATCGCAGCAGCGAATCGCGACCCGGCAGCCTTCCCGAAGCCAGACCGCTTTGATGTGACTCGTCAAAACAACAAACATGTCGCATTCGGGCATGGCATTCACTACTGCCTGGGTGCGCCGCTGGCACGGCTGGAAGGCGCAGTCGCCCTCAACTCCCTGTTGCAACGCTTCCCCACGCTGCGTCTCACGGGGGATGCGCTGGAATGGCGGCACGATGTCGCCATCCGCAGCCTGGAGGCGCTGCCAGTGGCCTGGGATTGAGCCAGTAACGCTCATTTGTTCGGTTCAGGCCAGGGCTGTGCGATTTACACGCGCTGCGGGCTGCGCTATAATTCGCTCACTTCCTACAAACTGACGTTCTAAAAAGGCAAATCGCGTTGGACATTACCTGGTATGGATTGAACTGCTTTCGGCTGATGGAACGAGGCCAACTGACTGTCGTCACCGATCCCTTCGGCGATGAAGTCGGGCTGCCGATGCCGAAGGCCAAAGGCGATGTCGTCACGGTCAGCCATGATGAGCCGGGGTATAACGCCGTTGACCTGGTGAAGGGACAACGCTACGTCCTGGGTGGCGCTGGCGAATACGAAATTGGCGGAGTCTTCGTGACCGGGATTCCGATGCATTACCATGATGAGAGCAAGGCCGATTACCGCTACAACGTGGCCTATCTCTTCAAGTACCCCAATGATCTAGCTGTGCTGCACCTGGGCAATCTGGCGCACGTGCCGGATCAATCGACCATTCAAGACCTGGGCGAAATTCACGCCGTCTTGATTCCGGTGGGTGGTCTCGATACGCTGAATGCAGCGCAGGCGGCGGAAGTCGTCGCGTTAATCGAACCGTACTACATCATCCCCATGCATTACGCCCTGCCCGGCCTCGCGCTGGAATTGGAGCCTGTGGACAAGTTCGTCAAGGCGATGGGCGTGAGTCAGGTCGAAGAGCAGGACGCGCTGCGCCTGACGCCATCGGGGATGCCTGAGCAGCCGGAAGTCGTCGTGCTGCAACCGAACTTCAATGAGTGACGCAAAGAATGAGTGACGCAAAGAATGAGTGACGCAAAGAATGAGCGACGCAAAGAACGAGACCGGAGAAGGTGGCGATGAACGTTTCCCTGATTATGACCTGGAACATTAAGCCGGATATGGAACAAGAATACTTCGAATTCGTGGTGCGCGATTGGGTTCCGGCGACAACCCGGCTGGGGCTGCAAACCGTCGCAGCCTGGTATACGGCCTACCGCAGTTCCCTGGATGTACCGATGATTCGCGTGGAAGGCGTGACGGAATCGCCGGATGAGATGCGTCGCGTCTTGCAACATCCTGACTGGCAGGAATTGCAGGATCGCCTCGCGGAATACGTCGAGAGCTATTCGCAGAAGGTGCTCTACACCACTGGCGAATTTCAGCTTTGATAGCGGTTCACCAGGCAGACCGTTCCGTGTGATGTGCGGTACATGGATGAAGCAATCCGTCGGGGCGACCTCGCGTGGTCGCCCACACATTGGGGAGCGCACACAGGCGCTCCCTCCCTACAGAAGAAAGCACTGCTGCAACGGCACACTGTTCACTACATGTTTCACAGTCGAAGACGCGAAAACGAACATCATCCCCTGAATCTCCTCCGCTTCGTAGAAGGGACTTGTGTGTTGCACATTGGGTGAATGAAACATTTTGCGCCGGAGAACGTTCCGACTAATCCCCGAACTGGATGCCCTGTGCCAGGGGCAGTTCCGTCGAGTAATTGATGGTGTTGGTCTGGCGGCGCATGTAGCCCTTCCAGGCATCCGAGCCAGACTCGCGCCCGCCACCCGTGTCTTTCTCGCCACCAAACGCGCCGCCGATTTCCGCGCCGCTGGTACCGATGTTGACGTTGGCAATGCCACAGTCCGACCCCGCGTGCGAGAGAAACTGTTCGGATTGCAGTAGATTGGTGGTGAAGATGGCGCTGGAAAGCCCCTGTGGGACGCCGTTGTGAATCTCGATGGCTTCATCCAGCGTTTCATATTCCATCAGGTACAGGATTGGCGCGAAGGTCTCTTCGCAGACCAGCGGCGTCTGCTGCGGCATCTTGATGATGGTCGGCTCCACGAAGTGAGCGCCTTTGTCCGGCAGGCGATTGCCCCCCGTCAGCACTTCGCCGCCCTGCTGTTTGGCAGTCTCGATAGCGCTCATCATACTTTCCACCGCACGCTCGTTGACCAGCGGCCCCATCAGCGTGCCTTCGTCCAGCGGGTCGCCAATCGAGACCTGCTTGTAGGCATTCACCAGGCGGTCGGTCAATTCAGGGGCGATGTCCTTGTGCATGATGATGCGGCGGGTGGAGGTACAGCGCTGGCCTGCCGTGCCGACCGCGCCGAAGACGATGCCGCGCACCGCCAGATCGAGATTGGCATCTTCCGTGACGATGATGCCGTTGTTGCCACCCAGTTCCAGAATCGTGCGTCCCAGGCGTCCGGCGACGGCCTGGGCGACCTTCTTGCCCGTGCGCACCGATCCGGTGAAGCTCACCAGCGGCAGACGCTCATCGTTGGTCATGGCCTCGCCGATTTCCCGCGCGCCGACGGTGATATTGAAGACACCCTGCGGCAGACCATAATCGGCAGTCACGCGGTTGACCAGATGCTGCACGGCGATCGCGGTCAGCGGCACCATTTCCGAAGGTTTCCAGACCATCGTGTCCCCCGCGACAGCCGCGACCATCGCATTCCACGACCAGGGCGCGACCGGGAAATTGAAGGCGGTGATGATGCCAATCGGCCCCAGGGGATGCCACTGCTCATACATCCGATGACCGGGCCGCTCCGAATGCATGGTCAGGCCGTAGAGCTGGCGCGAGAGGCCGACGGCGAAATCCGCAATGTCGATCATTTCCTGCACTTCGCCGATGCCTTCGGCGCGAATCTTGCCCATTTCCAGCGCAACCAGCTCGCCCAGTGGTTCGCGGTATTCGCGCAGCGCATTGCCCACATCGCGGATCACTTCGCCGCGCTTGGGGGCGGGCATCATGCGCCACGTCTGGAAGGCTTTTTGCGCGTTCTGCACGACTTGATCGTAGGTGCCCACCGTCGGCACGATCACCGTCGCCAGCGTTTCGTTCGTGGACGGGTTCACCGAGACCAGCTTCTCGCCATTAGGATCTTGAATCCAGCCATCCATGCCCGTACAGGCACCCGCGTTCACCTCTGCAATCTGCAATTTTTGCAATACGGCGTTCATAAGACTCTTCCTCGTCTTCCCTCATTAAGTATCCATTGCCCATCGTGGATAGGCTCACTCCCTGATCTTACCAAGCAGCACGGGTTTGACCATAGCCTATGCGACATGCGCCGCCTGAATTGGCGTAGCATCGCCGGATACCATCCATAAGCACGGGCTTCGTTCAGTGGGGCTATGCTATACTGCGCACAAACGTCCGATTCTCCAACGGCGGCCTCATGAAACTTTTTCGCTACAACATTCCAGAAAAGCGCATCGAGATGTACGGCAGCAGCGGCGCACACATGATGGCGCTGGCACAACCCACACGCTCAACAGCGATCTTCATTCAGTTGAAACCCGGTGGCATGCTGGGCAAGCACGAAGCGGTGCAGAACCAGCTTTTCGTGGTGATTGCGGGAGCGGGCGAAGTCTGCGGTGCGGATGGGGTTTTTCATCCCATTGAGGCCGGGATGGCGGCCTTCTGGGAAGCGGGCGAAGAACACGAGACGCGCAGCAGCGATGGCCTCAACGCCATCGTCATCGAAGGCGAGAATCTACAACCGGGCGAACGGCTGGAGCCAGTGCCATAGTGCGGCACCTGGATTATCAGCGAGCACGCTGGATCGCACCGCCATTCACCCCTATTCGCACACAATCGAATTCAGGCAATTTCCGTCGCACCCAACCGCGCCAGCAAATCCGCCAGCGTGATCCCCGCCAGCGAGGGCAGCAGTGCGTCGGCATCTTGCAGGGTGTCATCCCCCAGGCCGATGACCGCGCATCCGGCGCGTTTGGCGGCATGCACCCCGGCCTGCGAATCTTCCAGCACGAGGACATGCTTCGGCGAAAGTCCCAGTCCGCCCGACACCCACAGGAAAATATCGGGCGCAGGCTTGCTGTTGACCACCGTCGCGCCATCTCCCAGGGCGCTGAAGCGCTGAACCAAACCGAGGCACTGCAAGATAGGGCGTGCGTTGCGGCTGGATGATCCCACGCCGACGGGCAGCCCATGCGCGGCAATTTCATCCAGCAAGGGCACGACTCCCGGCAGTTCATCGCCCGGCTGCATATTTTCGATGTGTTCCAGGAAATAGCGATTCTTGCGCTGCATCCAGCGCTGTTTGGTGGCGTCATCCACCGTCAGGTCTTCCGTGAAGATTGCCAGGTTGACATCGCGGGTGCGCCCGGTCATGCGGCGATATTTCTCGCGGGTGAACAATACCCCTTCCTCTTCGGCGACACGCTGCCAGGATTGGAAATGAAACTCAACGGTATCGGCAATGACGCCATCCATATCGAAGATGATGCCGCGAATATCGGGTGCGTTCATGGGACTCCTCACGGTGTTCATTTTGATGCCGCGCCACACTATAGCGGCAGGTTTGCCATTCTGCGAGGGGGTAAAGGGGAGTTCTCCGCATTGAGGTGTCAGTTTTCAGTTGAATGGAGGAGAGGATGCAAAAATTGCACTACAAAAACGCGAATTCGATGAAACACCGGCAACTCTAGCAGCGCGGCCAGATCCATCATTTCAACCGTCTCGAACTTCGCGCACTGACTAACAAACTATTCTCCCAGGGTACTCCTATCCGCGAATACAAGGTCAGGATCGTACTGGCGTAGCAGGCCGATCACCTGTTTGAGGAAGAGTGCCTGTTGATGACGCACCTCCGGTGGACTGGACAGATTGGCGGGATACGTCGGATCGACGGCCTCTGACGGATGTACGACCAGTTCCACCGTACCTTGCAACCGCAGGATTGCCTGTGCCAGGGCATTCGGAGCGCTCGTAATGCGCCAGGTATTCAGGTCAATGACGTGATCCAGATAGGGCACGCCGGGGCTGTGTTCGACCGCTCGCTTGCGCATGACATCGGCAAGTCGCAGCGGAATGACCGCGCGGCGCAAATCCGGGGTACGAACCCAGGAGACAGGCTGCTGCGTGTACAGTTCTTCGATGAGTGCCCGCAGCGAGGGCATGATATGAAAATGCTGGTGCGTCGTCATGTGCGTGGGATGTAGACCTACCGCGAGATAGGCTTCAAGCTGTGCATGCAATTCACGCCGTGCGTCATCCAGAAATTTCTGGGGCGGGAACAGTGCCAGCCGCAGCAAATTGGCAAGTCCGCGAAAATTCCCCTCAGCATCAACCAACCCACTGCGCGAATTCTGGACGGCAAGGGCTTGTCCCTCAGTCAGATTGAAGTGGATTCCGTGCGCGATGGGTG
>CAZJWX010000020.1:0-47865 GCA_964549915.1 uncultured Anaerolineaceae bacterium | reverse complement strand
ACGGCAAGGGCTTGTCCCTCAGTCAGATTGAAGTGGATTCCGTGCGCGATGGGTGTGGAAGCGATCATCGCACCCATTGGCTCGAAGTGCGGGTAATTCGTGAGGAGGCTGGCGGTGGTAACGTAGTTTTGTTCGTAGAGGCGCACAATCGCCCGGTTGATCCCGGCAGCGAGTCCGGCGTCATCACAGGTCACGGTGAGGAGGCGCATCAACACATCACCTGCGCACAATGGTAGCAAGCACCGACGCAGGTGCTTCGATGAGGTCAGGGCAACGGGTGCAGCAAATACTTACGCTCGGATATCCATCGGATTGTAGAGCAGTTCGAACTTCAACTGCATCTTGGCGAGGCTCACGATGTCCCCATTGCGCAGAGGATACGACAGTTCCGGACGGATGCGCTTGCCGTTGAGCAAGGTTCCGTTGGCGCTGCCATTATCGCGGATCACCACCTGCTGATCTTCCAATTGCAGGATGGCATGCTGGCGCGAAACACCGCGCTGGTAAGCATCGAACGGTGACAGATCCACACCGGGGAACAATTCCGTCTGCGGGTAGGAGCGCCCGACGACCACGGAACTCTCCAGATCAATCACAATCTGTACATCGAAATCCAGTACCGTCATTGCCACACGCCAGGGACGACCGTGACTATCCAGTTCCGAGACTTCGCGCTTCTCCAATTCCTGTACCGTCTCCGCAGCCAATTTCTTGGTGTGCGTCCTGGCAACGTTGGTCATGGGCATGGTGCGTTCGTCGTCAAATTGGCTCATGGCGCTTCTCCGAGCGAAGTTACAATTCGTAAACCAAAATGTGATACAATCCGATCATAGTTTGCATTTTACGTGATGCATAAAGATATTTCTACTTCCATGACAATTGTGCCACAATTCCCTTGCAAAGAGCTAACAATCAGGTTAGCAATCGCAAGATTTTTACAATTTCGCTACGCGCTCGACGGTAAAGTTTAGTAATATTTGCCTGTAGGGAAGCCCAGAACCACGCTGCAGGTGAGTTGTATGAGTCAGCTTTCAGCGTATAATCGAAGGTGTGAATAGGCACCGCGACGGTGTGGGGAGAAGCGCATGACCAGCTTGGGTGTCATCTCGTATGTGACTCCGGAGACATCGCAATCGCTCTTGTTGGTGACGCATGAGCCATTGCCCTGGCAAGACCAGGTATTTGATTCGTCCTTCTCAGTAGACATCATCCAGGATCAATTCGACGCAATGAAGCTGCTGCGCAAGCAGAGCTACGACATGGTGATCCTCAACGATGCGACCATCGACAGCCGCATCGCCGAACTGGTGACGATGCTGAAGGAGAATTTCCCGCTGATGGTCGTCTGCGTGCTGACGACGAACGAAGACGACGCTTACCTGACCGATTTGATGATAGCCGGGGCGGATGACATCTTCATGCCCAACGTCGTGGCGGAAATCCTGCTGCGCCGTCTGCGCGCCTTGCAACGCCAGCAACAGGAGAAGATCGCCCTCGCGCAGCGCAACCAGGAAACGCACGCCATCAGCATGCTCACGCAGGCCTTCCACGATGCCGAGCATCCCATGAGCTTGATTGTGGATACTATCGAGTCGATTTGCACCAATTTCGGCGTTTACGCAGTGGCGCTGACCATCGACGAGGGTGAACGGCTGCACCTCTACGCCGGGACGCAGGACATCGACAACCGCCGCCGCCTCTACGAGAGCATGGCGAACATGCACGAATACGATCCGCTGCGACAGGTGCTGACCTACGGCATGTCGCAGATTTACAACGACATCACGCGCCACCCGTATTACACGCCGATTCCCGTGATCGAAGAACCGGAATCCGCCTTGATTCTGCCGCTGAAGTACAACGAGCAGGTCTTCGGCTCCATTGCGCTCTTCGGCAAGGGGCGCACCTTCCACCAGAGCAACCTGGCTCCCTTCGAGTTACTGGCCTCACATTTCGCCGTCGCATATTACAATGTGCGCCATCACCACACCCGCGAGATCGATGTGCGCTCCAAGGGGCACATTCTGCGCGTCTGGCAGTCGCTGACCAGCCTGTACGACCTGGGCGATATGACGCAAACGCTCACAGGTCTGCTGAACGAAGTCAGCAGCATCCACCACGCCGCAGTCTGGCTCTTCGACACATCCAACGAGACCAACGAAATCCTGGTTTACAGCACCCTATCCGAACTCACCGAGACCATCGGCGGCATGCACACCGACGGATCGCTCGCCGAGTTGATGCGCGAATTTGACAGCGGCCTGAAGCCCATCACCCTGCACCAGCGCTACAGCCGCACCGGGCCGCTGCGCACGATCTTCAACCAGATGGAAAGCACCCAGGTGTTGATGGTGCCGGTTGCGGGCAATATCCTGGTCGGCGGTATTCTCGTCAGCCCGGTGGGGAACAGCACCTTCTCCTCGCCCGATGTGAGCCTGGTGGAGAGCATCGCCCACGCCACCGCCCAGGCGGTCGAGCGCAACACGCTCATCAGTTCCTTACAGGAACAAACCGGACGCCTGGAAGCCGTGATGCGCAGCATGCGCGAGGCAATTTTCTTCGTCAGCGATCAAGACCTGGTGATTTTCTGCAATCCGCAGTTCACCGAATTGACGACCATCGCACCATCGCAGATCATCAGCCAGTCGCACAACAACCTCTTCAGCCAGCTTGCCAGCCGCTCGACCAACCCCAACGAAACGCTCAAGCATTTGCAGGAAGGGATGCAGCAGGCGCTTTCCGGCTCTGGCGAAGATACCTACTCCATCGTCGAAATCGCCCAGCAGGAAGGCAGCGATCTCTTGCTGGAATTCATGAAGATTGACCAGGTGGGCGCGGAACATCAGGGCTGGATCGGCTTCCTGCGCGAGAACCGCCAGAGCGACCAGGCCGACAATGGCAGCGGACAGCAGCAGATCATCGGCGACATCCTGGAAGATGTCGGCATGCCCCTGCTGGAGATTCAGCAGACCGTGACCTTGCTGGAAGAACAGTACCGCAACCTCAGCCCGCGTCGTTACGCGCAACTGCTCTACCGCATGAACCAGCAGACGCGCACCATGCGTTCGCTGTGGGATAACCTGCTGCAACTCTATCGCATGGAAGTCTCCGGCGTCGTGCTGGAAATTGAACGGCTCGACCCGGCGGAGATCATCGAAGATTTGTTGGACAATTACGAGAACGATCGCTACACACCGGGCATTCAATTCGCCAAGCAGCCTCCGGCGGTCAAGGTCGATGTCGATGAGCACTACCTGCGGCAGGCGGTGTTGAACGTGCTGGATTTCGTCGCGTCGTATGTGGGCGCGGGCGATGCCATGAACATCACCCTCGCGCCAGAGCAGGATAAGATCACGCTCAGCGTGCAGAATCGCAATACGATCCTCTCCACGATGGAACTGCAAGCCGTCTTCCAGCCCACCGCCTCAGAAGAATCGGTGCAGGACGAACACCCGAATCGCGTCGGCCTCTACCTGGCGCGGCAGATTGTGGATCGGCACGGGGGCACGCTTACGGTGGAAAGCCGGCGCGGATGGGGGCTGCTGGTCAAGCTCTCGCTGCCCATTGCCGAAGCTGCCGAGGCCATCCCGGAAGCCGCTTCTTCGGTGGACAAGCCCAGCTCTGCCAGCGCACTCTCGATTGTGGTGGTGGAAAGCCCGGCGCGGATGCTGGAATCGGTCTACGATTACCTGGATTACCAGCAGTACGAGGTTTTCGTCGAGACCAACGTGGAAGATGCCATCTCCAACCTGGGGCTGGCCAAGATCGACCTCGTGGTGATCGAAGCGCAGGCTGGACACATTGACGTGGTAGACGCCTGCCAGCGCTTCCGCCGCAAGTCCGAAGTGCCCATCATGATCGTCGCACAGCCAGAAGTGGAAAAAGAGTGCATTCAGGCACTGCAAAACGGCGCGGATACCTACCAACTGCTGCCCATCGGTCAGGAGAAGCTCGTCGCCCAGTTGCAGAGCCTGACCAAGCGCAAGGAAATTGCCACGCGCACCCATGCCCCGATCCAGATTGGCGACCTCTATGTGGATTTCTCGCGCCGCCGGGTCTACCTGGGCAATAAGCTGCTCGACCTGACGACCAAGGAATACGAGCTGCTGCGCGTGCTGGCGACTCATAAAGATCAGGTGCTGAGCCACCAGCAGCTTCTGACAAAAATCTGGGGGCCGGAATACCGCGAAGAGACGCAATACCTGTGGGTGAATATCAGCCGCCTGCGCCGTAAGCTGGAGCCGAAGAAGGGCGCACCGCGCTACATCCATACGGAGCAAGGCATCGGCTACGTGTTCCGCGAACCGTGACCCAGGGTCAATTTTGCAACGGCGGCGCGTTCAAGACTGATGCGCCGCCCCTCTCCTACCTTCCGCCTCAGCCACAGCCCCGGCCTCTCTTGGGGGTGATCGCACCAGAATTACTGAACCCCAACGACACGACGGGCACGAAGAAGAGGCCGAAAACACCGCGCCGAAGTGGTTGCGGCCTGCATCTGCGGACGCCGCATCGCCTCGTGAGCCACAGGGGCGCAACAGGGTTCAGCCGCTATTCTCCCGCTTTCCCGGAACCAAGCTACACCTATCCAATTTTGATACGATTGCCCCTGCGTTCACTTTAAGCGACCTTAACCAGAATGTGTTATAGTGCATGTAAGAGAATGCACGATCATCTTGACCCGATACAGGTAGGCAGCTACCAGGAAAAACCCATGACTGACCCCGAGCCAAAATTTGCAAGTGAACCCCAACAGGATCCGCTGATCGTCATCGCGTCCAATCGTGGGCCGTTCAAATTCACGCAGAACGAGAACGGCGACTTCAGCGCCAGTCGCGGGGCAGGCGGCCTCGTCACTGCGCTTGCTGCCATTGCTGAGAAGATGGATGTCCTCTGGGTAGCGTCAGCGCTCAGCAGCGACGACAGAGCCTGGGCAGAAGCGCAGCAAGGCAAAGTGCGCAACGTCGAGGGCATCAACCTGCGGCTGGTCATCACAGAGGAAGATGCATACCACAAGTACTACAACGTCATCTCCAATCCGCTGCTGTGGTTCATCCAGCACGGGCTGTGGGATATTGCTCGCAACCCGATCATTGACCGCGAAACCTGGGATGCCTGGGACAACGGCTACAAGGCCATCAACAAGCAATTCGCCCAGACCATCGCCGATGGTGTGCGCCAGACGCTGGGTGAGGACAACGAGCGCCCGGTCGTGATCTTCCCGCAGGATTATCACATGTATCTCGTGCCGCAGTACTTGCGCGAAGAACTGGGCGAGCGAGCGCAAATTCAGTTGTTCCTGCACATCCCCTGGCCTGGCCCGGATGGCTGGCGCACCCTGCCGCGGGAGATGCGCGAGACGATGGTGAAGAGCCTGCTGGATTGCGACCGCATCGGCTTCCAGACCAAGCGCGACGCCTTCAACTTCGTGCAGACGGCGCGTTTTTATGTGGAAGGCGCACACTCTTACGGATCGCGCGACTCGATCGTCTACAACGAGCGCAAGATTTACGCCAGCACCTACCCCATTTCCATCGATATTGAGCAGATCGAAACCCTGGTGCAGGAGCCGTCCGCGCGCCTACAGAAGAACCAGATCATCAGCCAAACCGGGGATCGCAAGCTGATCCTGCGCGTGGATCGCGTTGAGCCGAGTAAGAACATCCTGCGCGGGCTGCAGGCCTTCCGTGCCCTGCTGGAAGACCACCCGGAGCATCACGGCAATGTCTCGATGCTGAACCTGCTGGTTCCCTCGCGCATGGCGGTGGACGAGTACCAGAATTACCTGCGCGATCTGATGGCAGAAGCCGGGATGATCAACGCCGAGTTCAGCGATGAATTCTGGCAACCCGTGACGGTCACCCTGGGGAACAATTATGTCCGTGCGCTGGCCGCCATGCAGATCTACGATGTGCTGCTGGTGAACCCCATCGCGGATGGGATGAACCTGGTCGCGAAAGAAGGCGTGCTGGTGAACCAGCGCAACGGCGTGCTGATGCTCTCGGAACACGCGGGGGCGTTCTATGAACTGGGCGATTACGCGCTGACCGTCTCGCCCTTCGATATTCACAGCACGGCGAAAGCCATGCACCGCGCTCTCACGATGTCCGCCACCGAACGCGAACACCGTTCCGAGCAGCTCAAGCGGATCGTGCGCAGCCACGATGTCCGCGAATGGTTCTCAACTCAGCTTCATGATGCGTTGGCAGCCGCATCCGCCAACCACGCGAACAACGCCTCCACGTCCGAAACGCCGGACGCCGTAATATCCGCCGACTCATAGACGATTCTGGGCGTCTCGGCATCGATGACGCCCACCCCCAACCCGTAGCACGTGCCCGCTTCGCGCAGTTCCTTCGCCGCCAGCAGCGCATCAGCATCGGTGGTGTCGTCGCCCAGGTAAATCGCCGCCTCCAACTCATATTCCGCAATCAACTGGCGGAAGACGGTGCCCTTGTTCATATCCAGCGGCGGCCTCAGTTCGAAAATCATCCGCCCCTGGTACACGCGCAGGTCGCGCTCGCTCGCCATTGTGTCCAGCACGCTCCCGAGCTGCTGCGCGGCGGCTTCTGGATCAGGCGTGTTGCGATAGTGAATTGTGAAGGTCGCGCCCTTATCTTCGACTTCCGCGCCCTGAGGGAGTTTGTCGCGCAGTTCGGCGATCAGTTCCTGCATGTTGGGGACGTAGGGGGCTACCGCTGGCGCGACCACCACTTCATCGTTCTCCCAGCGTTCCAGGCCGTGATTGCCGGAATAGACGAGGTTGGGCAGGCCAATGCGCTGGCGCACGTCCGCTACTGCGCGTCCGCTGATGGCAGCGACCAGGGTGACATGCTCTTGCAGCGTCGCCAACAATTCGAGGTTGCGCGGAGTCGGCGCGGCATCTTCCGGCCTGGGGACAATCGGGCTGAGCACGCCGTCAAAATCAGTGATGATGCCGACGCGGCGGTAATCGAAGAGTTGTTGTAGACGATCGGTTGCGTGTTGCCATTCTTTCACGAGCAGTCTCTTTCTGTTGTTGGGGTGCGCGAGATGAGTGCGCCGCCCCGGTAGCTGACTCAACGCGGCCTATGATAGCGCATCCACGTTAAGAAGCGGGAAAGGCTTGTGGGGGATCAGTACAGTGTGGGCGACCACGGGGGGATCGCCCCTACGGATTCGTTGGATGCAGACCCATGAAACAACGAGACAACAACGCATATCTTGCGGGCAGGTGACGTTCGCTCAGGGCTGAGACGGCTCCAGCATCGCCAGAATATCGTGAGTGTGCCCCCGTTCGTGCTCCGCCATTGTGTCGATGATCTCGCTGATGGTCATGATCCGCAGTGAGGCATGGCGTCCGGACTGATCCAGGAAGCTGTCATCCGGCTGCGCGTCGAACCAGGCCAGCAGTTCCTCGCGAGATTGGTTCAGGCCAGCCATGGCCTGTTCCAGCGTCATCTCCGCGCGTTTTTCGACCGAACGCTTGTTGAAGCGCTCAATATCATAATCCGCCGGGATGAACTCTTTGCCCTCGGCATAGTGGTAAATCATGTTGTTGTGTCCGGCATCCGCCAGCGCCAGATGAATGGCAAGCTGTCGCAGCGTCCACTGCGCCCCATCAGAATAAATCTGTTCGTCGCCACGTTCGCCAATGCGCTGCAAGGCATCCAATAATTGCGCCCGCGAGTCGGCAAGTTGCTGCTTGTGCTGCTCCAATCGTTCGCTCATCAATCATTCTCCGCAAGAATAGTAATTAAACGACGATTCGATTGTAGCGAATCCGTTGGCGCAAGGCGAATCCCAATCGTCCACGCCTGCATGAACCCACTATTGGAAGCCCTTGATCCGCTGCTACAATGTCCGTCCAGATTTGTCCAGAGCAGCGAATACGAGCCATCCATGACAGAACAACAACGCATTGCGATCATCGGCGCGGGGGTCGCAGGACTCGCCGCCGCCTGGGACCTGACGCGGGCGGGCCACACGGTCGATATCTACGAAGCCGGGGAGCGAGTCGGTGGGCTGGCGGCTGGCTTCCGCGATGAAGGTTGGGATTGGACGCTGGAGAAGTTCTACCACCACTGGTTCGAGAGCGACCACGACATGCTCGGTCTGATTGAGGAATTGGGGCACGCCGACAAGGTGATCTTCAAGCGTCCCAAGACGAGCCTCTGGGACGATGGCAAGATTCAGCGCACCGAAATCGACCCGTTGAGCGTGCTGATGCTGCCGATGTCGCCCCTGGGCAAGCTGCAATTCATGCTGGGGGGCGCGTACCTCAAGCTGACGCCCTTCTGGCAGCCGCTGGAACGCAGCACCGCATCCCAATGGATGGAACGTTGGCTGGGCAAGGAAGGCTACGAGCGCTTCTTCCGCGATATGCTCATCGGCAAGTGGGGGCAGTATTACGATAAGGTCAATATGGCCTGGATGTGGGCACGCATCAAAGCCCGCAGCCCACGCCTGGGCACGTTCGAAGGGGGCTTCCAGGCCTTCCTCGACGAATTGGGGCAGGCCGTGCGCGACCGTGGAGCCAGCATCCACCTGAGCACGCCCGTCGAGGCCATCCGCAAGCAAGGCAGCCAACCGAGCGTGATCGTCAACGGCGAAACCCGCGAATACGATACGGTCATCAGCACCATTTCGCCGCGCCTGATGTTGAAGCTGGCTCCGCAATTGCAGGACACGCCCTATGGCCAGCAAATGCGCGAACTGAAGAGCATGGGCGGCCTGTGTGTGGTCTTCGCACTGAAGCACAAACTGCTGCTGGATGACACCTACTGGCTGAGCCTGCCCGCCGTCTCGCACAATTACCGCGAGAACGAATTCCCCTTCCTGGCGCTGGTGGAACATACCAATTTCATGGACTCGACGCATTACGGCGGCGATCACATCGTCTACTGCGGCGATTACGTGACGCCGGATCACGAGTATTTCCAGATGAGCGACGAAGAACTGGTGGACTTGTTCCTGCCCTCGCTGCAAAAAGCCAACCCCAATTTCCAGCGCGAGTGGGTGCGCAAGTGGTGGGTCTGGAAAGCGCCCTACGCCCAACCTATGCCGGGGATCAACCACAGTGAAAAGCTGCCGGATTTGCAGACGCCGCTGGACGGCGTGTATTGGGCGAGCATGTCGCAGATTTACCCCTGGGATCGCGGGACGAATTTCAGCGTGCGCTTGGGGCGGCATGTCGCGCGCATCATTCTGGGGCAGGAAACCAGCACCGCCGCGCTGGGCGTGTCCTGAGGAAGGGCGAGGGGCGGCTGGCCTGTCCCTTCTCCTCCTGACGCGCACCTGCCGGGACGCCCACGGCCTTCATGCGGCTCAGCAACGCTGAAGCATTTGCCGGATTTTCTTCCTGTTTTCGTGGAACCTTCCCCCTGTGAGTGGCGTTATATTTCTTGAATCCCAATCACGGGATTCTCACGGCATACCACACACAGAGGGAGAAGCACCTTGAAAAAGCTCAGTATCACCATGATCGTCATTGTGGGGTTGATGTTGCTGGCTGTCGCGCCGTCGCTGGCACAGGACAACGCACAGCCCAACACCATCACCGTCGTCGGTACGGGCAGTGCCTCCGGCACGCCGGATATTGCCAACCTCGAAATCGGCGTGGAAACCACCAACTCCGACCTGGGAACCGCTTACAGCAACACGAATACCCGCATTGATGAGGTCATCGCCGCCCTGGTCGAGGCCGGAGTCGCACGGGAGGATATTCGCACTGTCGGCCTGAGTGTCTGGCAGGATCGCTACGGCGGCCCCAACCCGCAGCAGTCCGAAACGGGTGAGCCGACCCCGGTCTACGTCGTGTCGAACAACGTCCGCGTGACGGTGCGCGACATCGAGAATGTTCCGGCTGTGCTCAATGCCGCGATTGACGCAGGCGCGACCAACATCTACGGGCTGAATTTCGCCATCGAAGATAGCGACGCCCTCGCCAGCGAAGCCCGTGCAGAAGCCCTGGACGATGCCCGTCAGCGTGCAGGGGAACTGGCAGGGCTGGCTGAGGTCGAACTTGGCGACATCATCAGCATTGTCGAGATTCAGGGCGGATTCGACCCGTTCAACCAGACGGCGCTCGAAGCGCGTGGTCTGGGGGGTGGCGGCGGTGCAGCCATCGAGCCGGGGCAGCTTTCCGTGAATGTGCAACTGCGTGTGACCTTCCGCATCGGCGGGTAAAGCAATACGTTGTGAACGCGGGGCGGGTCTCCAGGCTCGCCCCGGTGTCATGACCACGCGCACACCGAACGACCTGCCTGTATTCTGACCGAAATTTGCGCTAGGATGCATGCGCAAATTGGCACAGGAGGCATGGCGTGGAACGACGAATCGGCTGGGTTGCGACGGGAATACTGCTGCTGCTGACGGCGCTGTTCTTCTGGAAGCTGGCTTTCAGCGATCTGATCCTGGCGCGGGGCGACACCTACCATTATTTCTACCCGTATTGGGATGCACGCAGCGAGGCCTTCCGCGCGGGCGAACTCCCCCTATGGACGAACGACATTTTCATGGGTGCGCCGCTGCTGGCGAACCCGCAGCTCGGTACCTTCTATCCCCCCAATTGGATTGTGACTCCCTTCGCCGCGCCGGATGCGATCCGCTACAGCATTTTGCTGCACATCCTCTGGGCGGGGCTGGGAACGTTTTTGCTCTTCCGCGTGACGGTGGATCGGCGCTTGTGGCCGGGGCTGCTGGCGGCAGCGCTCTTCGCCCTGGGTGGCTTCGTGGGCGCACATGTGGAGCAGATCAATCAGCTACAGGGGCTGGCCTGGATGCCCTGGCTCGTGCTCTGCTTGCATCATCTGCTGCACGGGGGGCGACGGCTGCGCTGGGGGCTGTTGCTGGCGATGGCCTGGGCGCTGCAACTCTTCAGCGGGCACACGCAAACCGTCTTCATGAGCGGCGTCATGCTGGGACTCTACGCCCTCAGCGCCGGAGTCACGGCGGACGAGTCGCGCCTGCGTCGCACGGCGTTCGCCCTGGGGATGCTACTATCGGCGGCGCTTCTGACCGCGCTGCTTGCCCTGCCGCAATTGCTCCCCACGCTGGAACTCACGGGCATGTCCATTCGGGGCGGCGGATTCACCCCACAGCAGGCGACGGCCTTCTCGCTGCCGCCGACCTATCTAGGGCGCTCCCTGCTGCCGAGCTACGACGGGCAGTTGTTCGGCGAGTATGTCGGCTATATCGGCGTGATTGGCCTGGGGCTGGCGCTGTTGGGTTCGCTGCCCTTCCCCCATATGCCCTGGCGCAAGTCTGCGCTGCCCTGGGTGCTGCTGGCTCTCATCGGCCTGCTCTTCGCCCTGGGGCGCTTCAATCCGCTCTACCTCTTCCTGACCAATCTCCCTGGCTTCGACCTGTTTCGCGTTCCGGCGCGCTGGCTGGCCCTGTTTGCACTGGGGGCGGCGCTGCTGGCGGGGCGCGGGCTGGTTTTGCTGCAACTGCGGGTTGCCCTGCGGCTGGGGCATTACGCCGTGATCGTACTGCCGCTGCTGGCGCTGCTGGTGCTGGGAGCCTTCGCGCCGATTGACCCGCTGGATGTGGTCGGTTCGGCGATGCCAACCAGTACGACGCTGCTTCTGTGGGGCGTGGGGTTGGTGGTGTTGATCATGGTGTTGTGGATGCAACAACCGGCACGATATATCGTGCCCCTACAATTGATTGTATTCGGCCTAGTGATTGTGGAGTTATTCTTTGCCGCGCGGGTGCTGCCCTATAACGACCTCGCACCGCGTGAGGTCTACCTGGGGCAGCGATTGACCATCAGCCAGCTTCTGGCGCTGCAAGAAGACGAAATGGTGCCGGGGCGGACGCTCAGCATCAGTCAATTGTATTTTGATCCTGGCGATTTGCGAACATTGCTCGAACGGTATGAACGCCTGGGCATGGGCGAACGCGCCGTGCAAAATGCCCTGACCGCCGTCAAAAAGCAGGAAGTGCTCTTCCCCAGCCTCGGCCTGACCTGGGGCATCCCGACGGTGGATGGCTACGGCGGCGGCGTTCTGCCGACGATGCACTACAGCCAGTACACATCGCTGCTGCTGCCGGAAGGCTCCCTGCGCACGGCAGATGGTCGCATTGGGGAGATGATGGCGCTGCCAGAATGTCGCGGCGCGTGCATCCCTGACCTGCGCTGGCTCTGGTTCGCGGATATTGAATACATCCTCACGGATAAGGTCTTCGATGTGGTACATCAGGGTGTGCGCTACGACACGACCCTGCAAAATTTCTGGGATGTCAACCCGTACCCGATACCGGACACTGACGTACTCAATTTTGCCTACGATGAGCTGCGCATCTTGTCCCTCGCACCGCTGGCGGGATACGAAGACCGTGCGCAAATGATCCAGGAGGGTCTCGTTCTGACGGTGCTTGCCCCCGGCGAAAACTACGAGCCAAGTTCGGATCCAGATAAGATGATCGCTGCGACGCTGGTGGATACGCGCACGGGGGCTTTCCTGGAATTACAACCCTCCAGAATTGAGCGCACGTTGTCGAGCGATATTAAGCTGTACAGGCTGCCGCTGGAATCAGCGAGGGCGATGCTGGTACGTCAGCTTCGTGTGCTGCCGGATGATTGGGAAGGGCACGAAGAAGCCCTGGGGTTGCTGGACGCCAACGTTGAGTTTGTGATCCACACCAACAACCGCGATGTGCGTACGATGGGCTGGCATGATATTCCCTGGTGGGGGGATATTATCACCTTCACCGAATACAGCCCTACGCGAGTCGTCCTGGAAGTCGAGAGCGAGATGGATACCTACCTCGTGCTGCGCGATGCCTACTACCCCGGCTGGCACGCAACCGTGAACGGCGAACCAGTTCCGGTTTACCGGGCGAATGTACTCTTCCGCGCCGTGCCCGTGCCAGAAGGTCAAAGCACCGTCGTCTTCGAGTTCGTGCCGACGATGTGGTACGGGGCGCTGGCGGCAGGTGGAGTCCTCTGGTTGGGGGCGCTGCTGGTTCTCGGCGGCGGGCTGCTGCGAAAAAGAACGCGCCAATAAAAAGAGGTGGATCGACTGATCCACCCCTGGTGTATTTCGGTTGTGGGTAGCAGCAACGACTTATTCGTTGTTGCCTTCAGTTTCTGTCTCCGGTTCCGGGGTCGGTTCGCGCGTCGGCACTGGCGGAGGCGTGAAGTCCGGGTCGGATTCGATGAAGGTGCTGGCGTCGAAGATGAACGGCGAGCTAGACGGCACCAGCGCCAGATTCACGTTGTCGGAGAGTTCCGTCACGTAGAGATACTGGATCAGGTTCGGGTTCGCGGCAATCTGCTCGCTGACGAGGCGCAGCGCTTCAGCATCAGCCTGGGCACGGACGCGGATGGCTTCCGCTTCACCACGTGCTTCTTCAATGGCGGCGTCAGCGCGACCCTGTGCTTCAATGCGGACACGTTCCGCTTCAATGCTGGCGCGGTCACGATCCAGCTCAGCGACCTGACGCTGCTCAATCGCTTCAATGAAGTCCGGCGAGAAGTTGATCTTACGCAGCAGAACTTCCACGACGGTGAAGCCTTCCGCACCCAGGGCTGCGGTCACGCGATCTTCGATGTCCTGCTGCACGCTGGTGCGTTCCGCGCCGAAGATTTGCTCGGCTTCTGCCGTCGCGATCACGTCACGGGTGATGGAGCGCAGCGTCGGGCGGATCAGCCCTTCCACGTAGCCCTGCGCCGCATCCGACCAGTTGCGATGGACGGTGTTCACATTCTCGGGGTCAATGGTGAAAATGAGCGTAACATCTACGAATACATTCTGTCCATCGACCGAACGCGCTTCGATGGCGTCACTTTCGCTGCGCGACCCTTCGCCCGTGATGCCGCTCATGGTGTATTCCTGGCGGCTGACGCGGTACATGGTCACATTCTGGATGCCCGGAATGACAATGCTGATGCCCGGCTCACGCGGCTCTTCCAGATCACCGCTGATGTTGTTGAAGATCACCGCACGCTGCGTCGGCCCAACCACCAACAACCCTTCCGAGACAATCAAGAAAATCACGCCCGCCACGATGCCGACAATCGCCAGCAGCACGCCCTGGCGCACGGATGTCCCGCGCGAAGCCGAGGCGACGACCATGACGATGCCGATGAAGCCCACAAAGAAGGCCCCCACCGCGATGAGCGTTGCTAAGGTGTCAATCCCCATACGAAAAAGCTCCTTCGTCTCTTGTACGACTACTCTACCATTACGGGCATTATAGCACGCAGGTTGCAGTAACTCATGTGTGACACGCCCTTCTCCCGTCATTCTAAGGTGGAACCAAGCTGTTTTGGAACAAATCGCCCCAAAAAGACGTTGTATCATCGGGACTCGAGCCATTAACTGAAGGGAAAAACGATGAAACGACCGAGAATCTTACAGGCTGTACTGTGGATCGCGCTGCTGTTGCTGAGTGCATCGGGCGGGCTGGCGCAGGAAGAATACATTCTGGAAGGCGAACCGCCCCTGCGCAGCGAGGTGTTTTCCGTCCTCGTCGAACGCACCGGGAGTAACGAACTCATCCTCGTAGTGGAATGGCAATCCGCCAACTGCCTGGAAGCCTTCTTCGAGACGCAAGTGGCGAACAACGTGATTTCGGTGCAGGTCGCCAGCCCGGCACAGATCGACGGTCTGGTGTGTGATGCCCCGGCCTACGGCGAAGAAGATATCTTCCTGGGGGATGATTTCCAGAACGATGAAGCGTACGCCGTGATCGTCAATGACTTCGCCGGGGAAATTTACCTGCCGATTCCCGGCGGCACCATCCTGGATATGCCCCGGCAGTTGGCTCCCGTCGGCGAGACAGAACTGGTGCCCGCGCCGCGCAGCACCTCCAGCATCGACGAGATCAGCGCCGAGATGACAGACGACAACACGCTGGCTTTCACGCTGGCAGGCGAACATCCCGAAGGCTGCGAACTCCCGGTCTATGCGCGTGCTGTGCCGGATATTGTCGATGAGACTCAGCACGATGTCGAAGTCTTCCGCTTTCTTTCCCCGGTTTTCGACTGCACCGACGAGGCGATTCCCTACGAATTGACGCTGGATAGTCCCCTCGCGCCGGATGATGTGCAGTTCGTCGCGGCGGATGGTCGCCTGTACGAATGGATGCCGGACGAGGCGCAGTTGGCGTTCGTGCGCGAGATGGAGGAGGTCGAAGAAATGCCTGGGAACCAACGACGAGTGTTCCACGTTATCGAATCAGTAGAAGTGGCAGTGCTGGAGTCGTTCCCGATGCAGCTCAGCCTGACGGTGCGGGGCAGCCAGCCAGACGGCTGTGAAGTCCCGGTGCAGGTCGAGCAAGAAGTCGTCGGCAACCAGGTCACCATTTCGATTTACCGGGAGCTGCCCATCGATGTCATGTGCCCGATGGTGGTTGTGCCCTATGAAGAGACGATCATGGTCGATGGCAGCTTCGAAGGCGGCACCGTGCAAATCCAGGTGAACGACTTCAGCACTTCGGTGGATTTGTAGACCGCACCGCTAGCCCCTCCCCACGAGAGTGCAGAGGAAATTCGGGAGGGGTTCGCAGAGGTACAGACACACACACCTAACGAAATAAGGAGAGAACCACATGCGCAAGACCCAACTTTCGCTCATCATCCTGACGGCGCTGGCGGCATTGCTCGTCGGCTCCTTCGCCCTGGTCGCCAACGCACAGGACGACGCCAGCACCTCCAGCGACGGCGACTCGCCAGAGCGCGACAGCGTTTCCGTGACCATCTACAATCAGGGCACAGCGCTGGTGCAGGATCGGCGCACCTTCACGCTGGACGCTGGCAATAACCTGATCAATTTCACCGATGTTGCCAGCAGCATTGATCCAACATCCGTGACCTTTGTCTCGCTGACCGACCCGCTGGGTACAACGGTGCTGGAACAGAATTACGTCTATGATCTGGTCAATTCGTCGGCGCTGCTGCAACGCTACTTGGATGAGACCATCCGCGTGACGACCATTGATGGCGCGGTCTTTGAAGGGCAGTTGCTCAGCGGGCGCAGCGAGATCATCCTGCGCACCGAAGACGGCGAAGTGATCGTCGTCAGCCCGGATGACCTGCGCGACATTCAGTTCCCGGAACTACCCGACGGACTCATCACGCGCCCGACGCTGCGCTGGCTGGTGGACAGCGCCACAGACGGCGAACAACAGGTTGAACTGACCTACCTCACCGGTGGTATCAACTGGGCGGCGGATTACAACGTGCTGCTGGCGACGGATAACGCCTCGCTGGACATCAACGGCTGGGTGACGCTGAACAACACCAGCGGTACGACCTACGAAAACGCCCTGGTCAAGCTGGTGGCGGGAGATGTGAACCGTGCGCCGGAAGTGCGCGGAACCCCGATGGCGGAGGCAGGCTTCGCCGCCGACGAAGCGCAGGCCGCACCCTCTGTGCAGCAGCGCGAATTCTTCGAATACCAGCTTTACGAAATCAGCCGCAACGTGACCGTCGGCAACAACGAGACCAAGCAGGTCGAATTCGTCTCCGGTGTGGGCGTGGCGGCGAATACGTACTTCGTCTACGATGCCAGCGCACCCTACTATGGCTACGGCAGCTTCTATACCGATCAATTCTTCAGCACGACGGGCGTCACCGATGTACAGAACTGGCTGGAATTTTCCACCGGGGAAGAGAGCGGCCTGGGCGCTGACCTGCCTGCGGGACGAATCCGCGTCTACCAGGAAGATGTGGATGGTGCAGCGCTGCTGATCGGCGAGAATACCATCGATCACACGCCTGAAGGCGAAGATGTGACCATCTACCTGGGCAACGCCTTCGACCTGGTAGGCGAACGCACGCAGACGGACTTCGTGCGCCTTTCGGATAACGTCGTCGAAGAGAGCTTCGAGATTCGCCTGCGCAACCGCAAGGAAGATGAGACCGTGCAGATTCGTGTGCCGGAACGGCTGTCACGCGGCGCGAATTGGGAGATCATCAGCAGCAGCATGGATTTCACCCGCACCAGCGCCTTCGCCATCGAGTTCCGCGCCGATGTGCCGCCGGGTGAAGAAGTAGTCATCACCTACACCGTGCGCTACGTGCGCTGATCCTGCTCGGCAGTCTGCAAGGGGCGCAACACGCCAGATGCAAGAACCATTTCGCGTTTCGCCCCACCTCGCACTCACACCCCAGAACAAAAAACCGCTCCCAATTGGGAGCGGTTCGTTTGAGCTAGCCAGGAAATTCGGCTCAGACGCTGGGTTCGGCGACCTCGACTTCGACGCCTTCTTCGCCCACCAGCAGCAGCTTGTTGTTCTCTTCGTCCACCGTAACCGTGACGGTGCTGGCGACGGAGAACTGGCCACCGAGGATGCCCTCGGAGAGTTCATCTTCAACCGTGTTCTGGATCAGGCGGCGCAGCGGACGCGCACCGTATTCGGTGTCATAGCCTTCGTTCGCCAGCCATTCACGCGCTTCTTCGGTGACATCCAGGATGATGGCGTGTTCCACCAGGCGGCTGCGCACCTTGTCCAGTTCCAGGTCAACGATGCGCTTGATCTCTTCCTGCGACAGCGGACGGAAGATCACGGTGGCGTCCACGCGGTTCAGGAATTCGGGGCGGAACATGCGCCGCACCTGATCCATCACGTTCTTGGACATATCGCCGTAATCTTCTTCGGCCTGCTTGTCAGCATCGAAGTTGGTGGCGAAGCCCAGCCGCGAACCGCGCTTGATCATATCCGCGCCGACGTTGCTGGTCATCACGATCATGGTATTGCGGAAATCCACCGCACGACCACGCGCATCGGTCAGCACGCCCTCTTCCATCACCTGCAACAGCATGTTGAAGGCTTCCGGATGCGCTTTTTCGATTTCATCGAAGACGACGATGCTGTACGGACGGCGGCGCACCGCTTCCGTCAACTGCCCCGCATCTTCGTAGCCCACGTATCCGGGAGGCGCACCCACCAGACGGGCGACGCTGTGACGTTCCATGAATTCGCTCATATCCAGTTGGACGAGCGCTTCTTCGCTGCCGAAGAGGAATTCCGCCAGCGTCTTGGTGAGTTCCGTCTTGCCGACACCCGTCGGGCCGAGGAACATGAACGAACCAATCGGGCGGCGCGGGTCTTTCAGGCCAGCGCGAGCACGGCGGACGGCCTTGCTGATGGTGACGATGGCTTCATCTTGGCCGACGATGCGCTTGTGCAGCGCGTCTTCCATCCCCATCAGGCGCTCCGCTTCATCGCTCGCCATCCGCGTGACCGGAATACCCGTCCACATGGCGACCACTTCGGCGATGTCTTCACCGAGGAGGCGCGGCTGCCCCGTCTCTTCATTCCAGTTGATGCGATAATCTTGCAGCGACTGCTCCAGATTCTCTTCACGGTTGCGCAGATCATCGATCACGTCGCCTTCCAGGCCGTCATCCTGGGCGCGGCTGATCTCGCCGCGAATGTGTTCGAGTTCTTCTTCCAGCCGGCGCACCTGAGCCGCTTCGGGACTTTTGTACATGCGCAGGCGGGCGGAAGCCTCGTCAATCAGGTCAATGGCCTTATCCGGCAAGAAGCGATCCGGGATGTAGCGGGCGGAGAGGTGCGCCGCCGAGTCAATCGCTTCGTCGGTGATTTCGACGTTGTGGTGTTCCTGGTAGGGGATTTTGATCCCTTGCAGAATTTCGATGGTTTCTTCGATAGTCGGTTCATCGACCAGAATTTGCTGGAAGCGGCGTTCCAGCGCGGCATCGCTTTCGATGTGCTTGCGGTATTCATCGAGCGTGGTCGCGCCGATGCACTGCAATTCGCCACGTGCCAGAGCGGGTTTGAGGATGTTCGCCGCATCCACGCTGCTGCCTGCGCTGCCTGCGCCGACGAGCATGTGCACTTCGTCGATGAAGAGGATCGTATCGGAGGACTTCAGTTCTTCGATGACGCGCTTCAGGCGCTCTTCGAACTGCCCGCGATACATCGTACCCGCCACCAGCGAGCCGACATCCAGTTGCAGCACGCGCTTATTCAGCAGGGGACGCGGCGTATCGCCGTCGATGATGCGCTGTGCTAGCCCTTCGACGATGGCGGTCTTGCCGACACCCGGTTCGCCGATCAACGCCGGGTTGTTCTTGCGGCGGCGGCTGAGCACCTGAATCACGCGCTCAATTTCGATCTCGCGGCCCACCACCGGGTCGAGCTTGCCCTCGGATGCCAGCGCGGTCAAATCCGTCGCCAACTGGTCCACCAGCGGCGTCTTATCCGCACGGCGGCTGGAAGGGCGCTCGGGTGCGGGCGGCTTCTGCACCGGGCTTTCGGAGAGGACGCGGCGCGTCTGGCGGCGCACCTTCTCCGGGCTGATGCTCAGGCGACGCAGCACTTCAATCGCGATTCCATCCTGCTGGCGCACCAGGCCCAGCAGCAAATGCTCCGTGCCAATGTAGTGATGTCCCATCCGGCGTGCTTCGTCCACCGCCAGTTCCAGGACTTTCTTGGTTCCTTCGGAAAGGTCCGGGTTGCCGACCCCGGTGCGGCTGTCTGCGTCCGTCAGGCGATTGACGAGTTCTTCCACGCGGCGCAGTTCCAGCCCCAGTTCTTGCAGTACACGCCCGGCGACCCCGCCTTCTTCGCGCATCAGCCCCAACAGCAAGTGTTCTGTCCCGATGACACCGTGTTGCAGGCGTTCCGCTTCTTCCTGGGCAAGGCTCAAAACCCGACGCGCCCGCTGCGTAAAGCGTTCCATTTTGTTTGGCACGGTTCCTACCCTCCGTCGCCAGTCGGACGCGAGGCGTCCACTGTTTTGCTATTCTGCGTTTCGATACTTTGTATTATACCAACATCCATCTCGCACAAAACCGTTGGGAGTCTCAACAGATCGTTAGAATGTGCAACCGGAATTGATGCGTACAACGGCGTATGTGGTGGAAACTTCAGAAGCGGGAGATGAGAAAATGCTGCGGCCTTCGTGCCATCTGGCGGGCGCAGCGTCCCGCTGTCAGCACCGTACACGGTCGTTACGACGCATTATTGCCAAGCATAGCACAGGGGAAAGGATGAGGCGAACTACCGATATGGGTAGTTGACGAAGACTAGCTGTCCTTCAGCCCGTCCTCGTCAACGATCTGGCCTTGCACAGCGCACAGTGCGCGTCAGGCATCTTTCTCTTCCGCTTCCGGCTCGCCATCTGCTGCCGTTTCTTCGTCGTCTGCAGGGGCTTCATCTGCAGGGGCATCTTCGGCGTCGGCGCTGGCTTCCTCTGCTTCCGGCAGCGGAGCCTCCTCGGTGCTGGTGCCGTTGGCGGTCACCTCTTCCGCTTGCGCTTGCTCGACAGTCTCCTCTGCTGCTTCTTCGGCGGCGGGTTCGTCCGCAGCGGCGTCTGTCGCTTCCGCTTCCTCGTATTCCCCGGCCTCGACGCGCGCGTCTTCATCCAGATACGCCCGGCGCATATCTTCATCGAGGTACTCGGTGGAATTGTAACGACGCAGGCTCAACCCCAGGCGGCGGTTGGGCACATCCAGCTTGACCACGCGCAGCACCAGCTTGTCCCCCCGGTTGACGACATCTCGCGGATGTTCCACCCGCTCTTCCGAAAGCTCCGAAATATGAATGAGACCTTCGATTGAGGGTTGGTCGTCAATCTGGGCGAACGCGCCGAACTTGGTCAGCTTGGTGACGGTCGCGCGCACCAGCGCTCCGGTGCCGTAGCGGGTCGCCAATTCGTCCCAGGGATCCGCTTGCAACTGCTTCAGGCTGAGGCCGATGCGGTTCTTGTCTTCGTCCACGCTGATGACGCGCACTTCCACTTCCTGCCCGACATTCAGCACCTGACGCGGGTGGGTGACATGTTCCCAGGACAGTTCGGTGAGATGAACGAGACCTTCCGCTCCGCCAATATCGACGAACGCGCCGAAGTTTTCCAGGCTCACGACGCGCCCCTGGCGGATTTCGCCGACCTCAAGCTCGGTAATCAGGGCTTCCTTGCGGCGCTGGCGCACTTCACGCATGGCGGCACGCTCGGAAAGAATCAGGCGATTGCGGCTGCGGTCGACTTCCATGACTTTGACGCTGATGTTGTCGTTGACCATGCCGCCGTAGCGCTCTTCTGGTGTATCGCCGGAGACATCCAGTTGGCGCTTGTCGCTGATCTGGCTCTGCGGGACGAAGCCACGCAGCCGCCCGAAGCGCACAATCAAGCCGCCCTTGTTATAACCACCGATCCGCCCATCGTAGACCTGTTTGGATTCCAGGTAGTCTTCCGCTTCGCGCCAGTCCAATTCTTCTTGCGCGTGATTGATGGAGAGGATGGTGTTCCCACGATGGTTGCGCGGGTTGACGACGTACACGTAGACCTCGGCGCCATCTTGCAATTGCTCCAGCGTCTTGCCGCTCAACATCTCGACTTCACGCTTGGGAACGAATCCTTCGCGGCCTTCGCCCAGGTCAACGTAAATCTCATTGGGGGTCGTGCGAGCGACTTTCCCCAGGATGAGATCCCCGCGCTGCAATCGATTCGGATCGTCTGCGTCCCCCTCGTCGTCGCCGGGGGTATCAGCGTCCGCATCGTCCTCTTCCGCAGCCTCCTCCGCCGAGGGTTCGTCCGGGGCACCCTCTGCTTCAGTCTCCTGCTCGGCTGCGCTTTCGTCTGCATCTACTTCAGTTGGCGTGTCTTGTACCTCCGCCACCACCGACTCCTGAGCGGTTTCGCTGGTTTCCGGGGTACCTTCCGGCTTTGACTCCGACAACTCGGCAGACGAAGTGTCCTGCGTTGGCTCTTCGTTCTTGCCCAGTTCTGGCTGTTCCATGCTGCTTCATCTTCCCTGTATGCTAGCTCAGTGGGGGATTATACCGTCTCTATTCGAATTATCAAACCTCACCTTGGCGTGTTTTCGGGCAAATTTCGGCCTGGAAACGCAAACAAACCGCCGCAATCTGGGATCATCTGGCCTATAATGCGGCGCGAATTACTGGTTGTAATCGGAATGCTAGGAGTGATCGTGCGATTCATCGCAATCTTGACTACCCTGCTGCTGCTGGCGGCCTGCGGATCGCAGCCGTTGGATCTTTCGGACTGGCCCGAAGGGGATCCGGCGCGGGGTGAAATGCTCTTCGCAGAGAGCATCAACGGCGCACCAACCTGTATCTCCTGTCACGCTCTCAGCGATCAAGGGGGTGTGGGTCCCGGGCTGGCGGGCTACGCCGAAATCGCAGGCGAGCGCGTGGAAGGCCAGAGCGCTGAAGCATATACCTATCTGGCGATTGTGCGCCCTTCGGCGCATATCGTGAGCGGCTACGGCAATTTGATGTATGCTGAATACCGCTCCAGACTCTCAGATCAGCAAGTCGCGGATCTGATGGCTTATCTACTCAACTTATAGGGGGTTCACCGATGGAAGAATTCGTGCAAAGTCCATTCGCACAGACGGTGCTGGTCTCGATCCTGCGCCTGACGCATATCGTCACCGGGGTCATCTGGGTCGGCTTCGGCATTCTCGTCGCCTGGGTGTTGATTCCAGTAGCCCAACGCACCGGAGAACGCGGTTCCGCCATGCTGCGCACCTTCATGGCTCATTCGCCGATCGGCACGATTTTCGGCATCAGTGCGCTGGTGACGGCGCTGGCGGGGCTGCTGCTATGGCCGTTCCGCGTTGATGGGGCAATCGACTTTCTGGGGTTTGGTCCAACAGGCGATATCGTGATGGCCATTGGGGCGCTCGTCGGGCTGCTGGCCTTCGGGCACGGCGCATCCGCCACAGGGCGCTATACCGGGGTGTACGCTGCCGCTGCCAAAGCCTATGACAACGATCCCAGCGACGCCAACGCCAAAGCGCTGGAGGATGCCCGCGACAAGATGCGCCTGCACACCAATGTCAGCGCGTGGCTGACGTTGATTGCGGTGATTTGCATGTCCGGCGCACGCTACCTGGCCTGATCTTAACGGGCAGGTGTGGAACGTCTGCACCTGTCCCTCCTGGTCTGCTTCCTTGTGGGTGGGTGAGTGGCTCACGCCGGTGAGACATCCCAGGTGAGGGGCAGGGCGACATAGACTTCGACGGGGAGCGTGTACCCCGTGTCTGATTCCGTCTCCGTGAGTTCCGGGGCGCGCAGTTCAACGGGCTGGCGCACGAAGAGCACCGCCAACAACACCAGTACCGCGATCAAGAGAATGAACAACCTGCGCATAGGCCCCTCGCAATGATCTACTTGTGCTGGAAACAAAAAAGAGGTGAAGCGAACCTCACCTCTGTAGTATAACAAATGTCGCTGCAAGTGCGTATCGTTTAGCGCTTGGTGAAGGTCGGAGCCTTACGGGCACGCTTGAGACCGGGCTTCTTGCGCTCCTTGACGCGGGCATCGCGCGTGAGCAAGCCACGTGCTTTGAGGGCGCTGCGCATATCCGGGTCGATCTTGAGCAGGGCGCGGGCGATGCCAAGCTGGATCGCATCACGCTGACCGCTGAGTCCGCCGCCCGTGACGTGTACGCTGATGTCGTAGCTGCGTTCCTGCCCGACGGCTTCCAGCGGCTGCGTCAGGATGGTGGCGTCATTCGGGCGCGGCAGGTAATCTTCCAGATCGCGATCGTTGACCACGATGCGCCCCGTCCCGCCGGGGAAGAGCCGCACGCGGGCAGTGGCGCGTTTGCGGCGACCAATTCCTTCGTAGTACTGTGCAGACATAGTTTCCAGGCTCCCTTAGATTTCCAGAACTTCCGGCTGCTGCGCTTCGTGCGGGTGGGTATCCCCGGTGTAGACGCGCAGCTTGCTCAGCATCTGACGCCCCAGCACACCCTTGGGCAGCATGCCCTTCACGGCGTATTCGATGGCGCGTTCCGGGTGGCGTTGCAGCAATTCACGCAATGTGATGTTGCGGATACCACCGGGATAGCCTGTGTGACGCCAGTACAACTTCTGATCCAGGCGGCGACCTGTGACGTGGATCTTCTCGCAGTTGAGCACGATCACGTAATCGCCCACATCGAGATTGGGGACGAATTCTGGCTTGTGCTTGCCACGCAGGATGGTGGCAATGCGCGAGGCCAGCCGCCCCAGCGTTTGATCTTTCGCATCTACGACGTACCACTTACGCTCGATTTCATCGGGCGTGGTGTAGCGCGTCTTTTGAATCTGTGCCTTCATGATTCCTCTCTTCCAGGCGGTGCGTTCACACCGTATCTGTCTCGTTTGCGTGCTGCGGTTGCCGCGCCCATCTCGTGCGCGGGGACGCTTCCCCCGGTTTGGGGTAGCGCACATCGACCAGGACCAAGCCCTGCGGCGGCGCAATCCACTTGTTGCGGGATAGGTCTGCGCTGCGGAACATCGCCTCGAACGCATCAAAGGAGAGCATTCCGCTGCTTACAGCGACCATACTGCCCACCATGCGCCGTACCATATGGTACAGGAAGGCCGTCGCTTCCACTTCGTAACGGAAGACCTGTAAGCCTTCCCGCTGGAGCGGTTGCCATTGCGAACGAAAGACCACGCGCACCGTGTTGGTACCCTGGGGCGGCGTGCCGAAGGCGGCGAAATCATGCTCACCGACGAACAGCGCCGCCGCCCTGTGCAGCATCTCTTCATCCAGCGCTTTATGCAACTGCCATGCCCGCTTCGCCAGCAAGGGCTGACGGACGTGAACAACCGCCACATCGTAGCGGTACGTCCGCGACAGCGCATCATAACGCGGGTGAAAGTCGTCTTGCTGCAGCACCGCTTGCAGGGCGATGTCATCCGGCAGATAAGCGTTCACAGCGCGTAGCAGCGTCTCTTCATCGTGCCGCCACGTCGCATCGAATGCGATCACCTGCCCACTGGCATGTACGCCCGTATCGGTACGCCCCGCTGCCCAGACCGTCGTCGGCACGCCCAACACCTTCTGCAGCGCACGTTCTACCGCCGCCTGCACGGTAGGGTGGCTGGGCTGGCGCTGATAGCCGTAGTAGGCTGTGCCGTCATAAGCCAGGGTGGCGCGGTAGCGTGTCATCATCGTTCCCGGCGTCCGCGTCGCACTTATTCGTCGCCGATGGACTGGTAATCGACCAGTTCCAGCAGCGCCATCTCAGCATTATCGCCCTTGCGCGGCCCCAGCTTGTAGATGCGGGTGTAGCCGCCCGGACGATCGGCGTAGTGCGGTGCGATTTCGTCGAAGATCTTCTGCACCAGCACCCGGTCATTGTAGAGACGGCTGGCAACCAGACGGCGCGCATGCACAGCCGGGGCGTCGTCGCCCGCTGCTTCTGCCCGTGCGATACCGCGCTTGGCGATGGTGATCAGCCGTTCCGCGTAGCCCCGCACATAATCCGCCTTGGCGCGGGTCGTGCGGATGCGCCCATTTTCAAAAAGCTGCATCGCCAGATTGCGGCGCAGCGATTTGCGATGGGCGCTGTCGCGATTGAGTTTCTTCCCTTTAATGCGATGACGCATGAGTCGCGTTCTCCGTTAGCTTCTTGAACTAGCCTTCTTCTTCCTCATCGAGCGGCCAGTAACCCTTCTCCTGGAGCTTCTCGACGAGTTCGTCCAACGATTTTTCACCGAAGTTGCGGATCGCCAGCATCGCATCCTGCCCACGCTGAAGCATATCAATGACATCGCCCACGCTGGTGATGCCCGTGCGCTTCAGCGAGTTGAAGACGCGCACGCTCAGGTCAAGCTCTTCAATGGGCTTGTCGTAGAGCTGGTTCGCTTTGCGATCGGCGGGTTCGGGTTCTACAGGCTGCGGCACTTCGAAGTCATCCCAGGATGCCCCGCTGATCGGCAGCAGATGGCGCACCAGAATCTGCGCGGCCTGGCCGAGTGCCTCTTCCGGGCGCACGGTGCCATCCGTCCAGATTTCCATGATGAGCTTGTCGTAGTTGGTACGCTGCCCCACGCGGGCGCGTTGCACATCGTAATTCACGCGGCGAATCGGGCTGAAGATGGCGTCGACGGGAAGCTCGCCAATTGGCAGGCGTCCGCGCTCTTCCGCCGGGCTGTAGCCACGCCCCTGGCGCACTTCAAATTCCATCTCGATGTGCGTTTCGGGCGAATCGACGGTGAACAGGTACAGTTCCGGATTTTCGATGGTCACTTCCGGCGGCACGATGATGTCGGCAGCGGTGACGATCCCTTCGCCGCGATGTTCCAGGCGCAGGCGCTCGCTCTCGACATTGTGCAGCACCAGGCGAAGCTGCTTCACCTGTAGGATGAGCTGAGTCATATCCTCGCGCACACCAGGGATGGCGGAGAATTCGTGGTGGACGTCACTCACGCGGATGCTCGTGATCGCCGAACCCGGCAGCGAAGAGAGCAGGATGCGCCGCAGCGCGTTGCCGAGCGTCAGGCCGTAGCCGCTTTCGAGCGGGCTAATCACAAAACGCCCGTAGTTGCGGGTGACGTGTTCGCTTTCCACCTTATGCGGCAGCACCATGTTCTGCGTGATGTTGTTCACATCATGGTTGCTGGCGGTGGAAAAGCTGGATGGTACGCTGGATGGGGGTGTGCTTGGGTACACCATTCCGGTTGAGTCTCCCTTAAGACTTACACACGGCGCTTCTTGGGCGGGCGGACACCATTATGCGGGACAGGGGTCAGATCGGTGATGGAGCGCACTTTCAAGCCGCTGGATTGAATCGCTCGAATCGCAGCTTCGCGCCCAGGCCCCGGCCCTTTGACGAATACATCAACTTCCTTCATCCCATGCTGCTGGGCGACTTCGGCGGCGGTAGTCGCAGCCATGCGCGCAGCATAGGGCGTGCTCTTGCGGCTTCCCTTGAAGCCAGCCGTCCCCGCGCTTGCCCAGGTCACCACATTCCCACTCTGATCGGTCATAGAGATGATCGAGTTATTGAAGGTCGCATAGATATGCGCCTGTCCGTAGGGAATATTCTTGAAGACCTTTTTGACCTGGCGGCGGTTCGGGCGTCTCGCTTTTGCCATAGCACTTCTCCAACTTTCGGTACGGGTTTTCTGCTAGCAGCGCCCTGTGAAAGCACTCGACAGGGCGTAGTCTAATGAATGTGCAGTTGTCAGCACGTGCCGCCCTACGCGGAGGCCGTGTTTCTGAAAACCGTCATCGAGTACGGATTATTTCTTCCCTGCACCACGACGGCGACCACGCCCCGGAACCGTCTTGCGCGGGCCACGGCGGGTACGGGCGTTCGTGCGCGTGCGCTGCCCATGCGCGGGCAAATTACGGCGATGCCGCAGCCCACGATAGCTGTTGATTTCGATCAGGCGCTTGATGTTCATATTCACCTGACGACGCAAATCACCCTCGGTGGGGATTTCGCTCACCAATGCGCGCAGCTTGGAAAGATCATCTTCCGTCAAATCACGGACGCGGGTTGTCGGGTCAACGCCGGCCTGCTCCAGAATCTGCTGGCTGGTCGTTTGCCCGATCCCGTAGATGTAGGTCAGTGCAGTCTCTACCTGTTTATCGCGCGGCAGATCGACACCTTCGATACGAGCCATAAGCTGCTCAACTCCTCATCAACCAGAAACACCCAAACGGCAGCGGCAGGTCAGCCCTGCTTCTGCTTATGCTTGGGGTTCTTCGAACAAATAATCATAACGCGCCCTTTGCGCTTGATGACACGGCACGAAGAGCAGCGCTTCTTGATAGACGTAGACACCTTCATGTTGGTTTCCTCAATTCGGAACTGCGCCTCTGACGGGCAGAACAGTGTATCATGGTAGCAACAAAAAGTCTACCGTGATTATTTTCTGAATCACGCCAGAAGAACAAGTACGGTATATAGGGGTTGGGTGGTTACTCAACCGTCCAGCGATTGTTGCGTAGTGTACACCAGAGCAGGCGGCGAGTCCTAGAGTCAGTTGGGCGTTTCCAGGGCAATCGCAACGAAAAGGGCTGAACCACAATGCCACACAGGTATCTCCCTCTGCCTCCCTGGGCAGTGGCGGGGGAAAATGGCGTTTTTGTGGTACGCTGGGGGCATCCAATGGGTATTGATTGGTATTGTGTGAAAAGTATTATGGAGAAACGAGCATGACTGACCGCTCCCCGCTTTCGCCCTCGCAAGCCCCACCAGAACCGGACTCCCGGATTGTCACCGGAGAAGATTACATCAGTAGCCTGCGTGGACGCGGATTGAAAGTGTATCTTTTCGGCGAATTGGTCGAAGAGCCAGTCGATCATCCCATGATCCGCCCGTCCATCAATGCCATCGCAGAGACCTTCGACCTCGCGCTGGAAAATCCCGACCTGGCGACGGCGCTCTCGCCCTACACCGGAGCGCGAGTCAACCGATTCCTGCACATTGCGGACAGCGCAAGCGACCTCGTGCTGCAGAACAAGATGCAGCGGCGGCTGGGGCAGCTCACGGGAACTTGCTTCCAGCGCTGCGTGGGCATGGATGCGCTGAATTCGCTGCATTCTGTGACCTACGAAATTGACGAAGCGCACGGCACGACCTATCACCAGCGCTTCATCGACTTCGTGACGATGTGCCAGCAGCACAATTACGTCATCGGCGGTGCGATGACCGATGTCAAAGGGGATCGCAGCCTGGCCCCACACCAGCAAGAAGACCCCGACCTTTATGTGCACATCACCCGCCGCACGCAAGAAGGCGTGTACATCACCGGGGCCAAGGCGCACCAGACCGGGTGCATCAATTCACACTGGATGGTCGTCATGCCCACGCTGCGGCTGGGCGAAAATGACCGTGATTTCGCCATCGTGGGCGCAGTTCCGGTGGATGCAGAGGGCATCACCTACATCTACGGACGCCAATCCTGCGATACCCGCAGCATGGAAGACGGCAGTATGGATGTGGGCAACGCGCAGTACGGCGGGCAAGAAGCCATGGTCATCTTCGAGGAGGTCTTCATCCCCAACGATTTGATCTTCATGGATGGGGAATACGAGTTCGCGGCACTGCTGGTAGAGCGCTTCACCTGCTACCACCGCCGCAGCTACGTCTGCAAGAGCGGCGTGGGCGATGCCCTGATCGGCGCAGCAGCAGCCGCTGCCGAATACAACGGGGTGGAGCGCGCCTCGCACATCCGCGACAAGCTGGTCGAGATGACCCACCTCAACGAGACGATTTACGCGACGGGGATTGCATCGTCGTACCAGGCCACGAAGATGAAATCCGGCGTCTACCTCAGCGACGATATGCTCTCCAACGTCTGCAAGCACCACGTCACGAAGATGCCCTACGAAATCGGGCGGCTGGCGCAAGACCTGGCCGGCGGCCTGGTGGCGACCATGCCGTCCGAGCAGGATTATCGGCATCCGGAAGTGGGCGCACTGCTCGATAAGTACCTGCGTGGGCGGGCGGACATCCCTACTGAGCATCGGATGCGGATCATGCGCTTGATCGAGAACATGACGCTGGGGCGCAACGCCGTCGGCTACCTCACCGAATCGATGCACGGGGCAGGCTCCCCGCAGGCACAGCGCATCCAGATTTACCGCCAGATGCAAACAGACTTCAAGAAGCAGCTTGCACGGGTGCTGGCCGGGATCGAAGAACGGGAGACGCTGGTCGAAGAATTGACGGGGTATTTCGCGCGGGTCTTCGATGTACTGCTGGCAGACGAGAGCGCGTCGTAAACAGGTCAGCTCATCGCTGCCATAGAAGCCACTGGCGTGGATTTACCATTCCACTTCTCACACAGAACAACCCGTGTTGAGGCCAGGCCGGAAGAACCACTTTGTGAAACAAGAAAACGTCGTTTGAGTAGGGCGCATTCGCCCCGGGGAATGCGCCTCTTAGCCTGTCCCGGCTGCGGAATCGTCGTCGGCTTCGTAGAGTTCGATCTCATAAGCATCGACGATGCGCTTGATGTAGGGGTTGTCGATGACGGGCATCACCATCACGTCACCACCGCGCCGCAGGGTGAACTGGTAGATTTTGGAATAGCGTCGTCCGGCGTAGGCATAGCGCAGCAGCACACAGCGTTCCACTTCCCACTTGTTCGCCAGTGCCGTGAGCAGTTGGTCGCCTCCAGCGAAGCGCTCCGAGTGGGGATCGTAGTGCTGTGTTGTTAGATCGACGTATTGCGCGTGGTAGTTGCTGACGGTCGTGGTCGTCTTCTTGCTCATTGGTAACGCTGCCTCGTAATAATTATCGGAAGGAGAAGGGTAAAAAAGATCTATTCAGAAAAACCAGATGCTTCTCTTACGTACAAGGTTTGCAGGGAAAATCGAACGATCAAGCGTGCGCGAACTCAACCACAGGAGCTTCGACGGTTTCTTCGGTGATGGTGCTGCGAGTGCGCGAATACGGAAGCAAACGGATATTGTAATGCCTTACCATGCGCATGACAAATGGATTGCTCAAAATCGGCATTACCATCTGCTCGTTGTCGCGCTGGAGCTTGAAGTAGTAGAGCGCTGTATGGCGGCTACCGCGCAGCAAGATGTCTTCCCGGTACGCCAGCCCGACCAAACGCCAGCCGTTGCGCTGAGCCGTCAAGAGGCTATCTGCGCCGGTGTAGCTTTCGGAATACGGGCAATAGTGACGGTCTGTTGATGTGTAGCGTTCGTGCGTCCCTTCTGGATTGTAGATGGTCATTTTATTCCCCTCATGCGGTTCTCAGGTTTGCGGTACAAACACTATATAGCGAACGGGGTGGCAGGTGCGATATGCAACGTCACGGTTTAATCATGACAGATGTGACCATTGCCCTCGCGAGGATTGTACAGCCTATGTCTTGAAGGGCGGGTTAAATCCTCTTGAAGCGAGTCTTTACATTAACATTGAAATAGAAGCATGCGCTCACTGTCAATATTCCACCTTACAGAACTGAGATTTTCAATCCTACCTCAACGAATCGCGGGGTTCGTGAATGAACGATTGATGAATCGTAATAGACGCTGCCCTGCCGTAATCATGACGAAAAGCACAGCTTTGTAGGGCAGCACTTACTGCCAGAAGACGGTTCTCAGCCTGGCTGTGGCTCGTGCTATAATGCCTCCTGCATTTCAGACATTTCAGAATAGAAGCGAGAGATTACGAAAAGGATACTGTCCAGTGGCAACACGGATACGAATTGCGGACATCGCGGATTATGTCGGGCAGGAAGTCACGCTTCAGGGCTGGGTTTACGCAAAAACGGGCAAAGGCAAGCTCCAGTTTGTGCGCCTGCGCGATGGCAGCGGGCAGGTGCAGTGTGTGGCCTTCAAGAAAGAGATGGACGAGGCCGAATTCGAGACGGTCAAGGGCCTCACCCAGGAGTCATCCGTCCTCATCACGGGGGAAGTACGGGAAGATGAGCGTGCGACGGGTTTCCCGGCAGGGTACGAAGTGGGCTTGAAGTCGATCCAGGTGCAGCACCTCGCCGACGAATACCCCATCACGCCCAAGGAACACGGCATCGAGTTCCTGATGGATCGCCGTCACCTGTGGCTGCGCAGCAACCAGCAGTGGGCGACATTGCGCATTCGCGCGACCATCATCCGGGCCATGCGCGAATGGCTGGACGACAACGGCTTCCTACTGGTCGATACACCCATCATCACCCCATCCGCCGGAGAAGAGACCACCACCCTCTTCGAGGTGGACTACTTCGGCGACCCTGCTTATCTGGCACAGACGGGGCAGCTTTACAACGAAGCCAACATGATGGCCTTCGGCAAGGTGTACTGCTTCGGCCCGACCTTCCGCGCGGAGAAGAGCAAGACGCGCCGCCACCTGATCGAATTCTGGATGCTGGAACCAGAAATCGCCTTCTGCTCCCTGGAAGAACTGATGGACATCGAAGAGCAGATGGTGGCCTATGTTGTGCAGCAAGTGCTGGAGAAGAATCGCCAGGAACTGGCGATCATCGAGCGCGATATCACCCAGTTGGAGAAGATTGCCGCGCCCTTCGCCCGCATCAGCTATGACGATGCAGTGGAGAAGCTGCAAGCGCTCTACGAAGCGGAAGAGGACGCCGAGAAGAAAGAACAGCTCAAGATCGAATGGGGCGAGGATTTCGGCGCACCGCACGAGACCGCCCTCGCCGAGATGTTCGATAAGCCCGTCTTCGTCTATCACTACCCCAGCGCGGTGAAAGCCTTCTACATGCAGCCTGTCGAAGGCCGTCCGGAAGTCTGCCGCAGCGTGGATTTGCTCGCGCCGGAAGGCTATGGCGAGATCATCGGCGGCAGCGAACGCATCTGGGATGCCGACTTGTTGGAGCAAAAGATTGAAGAGCACGGCTTCGACAAGGCAAATTACGAGTGGTACATCGAACTGCGTAAGTTCGGTACGGTGCCGCACGCGGGCTTCGGCCTGGGCCTGGAACGCACCGTAAGCTGGATCTGCGGCCTGCCGCACCTGCGCGAGGCGATTCCCTATCCGCGCCTGCTGAACCGGAAATATCCATAAACGAATCCCGCGTAGGGGCGACCTGGTGGGTCATGCGCATCTGGTCAACACGGGGGCTGTCTCGCCTCAGACCCAGTGGGGCGGAATTGAGAGGGGACACATGAAGTACAATGGAAGCCCTCGCGTAATGCCCATTTTAACAGACACGCTCTAGATGCTTATCGTGATGACGATTATCCAGATACCGCCCCTACCCTTTGGCATTGCTCAACCAATCCAAGCTGAAAGGCCAGCCCATGACCCAGCCGGAGCCAACCGCATTTGAAGCAACCGACCATCCGCACAGGCGCTACAATCCGCTCCTGGGCGAATACGTGCTGGTATCGCCGCACCGGATGAAGCGTCCCTGGCAGGGGCAGACCGAGACCCTGCCCGATGACGAACTGCCGCAGCACGACCCGGACTGCTACCTCTGCCCTGGTAACACGCGCAAGAGCGGCGATACCAACCCCGACTATAACGAGACCTTCGTCTTCACCAATGATTTCGCCGCCCTGCTACCGGACGCCCCCGCTCCAACGCCGCAGCATGACCCGCTCTTTCAAATTTCCGGGGTGCAGGGAACGAGCCGCGTGATCTGCTTTTCACCCCGCCATGATCTGACGCTGGCGCGTATGACGCCGCCAGAGATTCGCACGGTGGTTGATCTATGGGCAGACCAGACCGCCGAACTGGGCGCGACCTACCAGTGGGTGCAGGTCTTCGAGAATCGCGGCGCGATGATGGGCAGCAGCAATCCACACCCGCACGGGCAGATCTGGGCGGAGAACGTGCTGCCGAACCTGGTAGCAAAAGAAGACGCCATGCAGCGGGACTATTTCGCACAACACGGCAGTCCACTACTGCTAGATTATGCGCGGCGCGAGAGCGAGAACGGCGAACGCATCGTCGCCGAGAACGAGCATTGGCTGGCGCTGGTGCCTTTCTGGGCGGTCTGGCCGTTTGAGACGATGATCCTGCCCAGATTCGCCGTCAAGCAGATGCCGCAATTGGACGATGCACAGCGCGATGCGCTGGCGGCAGTGCTCAAGCGGCTGCTCGTGAAATACGATAATCTCTTCCAGGTCTCCTTCCCCTATTCGATGGGCTGGCACGGAGCGCCCTTCAATGCAGGAACCAAACATGGAGCCAGCAACAACGAAGCGGCCAACGATCACTGGCAACTACACGCGCACTTCTATCCGCCGCTGCTGCGCAGTGCGACCGTGCGCAAGTTCATGGTGGGGTATGAGATGATGGGCGAATCGCAGCGAGATTTGACAGCCGAACAAGCCGCGGAGCGCCTACGCAATTTACCCGATATTCACTACCGAGAACACCGAGAGCAAGAAGCATGAACATCCGAGAGAAGGTCTTGCAGCAATTTGAAGAGCGCTACGGCGAACCGGCTCCTGCGCTGGTGCGTGCGCCGGGACGAGTCAATTTGATCGGCGAGCACACCGATTACAACGACGGCTACGCCTTACCGATGGCGATTGACCGCGCGACGTGGATCGCGCTGCGCCCGCGCGATGACCAGCAGGTGACCCTCTACGCGCTGGATTTCGACTCGCTGGTGCAGTTCGATCTGGCGACAATCGAGAAAGCGGCGACCAGCCCGGCGGAGTACATCAAAGGCGTGGCCTGGGCAATGCAGGAAGCCAGTTACGCACTGCGCGGATTTGAGGGCGTGGTCGGCGGGGATATTCCCATCGGCGCGGGGCTGTCATCATCCGCCGCGCTGGAAATGGCCGTTGCGCGTACCTTCGCCGAAGTCTCCGGCCTGGAATGGGATGCCGAAAGCATGGCGAAATTAGGGCAAAAGGCCGAAAACCAATGGGTCGGCGTCAACAGCGGTTTGCTGGATCAACTCAGTTCTGCGTGTGGCGAAGCGAACCACGCCCTGGTGATTGACTTTCGCACGCTGAACGTGATGCCGGTGCCGCTGCCGCAGGGAACGGTCGTCGCCATTTTGAACACAAACACCTCCCGCGAATTGAGCAGTTCCGGCTACAACGAACGCCGCTCCCAGTGCGAGCAGGCGGCTGCGCTATTGGGCGTCACTTCGCTGCGCGACCTGCATACAGACGCGCTGGATCATCCCGACTTGCGGGCGCAGGATGTTCTCTTGCGCCGGGTGAAGCACATCCTCACGGAGAATGCGCGGGTGCTGGCAGTGGCAGATGCGCTGCAAGAGGGCGATGCCACCGCGATGGGTGCATTGATGGACGAGAGCCATCGCAGCATGCGGGATGATTACGAGATTTCGTCCAGGGAACTGGATATTATGGTGGCAGCGGCGCGGGAGCATCCGGCCTGCTATGGTTCGCGCATGACGGGCGGCGGCTTCGGCGGCTGTGCCATCGCGCTGATTCGCGAGGACGACATTGAGGGCTTTGTGCAGGCAACATCACAGCGCTACCAGGAACGCACGGGCATCACGCCGGATGTCTACGTCTGCCGCGCTGTCGATGGGGCATCGGTTGAGTATTCATCGCTGAATGACAACGAAGGAAAACCGAAATGAGAGTGCTGGTTACAGGGGGCGCGGGCTACATCGGCAGTCATGTCGTGCAGCTACTGGTGGAAAAAGGCTATGACGTAACTGTCTTCGACAATCTCTCGGCGGGGCATCGCCAGGCCGTGCATCCAGCGGCGAAGCTGATCGTGGGTGATTTGCTGAGCGATGCCGACCTGGAAGCGCTGTTCGGCGAAGCACCGTTCGAAGGGGTGCTGCATTTCGCCTCGCACATCATGGTCGGCGAGAGCATGCAAAAACCGTTCAAATACTTCTACGACAACGTCGTCGGCATCATGAATCTGCTGAAGTACGTCACCGCCAACGGCGTGAGGCGCTTCATCCTGTCTTCGACGGCCAACCTCTACGATCAACCGGAGACAGTGCCCATCAGCGAAGACGAGCCGCTGATTCCCGGCAGCGTCTACGGCGAGACGAAGTACATGGCCGAGCGCATGTTGATGTGGATGGATCGCGTCTACGGGCTGAAATACTGCGCCCTGCGCTATTTCAACGCCTGCGGCGCACACCCGGACGGGCACATCGGCGAAGCGCACGACCCGGAAACACACCTGATTCCGCTGGTGCTGCAAGTGGCGCTCGGCCAGCGGGAGAACATCAAAATCTTCGGCGATGACTACGACACGACCGACGGCACCGCGATTCGCGATTATATTCATGTGATGGATCTGGCCGATGCGCACATCCTGGCGCTGGAAGCCCTGGCAGATGGCAAAAGCCGCGTCTACAATCTGGGCATCGGCAAGGGCTATTCGGTGCTGGATGTGATCGAGACGGCGCGGAAGGTCACCGGGCACGCCATCCCGGCGGAACCTGCGCCGCGCCGCGCGGGGGATTTGCCCATGCTGGTGGCGGATAGCAGCCGCATCACACGAGAGTTGGGTTGGGAGCCGGATTATGCCAGCCTGGAAGAGATCATTGCCTCGGCGTGGAAGTGGCACCAGAGCCACCCCCAGGGCTTCGCAACCTGAGGCGTAGCGGCTGACAGTGCTGAGAACGCCTGCACAGAGCCAACCGGAATCCGCTCACCCCTGCCATTCGCGCAGAATGGCATCGAGTGTGGTGTGCTTGCCCGTGTCCCATGCGCGGCGGGCATCGTCTTCCGGCAGCGTCACCTCCAGGCGGAAAATCAACTGCTCAGCGGTGTCTTGCAAGGATTCGGGCGCGTCGTCGCTGTTGAAGAGGAACGACAGCAGACTCAGCGCGGCGAAGCCCTGGTCGCGGTAGGCGTTCACGCGGGCGATTTCCAGCAGCACCGTCAGCATCTGCGCGGTGGAGCCAGCGTCCTGCGCCAGTTGCAGCGCGGTCTGGTAGCTGGCGATGGCCTGCGCGTAGTCCCCTTCTGCCACGTGCAACTGTCCGATGCGAGTCTGCACTTCGCTGCGTCCGAGTGTATTCCCGGCTTTCCGCAGCAGGGCCGTCGCTTTGCGATAGTGCTGCATGGCGCGGCGGTTGTCGCCCAATTCTTGTTCCACGCCCCCCAGTTCGATCAGCTTATCCGCCAATCGTGGGGCATCGGGGGGCAGAGACCGCAGTTCGGCATGCAGACGGGATTTCTCCGCATGCCAATCGTGCCCGGTGGCCTGCTGCTGTGTGCTGGTCGCGGTCAATGCACCCGCCATCGCCCAATCTTCGCCCAGCGTGCGCGAGATCTCCAGGCTCTGCTGATAATATTCCTGCGCCTGCGCCAGATCATCTTGTTCGTAGGAGATGTCCCCCAGGCGATTCAGCGTACGCGCGACTCCGCTCTGGTTGCGGGCAGCACGGTACAACTCCAGCGAGCGATTGTAGAGGCGTTTCGCAGCGTCGAACTCACCCAGCGCAATCGCAACAGACCCCAGATGACCGAGTGAGACCGCCACGCCGACGACATCTTCCAGCGCTTCGCAGAGCATCAAGCCCTCGTTGAAGTAGGCGCGCGCCTGCGCGTATTGCCCCAGTCCGAGGTGTGCTTCGGCTGCACGCTGGCGCAGATGCACCTGTTTGCGCTGTTTGCGCCGCCGCGAGGCCGTCATCCGGCTCACGAGATTATACGAGCGTTCGAAGGCATTCAGGGCGTCAGTGTAGGCACCGATGCGCAGTGCCCGTTCGCCAACCCGGGTGAGGTAGCGCTCTTCGCGGTCAGCATCGCCCGCCATCTGCCAGTGATAGGCCAGGATTGCGGCATGGCCCTCGCCCTGTCCGTAAAGTGACTCGGCGGCTTCGGCAATTTGGCGATGCAAGGCGGCGCGTTCTTCGGGCGAGAGTTCCGCCAGCAGCGCCTCGCGCAGCTTGTCGTGGGCGAAGGTGATCTGCGCCCCGTCTACCGCCAGAATCCCCTGCTCAATGGAGGGTTCCAGCCAGTCCGACTCGCTCTGTTCGGGTGCCAGCCGCCCCAGCAACGCCAGATCAAGCTGCTTGCCGATGACCGCCGCATACTGCAACATCTGCCGTGCGACAGGCGTCACCTGGTTCAAGCGGCGTCTCACGACCTGCTGGGCACTGCCCGCGAATACGTCCGGCGAGATGGTGATGCGCCCAATCTGCGATAATTCTGTGACCTGCCCGGCCAGCACGCGCACCAATTCGACGGCGAAGAAGGCATTGCCGTGCGCTTCCCGCTGCAAGAGATCCGCCACCTGGGGCACGCGACCCGCATCCCCCAGCATGGCGACGCTCAATTCGCGCATGGCATCTTCGCTGAGGCGAGTCAGCGGCATGTGCTGTGCATAGGCAAAGCGCCGATGTAGGTTGGGGGCTTCGTCGTCGCGGTAGGTCGCCAGCATCAGCACGGGAACGCTGTTCAGGTGCGTCAGGCAGTATTCCAGGGCATTCAGGCTGGTATGATCCGCCCACTGCAAATCTTCGAAGATCAGCACAATCGGGCGCTTCGCCGAACGGAAGACACGCTGCATCAGCGTCACCAGCCGCGTTTGCAGAATCTGCACCGGAAGGGAATCCGGCTGCTCATCAGTCAACGGCAGCAGATGATCGACATCCGGGACGACCGCTTTCAGGGCGTAGACCTCCTCGTCGGTGAGGTCATCGGCCAGCAGGCAAATCCAGCGCAGGACGGCATGCCACATCTGGTAGGGTTGCCCACCCTGCTGCACGGCCTGCCCCCGCATGACCAGCGCCCCGCGCACAAGAGCTTCCACGCGCAGTTCTTCCACCAGGCGCGATTTGCCGATGCCGCTCTCCCCGCTGATGAGCCAGGCAGCGCCTTCCCCGCGCAGCACAGCGGCGAGGCCGGCCTGCAACTGCGCCAGTTCGCCCCTGCGCCCGACCAGCCGTGCCGCTTGTAGCAGGCTATCGCGCACAGCAGCGCTCTCGCCCCCTGCCGTGACGTTGCTGAAGGGCTGCAAATCTTCGATGACTTCCGACGCGCTGAAGTAACGGTCGATCGGGTTCTTGCTCATCAGCCGCTGGATCACCAGCCCCAGTTCCAGCGGGACATCCATGTCTTCCGTGCTGCGCTCGGCTGTCAGAATCTGGTCGATGAGCTGCACAGGATCATTGAGGTTGAAGGGATGCTCTCCGGCGAGGATCTCATAGGCCATCACGCCCACTGCGTACAGATCGGACATGACCGTGCCCTTGCTGCCCTGAAGAATTTCCGGAGCCATATAAGCCAGCGTGCCGACGGTGGTCTCGTCTTCGCCCTGCTGCAAATGGATCTGGTCGAGCGCGAAGGAAAGGCCAAAATCCAGCACTTTGACTGAGCCGTCGGTGACGAGGACGTTGGCGGGCTTCAGGTCTCGGTGGATGATACCCCAGCGATGCAGATAGGTCAGGGCACGCAGCAGTTGGATCAACAGGCCGACGGTATCCGCCAGGGGCAGGCCGCGGCAGGCCTGCGATAAGGGCTGCGCACCATCCAGCAAATCCATCGCGTAATACGGCTGCTGCTCCGCATCGAAGCCATAATCCAGCACTGTCACAATGTGCGGATGCCGCAGCGAGGCCGATACTTTGAACTCGCGAGCAAGCCCCAGGCGGCGTGTATAGCGCTCGGTACTATCATCCGCCCCCTTCGACCCTGGAGCCGTGGGACTGTTCGTCAGCAATCGCTTGAGCGCAACCTCCTGGGAGGTCAAGCGATCCGTCGCCCGATAGACGATCCCCATGCCGCCCGTGCCGAGCGGCTCATGGACGACATAGCGCTTGCTGAAACTGTCGGATGCTGCGCCCTGTGCTTGCCCAACCATGGCAGGCTTTCCCATCTAATCTGACTTAATCTGGCAGTGTATCTCCTGTAGTATCCAGAAAACGCTCAATTTTCGCCAGTAAACGCGGCATATTGACGGGTTTGCTCTCATACTCATCGCAGCCCACTTCCAGCGCCCGTTCGCGATCCCCCACGACGGCGTGGGCCGTCAGGGCGATCACCGGAATATCGCGCGTGGTCGGATCGGTCTTCAGGCGGCGGGTGGCCTCCCAGCCATCCATGACGGGCAGGCTCAAATCCATCAGGATCAGCGTGGGGTGCTCTTGCTGTGCCCGCAAGATGCCCTCTTCGCCGTTGAGCGCGACGATGACTTCGTATCCCCGGCGCGTCAGCCGTCGCACGAGCATATCGCGGTTCATCTCATTGTCTTCAACCAGCAGAATCGTCGTCATGGTCTACATCCTTCTGGGTCTCGCGTTGTTCCTGTATGCGTCTGTAGATCAAATCGAGGACTTCATGCAGCAGCTCATCCTGCGCAGAGCCTTGCTTGGTCAGCACGCGCTCGACATGACCGTTGAGTTCGCGGCGCTCTTCTTCGGTGAGTTCCTTGGCAGTCAACACGATGATCGGTATCGCGTTCCATTCCGGGATGTTGCGCACGGCGGCGACGAACTGGAAGCCGTCCATCTCTGGCATCATCAAATCCAGCAAGATCAAATCCGGCACGGCATCGTGCATCCGCTCCAGGGCGATGCGCCCGTTGGCGGCGACGCGCACTTCCCAGCCGCTGCGCTCCAGCGTCCGCTGCAAAATCTCCCGCGTCTGCTCATCGTCTTCGACGACCAGCAGCTTGCCCGGCGGCAGCTTATCCGTCTTGCCGGAATTGACGCGATACTTCAGCAGCATCTGCGCCAGCCGCTTACGATCCACCGGTTTGGTCATATAATCCGCCGCGCCCAGGGCGAACCCGCGCTGGCGATCATCGACCATCGTCAGGATGACGACCGGGATGTCCGCAAGGTCGGGCGAGGCTTTCATCATGCCCAGCACATCCCACCCATCCAGGCCGCCCATCATGATGTCCAGCGTGACCACATCGGGGCGGCGTTCGCGTGCCAGCGCCAGCCCTTCTTCGCCAGCGGCGGCGGAAATCACCTGGAAGCCTTCGCGGATGAGGGTGCGAGTGATGAGTTCGCGCACGCTCTCGTCATCATCAATGACCAGCACCAGGGTATCTTCGATGTATTCGCGCAGGGCATTCAGTGCTTCGTCGCTCTCTGTGAGGCTATCCTCGCCCATGTGGCCTTCCACTCGTGCCGGAAGAATCACCGTGAAGGTCGTGCCAACGCCGACTTCGCTCTCGACGGTGATGTCCCCACCCATCATCTGGCAGAAGCGGCGGCTGATCGTCAGGCCGAGGCCAGTGCCGCCGTATTTGCGCGTCGTGGATGCATCGGCCTGCTGAAATTCTTTGAAGACTTCCTGCAACTGCTCATCCGTCATGCCGATGCCCGTATCGCGGACAGCGAAGTGCAGCCACTCCTGCCCCAGGCTGTCAGTGCGACGGCTGGCTGCCAGGGTGACGGTGCCGCTGTTGGTGAATTTGGCTGCGTTGCTCAGCAGGTTGAGCAGTGTCTGCCGCACCTTGGTGACATCGGCCTGCATTGCGCCCAGGTCGTCCGCGATTTCGGTGGTGAGCTGGTTGTACTGACGCAGCATCAGCGGCTGCACGGTGGCGATCACCTCTCGCAGCATGGCTCGGGCATCGAAGGACTCCACGTAGATTTCCATACGCCCGGCTTCGATCTTGGAGAGATCCAGGATGTTGTTGATGAGATCGAGCAGGTGATTGCCCGCCTGCTGAATCTTGCCCAGGTCAGGCTGAATATCGTCGTAGCCGAAGTCTTCCGCATCCTCTTGCAGCATTTCGCTGTAGCCGATGATGGCGTTGAGCGGGGTGCGCAATTCATGGCTCATATTGGCGAGGAAGGCGCTCTTGGCGACGTTGGCACTCTCGGCAGCTTCCTTGGCTAGCTGCAACTGACGCTCGGCCTGTTTGCGCTCGGTGATGTCCCGCGCGACGCACGAGACGCCCGTCACGCGCCCATCGCTGCCGTATATCGGGTTGAAAGAAATTTCCAGTTCAAGCGTGCCGGGTTCGGCGCTGAAGCGTTCCTCCACGACCAGCACCCGCCCGGAGAGCGCAGCGTCGTAGCGGCTCTTCCACTGCTCGCGCATACGCACGGGCAGCGTATCCAGGATCTGCACATCGCTCTCGATTGTCACGCCGAACCACTGCTCATAGGCCGTCTGGAAGCGCGTGTTGTAGATGATGACGCGGTAGAAGGGATCAATCGACCAGATGAAGTCCTGCGTATTTTCGATGAGGGCACGCAGATTCGCCCGATTGGCGGAGAGGGCTTCCTGGGCGCGGATGCGTTCTTCCAGTTCAAGCTGGGCGGCGTTGTAGAGGCGGGCGTTATCCAGGGCGACCGTTGCCAGTTCGGCAAAGAGGGTCAGCGTCTCGACCCCGGTCTCATCAAACTGGCGGGTCTCATCCACATAGGTCAGCCCCAGGCTGCCGACCACCTCGCTGCGATGCTTGAGAGGTACCGCCAGGGCAGCCCGCCCTTCTGCCGGGGCATTTTCCAGCTTTTGCTCCCACCCGCTGTAATTGTCCACCACGAGCGCCTGCCCCAGTTCCCAGACCTTCCCGGAGAGACCTTCACCGCGCCGCAGCGTGACCTCGCCAATATCCGCGAAGATGCCCGTCCCGGTGAACAGTTCCATCACATCGTTTTCCGGGTTAACGAGAAAGACGTAGCCGTGTTCGGTTTCCAGTAGGTCGGCTGCGCGAGAGAGAATCGTCTCCAGCAGGGAATCCGGCTCCAGGCGTTCCAACAGGCTCAGCGAAATTTCGTGCAGCGCCGCCAGGTACTGCGCTTGATGCTTCAGCTTCTCTTCGACGGCACGGCGTTCGGTCATATCGCGTGCGTTGAGCACGACTCCGGCGACGGCATCTTCTGCCAGCAGGTTGGTGACGACGGCCTGGAAGATGCGCCAGTTGCCATTCTGGTGGCGTAAACGGGCTTCCAGCGTCGAATCATGCCTGTCCTGCTCCACCAGCGCACGCAATTCCGTCTGCGCGATCACCGTATCTTCCGGGTGCACCAATTCCAGGATCGAATGGCCCATCAGGTCTTCGGCCTCGTAGCCCAGCAGTTGCTTGACGACCGGGCTGACGTAATTGATGGTTCCGCGTTCGTCCAGGATCGTCGTCAGATCAGACGAGCGTTCGATCAAGCTGCGAAAATAGGTCTCACTGCGCTGCAAATCCAGTTCGGCGCGTTTGCGCAGCGTGATATCACGGAAGAACCCCACGTAAAACTCGCTCGTACTGGTGACGGTCTGCGTGAAGAGCACCTCCATCTGAATTGCGGTGCCATCCTCGCGCTGCCCGATCATCTCACGGTAGCGGTTCGACGCGGCCAGATCACGCAGCACCTCCCAGAAGCTGGTCAGGTGGTCGGCCTGCCCCTGACGCTGCATCCCGCTCCAGGGCAGGATGAGCGTCGTGATCGGTTTGCCGATCAAGCTGCTTTCGCTGTAGCCAAAAACCGTTGCAGTCGCCGGATTCGCCGAGGAAATCTCCAGCGTCTCCGGCGAAAATGAGAGGATGGCGTCCATTGCATTGCGCACGACGCTGTCCGTTCGCTGAATGGCATCTTCCAGCGAGTCGAGGACGCGGTTGTAATACTGGGCGATGGTGCCAATCTGGGTGAATGGTTCTTCCGGGGCACGCAGTGAGAGGTCGCCGCTGTCGGCCTGGGTTTGCATCAACGAGACGATATCGAACAACTCGTTCTTCGCCCCATGTTCCGAGACATTCAGCCCCAGGTGCTCTTCCTGCGCCGTCACGCGCAGCGGGTAGAAGCGATCGATCCCCCGCATGACGAGATACGTCACCCCGAACGTCCAGGCTCCGGCGACGCCCACGCCCAACAACTGCACCAGGAAGAAGCCAGCGCGGTTGAAGGTCGCCGCCTCGAAGCCGAGCAGCGCCGGATCGCCGAAGAGTGCCAGCGCCAGTGTGCCCAGAATACCCGCTCCCAGATGCACAGGCACCGCACCGACGGCATCATCAATGCGCAGCCGCAGCAGCAGGGCATCCACCCCCATCATCACCGCGCCGCCCAACGCGCCAATCAGCAGCGCCGCGCCCAGGCTCACGGCATTGGCCGCTGCGGTGATGGCGACCAGCCCCGCCAGCGCCCCGTTCATCACCGACAGGACATTGATGCGGCGGTTGTAGCTGTAGCTCAGCAGCATCGCGCTGACCATCCCGGCAGCACCCGCCAGCAGCGTGTTGGCGATGACGATGATGACGCTTTCATCGAAGGCCAGCACGCTCCCACCGTTGAACCCGAACCAGCCGACCCACAGTAGCAGCACGCCCAACCCGGTCAGCGGCAGATTCGACCCGGTGATGTCATTGACGCTGCCATCCGCGTTGAAGCGCCCCGAACGCGCACCGATCACGACCAGAGTCGCCAGCCCCGCCCAGCCGCCGACGCTGTGAACGACGGTCGATCCAGCGAAATCGCGGAAGCCCAACTGCCCCAGCCAGCCCATTGCCTCACCCAGCCAGATGCCGTTCCAGACCCAGTGCCCCAGCAGCGGATACACCAGCGCGGAGATGAGAACCGTCAGCAAGAGGTAGGCACCGAAGCGCAGTCGCTCCGCCACCGCGCCAGAGAGGATCGTCACCGCCGTGCCGCAGAACATCACCTGGAAGATCAGGAAGACGATCGTCGCCGTATTCTCCCCATTGGACTGCGGCAAGAAGAGATCACCGCCGACCAGCCCGCCCAACGAAGTGCCGAACATCAACCCGAAGCCGAAGAGCCAGAAGAGCAGCGTCGTCAGGCCGAAATCAGCGAGGTTCTTCATGGCGACGTTGATGTTGTTCTTCGCCCGCGTCAGGCCGGATTCCAGCGCCAGGAAGCCCGCCTGCATGATGAAGATCAATCCGGCGCTGACCAGCACCCAGAGATAATCGGGCAGGGTGTTTCCCATCATGGCGTATCTCCCTCATGATCCTGCGCGTAGATGGCCTGCGCTTGCAGGGATGCTTCGTAGATGTGCGCGAGCTGTTCACGGACTTCCGGGTGCAGCTCGTCCAGGCTCATCAACGCCTGCGCTGTCTCATGAATCTGCGCGAGCTGTGCCGAAATCTGCTCCAGCAGCATTCCCCGCCGCTGCCGCAAGATGGCATTGATACGCGCCTTGAGCAGCACCGGATTGAAGGGTTTGAAGAGGTAATCTGCCGCGCCCATCTCGATGCAGCGCACGACGCTTTCCAGGTCATCCACCGCCGAAATCATAATGACGGGCAGTTCTTGCGTTTCGGGGTTCTGCTTGATGTGCGAAAGGACTTCGTAACCGTTCATGCCCGGCATCATCAGATCGAGCAGCACGAGGTCGAAGCGCGTCTCGTGCAGCATGGCGAGGGCTTCTTCGCCGCTTTCTGCCATCTGCACGCCCGCACCAATCCGCTTGATGCGCCGTGCCAGCACATCGCGATTCATCTCGTTGTCATCGACGATCAAAATCGTGGCGTTCTCTGGTATGGCTGCCATGATTCGTTTCCCCAATTCCTTTTGGCTTCCGCTTGAATGGATTGCTTTTGCGCCGCCTCACAAGCGCAGGACTTGCTCATCGCCCAGGTCATGCAGTTGCAGATACCACTTCGCAGCATCTTCCAGGGCATCCTGCGGAATCAGCCCGATCAATTCCGGACGCAGCACGCCTACCCCGTAACGCTGCGCCTCTATCCGGATCAGTTCCAGAACCCGGTGCAGCGGGGTGCGCTTGTAATCGACCAGATTCATGCTGACCTGCGCCTTGCCGCCCACCAGCAAGCCCAGGGCGCGAACGCCCGCCAGTCCGCCACTGGAATGCCGGATCGCTCGTGCGATGGCCTGCGCGACCGCCACATCGTCCGTTGTCAGGTACACGTTAAAGGCAATCAACAGCCGACGCGCCCCGATGATGACCGCGCCCGCTGTCCCCACTGCCGCCGGGCCATGATCCGGCTGGCGTTCGGGTAGGTGGATGTCTTGCTTCAACCCCTCGTATTCGCCGCGCCGTACAGCGGGTAGGCTGCGCCGTTCCGGGCGGGTGGCGGCGGCTTCATATAAGTATACGGGCAGTCCCAATTCTGTGCCGACGCGCACGCCCAGTTCGTGGGCAAAGCGGGCACACTGCGCCAACGTCACGCCGCGCAGCGGAATGAACGGCACGACATCAGCAGCCCCCAGGCGCGGATGCACGCCGCGATGCTCGTCCATATTGATGCGCTCTGCAGCGAGGGCAATGCCCTGGAAGGCCGCTTCTTTCACGGCCTCTGGCGTGCCCACGAAGGTGATGACAGTGCGGTTGTGGTCGGGGTCGCTGGTGCGGTGCAGAATCTGGACATCGGCGGCGCTGGCGATGCGCTCCACCAGGGCATCGACCACCTCCATGCGGCGGCCTTCCGAAAAATTCGGCACACACTCGACCAGCGGGGGCATTTTCGTTGGGGCGGCCATCGGTGGGTTACCCTTACCTGACTGCCTGCTGTCGGCAGCATCACAAACGTCAGCGTTCTCTTAAATGAAATCTTGCTTCATCTTACCAGTATTGTAACGCAACTTTTGCCTGACACGTACGCTTACACTTGGGTTTGTTTCCTTTAATTGTTTCCAGACATTTCGGTGGCGATCATCTGGGGCGGTATTGAATGGCCTCCGCGACATGCGAGACTTCCACCTGCTGCGAATCCCCCAGGTCAGCGATGGTCCGGCTCAGCTTGAGGATACGATGGTAGGCACGAGCGCTGAGGTGCATCTTGCGCACGGAAAGGTCGAGCAGTTGCTTACCCTCCTTCGTCAGATCACAGAATTCCTGCACATCCCCGGCCCCCATATCGGCATTGGAATGGATGGCAGGCAGGTCGGCGAAGCGCTGCTCCTGTCGTTGGCGTGCCCTCTCCACCCGCTCCCGCACGCTCGACGACGGTTCGCCCCGGTCGCTTTTGAGCAGCTTGTCGTAATCCACACGCGGCACTTCCACATGAATATCGATGCGATCCAGCAGGGGGCCGCTGATTTTGGCCTGGTAGCGCGCGATCATGGTTGGCGTGCAGGTACAGGCGTGTACGGGATCACCGTAGTAGCCACAGGGGCAGGGATTGTGCGCGGCGATCAGCATGAAATTCGCCGGAAAGGTCAGCGTCCCCTTGGCGCGGCTGATCGTCACGGATTTGTCTTCGATGGGCTGGCGCATGACTTCCAGCGCCTTGGTGCTGAATTCGACCACTTCATCCAGGAAGAGGACGCCGAAGTGCGCCAGGCTGATTTCGCCAGGTTTGGGGATGCTGCCGCCGCCGACCAGGCCGGCCTGCGAGATGGTGTGGTGTGGGGCGCGGTAGGGTCGTCGTTGGATGAGCGGGCTGCCCCCCTGGAGCAGATCCGCAACGGAGTAGATGCGCGTCACTTCCAGGGCTTCGTCCAGCGTCATCTGGGGTAGGATGCTGGGGACGGCCTTCGCCAGCAGGCTCTTGCCCACCCCGGGCGGCCCCACCATGCGCACATTGTGCCCCCCGGCTGCCGCAATTTCCAGCGCCCGCTTGACGTGCTCCTGCCCTTTGACATCCGCAAAGTCAGTGCTCTCGGCAGCAATGGCCTGCTGCTTCAGCGCCGCCAGATCGACGGTGAAGGGTTCGATTTCGCGCAGACCGTAGACGTGCTCCACCAATTCCCCCAGGGACTCCACCGGAATCACGTCGATGCCCTGCACCAGCGCCGCCTCGGGGGCATCTTCCAGGGGAACGTAGACACGCGCATAGCCAGCGGCTGCGGCGGCATAGGTCATGGGCATCGCGCCTTTGACGTGCCGCACGCGCCCATCCAGCGACAATTCCCCCACGAAGAGCGCAGCTTCCAGGGCGTGCTGCGGAATCTGGTCGGTGGACGCCAGCACGCCAACGGCAATGGCGAGGTCATAGGCCGGCCCGTGCTTGGGCAGGTCAGCCGGCGACAGGTTCACCACATAACCCTTATTCGGAAAGCGCAATTGACTGTTCTTAATCGCGGCACGTACCCGTTCGCGGCTCTCGCGCACAGCCGAATCCGGCAGGCCAACGATGGTGAAATACGGGACGCCAGCACGCGGGTTGAAATCCACCTGGACTTCGACGAGATGCCCTTCGAGACCGACGACAGCACAGGCATGGGCGATCGACAACACGATATTCAACCAATCCCTTATTTTTGATCCTGAGTAGATTGTACTGGAAAACAGGGATTGGGATGATTAACTGGGTATGCACGCAGTGGTTTCAGTACCCTCAACGGGTCGATGATCAGTGGAACGCAGCCTGTAGTACTCATCCAGCGTTGCCTGAAGCGGTTTCAGTACCCTCAACGGGTCGATGATCAGTGGAACCCGTTGTGATGCCCGTGGTCAACGCACTGATCAACGGTTTCAGTACCCTCAACGGGTCGATGATCAGTGGAACGTTGTCAAGATCGTTTGCACGCGTTTCACGATACCGTTTCAGTACCCTCAACGGGTCGATGATCAGTGGAACCAGCGGTGCGGATCAATCCCGATCTCCGACCAATTGTTTCAGTACCCTCAACGGGTCGATGATCAGTGGAACTCACGCATGGTGTGCACTCCAAAAAAACCGCCCTCAGTTTCAGTACCCTCAACGGGTCGATGATCAGTGGAACACACCACGTGCTGCCCACTGGGCGTATCGAAAAGCCGTTTCAGTACCCTCAACGGGTCGATGATCAGTGGAACTACCCACCTGCCCCACCGCGGGGTGCGCGGGGGGAGTTTCAGTACCCTCAACGGGTCGATGATCAGTGGAACTCTGCAGCATCCAGCTGAAGTCGAAGCTCAACGACCTGTTTCAGTACCCTCAACGGGTCGATGATCAGTGGAACA
>CAZJWX010000019.1:0-60601 GCA_964549915.1 uncultured Anaerolineaceae bacterium | reverse complement strand
GATGATTGTTCGATTGCATCATGTCCTATTTTTACACGTATCCCGTAGCGATGCCATATTGTGAACAACAACATGAGGATTAGACCATGCGAACCAGGAAAGCTGCTGCCCTTTTCACGCTAGTGCTCATTGTCGGGCTGCTGTGGTACATGGCAGCGTCAACAGCTCCTCTCATCAGCGCCAACCTCACGCCCGATGAAATCACAACTGGCGCACAGCCTCAGAGTACCCAGCGTGTTAGCCAGGATTTGCTCGCCCTCTCGCCCGCCGCCGAGATAGCCGTTCCTGACAGCGAATTACAGCGTGCCCTGCCGCCTGTCGTTGACGGCCTGGTGGTCATTGATGCGATTGCCGTAGCTGACGGACAGGTGCTGCTGGCAGAGCTGGAGAGTCTCGGCTTGCAAAACGGCATGGCCTACCGCCACATGGTATCCGGCCTCCTCCCGGTGACGAGCATTGACCAGCTCGCTGAATTGCGCAGCTTACGCTTCGCACGGGCAGCAGAAGCGCGTTTGAGCGTTGGATCCGTTACAACGCAGGGAGACGCCTCCATGCGCTCGGACGAAGCACGCACGACATTCGGCGTTGATGGGGACGGTCAAACGGTCGGCATTCTCTCGGACAGCTTCGCCTGTGAAATCGGTACCAGCACAACCTACGCCGATGATATCGCCAGCGGTGATCTCCCGGCGGGCATTCCCATACTGGATGACTATAACGCCTCGAATTGCATTGACGAGGGGCGCGGCATGGCACAACTAATTCATGATGTTGCCCCTGGCGCTAACCTCGCCTTCCACACAGCCTTTGAAGGACAGGCCAGCTTCGCCCAGGGCATTGTCGATCTGGCTGATGTGGGCGCGACGGTGATTGTGGATGATGTAGGCTATGCGACTGAACCCTTCTATGCCGATGGCATCATCGCCCAGGCCGTTGATGAAGTTGATGCACGCGGCATCCCCTACTTCTCTTCTGCGGGTAACTCCAGCGACGCGGCCTGGGACTCGCCGCTGGGTTTCCGCGACAGCGGCCAACTCGTGCAAGGTTTCCCTGCTCATGACTTCGATCCAGGGACGGGCGTGGATGTCTTCCAGTCGTTCACCATTGATCCTGGTGGGTTAGTCACCTTCACCTTCCAATGGGCGAGTCCTTACATTGCGACCGATGCGGCTTCCCCAGGAGCCACCAGCGACCTGGACTTCCTGGTATTCATCGATGGCATCTATCGGGAAGATTTGAGCGGCACGTTGAATAACCTCGGTCTCGACCCGATTGAACTGGTGTCGCTAGCGTCCAGCTCCCCCAACCCTATTCAGATCGAAATCGCAATTATTCTGCGTGCAGGCAATGCGCCTGCTGAGATGCGATACCTGCTCTTCAACGAGGGTGGCACGATTGATGAATACAACACCCCAGGCGCTGCGACCAATTATGGGCATTCCAATGCGGAAGGGGCACTCAGTGTAGCCGCAGCAGCCTACTTCAATACGCCCGAATTTGGCGTCAATCCACCGCTGCTGCAGAGTTTTTCCAGCTTTGGCGGGCAGGCTATCCTCTTCGATGTAGCGGGAAATGCCGTGCCTCGCGATGTTCGCGATAATCCGGATTTCACCGCTCCTGATGGCGGTAACACGACCTTCTTTGGTAATGATGCCGACTTCGATGGTTTCCCCAATTTCTTCGGTACCTCAGCGGCGGCACCACATGCCGCCGCCGTCGCCGCTCTGCTGCTCGATCTGAATCCGTCATTGACTCCTGATGAGATTGAGGCGGCGTTGGAAAGTAGCGCCATCGACATTGTGGCAATCGAAGATGGGCGCACGCTTCCGGCAGGAACAGATACGGCAAGCGGTGCCGGGCTGATTCAGGCGGATGTAGCCCTGGCCTCAGTCGACACAGCGACTCTCAATGGGGTCGTGACGCTGGAAGGCCGCTCCCCGGCCCCAAATCCGGCCTGGAGTGTGCCGCTGACCGTGACTCTCTACGAGGAAAACAGCGCGGCAGTTGTGGATAGCTTCGCACCGACGACTGATCAGAACGGTAGCTTCTCGGTCTCCGGCATTGCGCCAGGAGCGTACCAGGTGGCAGTGAAGAACAGCCACACGCTGCAACTTGTCCAGGTCATCACCCTGGAACCCGGTGTGAACAGCGTCGATTTCGGTACACTGCTGGAAGGTGATGCCGATGACAACAACCGCGTTACACTGCAAGACTTCAGCGTTTTGACGGGGGCTTTCAATACGGCGCAGGGTGCCCCTGCCTTTGCTGACGGTGCGGACTTCAACGAAGACGGCTTGATAAATCTGGCCGATTTCTCCCTGCTGTCAGCAAATTTCAACCTGAACGGTGAAGAACCGAATGATTGAGAAGTGGTGCCGCATATGATCCGGTTGGCCTATTCACGCATCTTCGTTTGCCGCATGTGGTCGTCCTGGGCGGCCACATGCAGCAGCAGCTACCATAAGGAACAAATCTGCTCAGCTCTTGCTGTCTGATGTTCCAAATTGCCGCCAACGAAAGGCCTGCTGCTGAAGCGGTTCTGGATGTGGCAGTCTACGCACGCCCTGAGGGGATAGCAGAAACCACTGGCGTGGGTTTGCCATTCCACTTCTCAGACAAAACAACAAGTATTGAGGCCAGGTCAGGCTAAAGGGACATCCTGTCAAATAAGTGCTTTGTGGAATGCCAGGAAGCGCTCAACCGGACGCTGACTCCAGGTCGCGGCTGGCGTTGCAATAGCGATGGAGTTACAAAAATCTGTCATAACCTCCAAATTAATTTACAAAATGTGCAACAAAATGTAATATTAGGAAATGTAAGCGCGGCCTGTGTCATTCGCCAATGCACACTACGGCAATGATGCAGTTCAGGCGCACTTACACCCCCCGAAGACCTCGCGTGACGCCTACCCTACTCGGCTTGCGGGAGGTCTTTTTTGATCCTACAGGAAGATGCTCCGTTCAATGATTAGCATTTCACCGAGCGTTCGAAGAAACAAATACGCTTCACACTACTTAACATTCGTGTGCAGCAGTTTGTCTGCACGCATTAACCGCAGCGAGGAGGCTGTTGCAACCTCCCCGCCCTTGTATTGTGGTCAGGTGCAGGAGGACGAACCCCCTGCCCTGCTCTGGCTTATGGCTGTGGCTCTTCGCCGGCTGTGTTGAAGTTGGATGCCAGCAGCGAGAAGTCCAACGAGGATACGACGCCGTCTCCATTCAGGTCGGCGCGTGCATCGTAGGACGGGTCGCCTTCTGCCTTGTTGAAGCTGCTCGCCAGCAGCGAGAAGTCCAGCGAGTTCACGAAGTTATCGCCGTTCACATCGCCGGAGCGCAGTTCGCCGAAGTCGAAGCTGTTGGCACCCTGGACGACGGTCACAGTTGCAACCCGCTGGAGTGTGTTGCTGGACTTGATCGCGACCTGGTACGTGCCCGGATCGAGATCAGCCAGCAGGAACTGGCCACCCGTCGAGGCGATCAACGTCGTCGTATAGATCGGTGTGGTGCTGCCCACCGGGTACAGGCTCACATCCAGTTCGACGCCGAAGTCCAACAGACCCTGGATGGTGAAGCTGCCCGTGAGTGTGGTCGCTTCCAGCGGGGTCACTGTCAGGTCGAAGCTATCCGACGTGCTCGCACCATCCTGATCCGTTGCAGTCACCGTGATGGTGTAGTTCCCCGCATCGCCCAGAATTGGCATGAACTCGATGGTGTAAACGCCATTGCCCTCATCCGTCACGGTGATGAAGTCCGCCCCTGTCACGTCAACCGTGTCGAGGTTGCCATCCACATCCGTGATGGAGGCCTGTACGGTCGCCACATCGGCTTCTTCGACGGTGATGCCGTTGTCCACGTTCGAGAGGAAGAAGATTTCGGGTGCCGTGTTTGTCACCTCTTCATACTTCAACACAATCACGTTCGAAGTCTGGCTCACCTGCTGATCGACCGCATAGGGCGTGCTGCTGGTGACGGCGATGAAGTAGTTCAGGCCGCCGTCCGGCGTGGTGTCACCGCTTTCTGTGACAAGCATGGACACCGGGACTTCAACCGTGCCGTCGCCGTCGATCACGCCGTTGTGGACGACCTTGCCACTCATCGCTTCGTTAGCATAGAACGGCAGTTCACCCGGTTCGACATCGAACGGATCGTCGCCGGACGCGATGTACAGGCGGGTATCCATCTGCAGCAGGCTGTAGTGATCACCCGGTGTACCCGTGATGACGATGGTCTGATCCGGATCGTTGACGATGGCCGGAGTGGACACGACGCCCTGGGCCGCGATGCTCGGAGCGCTGGTCGCATTCTGCGCCACGATAGCCTGTGCACCACCCAGGCTGCCATCTTCGTAGAGGCTGCCGATGAGGGTCGTGCCGTTATCGAAGGTCACAGTGATCGTCGCGCCAATCAGTTCATAACCAGAGACTGCGCCCGCGTTACCCGCACCCGATACACCCTGGATGCTGTTAGGGTCAACGTCGGTGGTGAAGAAGAACTGCTCACCCGGATCGAAGTCCGTGAAGTCGATCGTCAGCACATCGAAGCCACCGTTGCGCGGCACGCTGTAGGGATCGACACAGGGATCAAACGGAGCGCTGAAGCCAGTGGCTGTCGCGCCGGTGTTGGGTGTCAGGCAGTTGGAGGTTGCGTCGCCACCCGATCCAGTTGGATCAAACACCATATCCGGCAGGATGCCGCTGCTCAGGTCGATGCTCACGCTGGTGATTTGCGTATCACCCTGGCTGTTATTCGTGATCTGGAAGCTGTTATTGTTGAAGGTGCTGGCGTTCAGGTTGCCATCCGGGTTGATCTCGATCAACGCTTCCGGCGTGCCCGGTTCATACAGCAGACGCCACACATCGCTCAGCGCGCTCGTGCGTCCATCCGGTTCCACGATGACGGCTGCCAGGTAGTAGAGGCCGCTGTCCGTGGTTTGCGTCAGCGTCAACGGGATGTCTACCGTGCCACTCGCACCGATCACAGCGTCGTATTCGCTGACTGCTTCAGCCTGATTGGCTTCAAACGGGCTGCTGGGAGTCGCCGCGACCAGGAAGTCGCTTTCGATGACCAGCAGAGAGACATTGGAGCCAACTGCCCCACTGATCTGTGCGGTGGGTGTCAGCGTGTCGATGGTCGCATCCTGGAATTCGCCATCTGTCGTTGGCGTCGTGTTCAGGATGGTCAGGCCAGGTGCTGTGCTGATGGGATCCGGCGTCAGCGTGTTCTCTGCCCCGCCGTTGCTGTTCGGCTGCACGCGGTAGATTTCGCCGCTGAGGATGCTGCCATCACTGAAGGTCACGGTGTAGACCGAGCCTGCCAGTTCCAGGCCGCTGACGGAGCCGCTGCTGCCTGTACCCGTCGCATTCTCGATGCTGGTCGGGTCAACATCCACCTTGAAAGTGAAGGTCTCACCCGGCGCAAAGTCGGTGAAGTCCGCGCTCAGCACGTAGAAACCGCCATTACCGAAGGGGCTGCTGAACGGATCGAGGCAGGGATCGCCTGGCGCAACCAATCCGGTCGTACTTCCGCTGCTGCCCGTCGCTTCAAAGCATACGCCTGCCGCATCACCTGCTGTGCCGTTCGGGTCGAAGACCATATCCGGGTACATGGCGCTGCTCAGGTCGATGCTGAAGCTGGTGATCTGCAAGACTTCAGTGGATTCGTTGGTGATGCTGAAGCCACCGTTGAAAGTGCTGCTATCGATGCCCGTTCCCGGGTTGATGGCAACAGTTGCCTGCGGTACGCCAACAACGCCTTCGACGAAGTTCGCCGTCAGGTTCAGGTCGCCGTCAACGGTCACGGTCAACGGATTGTCCGTGCTGCTGACATCGCCAGTCCAGCTATCGAACACCCAGCCGGCTTCTGGCTCTGCGGTGATTTCCACCGTATCGCCGCACGCATAGCCGTTCTGATCAGGCGAGAGACTCGCCGTGCCGCTGCCGTTCGGCGTGATAGTGATGGTGTTGGTATCGCCATCTTCCGGTGTGATGGGTGCATCCGTGTCGAAGAAGTAATCGACACTGGTCGTGTGTTCCCCGCCGTCAGGATTGGCGACGAAGAGACCAACTTCGGTCAGGCTCAGCGAGCGAGTGATCGTAGTTGCTTCGATCCATGTGCTGCCATCTGCCGAGTATTCGAACGTCCACTGATTGCCTGTGCGCGTCACACGCAGGTATTGGGCTGCCCCTGGCGCAACCGTCCCATTGACGATGATGTTTTCACCGCCGGTGGTCGTCTCCCCGACGAAGACCTTGTTGTTACCACCGCTGGCATAAACATCGAAGCGGATCCAGTTGGAAGCATCGACCCAGAAGACCAGACCCTGATCATCCAGGTTGTCCGCCGGGATGTTGTTGAACTTGGCTTCGACCTGGAAGTCTGCCTGGGCTGCTGCGCTCGGAATATCCTGCACCATGCGCGGCGGGCCTGCCGGGTTCCAGGCATCGATTACCTGTGCCGCAGTCGCCGTCAGATTCAGGGTTGCTTCGCCGCTGCCACCGCCGATGAGTTCGAAGGAAGCGTTGCCGAAGCCCGCATCTTCAAAGCGCCAGAGCGAGGTATCCAGTGCACACGTATTGAAGTCATCCGACTCAACTGAGTTTTCCACAGGTTCAGCCGCAGTGGTGAAGCTGCCCGTGACACTCGCCGTATTGTCGTTCGCATCTGCCGATGTGATTTCGTAGAAGTAGGTCGTGTTCGGCTGCAAGCCCGTCAGTTCCAGGGTGTGCGAGGTCTTCAACGCCAGACTATCGACTGTTGAACCGTAGTTCGTATCCAGGCCATAGTTCACGACGCTGGTCGCCAGTTCGTCCGTCGTCCAACTGATGAACGCGCTGACATCGTTCGGCGCGGTGACCACATCCGTGATAACTGGCGGTGTGTTGTCATTGGGCGGGATGATGGGCGTGATAGCAACATCGCCGAAGGTCACGTCGATCTGATGAACAATCAGCATCAGCGAACCACTGATCGGATCATTCTCCTGCTGGTCAGCCGTGTACTCAAGCTGCCAGTCGGTGGGTTCTGTCGTGCCAACTTCCCAGACCTTGATCTGGTAGAAGCCTGCTCCATCGGGCAGCGTTGTCACGCGCATGCGCATCAGAATCTGATCGCCACTCTGGACGGTCACATTGCCATTGCTCGGCGTACCATCACGGTTCGTGAAGAACTCAAGCTCGCCGTTCCACAGCCAGCCAATCGCGCCCAACGGATAGTACCCGGTCTTGGGCTGAGTGCCTCCGGTTGGGTCATCAGTATGACCGTTCCAGCGCATCAAAACGCCTGCACCACCGCCGTTGACGTTGCCGTTGAAAGTGATCGGAACCAGGATTTCGTAGTCGTCCCAATCCATATCACCGATGGCTACCAGACGATCATAGCCCGGCTGATCCACGCGCAGGCCGCCATTTTCCAGACGCCATTTGCCATCAACCACATGGGCGACGCTGCTGATTTCCTCAATGGAGGTCAGCGTATCCCAATCGATGTTGTAGGTTTCCGGCCAGTAAGCGTTGGGGTCGTATTCCAGTGTGACCAGCTTGGTCGTTTCATTGGGTAGGACCGACCCGTCGGTTGCGGTGATGATGACCTGATTGGTGCCAGATTGCAGGTCGTCACAGTCAATTTCGATGTTGAAGTCGCCCGTATTTTCCAGGCGCGGGCTACCAGCCACACCGGGGATGGTGAAGCCTTCGACCGAAGCCGGAACCGCAGGTGCGCCGTTCAGGCTGTAGGTCAGGTTCGAGATTCCATCCGGATCACTGACATTGCCCAGGATGTTGCACCATTCCTGTGCGCGACCGATGGTGTAGGTCTGTGTATCACCATACCATACATCCACCACTGGCGAACCTGCCGGGGGCTGATCGCCTGTCGTGAAGCTGAGGCCATCGACCACCGTGTTATTGCCCTGGGCATCCGTCGCAGTGATGCGGAACAGGTAGGTCGTATCCGGCGTCAGGCCGTTGATGGTTGCCGTCTGGCTGGCGAGCAAGTCACCGAGGGTGACGGAGCCATCGCTGTAGGTGTTGTCGGTGCCGTATTCGACCAGACCCGTCGCCAGTTCATCCGTTGCCCAGGAAACCGCCGCCTGGACATCACTCGCGCCCTCTTCGATGTTGTAGACCAGCGGGCCGCTGTCATCGACAACATCCGTCGCGCCATCTTCCGGATCGATGGGTGCTGCGGTGTTAAAGAAGTAGTCGATCTGCCCCACATGCGCCGGATTCTGCCCTGCGTTGCCGACGAAAGCACCGACCTGGGAGACGGTCATGCTGTGCGTGATCGTGCGTTGTTCGGTGAAGTTCACACCATCATAGCTGTAGGACTGGGTGAAATCATCACCACTGCGCGTGATGCGCATCCACAGCGGCGCACCCGCCGCGATTCCAACGTTGCTGGTGTTCCCCGGCGTGCCGTTGACGAAGACAGCGGAGAAGATGTTGACGTCGTTGCCGCTGCTGTAGAAGTCGAAGCGCAGGAAGTTGCCCTCGCTCTCTTCGATCAAGATGCCGTAGAGCTGATTCGTGCCGTTGAGCTGGTTCTCGAACTTGACCTCAATTTCGAAGTCGGTGTCGTTGGCACTCTGCATGACGCGCGGCGCGAAGTTGCCCTGCTGCCAGACATCATGGTTGACGCCCTCGGATACCCCAAGATTCAGCCAGGCATCCGGCGTGTTGGTTCCGGTGAACGAAAGCGTTGCATCGCCCACAGGGTCAATCAGCGTCCAGATGTTGGTATTCAGATTGAAGTCGTTGAAGTCATCGGAAAGGATGCCAGATGGGTCTGGGTCAACAACCGCATTGACGGTGATTGCGAAGCTCTCGCTGTCGCTGAACTCGCCATCCTCTGCCGTCACGGTGGCGGTGTAGCTGCCCACCGGAGCGTTGTTCCAGGTCAGGGTGCTGCCGTCGAAGCTGTAATTGCTTCCATCAACGACACTTGAGTCGCTGTCGTCCACAATTTCGATGCTGACGGTGGCGTCCCCTTCGTTATCTGTCACATCCACGCTGACACTGATCGCATCGCCTTCATCGACACTGACATCGGCAATCGGAGCAATCTCCGGCGCGGTGTTCACCGCATTGACGGTGATTGCGAAGCTCTCGCTGTCGCTGAACTCGCCATCCTCTGCCGTCACGGTGGCGGTGTAGCTGCCCACCGGAGCGTTGTTCCAGGTCAGGGTGCTGCCGTCGAAGCTGTAATTGCTTCCATCAACGACACTTGAGTCGCTGTCGTCCACAATTTCGATGCTGACGGTGGCGTCCCCTTCGTTATCTGTCACATCCACGCTGACACTGATCGCATCGCCTTCATCGACACTGACATCGGCAATCGGAGCAATCTCCGGCGCAGTATTGGGCGCACTCACATTGACAACGCGCGTCGCCTGAACGCTGTTTCCGGCGGCATCCGTCGCCGTATAGATCACGTCGTAGCTATCTGCCGTTCCGGTATCTACCGCGCTGGCATCCACCGTGATGCGCAGATTTGCATCGCCATTGACGTTATCAGTGGCGGTTGCACCGGGTTCTTCATAGGTATCCCCTACGAGCAACTCCAGCGGATCATCACCCAGGAGCGTGATTTGCGGTGCTTCGGTATCGCTGTCCGCAGGTGTCACGCAGAAGGCGCTGATCTTAGCGTTGTCTTCACTTGCATCGAACTCGATGGTCAATGAGCCATCTGCTACCGTGACGGGCGTGCTGAAGACCAGCGCCGTCAATGGCCCATCCGGTTCCGGCACGGCGAAGAGATCCAGATCATCGAGGAACAAGTTGCCCTCGACAGTCACATCGAAGATGCGATCACCAACGCCACCATTCAGCGCATTATTGTTCACGCCCTGGAAAATCTCTGCGAAGTATAGATCAACGATGTAATCCCCATTGGGCAAGCTACCATCTGCCGTGATTCCGGTAAGGTTGTTGCCATCTCCCAGGTCGATCACCATGATGCTGCTTTTGCCGCCGAAACGTTCCGTCTGGAACATATCGGTTTCGTAGCTGCTCAGCGAAACACCCGTCAGCGTGACGATGTTCTCTGTAGCGTTGTTGTTTATACCGCCGAAGGTGCTGCTGCCTGTGTAGAAATCTGCGTTGTCTGCCAGGAATTCACGACCAAAGGCCGTGCCTGTCACGCCGTTCACGTTGACGCAGAAGTTCGCAGGTTCGACCACCACCACTTCATTAACAATCACAGTAATGCTGTCATTACCGACCAGGCTGCCGCTATCCGTGACTTCGGCAGTGATGACATGTTCACCCACACTCAGGTCACTCACGGCGATGCTTGCGCCCGTACCGAGGGGGCCATCCTGGTCAGAACTCCACGCAATGCTGCTGCCATCAAGGGCAGTATCTTCTGCATCGGATGCAGTGCCCTCAAAGGTGATCTCAACGCCTTCGTCAAAGTTGCTGCCATCTGCCGGGGCATCAATCGTGACCGTTGGTGGGGTGTTGCTTGGTGTGCTCAGTTCGATGATCTCAATACCCTTGATGTTGGGATTCTCGACACTGCTCAAGAATTCCAGATCAACGGAGCCATCCGAGGTTGTGCTATAGGAACGCATGAAGCCAACATCCAGCCCATGCAGCGCCCCCTGGTCGATGTCATCAAAGACAGAAGGAACGGTGCCATCGACAGAAACGTCGAAAATGCGGCTTCCCGCTGAACTATTGGGACCATAGATTTCCCCGAAGTACAGGCGAATTTCGATCTGTGTGCCAGCGGCAACCGGGAAGGAATACAACATTTCCGCAGTGCCAGAGCCTTCCCAGCGTTCAATCTGGAAGAGCGCTTCCGGTACATAAGCGGGAACCGATGCATCAAAGGTGATGGGGGCACTTGTGCTGGACGATTTGTTGTTACCAGCTTCGACGAGATATTGTGAGTTGTTCCCCGTTGTATCGACGCTCCAGGCAACTCCACTGCTATCCAGCGCCGGGATTTCCTGCCCACCGGAATTCACGCGGAACAATACCGTACCTGTGGGAGCAGGGTAAAGCACCGTTATGGTGATGCTGTCGCTTCCGGGGCTGCTTTGCGTATCCGTAGCGGTTGCAGTGATGACATGTTCACCCACACTCAGGTCACTCACGGCGATGCTTGCGCCCGTTCCTAAAACCCCATCCAGGTCAGACGACCATTCGATGCTGGCGGTTACGTCACCATCTTCAACATCATTGGCTGTGCCAGAGAAAGTGATTGATTCGCCAGTATCGAAGTTTGCGTTATCAGGAGGAGTGCTGATCGTAACGCTAGGTGGGTTGTTTGTGGGGGGCGTTACTTCGATGATCTCAATGCCCTTGATGTTGGGATTCTCTTCCACATGGATGAACTCCAGGTCGACGGAACCATCAGAGATGGTCGTATAGGAGATCATGAAGCCAACGTCGTGTCCATGCAGAGCAAATTGATCAATATCATCCAAAACAGCTGGCACCGTGCCATCGACGGAAACATCAAAAATACGCGGGCCATTGGTGGTGTTATTGCTGGCCGTCAGGAAGATTTCAGCAAAGTACAGGCGAATCTCGACTTCTGTCGTTGCTGCTACCGGGAAGGAATATTGCATTTCTTCCGGGCTTGCAGTGGTGTCTGCGTCATAGCGTTCTTTGCTGAAGATCTCTACGGGTACATAAGATGGTACAGACGCATCAAGCGTAACGGTAGGCCCGGTGCCTCCCGGATACGTCTGATTACTGCCGGGAACTGAAAGATATGGGGAGTTATTGACAATAGTATCAGCACCCCAGACGGGACCGCTATCCGTTGCGGCAATCTCGGGGCCGCCCGCGTTCACTCGGAACAGGACGGTTCCCGTTTGGGCTGTAACTTGCGATAAGTTACTACCAACCATGAGCAGGAGCAGCATGGTCGGGATGATCCATTTCATGCTTGCTTTCATCGTTTAAGAGTCCTTTTCGTTTCGCTTGCAGGATCGGAGGGAAAGCCCCCTTTCGGGAGCCTCCCCTATTGATGCTGCTCTGCTCAGTCCTGGCAGCGATATTCTTCGGTGGCGTAGGCCGTCACCGTGCCCAAGGGCGCGGAGAGGGCGTTGTCGAAGATGTACCAGGTCACGTCGATCCGATCGGACAGGCGGGTGTTGATCTGAGTCTGTCCAATTTGATCCCATTTTTCGGCGCTCTGGCTCGGTGCACCGCTGGCATCGTACGTCTGCCAGCCGAAGACCACCTTGGCCTGTGAACCGGGCGCGAGTGTCACGGTGTTCGGGTTGGTCACGCGCCAGACCGTCTCGGCATTGTTGCGATCCGTGACCCAGCAGACACTCACCGGGTTGACCTCAGCGGGCTGGGTCGGGGGCGGCGTCGGCGAGGGTTCCGTCGGAGCCGGTGTGGTCGGCGCAGGTGTCGTGGGCGCAGGCGTGGTCGGAGCCGGGGTCGTCGGAGCCGGGGTCGTCGGCGCAGGTGTCGTTGGCGCCGGGGTCGTCGGCGCAGGCGTGGTCGGAGCCGGGGTCGTTGGCGCAGGCGTCGTTGGCGACGGTGTTTCCGTCGGCGCTTCGTTCACCGTCCAGTGGAAGCTGGTGCTGGCGGTCTGGCCTTCGCTGTCGATGACCGTGATGGTCACATCAGAGGTGCCCACTTCATTAACTGTGCCACTGATCAGGCCGCTGGCGACATCAATCGTCAGACCTGCCGGGAGACCATCGGCCTCATAGCGCAGTGCCAGGTTTTCCGGATCACTGGCCTCAACCTGCAAGCTGATGACATCACCCACCGTGTTGGTCTGATCCGGGATGGGGTGAATGCTCGGCGGCTCGTTCACGGGTTCGGTCGGCGCAGGTGTGGTCGGAGCCGGAGTCGTGGGCGCAGGCGTGGTCGGCGCAGGCGTGGTCGGAGCCGGGGTCGTCGGAGCCGGGGTCGTCGGCGCAGGCGTCGTTGGCGCAGGCGTGGTCGGCGACGGTGTTTCCGTCGGCTCATCCTCACAGAGATTGGCGTTTTCCGGGTTCAGCACATGCGTGCCGCCGCGCTGCGTCCAGTCGTCGTTCTCGCTGAGGCGGACGAACTTGCGCAGGGTGTCGGGGTTGCCGTTTTGCAGCGCCACACCCTCGATGGTTTGTTCCTCGTTGGCTTCGAAGAAGCCCAGGTTCTGGATGCCCTGTTCGGTGTAGACATCGTAGCCCAGGTAGCCCGCCACATCGCCATTCACGATGAAGAGCGTGAAGGTCTGGGTTTCATCGTCGTAGCAGCTCCCGATGCTGTAGCGCGGCAGTTCCGGCGCAGGTGTGGTCGGAGCCGGGGTCGTGGGTGCCGGCGTGGTCGGCGACGGTGTTTCCGTCGGCTCATCCTCACAGAGATTGGCGTTTTCCGGGTTCAGCACATGCGTGCCGCCGCGCTGCGTCCAGTCGTCGTTCTCGCTGAGGCGGACGAACTTGCGCAGGGTGTCGGGGTTGCCGTTTTGCAGCGCCACACCCTCGATGGTTTGTTCCTCGTTGGCTTCGAAGAAGCCCAGGTTCTGGATGCCCTGTTCGGTGTAGACATCGTAGCCCAGGTAGCCCGCCACATCGCCATTCACGATGAAGAGCGTGAAGGTCTGGGTTTCATCGTCGTAGCAGCTCCCGATGCTGTAGCTTGGCAGTTCTGGCGCAGGTGTGGTCGGAGCCGGGGTCGTGGGTGCCGGCGTGGTCGGCGCAGGTGTGGTCGGCGCAGGCGTGGTCGGCGATGGCGTTTCCGTCGGCGCTTCGTCCACCGTCCATTCGAAGTCGGTGCTGACGAGCGGGTTATTGCCGTCGCCCACGCTGACGGTCACTTCGAAGCTGCCCGCTTCACCGATAGTCCCGCTGATCAGGCCGCTTATGGCATCGATGGTCAGGCCAGCCGGTAAGCCGATTGCGCTGAAGATCAGCTCATCGTCTTCCGGATCGGTCGCATTGACCTGCAAGCTGATGACATCACCCACTGTGTTGGTCTGATCCGGGATCGGGTCAATCGTGGGCGGTAGGTTCGGTTCTTCCACATCCAGAATGGTCAGGTTGACGGTGGCGGTGTCGGTCAGTTCCCCATCGCTGGCGGTATAGGTGAAGCTGTCGCTGCCGTTGAAGTCGTCATCCGGCGTGTAGCTGAAGCTGCCGTCGCTATTGAAGGCCAGCGTACCATTGCTGACGTTGTCATTGACGCTATAGGTCAGGGTATCCCCATCGACATCGCTATCGTTGATGCTCACATCACCCGTGAGGATCGCATCTTCGTCGCCGCTGAAGCTGTCATCGTTTGCCACAGGTGCATCGTTGACCGGATTGACGGTGATGGTCACGGTGGCGATATTGCTGTCGGCCTGTCCATCACTGGCCTGATAGGTGAAGCTGTCGCTGCCGTTGAAGTTGGCGTCTGGTGTGTAGCCGAAAGTGCCGTCGCTGTTGAGCAGCAGCTCGCCATTGGAGACATCGCTGATGAGCATGACGCTGAGGGTGTCTCCGTCGGCGTCGGTGTCATTGCCCAGCACGTATTCGGGGAAGGCGACATCTTCGTCAGTCTCGAAGCCGTCATCAACGGCCACAGGTGCATCATTGACCGGATTCACGGTGATGGTCACGGTGGCGGTGTCGCTGTCAAGGCCATCGCTGACTTCGTAGGTGAAGCTGTCGTTGCCGTTGAAGTCATCGTCCGGCACATAGGTGAACGTGCCGTCATTGACGAATGTCAGTTCGCCCGACGTGGGTTGGCTCAGCAGCGAGTATTCCAGCGGATCACCATCGACATCGCTGTCGTTGGTGGAGACATCCCCATTGAGCGCCACATCTTCATCCGTCTCGAAGTTGTCATCGTTCGCCACAGGTGGTGTGTTTGGCTCATCAACCGGGTTGATGGTCAGGTTGACGGTGGCGGTGTCGGTCAGTTCCCCATCGCTGGCGGTATAGGTGAAGCTGTCGTTGCCGTTGAAGTCGTCATCCGGCGTGTAGGTGAACGTGCCGTCGCTATCGAAGGCCAGCGTACCATTGCTGACGTTGTCATTGACGCTATAGGTCAGGTTGTCGCCATCGACATCGCTGTCGTTGGTGGAGACATCCCCATTGAGCGCCACATCTTCATCCGTCTCGAAGTTGTCATCGTTTGCCACCGGAGCGTCGTTGATCGGATTCACGGTGATGGTCACGGTGGCGGTGTCGCTGTCAAGGCCATCGCTGACTTCGTAGGTGAAGCTGTCGGTGCCGTTGAAGTTGGCGTCCGGTGTGTAGGTGAAGCTGCCGTCACTGTTGAAGGCCAGCGTACCGCTCGTGACATCAACGTCGAGAGTCGCGCTCAGCGTGTCGTCTTCCGCGTCATCGTCGTTCGCCAGGAAACCTGGTGCCGCGACGTTGAGCACAATGTCTTCATCGACGCTGTAGTTGTCATCTTCTGCTTCGGGGGCGGTATTCGGTTCCGGCACATCGTTCACCATGATGTTGACGGTTGCCGTATCCGTGCCACCGTTGCCGTCGCTGACTTCGTAGGTGAAGCTGTCGGTGCCGTTGAAGTTGGCGTCCGGCGTGTAGTCTACCTTGTTATCCTGCACCAATGCTGTGCCGTTGCTCGGCTGCGTGATGCTGCTGATGGTCAGATCGTCGCCTTCTACGTCGTCGTCGTTGCCCAGCACGTCGATGGTCACCGACGTGTCTTCGTCCATCGTGACAGTATCATCGTTCGCCACAGGCGCATCGTTCACAGGTGCAATCGTGATGTTCACGGTGGCGGTGTCGGTCAGTTCCCCGTCGCTGACTTCGTAGGTGAAGCTGTCGTTGCCGTTGAAGTCGTCATCCGGCGTGTAGGTGAACGTGCCGTCGCTATCGAAGGCCAGCGTACCATTGCTGACGTTGTCATTGACGCTATAGGTCAGGTTGTCGCCATCGACATCGCTGTCGTTGGTGGAGACATCCCCATTGAGCGCCACATCTTCATCCGTCTCGAAGTTGTCATCGTTTGCCACCGGAGCGTCGTTCGGCGTGGTTACGGTCACGCTGCCGTCCAGCGTCTCGTCCAGGATGTCGCCCAGCCCATCCGCCGTCACTTCCGTGATGCGCAGGAAGTTCGAGTCGCTGTCATCGAAGACGAATTCCAGGGCCGTGCTGCCCGCTGCAATGGCCTCAAACTCGACATCCAGCAGGGTGATCTCTCCACTGGGACGCGGCCCATTGATGATCCCCGCTGCGTAGGAAACTTCCCCTTCTACGTTATCCGAGATCGGGCCGGCCAGCGCAATCGGAAGCTGACTGGTATACGGCGTCAAACTCTTCACCTGCAAGATGCTCGGATCAAAGTCGAAGTAGGCCGCCGCACCGTTGATGGGCTGCGTTCCTGTACGTACCACGACCGTCACCGTGAAAGTATCGCCGATTTCGACGCTGGTGCTCTGCGGCTCAATTGCAATATCAGCCTCGCCAGCATTGGCAGGGGTGACATTGCTGAGCTGTGCCAGGGTTTCGCTGCTGCTTCGCAACGGCACATCAGCGCCCAGGCTGTTCGTCTGGGCACCGACGAAGGCGGCTGCTCCACCTGCCAGGCCGCTCGGTGTTTCACCCTGCGTGTTGAAGTTCTGCGTCAACAGCGAGAAATCCTGCAGCGTGATGAAGTCATTTTCGTTGAAGTCGGCACGTGGATCGTAGTTCGGATCACCGACCGCCAGGTTGTAGGTATCGGTCAGGATCGAGAAGTCTACCAGAGTGATGCGGTTGTCATCGTTGGCATCGCCCGCCAGCAGTGTGCCGAAATCATGATTGTTGGCACCCGCGACCAGAGTCAGGGTTGTCACACGCTGTAGCGTCTTGGCATTCTTTACCGCCACTTCGTAGGTTCCTGGCGCGATGCCCATCACCATGAAGTCGCCGTTGTTGTCGGTGGTCGTCGTGTATTCGTAAGCTGCCGTGCTGCTGCCCACTTCGTAGAAGTTGACCGTCAGCGGGACGCTCCATGCGCTGTTCGGAGGAGCGTTGCGGCCTTCCAGGTCAACCGAACCGAACAATGTGGCGGTATCTTCCACGATGACCGTGCCACCCGTGACGCCGGTGAGGACACTGTTGCCCGAGTAAGTCGCCTGCGATTCGCGCGGGAAGACCAGCGGCGCGAAGTCCAGCGGCATGCCGCTCGCATCCGTCGCCTGTACAGCTTCGAAGGTGATCGTCACCAGATCGAAGGTGCCGTTCGGCGGCGTTTCAAAGGTGCCTGCTGCGTAGTCGATTTCACCCTCGGTGTTGTCGAACAGATTCTGGATCACCGTTCCCAGCGCGGAGCCTGGGGTGACCGAGACGACTTGCAGCACTGCCGGGTCGAAGTCCAGGTGTGCTTCGGCGGCATCAACGGGCTGGCTGCCAGCCTGCACCTCGACAACCACATCGAAGGTTGCGCTAACGGTGGTGTTAGTCGTTTCTGGCGTCACAACCAGGAAGACATCATCCACTGCGACAGGTGCTTCTACAGTGATTGTGACCGTATCGGTATCGGTATCGCCATCGTCGTCGGTGACGGTCAGAGTCACTTCATATGTGCCAATGTCAAAATTGACACTCGGGTTGACGCCTGTTGCGCTGCCGCCCGTCCAGCTCCATGCATAGCTGACGATGTTGCCATCGCTGTCGAAGCTGCCAGAACCATCCAGCGTGATGGACTCGCCATCTACTTCGGCATCGGTCACAGTCTGGTCTGCGCCTGCATTGGCTGTCGGCGGAACATTGCTGGTTGCTTCCTGAATGGTGATCGTCGTCGGATCGCCCAGGATGTCCGTGAGGACATTGATGCCATCCGAAACCACCTGCGACTCACGCGGGAAGGCCAGCGGCGGAACAGTAATGTCTGTCGTACCCGCTGCGATAGCCTGGAATTCAACCGTCACCAGCGTGAAAGTCCCACTCAGGGGGCCAGTGAAGATCCCGGCTGCGAGATCAACCGTACCTGCTGTGTTGTCGAACGTGTTGGTCGTCGTCGTATCCATCGCGCCCAGAGTCAAGCCATTGACCTGCAAAGCGGATGGGTCGAAGTCCAGATGGATTTCTGCGACATTCACGGACTCTGTGCCTGCCTGTACCTCAACAACCACATTGAAGGTATCGCCAACCGTCACGCTGCCGGGGCCACTGATTGCCAGGAAGACATCCCCGGCCTGCTGCTCCGGATTGACGGTGATGGTGACGCTATCGCTGCCTGTGAGATCGCCATCATCGGCGGTCAGGGTCAGTTCATAAGTACCTGCCGCGCTGAAGGTGACATCGGTATCTTCGCTGTTGGGGCTGTCGATGCTGACGTTGGCTGCGTTGCCGTTGGTCACGGTCCAGGAGAAGGTCAGGGCGCTGGGGCCATCGCTGTCCGTTGCTGTCGCATCAAGCGAAACGGTGTTATTCGGCAGTGTGATCGTCTGATCGTTACCAGCGTCCACGCTCGGTGCCTGATTCTGCTGCTGATCGGCATTGACGGTGATGCTGATGTCGGCGTTTGCGTTCGCTCCATCGTTGTCCGTTACGCTGGCGGTGATGCTGTGTGTGCCAACACTCAGCGTACTCGTGCTGATGCTGGCACCCGTCCCCAGGCTGCCGTCCAGATCAGAGACCCATTCAATGCTGCTGCTCAGATCACCGTCCTCTGCATCATTGGCACTGCCCGTGAAGGTTACATTATCGCCTTCTGTGAAGGTAGCGTTGTTCGTGGGAGACGTGATGTTTACAGTCGGATCGGTGTTCGTCGGCTGATCTTCTTCCACCGTCACCGTCGCGCCAGTTGCGCTGTTGAGCACATTCGCACCCGCAAAGGTGACAATCGTGCTCGCCGGGCCAGACGGATCGAAGAAGTCGATCTGGGCATTGCCAGCGGCAACAGCCTCGAAGTTGACTGTCAGGAAGTTGAAGGAGATATTGGGGAACGAGCTGAATTTGCCCGCACCATAGCTGACTTGCCCGGTGCCATTATCGAAGGTCGGCGGGACCAGTTCGACTGGCAGCGTGCTAACTCCGACAGGGTCTAGCGAGACGACCTGCAAGACGCTGGGGTCAAAGCTCAGATAGGCTTCTACCAGGTCATAGGTTTGACCGTTGCTCTGCAACGCAATCGTCGCAGAGAACGTGTCACCCGGGTTGACTGTCGTGCTGGCCGGATTGACGACCAGATCCACCCCTGTTTGTGCGGCAGCGGGCACAGTGAATGCGCCGAAGGCCGCTAACAGGAGCAGCAGGATCGTCCCTGCCCGCAAGAATTTACTCGTTTTCACGATGTGTTGCCTCCAAAACTTGGTTGGCTATCGTTTGCTCGTTTGTTTTCTGCGTTATTGGCGGATGGGGAACTGTCCGACGAGGACAGTCCCCCAACGCTGCTCTTGTCCGGCTGCTTCCGGCTCACTGCCCGCTGACTTCTTCGCCTGGTATGTTGAAGTTGGTCGTCAGCAGCGAGAAGTCCAATGCTGTGACTGCGCCGTCACCGTTGAAGTCTGCACCTGCGTTGTAGCCAGGAGCGCCTTCACTCAGGTTGAAGCTGCCAGCCAGTACCGAGAAGTCCAGCGCGCTGACCTGATTATCGTTGTTGGCGTCACCGGTCAGCAGTTCGCCGAAGTCCGTGCTGTTGCTACCACCCACCAGGGTGATGGTTTCCACGACCTGCAAGCTGTTCGCAGATTTCACTGCGACTTCGTAAGTACCCGGTGCCATGCCGGTTACCGTGAATTCGCCTGAGGTGCTTGCTGTCGGTGTGAAGCTATAGGTCGGGGTCGCGTTGCCCACTTCGTAGACATTCACGCTCAGAACCACGTCATAAGCGTCGCGTCCCTGCATCGTGAAGCTACCCGTCAGGTTGGCGAGCTGCGGCGCGTCGCCCAGTTCCAGCACGACCGTGTTGGAGGCCGGGCCGTAGGGCTGACCGTTGTCGCCGTAGAAGGCGATGAAGTGGTTGATGCCGCCATCGGGCGTGCCAGCGCTGCCGGAGGTCTCCAGCAGGGTCACATCGACTTCGAGCGTGCCATCTTGCGGAATGGTGCCGACATAGAGCGACTTCGCCATCGCTTCGTTCGCTTCGAAGGGATCGACATCGTAACCCACACCCGGGTTACCCGGATCGATGTGCAGGCGGGCGTCCACCTGAACCAGAACCACTTGCTGCCCCGGTGTGCCCGTGACCACGATGGTCTGGCTCGGGTCGCCGACAACTGCCGGATCCGTGCCGTTCGGCCCGGTGATGCTCGGAGCATTCGGCAGGCCCGTTTCGACCACAGCCTGCGAACCGCCCAGGCTGCCCTCGTCGGTCAGGCTGGTGACGATCGTGGTGCCGTCCTCGAAGGTCACGGTGACCGTCGCGCCGATCAGCTCGAAGCCGCTGATGGAGCCAGCGTCGCCAGTGGAGAGATCGCCCTTGATGCTGGTCGGATCCATATCCACGCCGAATGCATAGCTCTCGCCGCCGTTGAAGTCGGTGAAGTCCAGCGTCAGGATGTCATAACCTTCCTGGTTATCCACGCCGTTGTGCGGCTGATCGAAGACGCTTTCGCAGTCGGCTGCATCACTGCCGCCATTACCGGGAACCGTCAGGCCAACTTCTGCCTGCGTGTTACCAGCCGTACCCGTCGTCAGGCACTTGGCGCCGTTGTCGCCTGCCGTACCCACCGGGTCGAAGACCACATCGGGCATGAAGGTCGAACTGCTGTCGATTGTGACATTCACGATGTCTACATCACCCGTATTGGTGATCTGGAAGCTGTTGTTGCCGAAGGTGCTGGCACCCAGGCTTGCACCCGGATTGACCTGAACGAGAGCGCTCGGATTGGTGGTCGATTGCGGCAAGACGTTCCAGGTGAAGTTCACCGTCGTGCTCTCCTGCGGGCTGCCAGTGTCGGTGGCCGTCACGCTCACGGCGTATTCGCCTGCGGAGCCATCCGTACCCTGGCTGCCCCCTGCGCGATCCGATTCCGGATTGCTCAGGTTCTGCGCCTGGCTTGCACTGACCGTGCCGACCTGGAACAGCACCATGCGATCAATCGCGTGGCTGCTGCTGCGTGCCGAGATCAGGATGTTGTAGACGCCCGGCGCGTCGAAGCGTGCGAAGATCGGGTGCGCATCATTATCGCTGGTGTTGGTGCTCCACGACCAGTTGTTGGCACCGCTGGAGTACACCTTGAACCAGCCGCTGCCGCCTGAGCCTTCCGGTGCGCCACCCGTGCAGTCGTTTTCAGCCGGGTTGTAGCCCTTCGGGCAGACGATGCTGCCGCCGCCCTGCTCACCGTAGAAGGCATCAGCTTCGATCTTCAGCCAGGTGTCGTTGTGTTCGGTAGTCTCCGTACCGTTGCCGACCTGGTTGCGCCACTGGAACTGATACGTGCCCGGATTGTTGATCTGCACCTGATAGGTGATCAGGCCGTTGCCGGGCGTGCTCAAGGATTGGCCGCCCTGCCAGATGATGAAGTCGCCCCCTGCGGCGCTGCCGGGGCTGTTGACATCCGGCGAGAAGCTGGTGCTGTAGCTGCTGCTGTCTTCCCAGCTACCCGGCAGGCTGTCGGCGGATTCCATCTCGATGACCACGAGGCCATCTTCTTCGATGAAAGCGCCGTCCGGCGTCGGTGAGGCACCTACTTCCAGCGTGCCGCTGATGACGCCCGTGTTGGGATCAATCGTCAGACCCGGCGGTAGGTTCGTCGCCTCGTAGGTCAGCGCGTTGTCATCGCCATCCGGATCGCTAGCCACGATTGGCAGGTTGACCACATCGCCTTCGAAGTTGGTCTGCGTGCCGGGGTTCGTCACCACAGGCGGCAGGTTCGTCACTTCTTCCACCGTGAAGGTCACTGCAACCGGGATGACCGTCTGGAAGTCGCCAGTAGTCTGCGGATCGCGGTCACTGTCGTATTCGTCGTGCGATGGTTTGGCGTGACGCGCTTCAATCACGTAGTCACCTGGCAGCAGGAAGCCGTCGGCGTCGAAGTACTTGGCCCATTCGGCCTTGGTCGTGCTGTCGATGCTCACGGGTATCGCCGGATTCAGCGGCTGGCTGCCCAACCATGCGGGCTGCTCTTCGGAAGCCAGCGGGTATTCGCCCGCTGCATACAGGTAGATGTGGATGTGGTCGAAGTACGGTTCGTCGCCGCCCTCGCTCGTCCACTGCACCTGCAACTGATCCGTCGGTGCAATCGTGCTGCCATCGACAGGGAGCGTGATGTCAATCGTGCGTTCGATCACGGTGAACGTGAAGGTTTCCGTGCTGCTGTTTTGTTCGGGGCTATCGTCCGTCACGGTGATAGTCACATCATGGACGCCGTCATTGCTCGGCCCACCTGTGAGCGCCGCAGCCTCGACCGTGCCGATGATCTCGCCCGTGTTGGGGTCGATGTCCAGGCCAGCGGGGAGACCCGTCGCGCTGAAGGTGATGCCGTCTTGCTGCGGATCAGCCGCCGAAACGACGAAACGCCCATCGGAGAAGCCATCGCCTGCGCCGAATTCGGCCAGCACGCCGAAGGTCACATCAGCAATCGGCTCGATGACCGGGGCTTCGGTTTCCACTGCGACGATTTCGATGCCCTTGATTGCCGGGTTTTCGACGCCGTGAATGAATTCCAGGTCGATCACACCGTCGGAAGTCGTCACATAGCTGAGCATGAAGCCGACGGTTTCGCCGCCAGCAATCGAGAACGGATCAATACCCGTGAAGACTGCAGGCACCGTACCATCGACAGAGATGTCGAAGACACGTTCACCCGCTGCATCAATGCCGTTGAAGATTTCCGCGAAGTACAGGCGAATTTCGACCTCTGTCCCCGCCGTGACCGGGAACTGCCACAGCATTTCCGGTGTGCTTTCAGCGTCGTAGCGTTCAGTATCGAAGACCTCAATGGGGACATACGACGGAACCGAAGCGTTGGCGACGTTGGGGCCGGGGTAGGCGCTGCTGCTGCTCATGCTATAGGTGCTGGTACCACTCGAGAGCGCCACCAGATATTCCGAATTGTTGGTACCGCCGAAGCTCCCTTGATCCTGTTCCCAGGCAGGGCCGCCGTCCGTTGCTGCCAATTCAGGGCCACCTGTATTGACGCGGTAGAGCGTCTCGCCCGGAAGGATGACAATCGGTTCGGTGATCGTCCAGGTGAAGCTGGTCGTCACGGCATCTGTGTTGTTGCCATCGTCATCATCAACAGTCACAACGACGTTGTAGGTACCTGCGCTATCTGCTGCGACGGTGCCGAAGAACTGTCCGTTCGTCGGTTCAAGCTGGACACCCGGGGGCAAGTCTTGAGCGCTGTAGCTCAGGTTGCCATCGCCACCTGTCGCAGCGACTGCCAGCCCTGCATTGCCAATCTCGTCGCCTTCAACGTTGTTCTGATCCGCAATCGGATCAACCGTGATCGGCGTTTCGCCCGTACCACCGCCGAAGCGCAGGATTTCGATGCCGTTCACCGTCGGGTTTTCGACGACATGCAGGAACTCGATGTTCAGCGTGCCATCATCCACCTGCACGATGTAGCTGAGCATGCCGCCAACCTGATGACCAAAGGTCGCGCTCAGGTCGAGGTCATCCTGCACCAACTGGCCTTCGATGTTGATGTCGAAGACGCGCTGACCGGGGTCACTGGTGCCACCGAAGCCGTTGCCCATCAAGAGGTTGACCTGGTACGTGCCCGGATCGACATCGAAGGTGAACTGCATCTCTTCTCCGCTCGGTGGATCCCAACGTTCTTTGTCGAAGATCGCCTGCGGCACGTAATCCGGAACGCTGGCATCGCGCCCGCTGATGTTGTGCGTGGAGATATTACCCGTGTTCACAGCCCAGCCCGTGCCAGACTGTTGACCCGTGCCACCAACAGCTTCCCAATCGGGGCCACCGTCCGTTGCCGGGATAGTTTCCTGTTCGGTATTCAGACGGTAGACAATCGTCGGTGCCGCATCCGGATCGTATTCCACCAGGATGACGTTGGAGATCGGGCTGGTTGCGCCGTCATCATCCACAATCACGGCAACGAAGAGGTTGTAGCCCGCTTCAGGGTCGCTGTCCGTCAGCGTCACATCGAAGGATGCTTCGTTGGAGTTGTCGATGCTCGCCGTGAACTCGTTGACGGCGATGACGCTGTTGATTTCCCAGGGGTCAATGTCAAAGCCGACACCCGCGTAGGGGCCGCCCAGGTCTTCCACGAACAAACCCGCTTCCAGTTGCAACAGGCGTACCTGCTGCCCGACCGAACCTTCCGCGCCCGTGACGATGATCTGCTGGCTCGCGGTGAAGGCCGTCGTCTGGTTGTCCACGCCCGGCATTTCGATGCTCACAGGCAGCGGCAGGGCATTGCGTGCCGTGTTGATGGAGTCGCTGTTGTCGCCTGCCTCGGCGAAGAGATCAACCGTCCAGGTTTCCCCGGTGTCGAAGGTGACGGTCACCGTCGCGCCGGAGAGTTCCAGGCCGCTCACACTGCCTGACTCGTTGGGGCCGGGTGCGCTGCCGCCCTTGATGCTAACCGGATCAATATCCAGGCCGAATTCGATGGTTTCGCCCGGGTTGAAGTCGTTGAAGTCGATGTCCAGGCCGTAGAACCCGCCTTCATAGGCGTTGTTGAAGCTGTGATTGGTATATCCTGTGCCGCCATCATCACCATTCAGCGTCAGGTCTTTGCTCGTGCCATCACCCGCCGTGCCGTTCGGGTCGAAGACCACTTCCGGGATGACCGCGCTCGACAGGTCGAAGGTCACGTTGGTGATCTGTGCGCCGTTGGTCGAGGTGTTGGTGATGTTGAAGCTGCCGTTGCCGAAAGTGCTGCCGTTGAGGCCGCTCGTATCGACTTCGACGATGGCCTGCGTTTCGGACGGATTCTGCGAGACTTCGAAGTAATCCCAGCTTGCGCCGAATTCCGGTGCATTGCCCGTCGAAGTGGCGATTGCGCCGACAGCCAGCGCCGAGGGAAGGCTGTTGATGGTGTAGCTGCCCTGCACTGCCGCCAGCAAGTCGCCTGTCAGCGTGACCGGGGTGCCGATGTCCGTGCGTGCGCCGCCATCAATGCCATAGCTAGCCTGCACTGTGCCCGCCACCGGATCAACCGAGAGATATAACTGAAGTGCCGTTGCATCCAGGACGCCCGCAACCGGGATCTTCTGATCGTTGGCAACGGTACCGCCGTTCTCGAAGAGGATCTGGAAGCCCTGGTCACCGCCGCCACCAACGTTACCCGTCAGTACGAATTTCAGGTAGTTGTCCTGATCGCCCGTGCCGATGTAGAAGCCGTGCGAGGCGAAATTCTGCGGCGCTTGATCGTTGAAGAAGGGTCCGTTGATCTGCGTTTCGACCGTGAAGGGGCCTGTCGTTGTGTCCACGTCTACGCCGAACTGGAAGCCGTTCTGCTGATCGTTGCCGGTGGTGAAGGCGTCGCCATCCGGAACGGTCGGATCGGTGTAGATGCCCGCCGTGCCACCGAAGACCAGTTCGTCGCCGCTGTCGTCGATCAGGGCGAAGTAGTCATCTGTGCCGTTGGTCATCAGCCCCGTGAAGCCAATGCTGCCGAAGCCGTAGCCCGTCGAATTGAACAGTTCCAGGCGCAGCGGCAGCGTGCCGATGGAGCCGGAACCATTGCTCGGATCGAAGGTGAAGGCGTCGTTCACATCCAGGATGCCGTCTTCGTCGTCGTCATCATCGTTGATGTTGGAGCGCTTGAACTGGTTGCTGTCGCCAAATTCCAGCTCCCCATCGAAGTCGGCAGGCTGGCTCGCACCAGAGCACGGGTTGGTACCGGCATCGATTTCGTCGGCGTTGGTGTAGAGGTCGCCATCTTCGTCAATGGTGTCGTCGTCAGTGCCTTCACAGGCAATCGGATCGTTGCCGTCGTAATCTTCCGGCTCGAAGATCGTGATGTTATCCGCGCCATAGGTCGCCGCCCAGACGGTACCGCCGAAGGGGTCATTATCGCCCTGTGCGATCACATCCAGCGGAGTCGAACCGAAGCCCGAGGCGAAGCTGGAACCACAGTTGCCCAGGGTGCTCGTGCCGTCTTGCGGCGGAGTCGGGCAGTTGAGGACGACATCGCCGTCGACATTCATGTCTGCCAGGTAGATGTTGCCATTGAAGGCCGCCAACAGCAAATCGCCCTTCAGCGCATTGTTGAAATTGCTGGCGGTGTATTCGGCGATGCCGTTGGTCGAGGGGCCGTAGTTTGCCAGCGCATTGTCATCCTGCCCGCTGTTGCGGAAGTCGCAGGTGGCGAGGAATTCTTCACCCGGAGGCACTGGAGGCCAATCGACGGGGAGCGATTGTAAGGCGAAGTTCGCATCGCTCGGGTCGAGAATGGTTGTACGCCAGAGCGCCCCATTCGTGTGATTATCTACACTGCCGCCCTGCCCCTGGGTATAGAGGCCAGCGCCCCCCGGCGTATATGGGAATGCATCACTCCCAAAATCCATCGGCGTACCCGGGTTGGCGAGCAGCGGATGCGCGTGACCGCCGTAGTAGTAATTGCCCTGGGTGGCAACGTAATTGAAGTCGCCTGATTCCAGCGGCTGGATCAGATGCAGGCCGTTCTTGTTGTTGACCTTATCGTCACCACCGGGGCCGCTTCCCTGCGAACCAGGTTCGCCGCTGAGGTATTCGTTGGTGCAGTTCGGCGGGGTGGTGATGCCATCGTACTCTGCATCATAGTCCGCTTCCCCTGCCGGATGCCCGCCCCAGCCACCGTTGGCGCCGTTGTCTACGCCGTACATGCGACCGCTCTCCGTGATGACGATGTCATACAGATTGCGCCAGCCAGGGGAGTAGATCTGTACCGGACCCGTCGGGTCGATCTTGGCCATATTCAGGCCATCGTTGCCGCCGAAGGGATCGCCCACATCCAGCGGCGAATAATCCGGGTCACGCGGATCTTCGGATGCTGGATTGCCATTTTCGTCAACGTTTTCCCGCGTCGGGTCATCGAGCGTCGGCAGGTCGTAGACGTACTGCGACCCGTTGTTCGGGTCAGTCAGGATCGGCATCTGCTCCAGCATGTTCAGATCAATGGAGATGATCGTGCTGCTGTAGGTGTATTCGACCGTGAAGGCGAAGTTATTGGATGGGGAACCTGCGTTGGTGTGACCGCCAACCGCCAGATAGAGGATGTTGGTAGCTTCATCCAGTTGCAGGCCATTGGTGGAGTGGTTCTCTTCCGAACGCGGCAGGCCACGAACCAGATCGACCTTCTCCCAGGCGGTGCACTGACCGTCCTGGTCGAGACCGCCCGTGCAGGTCAGGCGTGAGACTGTGCCGGAGTTGGTATCCAGCCCTTTGTCGTTGCCGCCACCACCTGCGCCGATGCGCGGATCGCTGGAACTGACGTACAGAATGGGGTTCGCACCCGTCCCGGTGACGTAGATACCGGTGATCTGGCGGTTGCCTGTTCCACTCGTTGTGCCATCGTCATTGTGGTTCTGGATGTTCTTGACCAGATCGATGGTCTCCGTGTTGACCACTTCGTAGTCATTCGGTGCATTGCGGGCGACATTGAACGCCCAGATGGTGCCGTTTTGCTGGGAAACATACAGTCTCCCGTCCGGCCCGAATTGCAACGATGTGGGGTTGTTGACGTTCTCCCCCGCCAGACCGCTGCTGCTGAAGTTAAACGACTGCGCCTGAACGCTGCCCGGTTGCAGGCTGAAGAAGCCCATGAGCAGCAGAAGAAGCGCCGCGACAGACCATCTGCCGCGTATACTTCGTGCGTAAGTCACTAGCGTACTCTCCCTGTAATCCCCTCTGTGTTGTGTGGTCTGCTGCTACTCAGTAACAGGCAGCAGGATGTCGGCACGCAGCGCCGGTTCACAGGTGCCGTTCGGGCACCACTGAATCACCGCCGGGACTGCGTCTTCTGGAATCTGAAAGGCAACGACCCCGCGCAGGCTTTCACCCGGAGTCAGGTCAGCGCCCACCAGATAGGGCGAGAGCGTTCCGCCGTCTTCCAGGGGGCTGTATTCGTTATCGTTCTCGTCAAAGAGGGTCAGCTCGCTTGCTGCGACAGCAACGGGTTCATCCGAAGCTTCGCTGAGGAGGGAAACAGTCAGAAGAACCCACTGCTGCCCCGCTTCCGGGTTCCCCAGGCTGGCGGGAATGTCCTCACGATCCGCCGTATACAATTCAGCCTGCGCAGGCGTGAGCGAATAGCCTCCCGCCTCGCCGACGAATTCCGCCGTGCTCTCCGGGGCTGCTTCCGTGGCGGCTGCTTCCTCTTCTTCCGTCGCGACAGCTTCTTCCGTTGTGTCGGTTTCGGGCGCAGCGGGTTCATCGCGCAGCAAGAAAAACGCTGCGCCACCTACCACCAGGATCAAAATGATTACTGCAATAAAAAGGGTTAGTCGGTTCAACGGTACTCTCTCCTATGGCGTGCTTCGCGCAAACGGACGATAGGAATACGGATAACGTCGTTCACCTCCTACAGGACTCGGCGTGCAATATCACCTGGCAACACAAAACGACCAGGCCAGCGTGTGTCCTCGCATTCCTGCTCTCGGTGGAGCACCCTACTCGGTATGCGGATGATGTAGTTGGTCGCACAAAGTTCATTGAGTTTGACGCAACGCTGCACACAACGCGGCATCTTCATCTGACAGGGAGGCTTCGAAACGGTGCGTGGATGGATTCCCTGTCCCACATCGGCTTCATGCGCACTCGTCGTGATGGCTTGCGCAACTTTCACAACGGGCATTCGCTGCGTTCCCCCGAACCGCCAGCTTTCATGCCATCAGTACCATAGTCATGCGGCCTTGCAGTCACCTTGCACTGCATAAAATACAAAAAACTCACGCGAAAGTTCTGCTTCTCTGTAAAAATTAATTAACGGTTGATGCTTAGGGGTGCGAAGAAAATGAACTTTCGTTTTCGGCAACCGGGTTTGCGGGCGTAGCGTCGGAACGCTGCTGCTTCCCTGCCCCTACATGGTCTCGTCCGGTTGCGCTATACTGCTCCCCGCTTTCGCAGCCGCCGATGGCTGCCTGACTTTGTGGTGTCGTCCTGGGATGAGAGCGCTGTGTCCGCCAACCGCCCGACAACTCGACTCTGGCTGCTCCTGGTTGCGGGAGCTTTGCTGCTGATTGCGGCGATTCATACCGCGCACTTCTACGGCTACAACTATCGCCAGGATGAAGCCTGGGTGGTGCATGGCGTCCTCAGCCGCGACCTGGGCGCGATCATGGATTGGATGCAGCAGGGGACGGCACCCCCGGGCTACACGCTCTTCCTGGATGCCTGGGTGCAGCTCACCGGACACGCGGAAGCCAGCACGCGCTTCTCTTCCACCCTGTTCACGCTGCTAGGGCTGGCCTTTCTTTATCGGTTGATGGCGGATTGGTTCGCCCACCGGGCGGCGCTGGCGACGATCCTGGTCTTGGGGTTGTGGAGCTTCTATCAATTCCACAGTCACGAAGCCCGTCCTTATGGGGCGCTGCTTTGCTTCCTGCTGATGAGCCAGTGGGCGCTCAATCGCTGGCTGCGGACTCCGCACTGGCGCTATGCGCTGCTCTTCGTCGTTGGCGGCATCCTGGCGACTTATATGCACTATTACGCCATCCTCGCTCTCTTCACCCTGGGCCTGTATGTGGCGTTCTTCGTGCGCTGGTGGCGGCTGCCCTATTTGCACCTGCTGGCCTACTTCAGCCTGATTGCGCTGGCGATCCTGCCCTGGTTTTCGCTGGTTTTCCGCAACAGCCGCACCGCCGATGCAGGCATTGATTACGCCCTCTCTTCGTCGAACCTCGCAGAGACCTGGGGCGTCCTTTACGATTTCATGCAAACCGATCCCCAGGCGTTAGGAGTCTTCCTGCTGTTGGTCGGCATCGCTGCCCCGACGGAGATGCTGCTGAAGCCACTGGCGCGGATTCGCCATTCTACTTCTCATACAAACCAACAAGCGTTGAGGCCAGGACAGGCTAGAAGAGACAGCTTGTTAAATGAGAACATGCACCTGGGGTGGCATCCGGGCAAGGCACAGTTGATCTTCTTCCCGGTTGCGGTGTCGCTGCTGGCGCTGCTGCTCAACGAACGACTCGCCACGCTGACGCCGCGCAATCTCATCATCATCTTGCCCTCTTTGGCGGCGCTGATGGGCTATGGCCTCAGCAGTCTGGGGATGCGTCCCCTTCTGATCGGGCTGGTACTCTTCCTTATACCGTCCCTGACCAGTTTCCGCGCCTATGTCTCTAATGGCCCCTATCGCGAGGTGGCCGCCGTCATTGAAACGCAGCAGCAGCCGGGGAGCCTCGTCGTAGTCGAAGCTCCGGCGATCTGGCAGCACATCCCGTTGATCTACTACCTGCGCGAAGAAAGCGACCTGCGCTTGCAGAACGACGAATTGCTGCACTTCGCTGCGCCGGGGCAAGAACGCGCTGTGAGCACCATGCCCACCCTCCCCCTGAATTTGATCCAAACAGCGGATACGCTGCCACAATCTAGCAGCACGCTGAGTCTGGACGCTGAACAACTCTGGTGGATCGAAGTCGCTGATGGTGTGGGTACGGCTCGCCTCTTCCGCCGCCAGGTCGAAGCGGACTACATCCCCTACCGCAGCACAAGCTTTGCGCCACCTGAATGGGACTGGCCGCACACGGTCACCCAGTTCCGCCGCATCCCGGAAGATGCCGCGCCGCTGTACGCTTTTGGCGAGGTCGCGTCGCTGGATCACTGGTCGCTGGAGACCTTCAGCGTGCGTGCCTGCGAGTCCTTCGAGCTGGAGACGTGGTGGATGGCGCAGGCACCCCTGCCGCAGAATTACAGCATGACGGCGGTGCTGGTGGATGCCAACGGCAGCGGAATCGTCAACAGCGATGGTGCACCGGGGGGCATCCTCACCGGACTCTGGGAGACCGAACGTTACTACCTGGACGAACGCTCGTTGACCGTGCCCTGTGACCTGCAGGCGGGATCGTATTCCCTGCTCGTGGGACTCTACGATCCGGCTACTGTGGAAACCCTGCCCGTCACCACAGCGGCGGGTGATCCCGTCAACGGACTCGCTTACCTGACCAACATCGAGGTGCTGCCCTGAATACGTCCCGCCGAACGCTCGTCGCTCTGCTGCTCTTGATCGCCTTCCAGGTCGTCACCCTGCAATTCTGGCTGACGATTTCCGCGCATTCCGGGCAGGTCGCGATCCCCTGGATGATGAACGAGGGGCGCGTCCTCTTCGACACGATCCTGGAACAGCACGCCCCCGGCACATCGCTGGTTGCGGCGGCGGCACAGTGGCTGCTGCCCCTGGATGTCGCAACCGTCGCACGCCTGCTGAATACGCTGCTGATGGCGCTCATCACCCTGGGGGTTTACTGGCTCGGCGTGCAGTATGGCGAGAGTCCCATCGTCGGGCTGCTGGCGGCGGCACTCTGGGCGCTGCTCAGCCCGGTTTACGGGAATGTGCTCTTCTATTTCAATACACTGCTGGTGGGCTTCACCGTCTGGGGATTGCTGGCCTGGCTGCGCTACGAGGACTCCGGGCGCGTCGGTTGGTTGATCGTCACCGGGCTGCTGCTCGGCTGCACCGCGCTGGCGAAGCAGCAAGGATGGGCCGTCATCGGCCTCTTCGGCCTCTGGCTGTTGTTCACGCGGCGTTCATTGCGCGAAGCCTTCATCTACGGCATGGCGGCGGCCTTGCTGCCCCTGCTGGTGATCGTAGTCATCGCTGCACAGGGCAACTTCGATGCCTACCTCTTCTGGAACTGGACGTTCAACTTCTCCGGCTACATGGACGGTGTGCCGCTGAACAGCAATTTCTTCCGCAAGCTGCTCTTCACCAATGCCCTGGTTCCGGCCTTCGCCCTGCTCTGGTGGCGGCAAGCGAAGCCGCACCTCTGGCTGATTGGCCTGCTCTACCTCGCCCTGCTGCTTCCGCTCTATCCGCGCTTCGGCGAGAGCGCCGCCGTCACGCATATTCCCTTCGTCGCCTTGATGTCCGGCATTGTGCTTCATCACCTCTGGCGCAGCACCCGCCGCGATTCTGCCCCACCCCGCGACTCGGACTGGATCGCCTGGGGGATGGTCAGCGCGATTGCCCTCAGTTGGCTCTGGATGGGCGCAGTGATGTATGTGCCGGGGGTAGTGCGCACACCGGGATACGACGAATACGCGCCGATTGTTGCCGCATTGGAGCAAGCCGCCGCGCCGGGGAATACGCTTTTCGTCCTGCCCGAAACGGACAGCACGCCCCAGCTTCACCCCTTAACCGGGATGCTGCCGCCACAAACCTGGATCAAGGGCTGGCGCTGGTATCTGGAGCCGCCGGGGGTGCGCGACGCGCTGCTGGCGGAATGGGAGCAGTCCCCGCCGGATTTCGTCGTCCTCTTCCCGGATTTGATGCCCGCCAGCCAACCCGCCATCAATCCGCTGCTGGCCTTCGTCGAAGCAGAGTACCAGGAGCGAGAACGCTTCCCCGCAATCCCCTTCCACGGCGAGGCGGTCATCTACCAGCGCAGGGGCACACAGCCTTAACTTGCTGGCAGGATCATTTGCTGCTACTGTGAGGCCGTTTGTGTTATTACGATAGGACAAATATGCATGCAAAATGAGCACCTGCTTCACACCCTGCACGAGAATGGAATTCACGAGTTCCAATTCCTGAAGTCGTCACGCGCCGCCGTGGACGGCCTCTACGAGGTTATGATCGCCCTCATGGAGACATCGCCCCGTCCCACGTCCTTCTTGCTGCTGATTGATGCCACCAATGGGATGTATCCCCCCTTTCGTCACTTATTCGCTGCGACCCAGGAATTCGCAGACAAATACACCGACGCGCCCCCGGCCTATACCGCTGTCGTTGCGAATCCTAATGTGCTCATGACGCTGGTGGACAATTTCATGCAGACACTCAGCAAGTATACGACGGGGTATAACAGCCTGCGCTTCTTCCAGGCAGCCGAATACGATCAGGCGCTGGCGCGGCTGTTGAGCATCGGCGAAAGAACCCGCGATCACGACGGCTGACCGTCATCGCGCTCGGACGACTCTTCCACGAAATATAGCGGACGCTGGCGGGAGTGTTCCAGCGTGCGCCAGAGATATTCGCCGATGACGCCCAACATCAACATCTGCACCCCGCCGAAGACCAACACGACGACCATCAGCGCCGCCCACCCTTCGACGGTGACCACATTGAAGAGCCGCAGCGTGACGATCAACAGCGCATAGAGGAAGCCAATCGCGCTGACGGTGATGCCGATGTAGGACATCGCCCGCAACGGCATGTAGGAAGTCGTCACGAAAGCGTCGGCGAAGGCGTTCAGCTTCTTGCGCAGATTCCACTTGGATGTCCCATACTGCCGCGCCGCCTTCACGTAGGGAATCTCCACCTGCCGGAAGCCCAACCGCGCCACTTCCAGCCCCATGCTGGGGTTCGCCCCCACCGATTGCAGCAGCGCATCCACCACCGCCCGATCCAGCAGGGAGAAATCCGCGCCCGTCGGCGGTAGCTTCACTTCGCTGAAGCGATTCAGCAGCCAGTAGAAGAGGGTCGCCGTGGAGCGCTCCATGACGGAAATGCCCTCGCGCTGCTCCCGCACTGCCCAGACGACGTGGTTGCCCTCGCGCCATTTTTCGATCATCTGCGGAATCAGTTCCGGCGGGTCTTGCAAATCCGCCGCCAGAATCGCCGCGCAGTCCCCCACCGTCTGCCCCAGCCCGGCCAGAATCGCCACATGGGAGCCGCTGTTCGCCGCCAGCCGGATGTAATGGTAGCGCTCGTTCGCCGCGCACAACTCGCGCAGCAGTTCCGGCGTGCGATCCGTAGAATGGTCATCGACCAGCCAGACCTCGGCGGACATCTCCAACTGCGCGATCAGCGCATCCAGCCGCGTTTGCAGGTGCGGCAGGCTCTCTTCTTCATTGAAGACCGGAATGACGATACTCAGCATGGGACTCACTCTCTCGTGCGAAATCGGGCTGTATTATCGCCGAAGACAGGAGCCTTGTCAGTGAGCAGCTTGCGTTTGCCCGGGCTTCGCTTTCACGCCTGTCCTGCTCTGGCGAGCGATGTCCCGCTCTATACCACGCAGAACAGGAATAGCAACCGCGTTTTTCTACCCTCACACCCGCTGGATAAAGTAGACGCCGCTGATGAGGCGACCGTCCGGCAGGGCGAAGGTTGTGGGGTGCGCGGCGAAGCCCATCGCCAGCTTCAGCGCGTAATTGGTGGGCTTGTCCGTCGATGACCAGGAGCGCATCTGGTAGCAGCCTAGCGCTTTCGTCGCTTCCAGCGCGGCCTCTTGCAAGGCGCGTCCATACCCCCGCCGCCGGAATCCCGCTTCGACGGCGAAGGTCTGCACATAGGTCTCGTGCAGCGGTTGCCCCTGCGCATCGGTCAGGGGCAGCTCACGATTCTGGCTCCACTCCGTCGCGGGGACGATCAAGGGCTGTACCTTCAGCGAAATGTGCCCGATGATGGCCTCCCCTTCCCGTGCCAGCAGGTAGACTCCCTCGGCGATGGGCTGCCCTTTCGCCAGCGCGTGGCGCGTCATCTGCACGCGCTCCAGATGGGCGACGTAGGCTGCCCAACGCGGATCATCTACCGTGATGCGCTCAACCGTTCCCTGCAAGGTTCGCTATTCCTCCCTCATGGGATGATGATCGCTGACGTATTCCTCGAACAGCCATTGGATTGAGGCCGGCTCGCCGATGATCGTGATGCGATCTCCGACTTGCAGCCGTGTGCTGCCACGCGGCACGATGACCTCTTCGCCACGTACCACCAGGGCGACCAGCACGCCATCCGGCAGATGCAACTCGCGCATGGATTTGCCGATGAAATCGCTGGTGCGTGTGTGTTCGTCAATCCACAGCGTCAGCAGGCGGTCGCTGTGCAGCAGAATCTCTTTGATCTCGTGCTCGTCTTTTGCCGCTTCCCAGGCCAGCGTGAAATCATCCGTCTCAATGCGGTTGATCAATTCCGCGATGATGCGCAGGTGCTGTCCGCTGCTGTCCTGCGGGCTGATGACGAAGAAGAAGGCGCTGACCTTGACTTTCTCCGTGATGGTGTTGTTGTCGTGATTGATGAAGACCCCCGGATGGCTGCGCACGATCACGATTTCCGTGTGGTTGATGTTGTGCAGGCGCAGGTTGGGCATGGCAGCGCCCTGCGGCAGGATCACGTAATTGCTGTTGATGCTCTTGATGAAGTCCGAGGCCATTTCGTCGGCATCCAGCATGGGATACTTGTGCGTGAAATGGTTGGAAGCTTCCATGATGACGCGCATCAGCTTGGTTTCTGCTGGCATGTCAATCACGGTCGCCCGCGTGACCACTTCGATGTAGGGGTCTTCCTCGCGCACGCCCTTCTCGCGCAGAATCGTGTGCAGCTCGCGTTCCAGTTCCATGTACCGCTTCTCGCCAAGCTGGGCGAACCAGTGGAAGATCGCGCCGTAACGCTCCACACGCGGGTAAGCGTAATAGTAAAACCATAGCAGCGACATGCCGATCACGACCAGGGTCAGCACCAGGGCATCCGCCCCGATGTAGGACAGCAAGAAGACCGACGCCGCAATGCCCGCAATCTGCATATAGGGATACAGCGGCGTGCGATAAACCGGGTCGTAAAATTCGATTTTGCTCTCGCGCATGACGATCACGGCGAAATTCACCAGCATGAAGATGATGAGTTGGAAGGTGCTGGCGACTTTAGCGATGGAGGCTTCATCCAGGGCGAGGATGGCGACGATCATCAGACTCGCCGTGATCACGATGGAGAAAATCGGCGTGCGCGTGTGTGGGTGCAGGCGGGCGAATGCGCGTGGCAGCAGGTGATCGCGCCCCATCGCCAGCGGATACCGCGACGCCGCCAGAATCCCGGCGTTGCCCGTCGAAGCGAAGGCCGCCACTGCCGAGACCACCACCAGCAGCACCCCGATGTCACCGGGGAGCCAGGCCATCGCCACCGCAGCCGCATCCGCCACCGGAGTCAGGCTGCTCTGGAAGTCCTCAGTCGGCAGCACACCCAGCATCACGACGATGCCCACCACGTAAATCGCCGTAGTCGAGAGGATCGAGAGCATCATGCCCAGGGGGATGTTGCGCCCCGGGTTCTTGATCTCCTCGGCGACGCTGGCGATCTTGGTCAGCCCGGCGTAAGAGACGAAGACGAAGCCCACTGTCCCCAGCAGGCCCGCGATCCCGGCGCTGAAGAAGGGCGAGAATTGCTGCCCCAGCGCCTGCGGATCATCGAAGCCGAAGAAGCTGGCGATGCCACCCGCGATGAAAACGGCCATCACGGAGACCAACACAATCACCAGCCCACGTTGCAAACGAGTCGTCTCCTTCGCGCCGAAGATATTCAGCAGCATGAAGGCAATCGTCAGCGCCACCGCCAGCACCTGAATGTTGACGTTGACGAACAGCGCCAGGTACGCGCCCATGCCGATCAGCGCGAAGGCGCTCTTCAGCGTCAGCGCGAGGTAGGTTCCCGTACCGCCGACAGTACCCACCAATGGTCCCATTGCCCGATCCAGGAAGTAGTAATCGCCCCCCGCGCGCGGCATGGCGGTGCTGAGTTCAGCCATGCTGAACATCGCCGGAAGCATGAAGATGCCCGCGATCAAATACGCCAGCGCGACGGATGGCCCCGTCTGCGCCGCCGCCAGCCCGGGCAGCAGGAAGAAGCCGGAACTGAACATCGCCCCGGTACAGATGGCGTACACATCCAGCAAGCCCATTTCCTTCTTGAGCTTGCCCGTTGTTTGTGTCTTTGCAGCAGTCGTCGTCATGGGTCAATGCACTCGTCAGCATGAACAATGACGGTATTGTATAGCATTTCCAAGACGACAGTCTTCTAAACTCAGCCGTTCTTCATTTCCCCATAACGCTACATTGCGCCGGGATTTCCAGCTCTACCCGCAGTCCAGCCCGACTGCATCAAAGGTGACCGTTGTCAGCATCGCCGGGCCAGGTGGATCATAGTCCAGCACGCCCGTATCCACTTCGACCCCGGCGACGGGTGCAGGCCAGTTGTAATCCGTCTGCCCGCTCAGTGCCGCGAAGTTCAACGTGGCCGGGAAGAGTCCGTTGGCGTTGTCGTTGAAGGTGATCGTCGGCCCTGAATCCGACCCTGGCGGCAGATTCCAGGTGATGCGGATCGTGTTGGCGTCCAGGCAGCGCCAGGCGATCAGCGGCGGGTTCTCTGCGCTGTCTGCACTGGTGCTGGACGGCGGCGGGTCGGGATCCGCCAGGCGGGTGATGGTCGGCGTGCGCTCCGTCACACAGGCATATTCGCCGTTGGCGTAGGCCCGCACTTCCCACTGCAATTCGCTCCCGGTCGGCACATCGCCCATCAGCAGCGTGATAGTGGTCTCCTGCGTGGGATAAGCCCCGGCTTCATTGCCCAGATAATCGTAGAACACGATGAAGTAATCCGTCGCGCCGGGGGCTTGCGTCCATTCGAAGGTGTTGAAGCGTGGGTCAATGCCCTCGAAGGGGCCAATCAGTTCGAACGTGCTGCAATCCACGTTGGGGAGCTGCGATGCGCTGGCTTCGCTCTGCGCTTCGACGACGGGCTGCGTCGGCAGCGGATCGCCGGGACATACCGGGTCAACGGCGTAATTCAGCACCCCTTCCGGCACGGACTGATAGGAGCAGACATCTCTGCCATAAGTTTCCAGGTCGATGTTCTCCGGCGGCGAAAAATCGCACGTGGTGCTGCGTCCATCCTCGCTGATGCAGGTCGTGCTGCGCTGCCCGGAGCGGATCACCGTATCGGTCGGCTCGTAATTCTCGTCCAGCACAGTCACCTGTCCGTCAATCACGCTGATTTCCATAGTCTGCGGATCCGGCGTCGTCAGCAGCACGGTTGACCCAACGCGAATATTCGCGCCGTTTACCGTCAGGTCAACTTCCAGGTCGTCGGGTCCCTGGATCAAGAGGGCGTCCGTTGGGGCATCGACACAGCCCTGACCGATCCCGGTTTGCAGGTAGAAAGCCTGCATCGGCGCGCGCATATCCGGCTCCCAGGTCGGCAGATCAGCCACTGCCGGATTCTCTTCAATCAAGCGGAGCGGAACCCAGCCGATGCGATTCTGCCAGACGACGCGCAGCCACGCCCCGCTTTCATCCAGGCCATCCGCGACCAGTTCGGTGCCGCGCTGCGCACCCCCCAGCACGTTGAACGTCTCACCCGGCCCGCTGTGGATATTGGCGCCAGCGGTGAGCAGCACACGGATGCCGTCGGTGGGTAGGACGGCGTCTTCCGGCGCGACAGCGTTCTCCAGCGTGGAGTCGCCCATCAGCACGAAGGTCACATTCTGCCCCGGAATGGTATTCGGGATATTGGCCTGTACTTGCAACAGGGCGATGCCCCAGGTCTGGTTGGTGGCATCGTAAGCGGTGGTCTGGATGCTCTGTAGCTCAGCGATGTCGGCGCGGTCAGCAGGTTCGCTGAAGGTTGTTCCCACATCGGCGCTGACGAACTGGGCGTTCACGAGGTTGTAGCCGTAGCAGGCGGAGTTACGATCCATCCCCTCGCAGTTCTCTCCCACGCGGGCGAGGGCTTCCTCCACGAAGGCCGCGCAGCTTTCTTGCGCGATTGTCACCGATACGGAAAGCAACAGAGTCAGAACGAGACCGAGCCAGGACGTATATCGCTGCATATGAAGCTCCCCAGGCTTGTCCAGCAGGCTATACTCCTTGTTATACGGTCAAATGCCGTGAATGACAAATGCCCTGGGAGCGTCCAGGGCATCGTGGCTTGATATGCGCGTGGGGATGTCCTCCGCTGACGGTTAGCCACGAGTCCGCCAATACCGCCCGCCTACTCTACGCCCATCAGCGCGGATTGCAGCGCGAAGAAGGCCGGCTTGGGATTGTAATTCTCATCGAAGGGCAGCGGGTCTTCTAAGCCGCTCTCATTCAGCCAGGAATGCGCGTCGGAGAAGCCCCAGGTCGTGAATGAAGTGCAGGCTTCCACCGCCAGGCAGATGGTCATCACGTCGCGGTACAACTGTGCCTGAACTTCCAGCGCTTCTTCGCGGGTGCCCTCGTGCTCGCCGATGCGTACATCCATTTCCGTGATTTTGACCTGCAACCCCATGTCGCCAATCTCTTCCATCAGCGCTTGCAGCGCTTCCAGATCGAGTTCTTCCCAGGTCGTCAGATGCATCTGGAAGCCCACGCCGTCAATCGGCACATCCGCCGCCAGCATACTGCGCAGCAGCGCCAGCACCCCCTGCGCCTTATCGGGATTGATCTCCATATCATAGTCGTTGTAGATCAGCAGCGCATCCGGGTCGGCAGCATGCGCCCACTCGAAGGCCATGGCGATGTATTCCGGGCCGATGCTCTCGTACCAGATGTTCTGGCTCAGGGTTCCATCCGGGCTGACCGCTTCGTTGACGACATCCCAGGCGTAAATCTCGCCCCGGTAGCGGCTGACAGTGGTCGTGATGTGCTCCTCCAGGATGGCGATGGCTTCCTCACGGCTGAGCACGCGATTCTCCAACCAATCCGGCATGGAGAGATACCAGACCAGGGTATGCCCGACGACATCCAGGTCGTTCTCCTGCGCGAAGGCGATCATCTCGTCGCTTCGGCTGAAGTCGAAGACGCCAGGAGACGGACGCAGGGCTTGCATCTTCAATTCGGTGGTGGGAGTCATGATGTCATAGTGTGTGGTCAGGAGATCGACATAGGCAGGCGTGTTGAACAGCCGGAAATGGCTGACCCCAGCGCCCATGCGCAGGCCGCGCTCCTGCCCCAACTCGCGCAGGGTCGGCTCAACCTGTGCTTGCGAAGACCATCCCATCCCCAGGGCGAAGAACAGAATCAGGGAAGACAGCCAGATATGCTTCTGCATGGATACCTCTTTCATCAAAATGCGTGTGCAATGGGTTCGAACGATGGATTCTCGGAAGTAGCCGCGACACGAGACCCCTGTGCAGTGTTGTCAGCGCCCCGTGCCGCGATCAAGTGCTGGCTATGACTCCTGTGCCGGGAACGGTCTTCGGTAAACCCCCTCACTCAGTGGGCTGTTGGCAATCGACAAGCCGTAGATGATCGCCACGAACATCACCCAGGCCAGGTCGAAGCGCACCAGCAGCGAGGAGGTCGTCAGCGAGACGATGTTCAGGTGAGTCAGGAATACCAGCGGGAAGAGCGCTTCCCAGGTATTCTGACGATAGGCATACAGCGCTGCTTGCCAGAAGGCTATCGCCTGCGCCACGATGAAGAGCACCAGGCCGAGCACACCGACGGAGAGCAGCGTATCGACCCAGCTATTGTGTGCGTGGGATGGCCACCAGGTCAGTTGATCGTGAATCGGCGAAGCGGGCGAGAACGGCCCCCACAGCCCCCAGCCCAACCAGGGGCGTTGCGCCGCCAGATCCATGCTCGCGTTCCAGATCGTCGTGCGCCCCGTCAGGGTCGAGGTGCGACCCAGCGCATTCAGCACCGCGTCTGAATTGAAGAGCAAGAACATCAAAATGAAGATCACGAAAGGGACTGCGATCATCATCGCGCCGATCAGCCAGTGATGGCGCAGTCGCATCAGGCGCAGCAGCGGGATAATGCTCAGCATTCCCACGAAGGCCACCAGCCCGGTCGCGCTGCCGGAATTCCAGGTTCCGATGAAGATCGGGATGATCAGCCACCAGCGCCAGCTTCCCCAGCGTTGACCCAACAGCAGCAGCGGCAGTGTACACAGTGTCAGCAGCGTGGCGTAGAGATTCTTGTGCGAGAAGCCGATGCGCCAGGCGCCATCGTGCACATCACCGATGTGCAGGCCGCCCTGCGTCGGGAAGAGATAGGCCATGATGAAAGAGAGCACCAGAATCACGATTCCCAGCCACATCACAAGCGTGAGCTGCTCTTCCAGGGAATAGCGCATGGCAATGTAAATGCCGATGAAAGTCGTCATGTAGAGGATGATGATGGGTTCTATGGAATGGTCTGGCGCAATCGACCAGAGTATCCCCGCCCCACAGAGGATGAGCAGCGCCGTGAACGGCAGATTGCTGGCCAACATCCCGATCATCTGCGGGATATAACGGAACAGAACCACCAGCCCCAGCATGATCCCCAGCAGTCGAAACGCCGTCGCGGGCAGCACCGCAAAGGGTTCCGGCGGCGTGAAGCGCAGCATCAACAAGATGAAAATGATGAGCGCCTTCTCCAGATTGGCCAGCGTCAGGAAGGAGAACATCTGCTTCCTGGCCTCTACCTGTGCAGCGTAGACGCGCATCTGCTGCGTGGTGCGTTTATCTACGGTCATGGCTTCTTCACCCATACTCTTGTCTCTCTCAACGTCTCAATCTCAGGATACGGTTGCATCATCCGTCGTTTTTCTACCATACGCTCATACGGGTGTCAGTCGATCCAACACCCTATTGCAGTGGCTTTCATTCTACCCGGCGGGCGCGAACTTGCTCCTGGGTGCCGGACGCCGGAAGCGCATTTGTTCGGCGGGTTGTTGTGCCAGCGCCAGCCCGTAGAGCACCGCCACGAACGAGATCCACATCAGGTTCGCCATCGTCGTCAGGTCTTGCATGGCAAGCACAGCGAAATTCAGTTGCAGCAGCAGCAGCAGCGCATACCGTGACTCAAGCGTCTTGCGCACATTGATGTAACGCACGGCTCGCACCAATCCGTTGACCAATGCGAGCGTGTACAGCAGCGCCCCCACCAACCCCAGATTCAACAACAGGTCGACCCAGTGATTGTGTGCAAAGGGCGATTCCCAGACAATCGCGTCCATGATGGGCGATTCGGGCGCGAAGGCACCGAACATGCCCCACCCCAGCACAGGCCGCTGCCCGATCAAGTCGAAGCTCGCTTCCCATAGCAGCGTGCGTCCGGTCAGCGTGGGCGAACGCCCCAGCGCGACCAGAATTGCCTCGGCATTCAGTAGCAGCAGCACGCCCACTGTCACCGCCAGCGGAATCGCGATCAGCAGTAGACCCGCCAGCACTTGATGCCGCAGTTGCAGCAGCCGTAAGACCGGTGCCAATGCCAGCGGCATGATGCTCAGCAGAATGGCCGTCGCGCTGCCTGCCTGCACCACCGCCAACAGCAGCAGCGCCAGCAGCGGAATGCGCCACACGCCCCAGCGCCTGCCCAGGATCAGCAGTTGTCCGAAGCCCAATGCCATGAAGACGCCAAACTGATTCTTGTGGGCGAAGATGCCGTGCCAGTTGCCTGTATGCGGCGAGTCCGCGCCATGAATCATGGCTTCCGGGACGATGGGCAGCGCCAGCAACGTGAGCAGCAGCGCGACGATCACCGTCCACAAGAAGACCGACTGCTGCTCTTCCAGCGAGAAGCGCATCCCAATGTACAACCCCCAGACTGAAGTCAACAGCGCCCAGACGATTGCATCGAGCGAGAACTCCAGGGCGAACGACCAGAAAACACTCGCCCCGATCAGCAAGATCAGCAGTGAAAGAAAGGGCGCGCGCAGGATCGTCTCGATCATTTGCGGCAGGTAGCGCCAGAGAACCCCGAAGGCCAGTGCCACCCCCACCAGCATGTGCAGGGTGCGCGGGATGGTCGGGATGACATCATGAAACCACCCGCCGGACATCAGAATGGTCAGAAGGACTACGACGACTTTCTCCACCATCAAGAAACCATCCTGCCGAAGCATGTGCGTCCATCGCTGCGTATGATCGTACCGCACGATCCCGGTGCCGGACACAATTACGGTTTGTAACCAGACCATACAGGAGGGGGCTATCACAGCCCTAACATTCCAGTGCGTCGTTCATCGTCGGATAGCAAGGTTACCGGATGCTAAACAGGCACTCATCTGGTGCATTTTCGCCGTTGTATGCGCAGGCTTGCGGCGTTGTTTGTTTGCCGAAGGGGGGCCGAACGCGGGCAGCGTCCACGGCCTGCTTTGCAATGTCCTTGCGAACATTCGCGGAAAATGACAAGAATTCTTGACGAAAACCGCGATTTGGCCCCCAGAAACCTTAATTCTCGCATTGCGAAGTGCCCGATTCAGCAGGCGTGCAGACCACTGTAAGTGTCTTGTAAATGGCCGTTGTAACAATAAATTTGCCTGAAGTTTGTATTAAGTTGGCGAAACCCCTGATTCTGCCGTCAATCTTCCGTAACAAAGCCGCCTTTCATTGTCAAGAAAGGATTAATGGCTGGGTAAAAAGTCCCCTTTCGGTAACAAAGGCGTTAATTAACCCACTAGTCCTATAGGCTTCTGCAAGGGGCGGATGTATTGTTTCTGTGAGTATTACGAAATTTGCCTTTGTTCTTCCTCAAGCTTACGGTCTCGATCGTCCTGAGGAAGCGTGGTCATTCAGTCGCTTTCACTGTGTGAACAGGAGTGATGAACATGAAACAACCGAAACGACTTCTCGTCCCCTTCGCCGCAATGCTGCTCCTCTTCGTGGCTCTGTCCACGACGGTTCCAGTGAATGCAGTCGCTGGCTACACCTTGCAGGATGCAATTGCGCCTACCGGGCGCTACATTGGTACGGCGATCCGCTACTATACCCTGGAAGACGGCATCGACCTGGAATACCAGGAAGTCGCCGCCCGTGAATTCAATATGATCGTGCCGGAGAGCATGTGGAAGTTCGCAGGCGTGCATCCGGAACCCGACCGCTACGATTTCACGCGCGGGGATGTCGTCTACGACTATGCCTTGCAGCATGGCTTCCCCATTCGAGGGCACACCCTCATCTGGCATGTGGGGCTGCCCTCGTGGATTTACAACCGCTCCTGGACGCGCCAGGAATTGCTCGATGTGATGGAAGATCACATTCATACCGTCATGGATCACTACGATGACCAGGTCGTCATCTGGGATGTGGTCAACGAGGCCATCAACTGGGATGGTACGATGCGCAATACCATCTGGAAGAACGTCATCGGCCCGGATTACATCGACTACGCTTTCCGCTTCGCCCATGAGGCCGACCCGGATGTGCTGCTCTACTACAACGACTACGACTCGGAAGAGATCAACCGCAAATCTGACGCAATCTACGAACTCGTGCGCGGCCTGGTGGAACGCGGTGTTCCCATTCACGGCGTCGGTATGCAGACGCACACCGGCCTGGATGAGAGCTTCGACATCGATTCCGTCATGGCGAACATGCAGCGCTTGATTGACCTGGGGCTGGAAGTTCAGTTCACGGAAGTTGATGTGCGCTTGCAGGGCGGCACTGGCTCTTATGAAGACAAGCTGGAGCAGCAGGCGCAGCGCTACCGCGACATCGCCTACGTCTGCGGCCAGACACCAGAATGCACCGGGATCATCTTCTGGGGCTTCACTGATAAGTACAGTTGGATCAACAATCGTCATGGCGCAGGCACCGATGCCATGCTCTTCGACGAGAACTACAATCCCAAGCCAGGGTACTTTGCCATGCGCGACGAAATCGCCAACGGCGTCCCGGTGGATGGCTTCGATGGCGAACCAAGTCCGGAATTGATCGCCAACTCGGATCAATACACCGCGACCGCAGGCCAACCGCTGAGCGCACCAGCTCCGGGTGTCCTCGCCAACGATGTCTCCGAACTGGGCAATATGCAGGTGGTGGATTACACGCAGCCTGCGGGTGGTTCCCTGGTCGTCAACGCAGACGGCAGCTTCAACTACGCGCCCTTCGCCGATTTCTACGGCTACGATGAATTCACCTACACCATCAGCGATGGCGAGAGCAGCCGCAGCGCCAACGTACAACTGACGGTACAACCTGCCCTGGTCGATGCCTGCACGGCGCTGTATCGCGTCAACGCCGGTGGGGAAGCGCTACCCGCCGCAGATGGTGGCATTGGCTGGAGCATGGATACAGAAGACACGCCAGTTCGCTTCGCCAATACGGACGAATCCTCGAACCAGACGACTGCCAGCGATGCGCCGATTGATATGTCGCACACGTCGCTGCCGGATGGCCTGCCGATGGTGCTCTTCCAATCCGAACGCTACAACGATAACGCGGGCGTGCCGTTGCGCTGGCGCTTCCCGGTGCTGGAAGGTACCTACACCGTGCGCCTCTACCTGGCCGAACGCTACTTCGACCAGGGTGGCAACCGCGCCTACGATGTCTTCATCGAAGACCAACTGGTGCTGGATAACTTCGACCCTTACACGATTGCGGGCACGGACGCGGGCTTTGTCCAGAGCTTCGTCATCAACAGTGATACGATGCTCAATGTGGACTTCGCCAACGTGGTGCAGAACGCTGCCGTGATGGGTATCGAAGTCCTCGCAGGCAGCGATTGCGACAGCCAGCCCCCGGCACCCAATACGCCGCCGCTCGCTGTAGATGACAACGCGACGACCATCGGCACCGCTTCCGTCACCATTCCGGTGCTCAGCAACGACACGGACTCCGACGGCGATCCGCTGACGCTGGACAGTGTGGGCAATCCGCAGAACGGCACCGTCGTCCTGGGCGATACGCAGATCACGTATCAGGCCAATGCGGGTTTCGTGGGCGTGGATAGCTTCACCTACACGATCAGCGATGGAACTGATACTGCGACGGCAACAGTCACGGTCAACGTCACGGCGGAAGTGGTGGAAGTCACACCCACCCCGATGCCTGTGGAGACCGAAGAACCCGAACCTACACCGGACGAACCCGTCGTTTGCGAATCGATCTACCGTGTGAATGCGGGTGGTGAGGAACTGACGGCCCTGGATGCGGGTGCGCCCAATTGGAGCGCGGATACGCGCAGCGTCCCCTCGCCCTATGTCAACGCGGCGCAGTCGTCCAACAAGACGGCTTATACCGACAGCGGCATCGACATGAGCGATAGCAGCCTGCAAAACCTGCTGGATGTTGTTCCGGAAGCCCTCTTCCAGACGGAACGCTACAACGAAAACGCCGCTGTACCTATGACCTGGAGCTTCCCGGTTCCGGCTGGTGAATACACCGTACGGCTCTACATCGCCGAACTGTACTTCGAAGAACCGGGCATGCGCAACTACGATGTCTTCATTGAGGGGCAGCAGGTGCAGGACAACTTCGAACCTTTCGCCTACGCTGGCTCCGATATGCGCGGCTTCGTGCAGACCTATCAGATCAGCGCGGATAGCAGCCTGGACGTAGAATTCGTCAATCAGTTGCAGAACGCGGCGGTCATGGGTCTGGAAGTCCTGGTCTGCAATGGCGACAGCGAGGGCAACAACGTCCCGCCGCAGGCCGAAAATGACACGGTGAACGTGACAACGGGCATCCCGGTCAGCATCGATCCGCTGTTGAACGACAGCGATCCCGATGGCGACGCGCTGACGCTGGTGGAAGTCGTCAGCATCAACGAGCAGACGGTGAACGCCGGAGATTCCATCGTGAGCAGCAACGGCGGGACGATGGAGATCGATGGCAATCGGGTCATCTACACCTCGGCGCCGGACTTCGAAGGGACGGAGATCTTCACCTACACCGTCTCAGACGGCACGGATACGGCCACTGCGCTGATCACGATTTTCGTCAGTGCGCCGCAGGAGATCACCGCGACGCCGCCGCCGGAAGACCCGACGGAAGCGCCCATCGAACCGACACAGCCGAGCGACCTGGGGGATCCCAGCATCAACCCGGTCAGCGACCAGAGCACGCCCACGGGCAGCAGCGTCAGCCTGCAAATCCAGGCGACGGATCCGGATGGCGGCGCACTGCGCTACATCGCCGAAGGTCTCCCGGCAGGGCTGAGCATGGACGCAGCCAGCGGCGTGATCAGCGGCACGCCCACGCAGCCCGGCACGTACCCGGTCTCGATCCGCGTGGTGGCCGGCGATGGCGACGAAGCCAGCACGGGCTTCACCTGGACGGTGACGGGCACGAGCGGCGCTCCCGCGAGCGACTTCCTGGTCGAGATCAAGCGCAACGGCACGGACAACGGGCAGCAGGCCCAGTTCGAGTACCGCATCACCAACGTGGGCAGCAGCGCCCAGAGCAACTTCAGCCTGCGCTTCTACTTCACGGTGGACAACGGCCTGAGCGCGAGTGATTACGTGCTGGAGAAGTACTGGGATCAATCCGGCAGCGCGAGCGTGAGCGGCCCGACGCAGCACAGTGGAAGCATCTACTACTTCACGGTATCGTATCCGGGGACGCTGACCCCGGGCGCGAGCTGGCGCTATCACGGCAACATCCGCTTGCAGAACTGGAGCAGCAGCAACAACACGGGCAATGACTGGTGGAAGTCGGGCGGTCTGGGTGCGACGATGGCAGCGACCAATGCGCTGCCGCTCTACCAGGGCAGCACGCTGGTCTACGGTCAGGAACCGGGCAGCCAGGCACCGGCTCCGGTACAGCCGACACAGCCCCCGGTGCAGCCGACACAGCCTCCGGTGCAGCCGACACAGCCCCCGGTGCAGCCGACGCAGGCTCCGGTGCAGCCCGGTGGTGCGCTGGGTGTGGAAATCAAGACCAGCACGGTCAACAACCAGCAGGCGCAGTTCCAGATCCGTCTGCGCAACACAGGCGGCGCCCAATCGGGCATCAGTCTGCGGCTCTACTACACGGTGGAGAACGGACGGGCGGCGAGTGACTACGTGCTGGCGACCTACTGGGATCAATCGGGCGCGGCGAGTGTGAGCGGCCCGACGCAGCACAGCGCAGACACCTACTACTACACGATCACCTACGGCAGCGCGACGCTGAACAGCAATGCGACCTGGGAGTGGCACGGTGCGCTGCATCTGAGTGACTGGCGCACGGACTTCAACGGCGGCAACGACTGGTGGCTGGGTGTGAACGGCAACAGCTTCCAGACGACCAACCGCATCCCGGTCTATGTCGGCGGCAGCCTGATCGCAGGCAGCCAACCCTGAAACGCAAATATCCTCCTCCCAATCCCCATAGCGTGGCGAAAGAGCTTCTCCTACCCGAGAGGCTCTTTCGTTTCATGTATGGGGCGTTGGTTGATGCAGAGACAAAACGAAAGAGGATGAAGAGCGAATCTGACTGGCTCACCCTGCACGTGACCCCTGATGCGCTGAGGTGATATACTCTCCACAGCTAAAGCAAGGGGTATTGAGCGCGTTTTTGATAAAACTGCAATCAGCCTTACCCCTGCACTTCTGGCGTAGTTTCGGGCGTGACTTCCGGCGCTGGAGTGGCTGGCTCCGGCGAAGGCGTGGCTTCTGTCGGAGCCTGAGTCGGTGTTGGTGATGGGGTTACCTCCGGTGTGGTTTCAACTGGAGTTTCCGTTGGCGTGTCGGTCTGCGTCGGTGACGGCGTGACATCTGGTGTAGTCTCCACAGGTTGGGTTACTTCCGGTTGTGGTTCTTCCGTCACTTCTTCCGTTGGTAGGGCAGTCGGCTCTTCGCTGATTTCTGGCTGCGGTTCTTCCGTCACTTCTTCCGTTGGTAGGGCAGTCGGTTCTTCGGTGATTTCTGGCGTAATTTCCGGCTGCGGTTCTTCCGTCACTTCCTGTGTCGGCGTTAGAGTCGGTTCTTCGGTGATTTCTTCCACAGGAGTATCTGGAACCGCCAGACCGAAACTCAGCGTAACAACATCCAGGCCAGAACCACCCATTGCGCTATAGGTTCCGATCACAGGGATGAAATCAACGCCGATGTAGCCAAACTGGAAGACACGATCCGCGCCGCCTTGACTGTTGCTGTTGCGCAGCAGCCAGTTGGGGTTGTTGTAGACGCCAACCGTATCCGTGCCGTCGCCGTCCCAGTCACCGGCCAGCGGATGCCCCGTGCTGCCGCCGAAGCGGAAGCTGTAGCCCGCGCCGCCCTGTGAGTTGCTGTTGCGCAGCAAGAAGAGACCGTCTTTGTAGAGGCCGATGCTGTCGACAAAATCCCCATCCCAATCCCCGGAGAGTGCTGTCCAGCCCGCAGCGCCATCGCCGAAGCGGAAGCTGTAGTCCGCGCCGCCCTGCGAGTTGCTGTTGCGCAGCAAGAAGAGACCGTCTTTGTAGAGGCCGATGCTCTCTGCCCCGCTGCCGTTCCAGTCACCGACGATGGGCTGCCAGCCCAGCTCGACGCTGCCGAAGCGAAATTGATTGTACGTCACCACCTCGCCACTGACTTCGCGCAGAATCCAGGTGCCTTCTTTATAGAGGCCAGCGGTGGCAATGCCGTCGCCGTTCCAGTCGCCGACGATGGGCTGCCAGCCGCCCGTCGCGGGGCCGAAGCTGTAGGTATCTTCCAGCAGCGGCATCTCATCTGAACTGCCAATCCACCAGATGCCCCCCTGATAGAGGCCAACGGTCTGGATGGTGGGGGTCTGCGGTGCTCCACCCACCTCGCAGCGAATGCGATACGTTGCCGTCTCCTGGTAGCCTGTATGGATCACAGTGAGGACGGCTTCGTAATCCGTCGCTGCCTGTGCGCTGCTACAGGAGACAGTCAGGGTGCGGGTTGCGCCGCTGCCATCCGTGATTGTGAAGGGGGCCGCATCGCCCGATACGCTGATTTCCGGGTCACCTGCCAGCGTGTAGTCTTCGATGGTCAGGTCTTTGGTGCCCGTTTCGCTGATGTCGATGTCGGCGCTATCGACCTCGCCCGCCAGCGGTTCCAGCAGGATGTTGCTGTTCGCCGGGGGCTGCGATGTGTACGCGGCGAAGGCTTCCACGATCTCGATGGCACCCGGTTCACAGGCTCGCCCACGCGGACGCGGATTGTCCAGCATATCCTCGTCAATATCGCAGAAATCCGTCGGGATGGCACCTGCCGCCGCCCCCAGCGGGTCGGGTTCGTAATGCAGGATCGCGCCGCCCTGCGTCTGCGCGGTCAGTCCCGCGTCGGTATCTTCTTGATCGCCCGTCCCGGCGAAATTGCAACTGCTGTCCGAAACGACGTTGTAGTCGAAGGATACGTATCCACTGCCGGAGCAAACCGTGCTGTTGGATTGCAGGATCGAGTTATAGACCTGAATCTCGCCCTCACCCGGCAGCAACGTGTCGTTCGCGAGGATTTCCTCGTTATCAACGACCGTCACAGAATACAGTTCAATCGGGTTAATGTTGAAGAATCCCCGGAAGGTGGCGTAATTGGCCTGGTTGACCTCATGCGAGATGGTCACATTCACCAGAATCGTGCGCACGCTGTCCAGCGCGGAATCGCCGTCATTCGCCAGGATGATCGCTTGCAGGCTGCCTCCTGTCTCCTCGATCATCGTCTGGCGCAGCAGCAGGAAGGCGTCGTCGTTGTAGCCGATGATGCCTACATCATTATTGCGGATGTCGCTGAGGATGACCTGAAGCTGTGAGCCGTTGTCCTGGGTATGCAGCAGCGTATCGCCGCTGTTGGCATCCGTTCCGCCGGATGAGCCGATTTGTGCGCCATTCACCTGCACGAACGCGCCGTTCTTGATGACCAGCGCCGCGCCCGATTCGGCCTGATTCTGCGTGAAGGTGCTGGAATAGACGAAGAGGTTCGTCCCCGTATCCTGCGTCCAGATCGCACCGCCGCCGCGCAAATCGCCGATGGTACTGCTGCCGCTGGCACTGTTGCCCACGAAATCCGCCCCGGTGACGGTAAGCCCCGCGCCACCACTGACGAGCAGTGCGCCGCCATCCTGGGCGCTGTTCTGCGTGAAATCAATATCGCTCAGCGTGACGGTGGTGTCGAAGCCGACAGCCCGCAGGCCGCCGCCGCCCAACCCGGTACTGAGGCCACCCGCCTCGCTGCCCGTGCCTGTCGCCGTATTCTGCGTGAAATCCGTCCCCGTGACCGTCATCGTCGTCGCGCCAACTACCAGAATCCCCGCGCCGCTATTGGCGCTGTTCTGGCTGAAGGTGCCGCCACTGAGCGTTACCGTCGTCAGGCTGTCCGCGAAGAGACCACCCCCACCCAGATTCTCGTTGGAGTCCGTGACGCTGGTCGCCGTGTTGCTGCTGAAATCCGTATTGGTGAAACTCATGGTGGAACCGCCGCTGACGAAAACGCCGCCGCCGTTGTAGGCCGTGTTCTGGTCGAAGATCGCGCTCGTCACCGTTGCGCCGCTGTCCTGATCCTGCTGGAAGAGTCCGCCGCCGCGATCATGGGCGGCGTTATTCTGGAGGGTGGCGTTACTCAATGTCAGAACGCTGCCACCCTTGTTGTAGATGCCGCCGCCGTCCTCGGGGGCGCTGTCCTGTGGGATATTGGCGGAGGCGGAGATGGCGCTATTGTCTGCGATGGTCGCCCCATCAATATGGACGGTGCTGCCAATGTCCTGGCTGAAGATGCCGCCGCCGATAGCCGCGATGTTATCCGAGATGATGCTCGCACCCGTGACCTGCACCGCTGCCCCGCCCCGGTTGAAGATGCCGCCGCCGTCGGAACTGTCATTGTCGATCACGCCGGGAGCGTCATCAATCGAGGTCGCTTCGTTGTAGGCAACGGTGCTATCATCCAGCACGAAGAGACTACCAACACCCTGATTGACCACGCCGCCGCCGTCGGCAATCGCCGTATTGCCACCTGCCGCTGTCGTACCACCGATGCGGCTGCCGTTCTGCACAGTGACCTGCCCGCCGCCAACGTTGTAGATGCCGCCGCCGATGTAGGCTGCATTCGCCTCGACAGTGCTGGCGTCCAGCGTGAGGATCGTGCCGCTGCCTGTGCTGTAAATCGCACCGCCGCGCCCCCAGAATGTATTGCCGTCGACATCCTGCCGCGCCTCGTTGGGCGATCCATCCTGCCCGAAGGTCGCGTTCGTGGCGATCAGGTCGGAGCCGCCGCCCACATAGACCGCGCCCCCTTCCAGGCCGTCATTATCGAACAACACCGTATCCGTCAGGGTGAGAAGACTATCCGATCCCGTTGTGTAGATGCCGCCCCCACCCAGGAAGGCCAGATTGCCGGAGATGCTGCCGCTATCGGCGACCAGATCCGCGCCGTCAAAGATATAGATCGCGCCGCCGTAGTCCGCGCGGTTGCCGAAGAGATTCACCGTATTGAGCGTCACCATGCCGACACGCGCCAGAATCGCGCCGCCATTGCCCTTGATGCCGCTCTCTGGAATGACATCTCCGCCTTGCAGCGTGACATCGTTCAGCGTGAGGCCGCCGGGAAAGGTGACGAAGAACAGGCGGAAGAAATTACCCCCAGCTCCGTCACGTTCGATGGTCGCGCCATTGCCGTTGATGGTCACATCGTAATTGATGATGGGCAGTGCGTTGCTGCCGAAGGAATTGCTGTTGTCAGCGCTGGTGTAGCTGTAGGTACAGCCGCCGTTCAGGTTGATGATGTCTTCCTGGGCATTCAGCGCGTCGATCAACTCCTGCGGATCACAGCCAATGGTGATTTCTTGCGGGGCGGCTTCCAATTCCGCCTCGCCGCGCGGACGAACCGGGGCAGTGCTGGCAGAGGGTGCGGCAGTGGGTTGGCGAGTCGGCTCCGTTGGCAGAGATTCCGTCGTCAGCGCCTCGAATCGTGCGGGAGCTTCGGTCGGGGTGGTTGTTGTCACGGTGGCTGGCGCTGTCGTCGGCTCCGCAGTGGGCGAGAACGTCGGCTGAAGCGTCTGCGTGGGTTGGCGAGTCGGTGTAGATTGCGCTGGCTGCTGAGCCTCGCCCGGTTGGGCAGCGACCTGCGTGATTTCTACAATGCGTGTGGGCATCTGCAAGATTTGCTCTTCTGCCGTTGCCGTTGGCGCGAAGAGCAGCCAGGCCAATGCGCCGTAGACCCCCAGCACCGCCGCCGTCAGCCCCAGCAGAATATAGCCTTGAATGTTGCGCATCGAGACTCACCCACCCCGTGTTCGAAATACTCCGTTACATTATGGCACATTTCGGGGTGAGTGTGTGTTAAATCTTGCAAACGTTGCCCGGAATCCAAAAAGCGGCTTCAATCGCCGCTTCTTGCCAAAAATAAGAGGATGTGGAAGAGGTTCAGTCGCAGGTATCCAGCGTGATTTCGACATCGCAGTCGTCGTCACCCGCGCCGCCGCTGCCTTCGTCCATGCCGTCGCCCCCGCTGAGGCTGTCGTTGCCGCCATCCCCATACAGTTCGTCGTCGCCCGTGCCACCGAGCAAGGTGTCATCGTTGTTGCCACCTTCCAGCACGTCATCGCCGGAACCGCCGATCAGCGTATCATCGCCGTTGCGGCCATCCAGGTTGTCCGCGCCTGCGCCACCGTTGAGCGTGTCATCACCATCCAGGCCGATCAACGTATCGTCTCCGCCCATCGCATGAATGATGTCATCGCCACTGCTGCCGATGATCGTCTCGTCAGCGTTGGAACCGTAAATCTCCAAACCACAGTAATCGCCCAGGGGGATCAGCGACCCGTTGAAGGTATTGCCGGGGCCGTTGTAATTCACCGGATCCCCGTCCCCGCTGTAGCTACTCCCAGGAAGGATCAGCACCAACTGGCAGTTGCCGTTGGCGTCGGTGATCTCTTCAATGCGTGCGCCGGGAATGGCCGAAGCGAGCGTCGGTAGGCTGGGGCGGAAGGCTTCGGGAATATCACCGTAGTCGATGTTGCCATGTGTCAGTTGGTACATGTACCAGCCCATGCGCCAGTTGTATTCGTTGATGTAGGGGTCTTCGTGGTTGCAGCGACCATCTCCCCAGGGCTGGCCTTCAAAACACCAGTTATCGATTGCTGGTTCGCCTGAACCCAATGTGAGCGCCAGCGCCGCTGCTGCCAGCACCAGCCCCACAACCAGGGCATTTCTCACAACCTTCATGTTCGTTTCCTCGCGCTTCCCCATCATGAATTACGAAGTATTACTTGATGGGCAGTATAGGTTTTCTGGTAGATTACTGCAAATTTTCCCCAGGTTTCTTACCTTATTCCAACTACATTCGTATAGGAAACTAGCGAAACCTGAATTCATGACTTTCTTACTTGCATTGTACACCCAACTGGCCTCAGCCAGCGTAGGCTCTATCATTGATCAACCGATTTGAACAAAAGTCATGGTTTGCCTGGCAGGGTTGCAGGGGTTGTTTGCCACTACGCACAACAAACTTCGTAGAGTATCGTATACCCCTGTGAAAACCATACATCACAAAGGGGAGTGAGGGATGACCGAAGCGATGGTACAGGCCAGTGGGCTGCGCAAAGTCTACAGGCGCTCGGATGGAGCGGATATTGAAGCCGTCAAGGGCATCGACATCACCATCCACAAAGGCGAGATTTTCAGCCTGCTAGGGCCCAACGGAGCGGGCAAAACCACCATGATTTCGATGATCAGCGGGTTGGTGGAACCAACGGAGGGGGATGCACTCATCTCCGGGCATTCCATCCGCAAAGACCCGCTGGCAGCCAAGCAGCTCATGGGCATCGTCCCGCAGGAGATTGCCCTCTATCCCCGCTTGAGTGCCCGTCGCAATCTGGAGTTCTTCGGGCAGATGTACGGCATGCGCGGTAAAGACCTCAGCAGACGTGTGGACGAAGTGCTGGGCTTCGTCGATCTGACAGATCGCCAGCATGACCGCGTGGATACCTTCTCCGGCGGGATGAAGCGCCGCGTGAATATCGCCGCCGGGTTGCTGCACAAGCCGCAGTTGGTCTATATGGACGAGCCAACCGTCGGCATTGATCCGCAGAATCGCCGCCGCATCCTGGATATGGTCTACCAGCTTCGCGACGAATACGGCATGACCGTCCTCTACACCACGCACTATATGGAAGAAGCCCAGGAACTCAGCGACCGCGTAGGAATCATCGATCACGGCGAAATCATTGCCCTGGGCACACAGGAAGAATTGACGCAGCAGGTCGGCGAAGAAGATCGCCTGGTCTTCAGCCTGGGGCAGGAGCCGCTCTCGGATGAACTCTTGCAACAGGCCGAACAGGTCGAAGGCGTGCAGCGTGTCGTGCAGAACGTGCCCTCTCCCGACTCGGAAGATGCCGGGAGTCCGGTGGCGCTGACCCTCTTCGCCGATGACGGGCGCAAAGTCATGTCGCCCATGATTCGCCTGCTGAACGATGCCGATGTCGAAATCTCGTCGGTGGAAGTGCGCGAACCGGATCTGGAAGCGCTCTTCCTGCACCTGACCGGACGCGCACTGAGGGATGGCTGATGCTGCGACGAATCCTTCTCATTGCCTGGAAAGACACCTATCTTCGCTTTTCTGACCGCACGCAGTTGGCGACCAATCTGCTGACTCCCCTGCTGTTGAGTACCATCATCGGGTTGGCCTTTGGCGGTGCCAGCGGCGGCGAACTGACCTTCGAGGACATTCCGGTTGCCGTCGTCAACCTGGATGCAGGCAGCGGCGACGAGCAGACGCCTGATTTTGGTGTTATGCTGGTGGACATCCTGACGGACGCCCCTGCCGAACAGGACGCCAACGATGAGCCCACCTGCCCCCTTTTCGCAGAGGACGGGAACAGCGCTGGCGGGCAGTCCCTCGGCGATCTCTTCAACACCACCGTGCTAACCGATGTCGAGGAAGCCCGTGCGGCAGTCGATGACGGCACGTATGCTGCTGTGGTCATCATTCCGGAGGACTTCAGCAGCCAACTCGCCCCGGAGATCAGCGCGGATAGCGCGGGAATCGGAACGGCTTCGGTTGAGGTATACGCCAACAACGGCTTCGCCATCTCCGCGAATATCGTACGCAGCGTCGTCACCAGCATCGTTGATCAATTCGCCACCAGCACGACGACCATCGCCAGCACCTTCGGCGCGTTGATCGAACGTGCCAACGACGGCAACCTGACCATCGGGCTGGCGCTTTCGGCGTCACAGATCAGCGATGAATTTGGCCCGGATTTCGCCTGTGCCTTCGGTTCCGGTGCGAATATTGTCAGCGTGGATCAGATTCCGTTGGATGCCGCGCAGGCACAGAGCAATTTCGTGCAGATTCTGGTCTCCATCGGTGCGGCGCAGGCGGTCTTCTTCATGCTCTTCACCGGGCAGTTCGGCGTGCAGGATGTGTTCTATGAGCAGCGCCAGGGCACGCTCCAGCGCATGATCGTCTCGCCGACTCCGCGTTGGGCAATCCTGGTGGGCAAGCTGCTGGGCGTGGTGCTCTCGCTGGTCGTACAGATCGCCCTGCTGCTGATTGCCCTCACAATCATTGCCAGCCTGGTAGAAGGCACACCGACCTTCATCTGGGGCAATAACCTCTTGCTGGTGGTCGCCTTGCTGGTCTTGATCGTCCTCTCGGTAATGGGCGTCAGTGTGCTGTTGGCGGGTGTGACCTCCACGCCGGAACAGGTGCAGGTCATCGGTCCGATTCTGAATGCCTCGTTGGCAGCGCTGGGCGGGGCCTTCGGTTTCACGCTGCCGCAGGCGGTGGCGCAGTTCTCGCCTGTATATTGGGCGGTGGATGGCTTCAGCAAGCTGGCAGGCGGTCAAAATGCCGAAGTCTGGTTGAATTTCGCGGTGCTCTTCGCCCAGGGCGCGATTATGGTTGTGGTTGGCCTCTGGCTCTTCAACCGCCGCGTGGAAATCTAGAAAGGAAGCGGAATGCAACGAATACTGGCAATCACGCTCAATGATTTGCGCGTGTACTTCTCAGAAATTGGCAATTTGATCGGCCTGATCGCCCTACCTGTTGGCCTGACGATTGTGTTGGGCATCACCCTGGGCGGCGGTGGCGGCGCGACGCGCGTCTTCGCCGATGTGATCGACAATGACCAGAGCGCCGAATCGCAGCAGTTCATCGCCACCATGCAGCAGGTCAACGAGACGCTGGTGCTGTGCCCGCTGGATAACAACGCAGACAACCGCTGCGGGCTGGATGCTGGGCAGTCACTCACCGTAGAAGCCAGCATCGAACGGGTGCGCGAGACGAACCTCAGTTCGCTGATCGTCATCCCGGAGGGCTATGGTGAGAGCGTCCGCCAGGGCGACCCCATCCAGATTGCGTACTATTCGGTCAGCAGCGGCACCCAGAGCTTCAATGATCCGGTGTTGGCGGCAGTGCAGGCTGCCATCCAGCGTGCCAATGCCACCATTACCGTCAGCGAGGCCGCGACCTACGCCGTACAGAACTACCAACTGCTCAATACATCGCTGCCGCTCATCACGGATGAAACGCAGCTTGAGGAGTTTTCGGCAGAGGTGCGCCAGCGTGCCGAAACGACCCTGGCGGAGAATCCGGCGACGGTGAATTACACGCTCTCCGGCGGCGAAGAAGTCACGTCCAATGCCGGGACGGGCTTCGGGCAAGCTGTGCCGGGACAGGGCGCGACCTTCGTCATGTTTACCGTTCTCGGTGGCATGGCGCTGTTGGTGCGCGAACGCCACCAGTGGACGTTGCAGCGCCTGATCGTCTCGCCCGCCTCGCGCGCGCAAATCCTGGGCGGCAAAATCCTGGCCTACTTCACCCTGGGTATGATTCAGTTCGCAGTGGTCTTCATCGTGGGCATCCTCACCGGCACCGACTTCGGCGATGATCCGCTGGCGATCTTCAGCATCATGATCGCCTTCGTAGTGGCCACGACGGCGCTGGGCTTCGCTCTGGCGACCTTCCTCAAGAACGAGAATCAGGTCGGGAGCGTGTCCCTGCTGCTGGCGCTGACGCTGGCTCCCCTGGGAGGAGCCTGGTGGCCGCTGGAAATCACGCCGGATTTCATGCAGGTGATCGGGCACATCTCTCCCGTCGCCTGGGCGATGGACGGCTTCAACGAGGTGATCTTCTTCGGCGGTGGCCTGACGGATGTCCTGCTGCCGATTGCCGTGCTGTTCGGCATTGCGGCAGTCTTCTTCGGCTATTCGATCCTCAACTTCCGCTACGAATAGCACAGGCAGGCGTGTGGAGGGGCTGTACCTCCCTCCACGCCCCGCGAAAGCGAGTTGCCTGCTGTTGCCGCTCGTATGCAAAGTAAGAGTGTAGGCGGACGACCGCAGCGCATTGACGGGGGCTGGGCATCTGGTTCGGATTTCAGGCGTCGTCTGCGCTGGCTTCTCATTTGCTTCGGCTCTGGTGCAGCCCCTTGCATACCCCACCCCAACCAACCCCTGACAGGCTTCTTAGAAAATTTGTTCTAAAACTGTGGTAGACTGAGCTTCCCTCCCACATTACAGCTTTCAAACCATGTGGGGGCGCGTGCGGGAACATGCGTGAAAGGAGGCGAAAATGTCCCCCGACTGGGAGGTTGTTCTCTCGATCTTCCTCGCTGTGATCGGCTTTGTGACGGCTGTCCTGGCGGGGATCAATCAATTGCTGCGGCTGCGCGATAACCTGCGCCCGCACGAAGAGCATGACCTGGAAGAACTGGAAGACGATGTAGAACGGCTGGATGCGCAGGTACAGGCGCACAGCATCGAATTGGAGCAGCTCAAGCGGCGTCGCTGAGACTCGTCCGTGAACCGCCTTCGACCAGATGTTCGAACATAGTTTTGACCATATGTTCGACTCTGGAGGCCAGAAATGCGGTAGCATGAGGTTTGTTCGTGGGGGCGCACCCCACCCCACGAGAGCACAACCTCAAGTTCCCCCACCATACAGCGGGCAGGGTCTGCAACGCCCTGCCCCCTCTTGTTCAACAATTCGTTCGCGTTGTCCATCAATCGCAAAAGGCTCACTCTGGCTGTTCGCCGTTGGTGGTCGTCTCCGGCGTGCCGGCGGCCTGCACCTGCTCTTCGCCCAGGGCATCGGCCAGGGTCGTGCTGTCTTGCGCTGTGGATTCGACAACCTGTTCCGGCTGCATGCTACCTGCCTGCTGCTTCGTCTGCGGCGAAGCGCCTGCCGAAGCAGGTACGGGCTGCTGTGGCGAAGTTGTGGCGGATTGCGCGGCGGGTTGTCCCGTCGGGGTGCGTGTCGGCGTTTCTGCCACAGGCACCAGCCATTGATAGCCGTAAGGCGGCAGCGTGATCTGGTCGCGGATCGTATCATCCTGCGGCCAGAGGGCGTTCCGGTACTCGCGGGCATCTTCTGGCAGCGTGATCGTCACTGCCTGATCCGAGAGGTTGTGCAGCGCCAGCAGCTTATCGCGCTCGGAAACGCGCCAGAAGCAAAGCAAATGCTCCGGTAGCTCATCCAGCCAAATCAGTTGGCCCTTGGCCAGCAGCCGGAGCTGTTTGCGCTGAAGGATCATCTGGCGCACTGTGTGAAGCTGCGAATGGGGGTCGGCGATCTGCGACTCGACGTTGACGGTCTGGTAGCCGAATTCCGGATCGTTGATGACGGGCGCGTAGAGCAAATCCGCCGGGGCCGTGCTGAAGCCGCCGTTGGTTTCGTCGCTCCACTGCATCGGGGTACGCACACCGTTGCGGTCGAAGAGGCTGACGTTATCCCCCATGCCGATCTCGTCGCCGTAGTAGAGCATGGGCGTACCGGGCAGCGTGAACAACATCGAATGCATCAGCTCAATGCGGCGGCGGTCATTTTCCATCAAGGGCGCGAGGCGGCGGCGAATGCCCAGGTTGATGCGCTGCTTGGGATCAGGCGAGTAGTGTTCCCACATGAAATCGCGCTCTTCCGGCGTGACCATCTCCAGCGTCAGTTCGTCGTGGTTGCGCAGGAAGGTCATCCATTGCGCGTTGTGCGGAATCTCCGGCGTATCTGCCAGCACTTCGACGACGCTGCTGCGGTCTTCCTTTGCCAGTGCCATGTACAGGCGCGGCATCACCGGGAAATGGAAGCACATCTGAAATTCGTCCCCGTTGCCGAAGTAGGGCAGCAGGTCGCGTGCCCATTGGTTGGCTTCCGCCAGCAGAACAGCATCCGGGCGCACAGATTCGACGAAGGCACGCATCCGCTTCAGATAGGCGTGCGTTTCCGGGAGGTTCTCGCAGTTGGTGCCCTCGCGTTCGATCAAATACGGCACGGCATCCACGCGGAAGCCATCAATGCCCATATCCAGCCAGAACTTCATCACATCCAGCATGGCCTGCTGCACACGCGGATTGTCGTAATTCAAATCCGGCTGGCTGCTGTAGAAGCGGTGCCAGTAATACTGCTGCGTGTGTTCGTCATACGCCCAGTTGGATTCTTCCGTATCCAGGAAGATGATGCGTGCCTCGCTGTACTTATCCGGCGTATCGCTCCAGACGTAGTAATCGCGCATGGGCGAGTCTTTGGCGCGGCGCGCCTCCCGGAACCAGGGGTGTTGATCTGACGTATGGTTGACCACCAGTTCGGTGATGACCCGAATGCCGCGCTGCTTGAACATCTGCACAGTCATACGGAAGTCTTCCAGCATCCCATAATCCGGGTGGATGCCGAAGTAGCTGGCGATGTCGTAGCCATCGTCCTTCAATGGAGATGGGTACATCGGCATGATCCAGATGCAATCCACTCCCAACCATTCCAGGTAATCCACTTTTTCGCGCAGTCCGGCAAAATCACCGTGACCATTGCCATCCGCATCGTAGAACGCCCGGAGGTATACCTGATAGAAGACGGCGTTCGTGTACCAGGACATATTCTATGAGCCTCTCTCGTCAAACAAACTGCACCAGCAAGGGCAGACCGTGCATAACATGAGTATAACGGATCATTACACAGGCTGTCGAGCAACAGGATTCTAACACCCGCCAGCCCGAAATGCACATGATGAACAGCCCGCTTACCGATCCTTCATGGGCCACCTGATAGCCTCTGTTTTCCTGTTTGTTTTAACCCATTTGAGGCAAAAATGAAAACGCCAACTGTGCAGCCTGTGCCCGGCCCCGGCTCCCACAAACAGGGCAATCGTTGCAAAATGATTTGAACCACGAAGTCACGAAGAACACAAAGGAAAGCCCAGAATCACTCCCCGCTGCGCAAGCTCCCCCTCTAACTCCCCCACGGGGCAAGGGGAGCATGGGTATCCCCCTACGAAGTGGGGGGACGCAAGGGGGGAACATGGGGCATACACCCTGCACGGCTTGAGGCGATCACCCGGTTCCCACAAACAGGGCAATCGCTTCAAAAATGAAAGAAAGTTGGTAATGTGTAGTGGAGAGAGG
>CAZJWX010000018.1:0-60747 GCA_964549915.1 uncultured Anaerolineaceae bacterium | reverse complement strand
TCATTCCAGATGGTGAGCGTCAGCTCATGTGCAACTGTTGGCGAATCAAGCCCTCTCCTAACCGCCGCTTTGCGGCCAGGACAGGGACTTCAGAAGCGATTTTCTCCCCTTCTCCTAGCGCAGCGTTCGGGAGAAGGGGCCGGGGGATGAGGGCAGAAAAGCCGTGAAAACAATTGACCAACCGCATCGAGGATGTCATTTCCTTGCGCCGCCCTGGATCACGCGCGATCAGTCCACCCCTCGCTGAACCAGCCAATCATGAATGCCCTGCGCGGCCTCGCGGTAGCTGTGCTCCATCATGACGTTGTGCGCTGTGTTGGGGATGATCTGCATATCGGCCTCGTAGAAATCGCGCAGGCGCTCCTGTTCCGCCAGTGAAAAGATCGCATCGTTTTCTGCCGCAACGACCAGCACGGGCACATTGTTTGGCTTGTGCGGATTCCAGAACATATGCTGCGGCACGATGAGTATCGACTCCGGCACCAATTGTGCGTGCATCGCTTCGGCATCCAGCATGGCTCCTTCGCTGATGAACAGGGCAGCGGCTTTTTCCGGCGTATTCACGAGGGGTTTGCCATGAAGCAACAACATGGATTGCAACATCCCAGGTAAATCCATGCGGAAAAAGCGCAGTACATTCTCGCGCAGCGGCATGGAAGCCAGCAGTACCACACCGGGTAAATCATCGCGCCGCTTCATCATCCACTGCGAGATTGCACCGCCCATGCTGTGCCCGATGACGACGGGTGTCTGTTCACAGCGATCCATTTCCCGCAGGAGCGTGTCGCGGTAGAGATTCATCGTGCAGAAGCGAATGTTGACCGAAGGGGTTGATTCGCCGTGTGCAGGCAGGCTGTGGGCATGGTTGACCCAGCCCCATTGGGCGAAGAGTTCCTGCCACCACTGCCAGCACCATGCGCCGTGCCATGCCCCGTGCTGGAAGAGAATCGGCGTCTGGAATATCGGCTCATCCGGAAGATAGGTGATGCGCTCGATGCCGTCATGGATTTCGCGCTGAATGGTGTATGTCATCCTAATTTGTCTCCCCTGATTGCTGGCTCTCACTGAGAATTGTATACGCGGCAGATTCGTCTACCCGCTCATCGCCCCAGCAGCCGCTGACGCAGCAGGCCAGCGATCCAGCGCAATTCCTCGATGCGCAGCAGCGCTGCCAGCACCAGGAAGATTCCGCCGCTGATGCCACCTGCGACCAGCACCAGCAGCAACTGGCGCAGACTGCCCGCCGTGCCGATGGTCTCGTAGAGCGCAGGCAGGAGCAGCCAGCCCACCAGCGCCATGATCCCCGCCGCGAACCCGGTCTTGAGGGTGGTCAGCAGCAGGCGTTGATCGCCGAAGCCGCGCAGCCGTCGATTGAGCAGGACGCCGGAGATGCTGGCGTGGACGATGTGTTTCAGGCTGTCGGCGAGCATCAGGCTGAAGAGGCTGAAGCGCTCGAAGAGGAGCAGCACCGCCACGATGTAGATCGCATGACTGAAGAGACCGATCAGCGCCGGGGTGAAGGTGTCTTTGCGGGCGTAAAAGGCGTAGACCAGCAGCAAATCGAGCGCGGCGAAGGGCAGGCCGATCAAGTAATAGCGCAGCGCCTGCGCCGTGATCAGCGTATCCGCCCCCGTGAATTCACCGCCCTGGAAGAGCAGCATGATGATGGGGTTCGCCAGCACGAACAGCCCCAGCGCCGCCGGGATAATCAGCGTGATCGCCAGCCGCAACCCCAACCCGAGCGTGTCGCGGTAGGCATCCTGGCTCTTACGATCCGAGAGCGCCGTCTGCGCCGCCAGCGTCGGCAGAATCGCCACGCTGATCGCCGTCGCCACCAGCCCCTGCGGAAATTGAATCAGCGTGGTTGCGGCGTCCATGTAGGTCAGGCTGCCCTCGATCCCGGTCTGGCTGGCGAGGTTGTAGCTGAAGAAGCGAATCACCAGCGTATCCAGCAGCAGCGAGAACATCACCGGCAGGTAGAGCAGGAAAATGCGGCGCAGGGCGGGATGCTGCCAATCGAAGGTGATGCGGATGTTGCGGATGTTCAAGGCGGAAAGCTGCAAGAGCATCTGGGCGGTCGCGCCAACCAACCAGCCGAGCGCCGCCGCCATCACCGCCGTCTCCGGACGCTGGAAAGCGATGCCGCTCAGGCCATCGGCGAAGGGTGCCGGATGTACTTGCTGTGTCTGTGCCAGCAGGAGCGTCACCGCGACGATGCTGCTGTTGAAGACGATTCCGGCGAAGGCTGGCCAGGTGAAGCGCTTGAGGGCGTAGAGTGTCCCGCTGAATACGGCGAATAAGCTCAGGAAGATCAGCGCAGGGGTCGTGATGCGCAGCAGCGAAGTCGCCAGGGCGAGGGTCTGGTCGTCGTAGCCGCCTGCTGCCAGCCGTACAATCTGTGGGGAGAAGGCCAGCACGAGCAGCACCAGCCCGGTCACGGAGAACATCAGCAGGCTGAGCAGGATGTTGACGACTTTCCAGAGTTCGTCGCGCCCTTTGATGGTCACGATCTCGCTGAGCACAGGGATAATCGCCCCATTGACATGCCCGCCGATCAACAAATCGTAGAAGGTCTTGGGCACGATGACCGCCACGCGGAAGGCATCGAGCTGTGCCGACGCGCCGAAGAGGTAGGCCAGCGTCTTCTCTCGTGCCAGCCCCATCACGCGGCTGGCGATGTTTCCCAATGCCAGAATACCCGTCGCTCCGGCGACTCCGGCGTTGGTGGCTTCCTGGTCGCTGGCGGGGGGCGTCGTTTCCGAGGTGGATTGTGTGACGACTGTTGAGTCTGCGCTCATGCAGGTGCTTTCTACTGTTCGGGCGGGTGACCGGGTGGGGGTGCTCTTGCCGCACCCTGGTAAACACGACGGCTGCCGTCCGGGTTCCATCACGCAGTCCATGCGCGCATGACCATAGCACTATTCTCGACAATTACAAGCGGCAAGGGCGGGGCTGCTGGTGCGGATTCTGTGCTGACGTTTCGCCCTTCTGATGTTGCTCTTGCACGCAGTTAACGGACTTTTTTCAGGTAGGGGCTAGCATGTAAATACAAATCGTAAGACGAGTTTTGAGGAGAGGGAATACCATGTTAGACCTCTATGCGAACAACTGGGGATGGGTTGCCCTGCGCGGGCTGCTCTCTATTATTTTCGGCGTGCTGGTCTTCTTCAGCCCGCTGAGCGCGATTGTCGCGCTGACGCTGCTGCTGGGGATTTACCTGCTGATTGACGGCGGGATGACGCTCTATTACACCTTCGCCGGACGCAACGAACGCGAGCCGGGTTGGTGGTCGTTCCTGGAGGGTGCGTTGAGCGTCGTTGCCGGTCTTTTCGCCCTCATCAGCCCTGCCCTGGCTGGCATCGCGCTGGCGACTGTCTTCGCCCTGCTGGTCGGTGTCTGGGCCATCGTCACTGGCGGGACGCAGATCATCAACGCGGTGCGCTTGCGCCGGGAGATCGAAGGCGAATTCTGGATGGGGCTGGCAGGTATCCTGTCCGTGATCTTCGGTGTCGTCATCGCGCTGAATCCCTTCGTCGGCGGCATCGTCCTGACGCAGGTCATCGGCATTTACGCGGTCATCTTCGGCATCATGCTGTTGATGCTGGGTTGGCGCTTGCGTTCCTTCCCGGAAGAGGAAACCAACGAACGTGAGCGCGGCATGATGCCCGGCTGAGGCATATTGGTCTGGAGGCGAACGTCAATCAGGCAAAACCTCTTGTGATATGAGGTGTCCGTCCCCCCACTGCCCTTGCGCAGCGGGGGGGTGCTTGCACAGCGGGGAAAATTTGAGGCGGGAGCTGTGCCAGCGAAAAACCCGCAACTTGGTCGGGAGGTTCTTTGTTCACTGCCCAGGATCGTGCCTCTACATTCCACATACCACCCACAGACTACCCACATGCCATGCGACTGCCCACACGACCGCAATGCTCACTCTGTGATCCCCCCACGTTCCGCAGCAACAACCTACCATTTCCGGAGAAACGCGCTAGACTATGGCGCGAATGAACTGATTTGGTGAATTGACCCGACCGATTCCGTGGAGTACGCGAAACGCATGAAGCGTTGGTTCTGGATTATGAGCATCATCGTCAGCGGTCTGCTGGCGATCAACAACGGCAACACCCTGGCGCAGGTAGATTTGCTGCAAATCTCCTGGAGCGCCGAATATTTCAACAACCCCTATCTGGCGGGGACACCCAGCTTCACCCGGCAGGACAACGGCATCGGCTTCGATTGGGGCTTCGACTCGCCGGGAGAAGGCGTCCCGGCGGATAATTTCAGCGTGCGCTGGGGCAAGGGCGGCTACCTGCCCGGCGGGGTCTACCGTTTCATCATCACGGCGGATGAAGGCTTTCGCCTGTACATTGACGGCGAAGTGATCCTCGATACGTGGGATGAGCCGCAGCCGGGGCTGACCCTGGGGCGCGATGTGGAATTGAGCACCGGGGAGCACCGCATTCAACTGGATTACCGCGAGTTCGACCAGACCGCATACATCTTCCTGGATTGGGGGTTGGCTCCTGCAGAAGCCGCCGCTGAAGCGCAGCCTGTGGGCATGACGGCGACGGTCAATGTGGATACGCTGAATGTGCGCCGTGAGCCGCGCATCGCCAATAATCTGATCGCCCGCATCAGCCGGGGGCAGGAATATCCGCTGCTGGGGCGCAGCGAAGACGGCCTCTGGGTCGAGCTTGACCTGGGGAGCGAGACAACGGGCTGGGTCAGCAGCGCCTATGTGACCGTCAACAGCGAAGGCAGCGGATCATCACGCCTGGAAGGGCTGACGCTGCGCAGCAATTATCGCCTGCTGGTGCGCAGCACGCCAGATGCCGAGGCCGAAGAAGTGTCGCTGCTGCTGCCGGGGGAAATCGTGCCGATTGTAGGACGGACTGAGGATACTTCCTGGTGGAAAGTGCAAGATGGCAGCGTCTATGGCTGGGTCAATGCCCTCTACGTGACCCTTTCGCCGGATGTTGATGTGTTGGATGTCTCCGTCGTGGAAGAATGACGGCACGGCTTCTCGCCTGTCCTGGCCTCAATACTTGTTGTTTTGTGCGAGAAGTGGAATGGCAAATCCACGCCAGTGGCTTCGTTCATCAAATAGCAATCCCCAGGCAGATTACCCCGTCTGGGGGGTTGGCTGCAGGGCAGCGCGTATCGTGGGTGCAGCCAGGAATGCGCTCTGTAGCTCCGGCATCGTACTCAGCGAATCCGCCAGCGCCTGCACAGCCTTAGCTGCCTGCTGCTGATGTTCGGTACGGGCGGGTTCGTCGGTTGCGGTGCGCCCCAGCCAGGTGTGGCAGCGCCAGAGGTCGCGCCCTCCGTATGTTTTTTCCGCTTGCAACGCCTCTTGCAGATAGTGCTGCGCTTCCGCACTGCCCAGGCGGTAGAGCGCTTCACCCAGCAGCCGCAGCCGCCGACCTTGCAGCAGCGGGCTACCCTGCGAGCTGCTCTGCACAAGGGGCAGCAAGAGAGCGCGTGCTGCTTCGTATTCCGCGCTGTAGAGCAAGCCCTGCGCATGGGCGACCTGGACTTCCTGCCGGAGGCTGAGGTGCTCGTAGCGCACTTCCGCCAGGGTTTGCAGCAGCTTCTTGCCCTCTTTTTGCTGCACCGGATCACCACTTCGTAAATAGGCCAGCGCCCGCGCCATGGGAGCACGTACCGCAGCGAAACCCGGCAGGTCATCGCCATCGCTGCTGGCTTCGTCCAGCATGGCTAGCGCCTGCATCGGCAGTTCCAGCGCGAGGTATGCCTGTGCCAGTGCCACACGTGCCTGCCCGCCCGCCCGCGTCACCCCCCCGTCCTGGCTGGAATCGCGCTGCTGCTGCAAGCTGGTCAACGCTTCCGCGATGCGGCCTCGTTCCAGCAGAAGCATCGCCAATTCATTCTGCGCCATCCGTTGATAGCGCTGATTCTCGGCGCGGGTGGCGTTCTCGATGGCTTGCTCGTAATGCGACGTGGCCTCGTCCATGCGTCCCTGCACGGCCGCCAATCGTGCGCTGTGGATGGCAAGGGCTGCTTGTAAGGCGGTGGCATCATCCGAGAGTGTGCTGCGCGCGCGGTTGAGCGCATCCAGGGCGTCGCCGCTGCGTCCGGTGGCGGTGAAGGCTTCGCTGAGGGTCATCTCCGCCGCTGCACGCACTTCCTGGAACTGATCAGCAGGGAGTTCGCGAGTCAACATCAGGGCGGATTGGCAGGCGGCGCTGGCCTCTTCGTAGCGCTGCACCAGACAGAGCGCTTCGCCCCGGTACATCCACAACTTGCTGACGATGGGCAGGGCTTCGCTGCGCGGCAAATGACTCGCCAGGCCCAATCCCTCGTCGATCAATTCCAGGGCACGCGCCGCATCGGCATGTTGTAGGCGATCCTGCACCGCTTCCTGGTAGGTGTAGAGTGCGGCGGCGTACTGTTCGCCCCGTGAGAACTGCGTCGCCAGCAGGGGGTAGGCTTGCGCCTGCCCGTTGGCTTGCAGCAGCAGCCATTCGGCGAAGAGCTGATGATAGCGCAGTCGCTGACCGCGCGGGATCATCTCATAAGCCACGTTGTGATAGAGCGTGTAGCGGAAGCGATACTGCCGCTCATTGGCGATCAGGCTTTCGTCTTCGCGCAGCAGGATGCCCTGCGTGGTCAGCAGGTCGAGCCAGCCCTGCACGCCGGACAAGCGCGTCATGGCTTCCACCGCCCCTGCCCAGAAAATCGTCCCCATCACTGCCGCCACCTGCAAGACCTGCCGCGCTTCCGGTGCCAGTTCATCCAACCGCGCTTGCAAGAGGGCGATCAAACCGTGTGGCAGGGTGTTGAGGGCGTCGTTGTAGCGCTCGAAGTTCAGCCGCCAGCCCGCCTCGTCATCATCCTCGATGATGTTCAGATCAAAGAGCATGGTCAGGTATTCGTGGATGAAGAGCGGGTTGCCCTCGGAACGTTCTACGAGCCGATCAACCAGGGCGGAGGGCACGCCGCGCACATGCTGCAAGACGGAATTGACCAGCAGCCGCGCCGCGTTCTCCGGCAGTGGGTCGAGCAGGATGCGCGTGTACTGGGCATTGCCCTTCAAGAAATCCGGGTGGGCCGTGAGGAAGTTCAAGCGCCCCGCTGCCATGATGACACCGGGGGTATCTTGCAAGGCACTCGCCAGTTCGCGCAGGAAACGCACCGATTCGGCATCGACCCATTGCAGATTGTCGACCAGGATCAGCAGCGGCTTCTGCTGTGCCACCTTCGCCAACCAGGCAATCACTGCCCGCATGTGTGCCTCGTCGTTTTCAGGCTGGCGACCATCACACAGGGCGAAGGTCGCTTCTGCCGCCGCGTCGGAGACGCCATCCTCCAGCACGTTGCGCATCCGGCTGCGAAAGGTCGCACGCTGCTGCGCATCGGCATCGTCATCCGCGTTGGTGCTGTAGCCGTACGTGCGTGCGCTGTTTACGATCAAATTGTGGCGCTGCAAACGAGCCTCGTAGGAGGTCTTCAGCGTCAAGATGCGGAACTGGTTATCCAGGCGGCGGGCAGCGGCTTGCAGCAGGCGGCTTTTGCCCACGCCGATGTCCCCCAGCAGGGTGATGACCTGCCCCCGGCGCGATTGTACGGCCTGCTCGGTCAGGTATTCCATCAGTGCCAGCGGCTCTTCGCGCCCCATCAGCGGCAGGTAGATGCCTTCGATGTCCGTCGTGGTGAAATGCGTCGCGGGACGTTCCCGCCGCCCCAGCACCTGATACACCTGCACAGCACGCTGGAATCCTTTGAGCAGGGCGGGTTCGCGCGGCTTGACTGCGAAATTGTTGCGCACGCGGGCATGAGTCGCCTCATCGATGAAGACTTCCCCCGGCTCTGCGATCCCTTGCAGGCGGGCGGCGCGGTTGGTGGCTGGCCCCAGCGCCAGAAATTCCCGCTTCTGATCTTCGCCCATCAAGCCCACGACCAACTGCCCCGTGCTGATGCCGATGCGCATGGCGAAGGCGATGCCCTCGTATTGCGCGGCGACCGTTTGCGCGTACTGAGCCATTGCTTCCTGGATGGCCAGACCGCAGGAGACCGCGTTCACAGCGTCGGCATCCTGGCTGTCGCGTGCGCCGAAGAAGCACATCACTCCGTCCCCCAGGTACTGCCCAACCTGACCGCCCCACTGGCTGACCAGCGCCGCGATCCGTCCATGTGCCTGGGCGATGATGCTCTTCCAATCGCTCGTATCCAGGCGCTGCACCATCTCCGTCGAGTCTTTGACATCCACGAACATCACCGTCACCAGCCGGATTTCGTCCGCCTGCGAGTCGCCGGGGAGGGCTTCGGTCTGCGAACTGCGCAGGGCTTGCAACAGCACTATCGTGATTTGTGCGAAGCTCTCATCGCTGAAGTGATGCCGATTGCTGCGCAGTTCCGCCAGGGAACGCTTCAGCCGTTGGGTTTGTTCGTGCGTTTTCTGCGTCATCGACTTTTCGGAAGCTGGTGTGGGTCATCTTCCCCCATCATACAAGATTGTTAGGTGCTCTGTCATTGATGTTGGCAGCTCGCAATCATCGTGAGGGATTTCTAACGATTCCGCCGCAGGTTGGAGAATAGAAACAAAGCAAGATTTCGCCCAAGATGTATTCTTCCAGCCCGGTGAAACGCATATAATGGGGTTGTATTGGGAGATCGAACGTCCACAGGCCGTCATACGGTAGTGAAGAGGCATCGTGAGTAAGACGACAGATCATGAGCAATTGATTCAGGCGCTGCCTTCCCCCCTGGTCATCCTCGACGAGAAACAGCGCATTCAGGAGGCCAACCCGGCCTTCCTGGAATGGGTGGGCAAGAAACCCAAATCCGTGCTGGGTAAGGCCGCCGCCAGGGTGCTGCCCCCCCTGCGCGATGCGCTGGCAGCCCTCGCGGAGGGTACGCCGCTCTACGAAGAACAAGACCTGTTCGGGCGGTATATGGTGGTGCGCAGCGCTGTGCTCCACAGCAGCAATGCCGCTGCACCCCGCTCCATGCTCATGTTCCAGGATGAGACCCCGCGCAAACACGTCGAGAAAGCGCTCTACGCCAACGAGCGCCGCTACCGTTCGCTCTTCGACAACAACAATGACGCTGTGCTGGTGCTGGATCACAACCTGACGATTCAACTCGCCAATCCACGAGCGGCACAATTGCTGGGCAAAGACCTGGCCTCGCTCTTGCAGAAGGGAATTCACCAGTACATCCCGGAACAGGCGCAGGAAACCTTCGTGACGCATGTACAGGCACTGCTGCTGGGGCGCGAGGTGCCGATTTACGAATCGTGGCTCCAGGATACCGAGGGGCAGCGCTTCCCGGTCGAGATCAATCTGACGCTGGTGCGGGATGCACAGCAGGAACCGCTGGAAGTGCAGATGATCGTGCGCGACATCCGCGAACGGGAGGCGGCACGCAGCACGCTGGAAACGCGCCTGGAGCGGGTCTCGCTGCTGCACGCCATCGACACCGAGGTCAATCACACGCTGGAGACTGAATCGGTGATGCAGATTGCGCTGCGCGCCTCCGTTGACCTCAGCGGAGCAGATGCCGGATGTATCGCCCTCGCGGAAGAAGAAGCCATCATCATCCGGCAGGTGATGGGCAGCTATCCCCCGGACGGCATCGGCACGGCCATTGAGCGCGATCATCCCCTGGTGCGAGAGGTCGTCAACAGCGGCGAAGCCCGCTACGTACACGACGGAGGCCTGACGCAAGACTGGCCCGCAATCAAGGCGACGATGGTTTTCCCGCTGGTGGTGCAGGATCGCTTCATCGGGCTGCTGCTGCTGGGCGCGGAAGACGAGACTGACTTCACCGAAGACGACTTCGAGTTCATCCAGTTGATCGCCTCGCGCCTGGGAGTCGCGCTGGAAAATGCGCGGTTACATGAGCATGTGCGCAACCAGGTGACCGAATTGGAACGCCTGAACCAGGAACTGCGCGATACCGAGCGCCTGAAAACGGACATGCTGCGCATCGCCAACCATGACCTGAAGAACCCGCTGGGGATCGTGCGCGGCTACGTCAGCATCTTCGAGATGGATCAGGACACGCTCCCACCCGAATACGCCGAATTCGTCGAATCCATGCGTAATTCGTTGGATCGCATGGAGACAATCATGGATGATTTCCTGACGGTGGAAGCCTTCAAGGTGCGGGCAGCGCAGGCAGAGATGGCGACAGTCGATCTGTGCCCGCTGGTGCATAAGGCGCTCAAGGAATATCGCGATCAGGTCGCCGGCAACAATCAGCTTCTGACACATACCCTGCCCGAAGATGAGGCAATGCTGGTGGTGGGCGACGATGCCCAGCTCTACGAAGCCATCACCAACCTCATCAGCAATGCGCTGAAGTACACGCCCGAAGGCGGCACGATTCAGGTCTCATTGCAGGCGGATGATGCCGGGGATGTCGTCTTCCAGGTGCATGATAACGGCTACGGCATCCCGGAAGAGCGCCAGAACAACCTGTTCAAGCCCTTCTTTCGTTCTCGCACGCAGGAGACGGTCACCATTGAGGGCACGGGGCTGGGGCTGCACCTGGTCAAGAACATCATCGAGCGGCACAAGGGCGAGATGATCTTCCACAGCATCTACCGCGAGGGCAGCACCTTCGGCTTCCGCCTCAAGCGCGTTCACGACGAGGGGTGAGATGCGGGGGCAGCGCGTAAGGGAGCGGTGCCCCCCGCGATCTTCGCCTGGATGTGCAAGGTTCCCGGTGCCTGCCCTCGCCTGGTTAGACCTCTTCCGTCGCCTCGGCCTCTTCGCTTTGCAATGGACAACCGCCATTTTCCGGCAGCCCCACTTCAGCGGGGCAGTTATCCTGGTCGTCGGGGATGCCGTCGCCGTCGCTGTCCGGCGTCGTCTCACCCCCTCCGCCGCTCTCCACTTCGGGGCAGCCATTGTTGGCGGGGGTGCCGGGTTCAGCGGGGCAATCGTCCGACTCGTCCGGCACGCCATCGCCATCGCTATCGACGGCCTCCGGACAGCCATTGTTGGCGGGGGTGCCGGGTTCGGCGGGGCAATCGTCCGACTCGTCTGGCACGCCATCGCCGTCACCATCCAGCGGGCAACCGTTGTTGGAAGCCACACCAAATTCATTCGGGCAGGCATCTTCGTCGTCCGGCACCCCATCGCCGTCGCTGTCAACCGGTTCAGGGCAGCCGTTGCGCAGCGGCACGCCGAACTCGTTCGGGCAGTCGTCCTCGTCGTCGGGGATGCCGTCGCCATCGCTATCGACGGTCTCCGGACAGCCGTTATTCGCCGCCGTTCCGGGTTCTTGTGGGCAGTCGTCGGACTGGTTGGGGATGCCGTCCCCGTCGCTATCGGGCAGCGGACAGCCACCGTTGCCTTCCGGCCCCGGCTCAATCGGGCAGTTGTCTTCGAAGTCCAGCAGGCCGTCCCCGTCTCTGTCCTGGTTCGGCGTCAGCGTGGGAGCGGGTGTATCCGTCGGTAGCGCGGTTGGCAGCGGCGTGATCGTCGCCGGGACGCGCGTCGGCGGCACAAATTGCAGCGGTGTGGGCTGTAAGGGGCTGATCTGTGTGGCGGTGGCGTTGCGCGTGGGCGTCAGCGTCGGGGTATTCGTTGGCGTCAGGTCAGCACCCAAAGGAGTCAGGGTCAGGGTCGGCTCTTCTGTGATGACCGTTTCGACATCGCCGCGCGAGCTGCCCAACACGATGAAGCCCAGCATGTAGAAGGGCAGCGTTCCCAGGATGATGAAAAATAACATGGAACGCAGGATTGTACGCCGCGTACCGCCGTCTTGTTCTCCAAACATTGCACCGCTACTCCCAACCGTGCGTGAATCTCGTCATGCAAAAAGTTTCTCTCTCTACAGCTTATAACACATTTTCGCGCCTGACTGTTCCATCCCTGTAAATTCTACGATCTCGCAGCCGGAATCAGGGTCAGCATGGGGAGTTAGAGGGGGAGCTTGCGCAGCGGCAGTTTGTTTCCCCCTTGCCCGCACTGCGTAGGGGAAAACCCGTTCTTGCCTCAAGCGAGCATCTTGTTGTGTGGATGACCCGGTATCTGCCACGATCAACCCCATAAATTTCCCCTGATTTCCGTTAGAATTTGCACTGATTTTACAGAAACTCGCGTGGAAGTCCGTATACTGGAGAGTGCATTGCGAATTATTACGGGCAGGATGGAGTGAAGTTATGGAGGAAATTCATGAACGCTTCGATAGTACTGTGCTGGAACGCTGGCACGTCACCGAACGGGGACGCGGCGCGGTGGTGCGGCGCAATGGTGAACTGCACCTGACGCTGGAACGCAGCGACGATTCCCAGTACTGCGATGCGCAAATTACCAATTACAAAATCGAAGCGCGTGATTTCACCATGCGGCCTCCGCTGCGCCTGACGGTGCGTGCTTACAGCACTGTCCCCTCAGACCAGTTGCAGGGTACGGCGGGCTTCGGCTTCTGGAATCATCCTTTCATGCCTGGTCAGCGCGGCGTGCGACTGCCCCAGGCGCTGTGGTTCTTCTTCGCTTCTCCGCAGAGCAACATGGCGCTGGCGCAGGGTGTATCCGGCAATGGCTGGAAGGCCGCGACCTTCAACGCCCGACGCTGGCAGTTCCTCAGCCTGTTGCCAACCGCGCCCGTCGCCGTGCCCTTGATGCACATTCGTCCGCTCTATAATGCGCTATGGCCTGTAGGGCAGCGTGCCCTGGGGGTCAACGAGAGCCGCTTGCCGCTGGATTTGCTGGATACCATCCATACGTACACGTTGGAATGGCTCCCGGAGAAGGTGACCTTCAAGGTGGATGATGTGCCCTTCCTGGTAGCGGAAGACGGGCTGCCCGTCGATCCATTGGGGTTTATCGTCTGGCTGGATAACCAGTACGCAATCGTCACGCCGCAAGGGAAGTTCCGCTTCGGTTTCGTCGAAATCCCACAGGTGCAGGCGCTGGTCATCAGCGAGATCAAGATCGAATCGCTGCGATAGATCATCCATTCGTGTCGCTGTTGGGCATCCAGGGTGGGCGCTGTGGGTGCCTACAGGCGGTCTGCGGGTATGCACGATCACATCCGTAACATTCGCTAATCCCCACTGATGAGCGCAAGCTCAACAAACATTTCACCTTTCTAACGACCTGACGACGCGGGCTTCAGGCGGGTTTCACGCCCTCACCTTACGATGCAGATGTCTTCAGTTAAGACCTCGCACGCACAATCAAGGAGAAATACGATATGTTAAACCTTGCAATCGGCTTCCTGGTCATTGCGATTATCGCCGCACTATTCGGATTTGGCGGCATTGCGGGCGCAGCCGCTGGCATCGCCCAGGTCTTGTTCTTCATCTTCCTGGTGCTCTTCGTCGTGGCCCTGCTCTTCGGTCGCAGACTCGTATAAGTGCCGCGATGATCAACCTACTCTCTTCATCTTCCCTGACCCATACCGAGGTATACAACCGCAGCGGTCAGCAAATCGGTCAGATTAGCGAGTTGATGATCGACCTGGGGACGGGGCGCGTCGCCTACGCCGTCCTGTCTTTCGGCGGCTTCATGGGACTCGGCGACAAATTGTTCGCCATCCCCTGGGCGCTCTTGCAGATCAACACGGACAAAGAGCAGTTCATCCTCAATGTTTCGAAAGAGCTGCTCGAAAGTGCCGAAGGGTTCGACAAAGACGACTGGCCGGATACGACCGACCTGGAATGGAATGTGCGCACCTACGAGCACTATAAACAGCAGCCCTACTGGGATCTTTAAGACGGCTGCCCAATACACACCGCTTCAAAATCGAGAGGAGACACAATGGCTACAACAGCCAAAGAGAACCCCGATGTCATGGTTGATCGGGACGTTTACCTGGAACGCAATATCATCGCGGGCGTGCGGCGCATGTCCTGGGGTGCCGTGCTGGCGGGCGTGTTGCTCGCAGTCATCACCCAGATTGCGCTGAACATCCTGGGTGTCGCGATTGGCTTCGCCGCCCTCACGCCGGAAGACCCCGGCGGCATCGGCCCCACCTTCGATACGGCAACCGTCGTCTGGATTGCGGCGAGTACGCTCATCAGCGTCTTCGTCGGTGGCTGGACAGCGGCTTACACGCAGCAGTCCACAGATGAAGAAGTGGGCATTTTACATGGTCTGGTGACCTGGGCGCTGGCGACGTTGATCGCCCTGGTGCTATTCTTCGCTTCCGCCAGCTCTGTGATTTCCGGACTCGGTACTGCGCTGGGGGAAGGCATTTCCCTGGTCGGCACGACCGTCGCTGATGTGACTGCCGACGTTGCGCCCGAAGTTTCCGACGCGCTGAACCTGCAATCACAGGCCGAGCAGTTCGTGAATGAGGAGATTGAACCGATTGTGGACGATCTCAGCGAACAGCAGCGCACGCAGTTGGCGAACGACTTCGTTGTGCTGATCCGCGAACCGTCGGACAGCGATGCCGCACAGAGCGCCCGCGACAGCATCATCAGCACCGTCGCGGCGGAAACTGACCTGACGGAATCCGAGATTGAAAGCCAGTTGCAGCAGTGGGAGCAAGATGCCCGTACCGCACTCGCACAGGCCGAGGAGCAGGCTGAAGAAATCGCCGCTGACCTCGCCGATGCGACTGCCGCCGCTGCTGGCGTGCTCTTCATGATGTTGGTAATCGGTGCTTTCGCTGGTGGCGCTGGCGGCTATGTCGGCACGCCTCATCCCCTAGAGGCAGAAGCCGCGTAAGCATTTGTTACGTGCGGCCACTCAGTGTGTGGGCTGAGTGGCCTTATTTTGCTTTCTCATTTAACAAGGTGTCCCTTCTAGCCTATCCTGGCGTCAACACTGGTTGTTTTGTGTGAGCAGTGGAATGGCAAATCCACGTCAGTGGCTTCACTGAGTGCTCTGTCCGGAAGACGTTCCGAAATCCTCCTCCGAATTCCCTTCACTTCGTAGAGGGGACTTGCACCGACTTGCCGGATGAAGCACTGAGTGCTTCGTCCTGAATTGCCCCCACATCGTAGAGAGGCCACACACCGACACATGGGTAAGGCGTACTACAGGGTGCGCCTCAGTCCTCTTTCTGGTTGCGGGTTGCCATTTCAACCTCGACCAGCGTGCGATCGTTAGGGTCGTATTCGGCGAGCGGGTCATCTTCTTCACGGCTCTCGACGGTCTCGTCCTCACTGCCGATGGGCGGATCAACGCGGCGGGCGCTGGCGGTGACTGGCTCTTCCGTATCCGCGCTGGGGTCAATCACGCAGCCGAAGCGCACCAGCGATTCCAGCCCTTCCCTGGGGTTGAAGCGCGAACCGTCGGGGAGGATCGTCTTTTCATCGAAGCGAGCTTCCAGCAGCTTGTTCCACTCATTGCGGTGAACCAGAATCGCGCCTTCCAGGTTGGCTCCGGTCAGGTCAGCGCCGTTGAAGTAGGCACCGCCCATGCGTGCCCCGCTGAAATCGGCATCATGCAGGGTAGCCTGGGTGAAGTTCGTGCGGCGTAAATTGCCCCCCATGAAACGCGCCCCTTCCGCCTGAGCGCCCGTCGCATTCACGAAGCTCATATCCGTGCCGCTGAAGTCCGTCCGGGTCAGGTCGGCATTGTTCAGGCGGGCGTCCCACAGCTTCGCCTTGCTCAGATCGGTCTCTTCCAGCTTGGCGTCGGTCAGGTTGGCCTTCATCAGGTTACAACCTGACAGGTCGAAACCAGTCAGGTCAACGCCCGTCATATTGGCATTGCGCCAGTCCGTGTCGGTCAGGGTCGCAAAGCTGAGGTCTGCGCCTTCCAGGTTCGCGCCGACCATCTTCGCCCCGGTGAGATCCACACCCACCAGTTCGGCATTGCTCAGGTCAGCATTCCAGAATTCGACGAATTTGAGGTTGGTGAACCACAGCCGCGCCTCGCGCAGGTTGGCATACCAGAAGCGAGCGCTTTCCAGGTTGGCCTCGCTCAGGTCTTGCTTTTGCAGCGCACCTTCATCGCCCACCAGCCAGCCCTGGTCGTTCAGTTCGGCGACGGCGTTGACGGCGATGCGGTTGTTCTTGTTGGCGACCTGGCGCACCAGTTCGCGCTTGCGTTGTGCGGTCTCGCGGCGGTTGTAGAGTTCTTCGATCAGTTTGATCGTCACCACCACGCCGATGAGTTCCGGGATGAAGCCGCCGAAGAGCGTCCCCAGCCGCAGGTTCAGCAGCAGTTCCAGCGCGATCACGGTCAACGCGCCGCCAGCGAACCCGAACAGGGCGTAGCGATAGCGTTCTTCCTCCCACACCTGGGTCAGCAGGTTGAGAGGGGTGAGCTGCTCCGGGGGTCGGGATTGTTGCGTTGACATGGTTGACAGTCTCCTGATCCAGCGTTCGTGGGCAACCTAAATGTACTGTAACAAATTTTACGGGAAACGTGCCGCGTGCGAACAAAAATACACACGATCCTGACACCATCCTAACGGAACTCTTGCCGTGTAACCCATAACGTTACCCGCACCAGTACAAAAGTCGTGCAATCGACGCCGAGAATCAACAGGGTCGGCTCTTGCGAACCGACCCTGCGCTGACGTGGTGTGTGCTGTGCTGTGTCAGGCACCTTGCGGAAGCTGCTGCTTGTGTTCGCGGCGTTTGCGAACCTGGCGATAGATCACATAGCCTACCCCGGCATAAAACAGGACAGACAGCGGGCCGAAGATCACCTTGATGCTGCGCTTCTTGCCTTCTTCTTTCTTCGCGGCTTTCCGAGCGGGTCTGTTCGCCATGATCGTCCTCTTTCCTGTGCGTTCTCCGTTCCTTCTCATCTTACGCAGGCCGCGTCAGATGAGGGTAGTGATTTTCTTCCTGATTGGTGCGGGCACCGTGTCCGACGCTTCCCTGACGCTCATCGCAAGCGCTTGACCCGACCGCGCTGGGGGACTATCATGCGGCGCGATATGGTTTGTCAGCGAGAGAGAGTTCGGTAGGATGAACATCCAGGAACCGCCCATCAATCCGGATGAAGATACGACCCCTTCGATTGTGATGCGTCCGGTGGAGATGGATGACCGCATTCGCGCTGCCCGGGGTGGCGGTGCAGGGCGCTGGCTGGGCTTGCTGAGCCTGCTGGGTGCGGCGGCTTTTGCGATCGGCACTGTGGCACTGCTTCTGCTGCCAGCGGAGGCCCCACAGCCGCAGGAACCGACTGCCGTCGCGCTGGAAGCGACATCGACTCGGGCTGAAGCGCCGACGCAACTACCCACCATCCCCCCCACCGTCGAAGTGGCGGAAGTGCAGCAGGCACAGCCGGAAGATGTGCCGGAAGTGGCGGCGCAGGATATGAGCGGTATCTTGCAAGCGCCCCTGGGGCAGGGCGGCGCACTCCGCGCGGCCTATCAGTTCAATCCTTTCACCATCATCACCGGGGATCGCCCGCGCAGCGATTTTGTGGAATATGTCGCCGTCCAGGGGGATACCATCAACGAGATTGCCCTGCGCTACAACTTGCAGCCGGAAAGCCTCGCCTGGTGCAATGATCGCAGCATCGTGCTGGTGCTGCGTCCGGGGGATGTGCTGCAAATCCCGCCCGTTGATGGTGCCTGCCATACCGTATTGGGCACGCGCGAAGAGACCGTGCGCTCCATCGCCGAGCAGTACAACGTCGAAAACGTCTTCGACATCATCGACTCGCAGTACAACCCGACCCTGGGGGATGTGGAACCGGATGCCTTGCTCCCCGGCGGGCTGCGCATCTTCATCCCCGGCGGGGAAGGCGAACCGATCACCTGGAACCCGGGGCGCGACCTGCAAACCGACGCCAGCGGCAACGTGGTCGGGGTCAATTTCGCGCCGGGGCAGAGCGGTAGCTGCGGCACGGTCACCCCTGGCGGCGGCGCGTTCTGGACGAATCCGCTGCCCAACGGCACCTGGGTACGCGGCTTCTACGCAGGACATACCGGAATCGACCTCTCGGCCTCGACCGGGACGCCGATTCTGGCGGCGAACAGCGGCAATGTCCTCTTCTCTGGCTGGAGCAATTGGGGCTACGGCTACACCGTCGTGCTGGAACACGGCCCGACGATTTCGACGCTGTATGGTCACATGATGGATCAGCCGCCGGTGAGCTGTGGGCAGTTCGTCACAGCGGGAACGGTTATCGGCTACGTTGGCAGTACGGGCAATTCGTCCGGCCCCCACCTGCACTTCGAGATTCGCTCTGGCGACACCCCCACCGACCCCACCGCGACGGCGGGAATTGGCTGGTGAGCGGATCAGCCGTAGCTGGGGTAGTCGATCTCATCCCCCAGTAAGCGGATGACCTGCTCTTCGATTGCTTGCAGGTCGTGCTTATCCGGGCTGGGAGGCAGGGGAAAAATGGCTTTGATGTGCGTGGGGCGTGCCGCCAGCACCAGCACACGCTGACTCAGCAGCAGGGCTTCGCGCACATCGTGGGTGACATAGATGGCGGATTTACCGTCGCGCCGCAGCATCCCGCCGACATCTTCCAACAACCGCAAGCGCAGCGGCAGGTCGAGGTCAGAAAACGGCTCGTCGAAGAACAGCAGATCGCTATCAATTGCCAGGGCGCGGGCGATGGCGACGCGCTTGCGCATCCCCCCGCTGAGCTGCCCCGGCCTGTAATTGCCGAAGCCCGCCAGTCCCACCTGTTGTAGGGCGCGTTCGGCGCGTTCGCAGCGCTGGGCACGGTCTGCGATGCGATCCCGCAGTACGAAGAGCACGTTGTCCAGCGCCGTCATCCAGGGCAGCAGGCGCACATCCTGAAAGACGAAGCCGATGCGATCCAGGGCAATCGCCGAGCGGATTTCGCCGCTATCGGGCTGTTCCATGCCCGCTGCCATCCGCAGCAGGGTGGATTTTCCGCAGCCGGAAGGCCCCACCAGCGAAACGACCTCACCCGCCGCCAGCGTCAGGCTGAACTCTTCAATCACGGGCAAATCGCCGAAGCGTTTGCTGACATTGCGGAACTCAAGCAGCATGGGAATGATCCCAGGGAAGTCTCGTATTCGCATCGTGCATCTTGCGCTTGCGGCGCGACAACGCAGGCCAGGTGAAATACGCCTGTGCCGGACGCAGCAAGCCGTACTCAATCGCGAGGCTGAAGACCAGGATCACCAGCATATAGGCGAAGGCCATATCCGTCTCCAGATTCTGCCGCGACCACGCCAGCCGATTCCCCAGACCGCTGGAACTGCCGATGAATTCTGCCATGATGACGACGCGCCAGGTGAAGCGCGTGGCAATCAGCGCCGCAGCGAAGAGATAGCCGCTCATCGCCGGGAGATACAGGCGCAGCAGGCGGTTGCGCCAGCCCACGCGAAACACCGCCGCCATCTCGACGAGGCCAGCGGGCATGTCCTGCATCCCCTGGATGATGTTGACCATCACCAGCGGAGTCGCGGTGAGGATGATGACCAGGATCGGAGGGCCAGACCCCAAGCCCAGCCAGATAATCATGATCGCCACCCAGAAGACGGGCGGGATGGTGGTTGCAATCGCGATCAGCGGGTTGGCGAAGCTGTTCAGGTAGCGGAAGCGACCGATCAACAGGCCGCCACCGATGCCCAGCAGCATGGAGACCGCGAAGCCGGTCCCGGCGCGCACCAGCGTGACTTCGATGTGCTGGTAGAATTGGTCGTATTGCAGGAGCCAGGCGAGGGCGTCCAGCGTTTCCAGGGGGCCAGGCAGAATCGAGGGCGGGTAGGCGCGCGCCGCCCCTTCCCAGCCTGCGATCAGCAGCACCAGGGCGAGCAGCGCCAGCCCCACCCGCGTGCGCAGTCCCGGCTCACTCGGCTTCTGTGGCGTAGAATGTTTCATCGACTGTTTCGCCGTAGAGCGTATTGACGTATTCTGCCAGATCAGGCATCAGTTCCGCCACCGGGGCCGAGTCGTAGAGGATGTAGCCATCCGCCAGCGCCGCCTCAATGGGCTGTGGGTTGGCGCGGCTGCCGCAGTATTCGGCGAGCATCTCCACGATCATTTCCGCGGCTTCCGCCGGGTTCTCCTGGGCGAAGGCGGCGGCTTCGTGATAGGCCTGGTTGAATTGGTCGTAGGCGGCATGCAGTGCTTCGTCTTCCAGCACGCGCTCATCCACGATGAAAGCGCCCTGGGGCAACCTGCCGTCCTGCCATTGATCCGTCTCGTAGATGCCTTCCATCAGGTCAATCCCCGACCGTTCCAGCGCGATGCCATTCTCGCGTGCGTTGGCGATGATGACGTAGACCTGGGGGCCGCCCAGCGTGGCAGCCAGCGCATCCCCGGCGACCAGCAGCGGCATCATGGACGCCAGCGGCAGGTGTTCGATGGTGAAGTCTTCGTAGGGGTCGTAACCTGCATTGCGCATGGACTGCCGCGTGACGATATCTGCGCCGCGCCCGCGCTGGGGCAGCAGAATCGTCTCGCCGAGCAAATCTTCCCAGGCCGTCACCCCGGGAGGGGCGATCAGCGCGAACGAACGCCAGACGCTGATGGTTTCCAGCCGCAGCGACTCGGCACCGCCTGCGGTGTACATATTGGCTCCCTCGAAGACGAAGGCCAGCGTCACATCGAAGTCTCCGTTGACCGCCAGCGCCATTCGCTGGGGTGGCCCGGTCACGGGGATGTATTCGATGGTGAAGGTCTCAAGATCGCCCCCGGTCTGGGCCATCAACACCCAGAAGGGCATCATCTGCGGGTTGGGCGTACACTGCTCCGCGACGCGCAGGGTTACGGTTTCAGGGTCATCTTGCGCGAGCGTCGGACTCAGGACGAGTGAAAGGAACAATATCGCAAGCAGCCAGCGAGTCATCTTTCCTCCCCATGTGATACGAAAGTTCGTTGATCGGCGATCATACAATGACGATAGCACCCGTGCTCCGGGCTGGGGAAGTGAGATGCGTCACCCTTTCGCTGGCGGATTGTACGCAATGCGGAAACCATATGCACCGCGTCGATTCGGGCGCATGGTGGATGAATTGGTGGCACGTTCTGCCTCGTAGAACCAGGAACCGCCACACAGGATGCGGCTGCCGCTCCCGGTCAAATCGTCTGCTCCCGTTTTCGCTTCCGTCAGGCACCACTCCCACACGTTTCCAACCAGATCCATGACACCGAAGGAACTGGCTCCGTCAGGGTAGGCCGTCACCGGGGTCAATCCGCCGATTTTGCTCTCGTCCGTATTGGCTTTGTGCGGGTCAAATTCATCCCCCCAGGGAAAGCGCCACTGCTCAGGCCCATAGGCAGCGCGATACCATTGCAAGAGGGACGGAAGCCCCAGCGGCACTTTGAGTCTCCACGATAGCCAGCGCGTGTAGGCGACGGCCTCATACCAGGTGAGCCGGGATTGCGGTAAGGTGCCTGCTCCATCTTCGAGCGTAATTGGCTCCGGGTGGCGTTCGTGCCACGCCAGGGCATCTTCCGAAAAATCCCACCATAGCGCTTCGCCATATCCGTTGTGTGCCACAAAGACCTGATACTGTGCCGTCGTGATCGGGTATTTTGCGATGTAGTAGCCTGCAACGCTCGTGCCCTGCCCCCCAGAGGACAAGAAGACCTTGCCAGCAGGCACATAGCACCACTCGAACGGCGGCGGCAAAATGCCGGAGAGGTCGGGTGGTGTGCTGCTGCTGACGGGCGCTGCCGCAGATGCGACCCCGGTTGAAGGCGACTCGCTCTGCTCTGCACTCAGCGGCAGCCCCTTGGACTGCAATTCGGTGACTAACAGCGCAAATGCTGCATCAAAGGCGTTGTTCAGGAAGTCAACGTATTGCAAGCGCCGTAGTTGGAAATGGACTTTCGCCTCGCGCAGCAGCACCGGCACAATCGGCTTGCCCTCATCTTTGAAGTACTGCCACTCGTCTTCTACATTTTCCGAAGCCATTGAATCCGGCGAGATGACCACCAATAAGACTTCGCATTCGTCCAGCCCCTGCTGGATGGCGGTACTCCATTTCATCCCGGCGGGGATGGCGTTCACATCCAGCCAGATGTCCGCACCAGCATCCGAGAGAGCCGCAGCGAGGCGGCGGGCAAATCCTTCATCTTCGCGAGAATAGCTAATGAAAATCCGTGACATCGGTTCGGTCGGCTCACTTCGCTTCGGCGTTGTTCAGTTCATCTGCGGGCGGTATTCAACCCGGCGCAAAAATCGAAAATGGATGACGATTGACTGGAAACTACGCTTGCCTGGTCGGGCGGAAGACGCAGGTGATGCGAAAGCCGACATCGTTGAAGCGCATGTGCGGCTGGTCGTGCAGGCGCATCTTCGTCCGGGCGAAACTGATGTCATCCGACCAGGAGCCGCCGCGCCAGATGCGTGCTTCTCCGGCGGTGGTGATGTCGTTGCGCCCCGTTTTGTACTGCGTCAGGCACCAATCCCAGACGTTCCCCGCCAGATCGACGACTCCGTAGGGGCTGTTATTGATGCCGTCGTATTCCGTGACGGCGTTCGTCCCGGATTGTCCGGTATTGCAGCGGCTGTGTTCCCAGTCATCGCCCCAGGGGAATTCACGCCCATCTTCGCCCTGTGCGGCCAACTGCCACTGGTGTTCAGTCGGCAATCGCAGCGATCCGGTGAAACCCGGTTGGTTTTCCCGCTTCTGCTGGTGATGCAGGCGCAGGTTGAGCCAGCGCACGAAGGCTACGGCCTCATACCAGGAGACCCCTACCACCGGATGCTCATTGTGGTTGAAGCGCGGGTCTTGCCAGTGCTCGGGTTCGTGCCAGCCCTGCTGCTGCCGCCAGCGCCACCCCGCCCCCGTCCAGAATGCCTGCCGCTGGTACGCGCCATCGCTCATGAAGCGGGCATACTGGGCATTGGTCACCGGATATTTGCCGATGTAGAAGCTGCCGACGGCGTAGTCGCGTCCGTCATCCGGCACATAGCCCCCACCTTGCAGATGCACCATGCCCCTCGGCACGTAGCACCAGGCGAAGGGCGGCGGCAGGATCGCGCTCAGGTCGGGCGGTGGCGGAAAATCCGCCGGAAGCTGTGCTGTCGCCAGCGGATCATGCGCCGCGTTTGAGTGATGCATGGGGCGCATCCGGCGGCGGATGATCTCGATCAACTTGGGGACGCGAGCCTCGTAGTGCTGTTCTGTACGCAGATCAACCCATTGGTGGGTGGAAAAGCCGAAAGGGATCGCGTTTTTCTCGTCCCCGCGCACGAGCACCAGGAAGATGGGCACTTCCTGCAATTCGGCGAAATCCAATTCTTCCTGCACCCAGCGCGAACTTGCCGAGTCCGGAGAGAGCACGCAGATCAGGCAGCCCGCCTCCAGGATTGCGCCTTGAATCGCGCGTTTCCAGTTCGCCGTGCCGGGATCAATGCCCTCGTCCGTCCAGACGGTCAGGTTGGCCTCAGCGAAGCTGGCTTTCAGGCGCAGCATGAAATCGACATCTTTGCGGCTGTAGCTGAGGAAGATGTGGTGTTTCATCCTTCCTCCCGGAAAGTTGTGAAATGGTAAGCTCGGGGCAGAGTATACCGCAAACGTCGCGCCGTAGCATTGCGAAACGTCCGGCATCCCGTTACCATGTCGGGCGTTCACGTATTTAACAAGGTGTATCTTCTGGCCTGTCCTGGCATCCATACTGGTTGTTTTGTGTGAGCAGTGGAATGGCAAATCCACGCCAGGGGTTTCACAAGGAAGTAAGGCTCCGCCTGCCGTCCCCCGCGCCTTCATTGGGGAAACGGGGAAACCGATTGGGGAAAGCGACCCTTCCCGTATGCAGCACAATGCAGCAAAGGGAGCGAGCCGGGGGATACAGAGACTCAGGTTGACTCAGAGAAAGCAAACGCCACCATGGAACAGATTGATCTGCGCAGTGATACCGTCACCCATCCCACACCCGCCATGCGCGAGGCGATGGCGAAGGCCGTCGTCGGCGATGATGTGTACGGCGAAGACCCGACCCTCAACCAGTTGGAGCGCGAAGCCGCCGAGATGTTCGGCAAAGAAGCCGGGTTGTTCGTCAGCAGCGGTACGCAGGGCAACCTCGTCGCGTTGATGACGCACTGCGGACGCGGCGCGGAGGCCATCATCGGCGACAAGGCGCATACCTTCGTCTACGAGCAGGGCGGCATGGCGCAACTTGGCGGCATCATCCCGCACACCGTCCCGGTACATGAGGATGGCACACTCGCCCTGGACGACATCGAACACGCGATCCGCGCCGACAACGAACACTTCCCGCGCACCCGGCTGGTGAGCATCGAGAACACGCAGGGCACGGTCGGCGGTGTGCCGCTGAGCCAGGAGTACGTGCAGTCCGTCGCACAACTGGCGCACAGGCACGACCTCAAGCTGCACATCGACGGCGCACGCATCTTCAACGCGATCACAGCCTGCCAGACCACCCCTGCGGAGATGATGGGGGATGCCGATAGCCTGACCTTGTGCCTGAGCAAGGGGCTGTGTGCTCCGGTGGGGTCGCTGCTGGTGGGTGATGCGGAATTCATCAAGGAAGCGCGGCGCAACCGCAAAGTGCTCGGCGGCGGCATGCGTCAGGCCGGGATCCTGGCGGCGGCGGGTTTGATCGCCCTGCACGAGATGAGCCAGCGCTTGCAGGAAGATCACGACAATGCGGCGCTGCTGGCGGAAGGTCTCCGCGAGATCCCCGGTATCACGGTGATGAGCCAGCACACCAATTTCGTCATGTTCTGGCTGGAAGAAGACGCCAAGCTGGCCCCGGAAGAACTGAGTCCCGCGCTGGCGCACCACAACATCTTGCTGCGCCCGTATCCCGGTTATCAGCGCAAGTTCCGCTGCGTCACGCATTACTGGATCACGCGGGAGCGCGTGCAGGAAGTGGTGACTGCGATGAAGGCGGTGCTGGCCTGATGACGAACCCGGAAGAGCCTCGGCTGCCCGAGTTTTCGGATTCGCAGCCCCTCCGCCCGACCGATCACGGTTCGCCCCCTGAAGAGACGCCTTCCGAGACGGGCTATCGTGGCAGCGGCGGCGACCCGATCTTCGGTTTTCTGCTGGCGCTGGCAGTCAGCATCGGCCTGATTCCGACGCTGCCGGGCAACACCGACCTGCGCTATACCCTGGCCTGGGGGGCACTGGCGGGGGTGGGGGTCATCGCCTGGCTGCTGGGCAATGCGGAGCGCATCGGGCAGGATAAGCCGGAGAACCTGGCCTGGGGGGTGGGCTTCGGCCTGCTGGTGAGCTTTCCCTTCGCGCTCTTCTTCAGCGGAACCTTCGGCATCGCCGCGCGGTTGATGTTCCCCACGTTTGGCCTGGGGGTTGTGCTGGCCTATCTGGTCTTCGTGATGCCGCTGGCGGAAACGCTCTTCTTCCGGGGGCTGTTGCAAAAGCAACTCGAGTTCTACATCGTCGGGGGATTGGGCGGTTTGTGGAGTGTGCTGCTCTTCTTCCCCGTGATGTGGGGCGAGATCATCGAAGCGCCAGTGGTGGGCTTCTTCCTGGCGATTGCGCTCTTCAGCATGAGCCTGATGTACAGCTATGTGCACGAGCGCAACGGACTCGCGGCGGCCTGGGTCAGCCAGATTGTCGCCAATTTGCTGCTGTTCTTCCTGCCGCTGCTCTTCGCGGCGGGGCTGTGAGGGTGTTTCAACTATACGAAATGCATTTTGGCTGGGATATAGCGCAAGATTCCCGGGATAATGCCCTGAGTTATCCCAATTTTATCCCAAATATCCCAAGTTCTGCTGCGTTATCCCAAGTTGCCCGCTGAACCCCGCGTTTTTCGATGATGCGAAAGCCCCCGGCGTGGCGGGAGGAAGTTGTGGGACGCCACAGGCAAAGCGCCCCACGAGGGAACTCACTGACCCTGACCCAGGGAGAAGCCCGGTTCGCCGTCGAAGGTGTAGAGATTCTCCGTCTTGATGAAATCCAACCCCGCCGTCTGGATACGCTGCAAGAGGTCGATCAACTGCTGATGCGTGATGGGGGACTCATCCGGTGCCTGGAAGCGGCAGCGCCAGTGGTCGGTGCAGAAGGCCCGCGGCGCGCCGTTCAGCGGGAAGACTTTCTGCCCGCGATTGGTGATCATCACCAGCTTGATTTCGTCGTTGTCGGCCTTGTCGCGCAGGATGTTGCCGATCACATCGGGATCGCGCCCCGCATCGTCCCAATCCAGGAAGACATCGACGCCGACCAACTGCTTCTCCGTCCGCAGCGTAGGTGTACTGGCTGTCGTGCGCGTCAGTTGCACCCCTTCGTAGCTCACCGGCTTGAGCGTCTCCGGCATCTGCCCCAGGCGCTGGATGACCGCATCGGCGAAGGTATCGGTATCGGCGTTGGTCTGGCTGCGGTCGGCCTTGTAGATGTCGGCGGTGTGGATGCCGTCTTCCAGTGTGCGCTTCCAGGCATTATGAACGCGGGTGGCTACATCGGACTGCCCCAGATGCACCAGCATGCGCACCCCGGCCAGCAGCAGGCCGGAGGGATTGGCGATACCACGTCCGGCGATGTCCGGGGCGCTGCCGTGTACCGCCTCGAACATGGCGTATTCATCGCCGATGTTGGAGGAAGTACCCAGCCCGACGGAACCGGTCAGTTCGGAGGCCACGTCGGAGATGATGTCGCCGTAGAGATTGGGGGCGACGATCACATCGAAGCGCTCCGGCTGTGAGGACAGCTTGGCCGTGCCGATGTCGATGATCATGTGGTCTGCTTCGATTTCGGGATAGTCTTTGGCAACTTCGAAGAAGATCTTCTGGAAGATGCCATCGCTGAGCTTCATGATGTTGTTTTTCGTGAAGCAGGTGACCTTCTTGCGCCCATTGCGCTTGGTGAATTCGAAGGCATAGCGAATCACGCGCTCGCTGCCGGGGCGGGTGATCAGCTTCAGCGTCTGGTAGACTTCCGGCGTCTGGCGGTGTTCGATGCCCGCGTAGAGGTCTTCTTCGTTCTCGCGGACGATGACCAGATCCATCAGCGGGTGCTTGGTATCCACCGCCGGGAAGTACGAGGCGCTGGGACGCACGTTGGCGTAGAGGTTCAACGCCTTGCGCAGCGTCACGTTCAGGCTCTTGTAGCCGCCACCCAGGGGCGTCGTGATGGGAGCTTTGTAGATTGTCTTGGTCTCCTGGATGATGTCCCAGGTTTCCTGGGTGATGCCGCTGCTGACGCCGCTGAGGTAGACGCGCTCGCCAATTTCGATGGGATGTTGTTCCAGTTCTGCGCCAGCGGCTTCCAGGATGCGCAGGGAGGCCGTCATGATTTCCGGGCCAATGCCATCGCCGTAGGCCACCGCAATCGGTGCTTTTGCCATATTGGATTTTCTCCTCGCCACAATATCGAATCGCGACCGCGCGGGTGCGCAGTCGTTCTCAAACGGATGCCTCGTTGAGATGTCACAAAATCCCACACATGATACCCCCATGATTGCGAATTGAAATAGGGGAAGTACCCGCTATCAAGAAAATTTATCGTAAGCAAAGCAAATGATTTCGCCTGATGTGTGGGGGCTGCGCCGTCCTCACGTCATCGGGTTCCTTATTGGGATAAGGTGTCCCTTCTCGCATGTCCTGGCCTCAACATGAGTTGTTTTGTATGAGAAGTGCAATGGCAAATCCAGGCCAGTGGCTTCTTGCGATCCCTTCGCCAGCAGCAGCATACAAGCCCATTCACGGCACAGGAAGCCGTATGATCCCGCGCCTTGCATGGGGGTTCTGATGCGCCGACCTGCCTGCCAGGCCACAATTTCGACCAGATGTTTGACCATATGTTCGACTCCGCTGCGAACAATTGTTTTATGGTGGCGATGTGCTCGTTACCAACAGCAGCGGGGCCATGACCTGCGGCGCTTTCGGGCTACGCGGCGATGGCTAGCGGCTGAAGATGGCTGCCCACCTCTGCACCAATCGACCAGCCGCGTGTGGACGGAGTGAGGTAGTCCACCCCTGAACCCTGTATCCCCTCAGCGCACAAGAGGCGAGAGGGGCGACAAGAATAACCAAGAGGAAATTCTATGAACCAATCAAGAACCACCGTGAAATCAATCAACGCCGCAGAAGGCCGCGTGGGTGGATACCTCATCGTGTGGGGGGATGCACGCACGCGGGACTTACAGGGCGAGTACTTCACGCCGGAGACGGAATTGGCGCTGGAATGGTATGCCGAGCGCCCCGTTCTCTACCATCACGGGCTGGATGGGAACCTGAAGGCGGCAGTGATTGGCCGCATTGATTCGCTTCAGCCAGACGAAACCGGGTTATGGGCAGAGGCGCAGCTTGATCTGCACAAGCGCTATGTGCGGGCAGTGCAGCGCCTGATCGAAAAGGGCGTGCTGCATTGGTCGAGCGGGAGCCTGGCGCATCTGGTGGAGGTGACGCAAGACGGTCACATCCGGCGCTGGCCGCTCGTGGAAGGCAGCCTGACACCCACCCCGGCGGAACCACGCCGCACGGATGTCCGCATCATCAAGAGCGCCTACGAGACATTGGGGCTGGATGTGGAACTGCTGCGCTGCGACACACAAGACAATCCAATGAAAGGAAGCAACACAATGGACAACCCCCTGACTCCTCCACAGAAGACGCTGCCGCTGGCGAACCCGCAGGACGCGCGTCCGCGCATACAGGTCGGCAGCGAGTTCGATGCCCTGGAAGCGGCGGATTTGCTGCACGGCTACATGCTGCTGCGCGCCGGGAAAAGCTTCCAGGGCGTGAGCGAACGCTACGCCAACGCGCTCACGCACAAGATCACCCAGGCGGGGCTGAGCGGCTTGAAGGCCGACGAACTGTCTTACAGCACGCAGACCGGCTTCGGCGATGAATGGGTGCCGGATTTGTGGAGTGCGCAAATCTGGCAGAAGGCCCGCCAGGATAACACCATCCTGCCTTTGATTCGTGCAATTGAAATGCCCGGCAATCCGTTCGAGCTGCCCATTGAAGGCACGGATCCCAGTGTGTACTTCGTGCCGGAGACGAGTGCCGAAGCGGAGCTTTCGCTGGGGAGCGGCAACACCATCCCGGATAGCAAGGTCGGCAGCGGGAAGGTGCAACTGGCGGCGAAGAAGCTGGCGCTGCGCGTGGGCTTCAGCAGCGAGCTGGTGGAAGATTCCATCATCCCCGTGCTGAACATCTACCGCGAGCAGGCCATGCGTGCGATTGCCGATAGCATTGACTACGTGCTGCTGAACGGCGACACGGAAGACGGCGCGACGGGCAACATCAACAGCGATGACGCCGCGCCCGCCAGCAACGCCCGCTTCATGGCCTTCGATGGCCTGCGCAAGCTGCCGCTGGTGACGACGACGGCCAACGGCATCGACATGGGGAATGCGACGCCCACGCTGGCCAAGCTGCGCGAAGCGCGGTTCGCCATGCCCACGCGCTATGCGGCGCGTCCGCAAGACCTGGCCTGGATCGTCGATGGCAACACGTACGCGGCCCTGCTGGGGCTGAGCGAGTTCCTGACGATGGACAAGGCCGGGGCGCTGGCGACGGCGCAGACCGGGCAGATCGGTTTCCTGGATGGGATTCCGGTGTTCATCAGCGCGGAGATGCCGCTGACCGAGGCCGACGGCAAGGTCGGGGACGGGACGCAGGATCGCGGTACGGCGCTGTGCGTCTATCGTCCGGGCTGGTTCGTGGGCTACCGCCGCCGCATCGCAGTCAATGTGGACTACCTGCCGTACTACGATGCCTATCAGCTCACCGCGACGGTGCGCCTGGCCTTCGCCAATTTCGATGACGAAGTCGCCAGCGCCCTGTACAACGTGAAGGTGTAGGAAGGCGGCACGCCTTGGCTCCCTCTCTGATGTATCGGGGAGGGAGTGATTTTCTGTCTTATGTCACCTCAGCCTGTAGGACATTCTGCATATAATCATGGCGTTTTTAACACACTCTGTGAAAAACCGTGATATAGTGCGTAACTGGAAGCTTGTGCAAAATACCTTGGGGGAGGTTGAACGGTGTTACATCGAACCACAACAATCCAGAAGCTAATGTTGCTAGCCCTTGTTCTCAGTTTCTCCATCGGTCTTTCCGCTCAGTCTGAAGACGACCAGATTACGGGAACCTTATGTGCAGACGAAAACGGACATGCCGAGGAGATGCTGCTGGAAATCAATGAAATTCGCGCTGCGAATAATCTACTTCCATTCGTCTTCAGTGAGGTACTCTGCCAGACCGTGACAACGCAGATGAATGACATTCTGGCACGGGTCGGTACACCTGGTCTGAATATGGAAATTAGTTCGGATGGCAGTGGTCTGCGAGATTGGCTCACCAGAGATGGGTTTCAGCCATATGTGAACGAATATGTGGCTGATTTCTTCCCCTGGTCAGCGCTGGATACACCACTGGATGCAGACGAGGGAGGTAGTGGATACCCCGGGATTATTCGTTTCCTATTCAACACACGAGAACCATTTCAGAATCTCATCGTGAACCGGAATTACCGTGAAATTGGCATCGCCTATGTGCCGTCACTGGGGCTGGATGGCGTGACTCGCTATTACTATCTGTTCATCGCAGGGGCGCAGCCCAATCAACTGCCCATCATTCCTGTTGACCTGTTGACGGGCGTGCCGATAGCGCAGGCGCTAGACCGTCAAATCGGACTGCTGGTCTATACGGAGCGATATGCGCCGGATGGTGTCAGTACAGGTAATGTAATCGGGCGTGTCGTGTACATCCGTCCGGCATTGGACGAAGATGATATCGAAAACTGTCCGGTTCCTGATCAACCCCTCCCAGCAGAATGGGAGCAGTTCACCTACCCCAATACAATCCCATATCCATATGAGATCATCGGCCCGTTGGGGCGTAACGAGATCTACATCCAACTGTGTGATGGGCGCGGCAATACCACTATGAGCTTCACAACGATCAATTATGAGGCACTACCCCCACTCACCCCGCCCACTCTGACAGCGTCCCCGACCGACACGCCGACTCTGACACCATCCATCATGCCGACCGTGCCTCCAACCGACACGCCGACTCTCTCCGCCGAGGAAGCATTTGATCTGACGCTGACGGCAGATGCGTTGCTCGCGCAGCAGACGCAAACGGCGCAGGCTGCTACACAAGTCGTACTGGATGTCACCGCTACGTTTGAGTCGTTGGTCGCCAGCGCGACGGCCTCTGCTGTAAACGCGGCAAATGCCACCAACACCGCGCTGGCGCAGACGGTGCAGGTATCTCCCAACGCGACGGAGACTGTGCCACCTACCGAGGTGCGTGCAACGACAGAAGCGCCCAGCCCAACCACGATGGTGACTGAGCCGACACCTGTTTCACCAACGCCATCACCTTCGCCAGAGATCACCGCTACGACAGAACCATCTCTCATGCCACAACCTACGACGCCCACAAATACCGCGACGCCAGTCGATATCCCGACGCTAGGGCTGTACTGGAATAACGAATTCCTGATCGTGCATAACCCCGGCGATGAGCCTCTTCCGCTGGAGCAAATCGCCAATCTACGCTTTGAAGCGCGAGACGAGGATGATAACCTGAGCAGCACATTCAGTGGGGCAGAATGGCTACGCTTCACCAGTGCGACAACGCTCAGCGCTGATCGCTGCTTGCTCGTATTGGACGCAAATGGCGCTACGCCAGATGATTCTCAGATTAACAACGTCTTCGCAGGCTGTGACCTGAGCTTCGGTATCACCTCCACAGCGGGTATCTCCGTGGGTGATCTTTTCTGGATGGACAACTTCACCAGCTTTAGCGTCTACGCGGATGAAACGTTAATCGGCACTTGTGAGGTGAACCGTCGTAACTGCCAGATTCCTCAAGAAGCCGAAGCCATTGGCCGGGAGATTGTCAGTACCCCAGAGATCGCTGGCCTGCCCATTGACTTATTCTGGAATGCTCAGGTTCTGGTGGTCATCAACAATAATGACGCAGTTTTCGACCTCAGCACCCTGACCCTTCGTAATGGCAATGGAAGCGTGACCTGGGGCAGCTCTCCTTTTGTGGACAACACGGAGGGACTGACCCAGATTCCACCATATTACTGCTTACTGGCTTATAGCGCGGCAGACTACCGAGAAGAAAGACCGCCGCTGCCAGAGGGAGTGACCTGTGCGAATGAAGTAGACGACATGATTGCCGTGGGTATCGATTACCAGGATATGGTCTGGACAGATACTTCATTTGATGTCGTCATCGACGGAACTGTCCGCAAAACCTGTGAGTTGGCGAGCGTCAACAACTGCATTTTCTTTGTTGCACCACGCTAAGTGAGGGGTTGCTGAGATGCACATCTTCGTCAGCTATTCTCGCAAAGATGAACCATTCGTTCAGCAGCTTGTGGAGAAATTGCAGGCTGCCGGGTATCCGGTGTGGATGGATCGGGAAGGGATTGTCGGCGGGGATGAGTGGCGCACGAAACTGAAAGTCGCGGTCGAAGAAGCCAGCTTGCTGCTGCTGGTCGTCAGCCCCCAATCCGAGAAATCGGAATGGGTTACGATCGAACGGAGCTATGCCAAAGAGAAGGGAATTCCGATCCTACCTCTCCTGTATCGTGGGCAGATGTGGTGGGATATGCCGCATGTACAATACGTTGACCTGACAAATATCGATACCAGGCGACCCTGGGAACTGCCTGCCGACCTCATCAGAGCGGTGAATCGATACGTGAAAGCTGAAGAAGGGAACCAGAAAGACGAAGCTCTGCTTGGGATGGACGGTCCCGCTCCATCGGCAGCAGAGACGGGGCACAGGAACTCGATACAAATACAATGGATTGCGCTTGGCAGTCTTGTCGTAGCAGCTCTCGTATTCCTCTTCGGGGACGGTGTTTTGCGGCAACAGCCAATCGAAAGCACTGACGTCGCCGTCCTTACCGAAACAATGGAAAGGTCAACCGCTTCTCCGGCTCCACCGACGGCAACATCAACCAGTACACAGAGGCCAACGCGGGCAGCCGCTCCGACGAGCACTGCAAGCGCTGCGATCTTGCCAACGGAGGGCGCAGCAGCAGAACCCGAAGACCTTGTGTCCGCTCTATCGCAGTGGATCGCGGAACAGGAGTTGGGCGAGAACGCAACGCTGATGGCAATTGCCCAGAACCAAAATGCCTATCTTGGTGATCTCCCGTCACTGCAACTTGCAGACACTGATTGGTGTTTGAACATTCTCTCCAATCCGATTGATCTCGTGAGTCGTCAATTTGGCTATTCCGGTACGGCTTACATTGTTCCCGTTGTTGTACAAGATGGTATCCGCTTTAGCGATGATGTCTTGCCTTTCATCCCCGACGGCTTCCCGGCTGACGAAGTGGGCTACGATGTGCTCACAACAGGAAATGGTCGTGAACACCTGGTGCTCGTGCTGGGAGACAGCAGCGGAGAGGGCGCGCCCGGCTGCGCGCTCCCCTGATTCTGTGCGCCACAACTTAACTGCAATTTTGCGGGTACGGTGTATACTGAACGGGAGCGTGAAGACAAACCAACAAGGCGAATAGCACATGACCGAACTTGTGGGGCAAAGTTTGGGACAGTACGAGATTACCGAGTTCATCGCCAAGGGTGGCATGGCGACGGTCTACAGGGCGTGGGGAGTATGTCGCCTGACTCTTTACAGGTTTAAAATAGGTGTGGGGCGGGGGTTGGCGTATACTGTGGGTGTCGAGTTGGTTTGTTTTCTTGAAAGGACGATTGCACATGAAGCGGGTATTTGCACTGGTAGTGGCGTTGGGACTGATGATCGTCGCTGCTGCACCGACGCTGGCGCAGGACATCGACATCCCGGATCTTGACCTGCCGAACACGTACGATTGGCCGATTGGCGCGAGTGTGGATTATCCTGCCGACTGGGAGTCGGTACTGGATGATGAAGAGTACATGCATCTGCGCAGCGAAGAGACCGACCTGGTCTTTGGTTTCTTCTTCATTGAAGACGAGAGCGATACCCTGGAAGCCTTCATTGAAGAGAGCTTTGATGCGACGCGCTTCGATACCAGCCTGAGCTTCGATGACGATGGCTTCCTCTACGGCGACCTGCCGAATCACAGCATTGTGGCCTACTCGTATACCGAGACCTTCGAGGGCGATAGCTACGAGCGCACGTTCTTCGCTGTGCAATTGACGGATGAACTCGCCATCGTCGGGACGGCGATCCCGCTGCGTGCGGAAGACATCAGCGAGTACGAGACGATCTTCGCCATCCTCAACTCGCTGCGGATGCGCCCTGAGGAAGAAGGCTCCACGGATTCCGGCGGCACCGAGGGCGGCCTGGGCGGTATCCTGGGTGGTGGCAGCGGTGGCGGCGCGACCCAGGAAGAGGGCGTCTATAGCTGGCAGTTCGATGCCGATGGTGGGACGATTGAAGTGACTGTTGAGTACGCCGACATGTGGGAGCTGACCTTTGATGACAGTGACGCGGAGCACCTGACCAGCGAAAACTCGGATATTGTGTTCAGCTTCTATGTCGATGAAACGCGCTCGGTGGAAGAGATCGTGCAGCAGAATTTCGAAAATACGCGCATTGATGATAGCATCCCCTTCGACACCGATGACTTGATCGTTGGATCATTCCCGGAACTGGATAATTTTGACCAGGCTGTGGCCTTCCAGTACCTGGAGAACTTCGAGGGAGACCGCTACAACCGCGTCATCATCGCTGTGCAACCGCACCCGCAGATGATCGTGGTAGCCGCTGCAATCCCGCTGCGCGGTCGCGATATCGAAGAGATCAATGACATCCTGGAAGTCGTCAACTCCATCTCTGCGACGCAAGTTGGCGAGGGCGAGGGGGACACGAGCGCTCCCGACAGCTCCGGCAAGCGCTGATCCGACTCCAGCACTCACCTGATATATAGTTGCATTGCATGACCGCTCATCAGATGGATGGGCGGTTTTTTTGTTGAACCCCTCGAAATTGGGGGACACAGCCGCATGCTTCTGCCATATGCTACCCATACTTCGGTTGGCTGTGTTTGTCTGCATCAGACACAGCTATGTCGTGTCTCTGCCTGCCCACGTTCGACTGCGAGGATGCAGCCCTTTTGTGCACAGGCGTGATTACGAAATCGTAATGCAATCTACACATTTGCTGAACAGATGCATGGTACAAATGAGCAAGAATGCATCAGCAAGTATGTGAGCATACACGTATACCTTGAGCTTTCTTATGGGGTTTATATGCGATTTTTGCGACCTATTGACAATTAACCAGTACCGTAGAACCAGAAGCTATCCAAGACCAAATACCTATAGTGTACGCTAATCACTTGGCGTATACTATACGCCAGGAATTTTTTGTGGGTCTCGCAAGTGAAGGCAGAGGCAAAATTGATCGAGAATCACTGCGGGCGGGACTTGTCTCGCTCTTGTCTTTTTCTGGGACAGGTTGCTCGCAGAAAAATTGCCGAAGCGTTAATGTAAAAGCCTTTAGATTTAGTTATACTAAGGGTGAAATCATCATCATACGTCAATGGAGTAGGAAAATGCCACGCATTAATCAGCGCGAAGCGAATGCCATCCGAGAATGGTGGGCACTCGTTCAGCGACAAGCTGCGGTCTTCATCGAGTTGATCGCCGGGCCGCCGAGCAAAGTCGAAAACCTGAACGTCACCGCCAAAATGGTCGATTTGCACGACGCACAACGCGCCGTCCAGCAGATTAGTTGTCCACTGGAAGCAGAGGTCATTCGTGGCGATATTCTGGAGTCCATGCGCATGCTGCAAATCAGCCTGGCTGATCTGCTGGCGAACAATCCGCATGAGAGCGATCGCTCCTACAAAAGCGCCTGTGACAAATACAATAGGGCGCGAGACCTGATGTCGCGGGCGGGCGCACTGTGAACGAGCAACAAAAAAACCACCGACCCGGAGCCGATGGTTTGGGTGAAGCTGACGGGCGAATGGCGCATCATTTCCATTTGATAGTGCAGCCGACGGGCGGTGTATCGGTCGTCGGCGGGTTTTCCCCCGCCAGCACCGCGTCCAGCGCATCACGCAGGTAATGTGCCTGCACGGCCTGCGGATCTTCGTAGTTGTCATCCGGTGCACCGTGATAGCGCAGCACGCCCTTCTGGTCGAACAGGAAGATTTCCGGCGTGCGCTCTGCCCCATAGGCTCTGGCAATCTCTTGTGATGCATCGTGCAGGTAAGGGAAGTTGAATTCTTTCTCCTGCGCGTGCGTTTGCATGTTGGGGAAGCTATCGGCTGGCTTCTTCTCCGGATCGTTGGCGTTAATCAGCAAGAACTGCACGCCCCTGGCGGCATAGTCAGCCTGCGCCGCAATCAAGCGGTCTTCCCAGGCCAGCACGTAGGGGCAGTGATTGCAGGAGAAGATCACCGCGACGGCGGTCTTGTCTCGATAGTTTTCTAGCGTGTAGGTCTTGCCGTCCACGCCGGGCAGCGAGAAATCAATGGCGGCGTCGCCGGGTTGTAGGTTGCTCATCTGTTTCCTCCTCATTCGGTCAATTCATTCGCATTTGACAACATTCGCATTTGACAGCGGACTCGACAGAGGCATCACACCTGAGCTGTAATGGCTTGCATGCTTGTCGCGTTGTGTAAGCGGTGGGTTAATCCATGCCAGTGGTTTCAGCAACAGGGTGAAGACCTGGGCGGTGCAGCAAGTCGTCGGTCGTCAGGCTTCGCCCTGGGCGTGACGTTGCAGGCCACGACGAATCATCTGTGGCGAGGGCAGGGGCGAGAAGCGCCCGTCCTCCCATTGATAAACACGGCAGCTCAGCGAATAAAGGGTTTCGTCTGTCGGCACGATGTCCTCACCGTTTACCAGGATGGTTGGTGAACCCGCGAAGCGCCATTCTTGCGCTTGTTCGTCTGTCTCCATCTTGTGGATGCGAATCTCGGCCTGCAATCCCTCTTCATGGAGCACGTCACGCAGGCGGGCAAGCGCCTTCTCGTGGGAAGGGCAATCTTCGAAATAGAGAAAATCAATCTGCATTGCGGAGTCCTGACCTGCTCTGTGTTATCGATTCAACCATACCCCGGCGCACAGGGCAGTGCAACGGATTCTCATGGGATGTCTAGGCGTCGGCGGTGGGGAAGATGGCATCGAGCGTAAGCTCTGCGGCACAGACAGCCCGCTGCTCATACCGTCCGTTCCGCAGCACCCACACTTGCAGAAATGCCAATTCCGGCTCGACAATCCAGATGTGAACCAGGGTGATCGCATCAGAACTTGATTGGCGTGAAATGGCGTAGAAATGGGGAGCCTGGCGGGCGAAACATGGTTCGCACCTACGGTTCACGAGAGATATATGAGATGCGATAGACCCTGGAAGTCCGCATTGTGCCGCAAAAAAGGGCGGATTGCCCCGGCAAAGGACAACCCGCAAAACGTTGTTCGTTCGGCGACAAGGTGCATCGCCGAGGAGGATTGCATGTTTGCTAGGTGTTGACCACCGCACCGTATCTGCGCAGGTCTTCTTCACCCGTATACGGGCTACCATCGGGCAGGGTTGCGCCATCCAGGTTGACCCCGGTGAAATTCGCGCCCCCCAGGTTGGCGTTTTGCAGGTTGACGCCTTGCATCTCTGCGCCGCGCACATCCGCCCCCGCGAAATTCGCGCCCATGAACCGCGCTCCGTTGAAGCGCCCCGCGCGCAAATCCGCGCCGATGAGCAGCGTGCCGATGAAGATAGCCTGGGTGCAGTTCGCATTGCGCAGGTCAGCCTCCGTGAGGATCGCCCCGGAGAGATCCAGGCCTGCCAGTTCGCGCTCGCGCAAGTCCTGCCCGCGCAGGTTCGCCCCGCGCAAATCATCCAGCGCGTCGATGTCATCGACCTGCCCCGCACCCGGTACTTCCACCGCTTTGAACTTGCTGCCGGAGCCTTGGTAGTTTTCGTCAATGGCGCCGAACTGACGCAGGTCGTCTCCGTCGCGGTAGCGGCGTCCATCGGGCAGGATGGTATCTTCCAGGTGGGCATCCGTCAGGTTGACATCGCTGAGCGTGGCCCCGGTCAGGTTGGCGTCTTCCAGGTTCGCCCCGCGCAGGTCGGCCCCGGTCAGGTTGGCATGGCGCAAATTTGCGTCTTTCAGGTTGGCCTCCACCAGGGAAGCCCCTGCCAGATTGGCGCTGACTAACTGGGCATCTTCCAGGTTAGCGCCATCCAGACGGGCATTGGTCAGCAGCGCACCCTTCAGGTTCACGTCCTGCAAGTTGGCTTCGGAGAGTGCCGCGCCGCTGAGGTTGGCACCTTCCATACGCGCTTCTGCCAGATTGGCCTCGTTGAAGAAGACACTGTTCAGGCTGGCCCCCGTGAAGTTGCTATCGGAGGCGTCGACGCCAGTGAACTCCGCCTCCTGGGCGCGGACGCCAGAGAGATTCGCGTCTTCCAGGCCGGCCTCGTTGAAGGTCGCGCCGCGCAGGTTGGCACCAGACAGATTGGCGCGGCGCATCCGGGCACCGATGAATTCTGCCCCCTGGGCATTGACTCCGGCGAGATTCGCCCGCGAGAGGATGGCCTCGTTGAAGGTGGCAGTTTGCAGGTTCGCGCCCATCAAGTTCGCGCCGCGCAGGTTCTCTTCGTTGAAGTTTTTCCCGCTGAGGTTGGCTCCCGGCATGTTGATGTCCGACATGTTGCTGTAGTGCGTTCCGCCCACCTCGAAGTCATATTCGTAATCCACCGAGATGTTGGAGAGCGCGCGCTGCAAGGCGTTCTTGGTCAGGGACATGATCTCATCCTTGAGGCTGCGTCCCATGCCCGCGATGCCCCCCGGACGGATGCGGTTGGCTTCGCGCAGGATGTCGGCCAGGTATTCACGAAGCTGCTGCCCCAGGAAGAGCACCGTCTGCACTGCTTTTTCCGGCGTGGTATCTTCGGGCAATGACAGCGCCAGATCATCGGTGAGGTATTCATCTTCCGGCAGCAATTCGACGGCCTGACCGTGCAGCTTCTGGTAATTGGCGACGATCAACTCCGCCATTTCATGCTGGTGCGCGGATTTCAAGAGGGCGTTCAGGCGCGAGAGCAGCTTCGCCAGCGCCCGGGCATCAATCTGTTCCAGGTCTTCGCGCTCCAGGAATTCCGCACGCCCCATGATGATCTGCGGCGGTTCGGGTGGGTTCGGCGGTTCAACGGGGTGCGGCACGTTGGGCGGGTCAATGCGCATGTTGAAGCCTTCGCCCCCCAGCCCCATGCTCATGCTGAAGCTGCGACTGTCGTCGTCGCCACGTTTGCGTTTGCGGCGTGCGTCACGCTTGCGTTTGCGTTTGGCATCGCGCAGCGCCTGCTTCTGACGGCGATACTCGGCGCGGGCAGCGGATTTGGCTTCGCGCAGGGCTTGCGCCTGCTGACGGTAGGTTTCGCGGGCTGCTTCCAGCCGTGCGCGAATGTCTGCTTCGCTCACGCCTGCGGTCTGCCCTTCTTCCAGGATGCGGCTCAGTTCCACATCCATCTCCGCGAGGATTTCGTCGAGGCGGGTATCCAGCGACTCGAGCGAGCTTTCCAGGGCTTCGCTGGCTTCCTCGAAGGAATCTTCCATCTCGTCTGCGACTTCTTCGAACTCATCCCCCAGGTCGTCGAATTCATCGGGGTTCTGGTACTGGTCGTTCATGATCTGCTTCCTCTATCACTTCTGCTGAGTCGGTCATCATCTTTTTTTTTGCTGCTTGCTGCGCGTTGCCAAATTCATCATCCAGCACCGCGATGGTCTCTGCTCGCAGATACCCGCGCAGGTTCTTCTTGGCGTAGTAGAGCCGGCTCTTGACCGTGCCGACGCTACACTCCATGATCTCGGCGATTTCGGCGTAGGTCATCTGCTCTTCACTGTAAAGCTGCAAGGCCTCGCGTTGGCTATCCGGCAGTTGCATCATGGCTTCCTGCACTTCCAGATGCAGCAGCATCCAGTGCGTCAGATCGTCCGGTTTGGGCTGATGGTGCGCTTCCGTGAAGGATACGCGCATGCGCACCGGGTCATCATCCAGCGAGATATCCTCGTTGCGTTCCAGCCTGCGCAGGTCATCGTAGCACTTGTTGCGAGCGATCCGAAACAAGTACGGGCGCAGGTTGGAGAGCGGGTCGATGCGGTGTAGATTCTGGTAGAAGGCGAGAAAGGTCTCTTGCACCACATCATCGACAGTATAGGGATCGTTGATCTTGCCGCGCACATAGCGGCGGATGTCTGCTTCCAGCAGCAGTTGCAGGTCGGCGTAGGCGTCCTGGTCGCCGTCTTGCGCCGCGCTGAGCAGTTGTTCCTCTAGCGTTTCGCCATTCACAACACATCCCATCGGTTTCGGGTCATTCGCCTTCACCCTCTATTACGCGGGATGGAGAGGGGGTGTTCAAAATTGGCTGTTCGACACCTGGATGGTTGTCTCAGCGTCCCTGTAGCGGACGCTCAACCTGGTGTAGCCGGACGTTTTGAACGTCAGGCGCTGCTTATCCCCCCTTCCGTCCCCCCACTTCGTGGGGGGAAACTGTTCTCCCCTTGCGCAGCGGGGGAGCTAGAGGGGGGAAACTGTTCTCCCCTTGCGCAGCGGGGGAGCTAGAGGGGGGAAATTGTTCCCCTTGCGCAGCGGGGAGAGCGGGTCGCCGCGGATGAAAATCCCCGGCTACAAAAGACCTAAAGCGGTTATCCAGGCGCGCTCTCTCGACCTGGATGGTTGTCTCAGCGTCCCTGTAGCGGACGCTCAACCTGGTGTAGCCGGACGTTTTGAACGTCAGGCTGTTCGCCGGCTTTCCTACGCCCTTCACAGTTTGAGGCGAGTTCTCCCCGCTGCTGTCTCTACAACTCGTCACTCCGAGCGATGTCTGCTACACTGTGCAGCGCGATTTGACTGACTGAGGAAAGAGACGAACGATGACGCAAAACACGACGAACGATTCGGCGCAGCGCTGGCTGTGGCTGGGCTTTCTGGCGATTGGGCTGGTTGTAGTGGGGCTGGTCGTCTGGTCGATTGTGGGGAGCATCGGCGAACAGAGCGCGACGGATGTTGCCGCAGAACCCACCAGCGCCGCCGCCGGAGGCAACGAATCCGCCGCCGCGAACGCGGAACCCGTGAGCGATGCCGTGCAGGAACGCTGCGACAACGCCACCCCCGGCGAACCGAGCACTCGCAGCTACGCAGAGGCCGAGCAGGTGCTGGAAGAAGGCGTTGATTATCAGGCGATCTTCTGCACGGATGTGGGGCCGATCTATGTGGAACTCTACGAAGATATGACTCCGGTCACGGTCAACAACTTCGTCTTCCTGGCGCAGAACGACTACTACGACAACACCATCTTCCACCGCGTGATTCAGGACTTCATGGCGCAGGCCGGTGACCCGACCGGGACGGGACGAGGTGGCCCCGGCTACCAGTTCCAGGACGAGATCGTACCCAGCCTGACCTTCGACAGCGCGGGCTTGCTGGCGATGGCGAACGCGGGTCCCAATACCAATGGCAGCCAGTTCTTCATCACCTACGCGCCGACGACCTGGCTGGACGGCGCACACACCATCTTCGGCGAAGTGCTGCAGGGCTTCGGCAACGCGCTGAGCATCCAACTGCGTGATCCGCAGATTACGGATGCCCCGGCGACCACCTTGCGCGATGTCATCATCATCACCGACCCTGGCGAATTGCAGTAGATTGGCTCTTCTCGTGACGGGCGCGTCGTGCACGTGCCCTCGCGCAACCCACCGCATTCCCCCGGATATATCCGCACCATGTTCTCGCACGAATCGCATGCTACAATTTCACGCTACAATGTGCGCTTGCTACCGGAGAGAGTGAGTACCCAGCGATGACCACCTACTACGTGAACGGGGAATACGTATCCGCAGATGCCGCAGCGGTGAATGTGCGGGATTTATCCGTGCTGCGCGGCTACGGCACATTTGACTATCTGCGCACGTATGGCGGGCAGCCCTTCCGCCTGGGACGCAATCTTGCGCGGCTGCGTCGTTCGTGCGAGATCATCGCGCTGGAACTGCATTGGAGTGATGAAGAACTGGCAGAAATCGTGCACGAAACGCTGCGGCGTAACCAGGGCATCAGCGATGAATACAGCATCCGCATCGTGGTCACGGGTGGCATCAGCACAACCAATATTCTGCCCGATGGCGACCCGTCGTTGATCGTCATGGTCGAGCCGCTGAGTCCCTATCCGGCGGAGTGGTACGAAACGGGCGTGAAGGTCATCACCACCGATGAGCAGCGGCTGTACCCGGCAGCCAAGAGCATCGCCTATCTTCCCGCAGTAGTCGCGCAGCAGCGTGCCAGAGCCGTTGGCGGCATCGAAGCGCTGTATCGCACGCCGGACGGTTACATCACCGAAGGCACGACTTCTAACGTGTTTGCCTTGTTCGGCAACACCCTGGTCACACCAGAAGCGGACATCCTCCCCGGCATCACCCGCGAAGCCATCCTGGAAGTGGCAAGGCCGCAGTATACCGTCGAAATCCGTCCCTTGCGCGAGGGCGAACTCCTCAGCGCGGATGAAGTGTTCATCACCGCAGCCAACAAGCGGGTGCTGCCCGTGGTGCAGGTCGATGATACGGTGATTGGTGATGGCACACCGGGCGAGGGTACGCGGCACATCATGGCGCTGTTCGATGAACTTACCAAAATGCGCCGTAGAGAAAGTACCTCCGGTTGAAAGCCGAAGGCTACAGGGTAATCATTGATCCCGAAGAGCGTGTCGCCGATGTCTACAGCCAGAATGCTGATGGTTCCCTGCGCCTGCAACAAGGGGTAGAACACGAACACCTCGAAGGCGCAAGCCTGCTGCCCGGTTGACGGATTAGCCCAAAACCGTTTCTTGTCCATCCCGAATCAGCGTGACATCCCCATAGTACAGCGATACTCCAAAATGCTCCGTCAGCAGATGGGCGGGGCTGCGGTGCTGGCTGCGCCCCAGCTTGAAATTGACCAGTTCGGTTGTGGGCAGGGCATCGTCCCCCGATGATCGGTGCCTGTAGGTTTGCCAGCGCCACTCACGGCAGTCGCGGAATTGCAGCCCAAAGGGTACATCCACCCCGGCGAGTCCCGTGAAGTGCAGGATGTCGCCCCAGGCGCGCAATTCAAGATTCGTGAAGAAGATCCGCGTTCCGGGCAATAGGTTCAGTGCATCCGTGATTTTCACGCGATCCATAAAGCCTTCCACCTTCCGCACGTCCGCATGTCAGCGATCAACAAAAATGTACCACAATGGCACGGGGAGAAGCAGTTCGAAGGTGCGCGAGCGCTGTGTATTGGCTGCTGCGTGCCAGGTACAGAGTGCTGTGCGGGGAGATTTGGAGGGGGACAAAATGACCAGATATGACCAACTTTCGCGGAATGGCTGCTTTGGCAAACACGCTCTGAACACTGATAAATCTTTTTGTAATCATATTATTTGCATACTGTCCTGGCCTTAACACTGGTTGTTTTGCGTGAGAGGTGGAATGGCAAATCCAAGCCAGTGGCTTCGCACTCGTTGTCTATTCGCAGCGAATATTCTTCAAGCGATTCATAAACATGTACAGGAGGAAACACAACCATGTACACGATTGCAACCCTCTCGGAATTGCGCCAGCATCTGGGCTTCGCGGCGACGGATAGCGCCGAAGATGCCCGGTTGCTGGCTGCGCTGGAAGCCGCCAGCCGCACGATGGAACGCGCGACGCGCCGTCACTTCTGCCCGCAGCGGCGGACGTTGGCACACGATGTACAGCCGCTGACCCCCAACGAGGTTTTCCTGCGCACGGATTTGCTGGAACTGCTGAGTGTGGCGGATGCGGAGGGCAGCATCGCGCTGGAAGCGGTCGAAGTGCTGCGTGGCGGGATTCTGCTTCGCGGCGATGGTCTCGCCTTTCGCTACGGCGATCACCCCGAAAACGCGATTTCGATCACAGCGCTCTGGGGCTATCATCCGCAGTGGGCAGATGCCTGGGAATCCAGCGGCGATTCCGTGCAAGAATCCCCACTGGCGGCGGACGATGCCACCATCACCGTCACCGATGCCGCCAATTTCCAGGTCGGTCACCTGCTGCGCATCGGCGATGAATACATCCGCGTATTGGGCGTGGATCGCCCGGCCAACGTGTTGACGGTCGCTCGCGGAGTCCAGGGCACGAGCGCCGCCGAACATAGCAGCGGCACGGGAATCGATTTGTATCAACCGCCCGCGGATGTGAAGCAGTTGTGCTTGCAGTGGGCGTGCTGGCTCTACCAGGAGCCGGATCGCTCCCCGAACGAGATTCCGCCCCGGCTGCTGGATGCGCTGGATGGCCTGCGCCGAATCAGCGTTCGCTAGGGTGCCAGCCGCGCAGGGATCGCCGAAAGGCCAGCTCATACTGTGCGTTGAGGTCGCCTCCACGCCGGAGCTGTTCGGCCATCTCCAACCGCACCCAACCGTGCATCAGGGCCAAGGCTCCCCGTAAGGCCGCCAAGGATTCGTCTTCGCCACCCTGCGGTTTGCGCCGCCTTCGGCAGCTTCTCCCCCTCTACCCAGACGCGAAGCGTCGACAGTGCGTGAGGGGGAAAGCGACGTGAGTCGCAGGGGGTGAGGGGCAATCGCCAAAATATTGAAATGCACCCATGCACAAATCTGTGCGAAAGAGGGTGAAATGGATTGATGGTTTCACAAGGGACATGATCGTTCATGCCCCTACGAAAATACGGAGTTTGAGCTTCTGCGAAGTCGCATACCAGCGCGATGAGAAGGAGGTCGGCGGTTCACTCCTCCACGACGGGCAGTAAGAGCGCATCTCCCTCGCGCAGGTGCAGGTATTCGGCGTAGACCCAGCCATCGGGGATGCGCAGCCAGCTCGCGTCGTCGTTGCGCCCGATGGCGTGGGCGATCTGTCCCTGTACCAACCCGGCCTGCGGTGCAAATTGCGTGCCAGGGCCGCCGCGCACGATCAATTGCGCTGTGGCGACGACTTCAATCGCCGCCTGCGCCCGGTAGTAGACCCAATCGTCCTCGCTGGCGAAATCATCCGGCGAGTACAACAGCATCAGGTTGGTATCCTGCGAGTCGATCAGGAAGGCCACGACGCCGATTCGGCTGCGGCTAGGCTGCACGCGCAGGCGCATCTCGCCCTCGAAGCGAAAATCCGCCGGGGCGTATTCCGTGCCCAGGTCGCCGATCAAGCGGAAGGCCGTGCGATCCACCTCGCAGTCGGCGCGGCTCTCAAAAGCGCAGAGCGCTTCTACCGAAATCGCAACGTATTCCTGCCCTTCTTCCGCCGGGGTGAAGAGGTTGCGGACGGCTTCGTCCAGCCAGTCATCCGCCGGACGCCGCATCTCCACCACGCGCAAATCCAGGTGCTCAGCGGCGGGCGCTGCCTGATTATAGCCGTAGGGGTCGTCGGGCGTGCCGCTGCCGAAATGCGCGGCCGTCACCGGAATCTCAACTTCTTCAGCCACATTGCCCGCGTTTTCGCATGTGGTCAGCAATTCTTCGATTCCGGTCTGCATCCGCTGCACGGCTCGTAAGTTGGCCTGCATATCCACTTCTGAACGCGCCATCAGGAAATCGTTGTAGAGCGCGTCCACCTCCAGCGCCATCGCGTAGGCGTTGCTGCAATCCATCTGGCGTTCCTGCCCATGATTGACGGCTACCGTCATCAGCAGCAAGAACGTGCCTGCGAAGATGAAATTTTTCATTGCTGATACCCACTTACACAAAGCCACATTAACGCTAATTCAATTGTATGGCGCATCGCGCCGATTTTGGCGTAAAGATGACCGATTCAGGAGGAATGACCATGAGTTTCCAGACCGCACTGGCGAATCTCGCGGCGCTGCATGTGCCGGGAGTGGCCCAGCACTATGGCATCGGGCAGGTGCCGGAATCGCCGGGGCGCGCCCAGCTTCCGGCGCTGCTGGTGCTGCCGCTTGACACGCAGGAAGACGGCCTGTTCCGCGAACGCGGGCAGGGGTTCGAGGCGGTGGCTTTCGCCGACGGCGTGCGCACGGTGACCTACACGACGACGCATCTGCTGCTGGTCGCGCCTGCGGAGAGCGGCGCAGGGCTGCGCACGCATCTGCCGACGCTGGTAACGCTGATTGACGCCTACTTTGCAGCACTGGCGGCGGATGTTCGGCTGGGTGATGCCTTGCTGGAACCCGCTCATGTGCGGGTGGAGCCGGGCCTCTTCCCCCTCGGCGGCGTGACCTATGTCGGTTGTGCCTTCCGCCACACCTGGCTGCTTGAAGTGGCGTGAAGCTCCCCCCTCTCGCTTCCCCCGCTGCGCAAGGGGAGCCAGCGGGGGGCAATCATCAGCCGAAACGAGCAAACGAAAGGACTCACCATGACCATTCTTTACAGCATCACCGTCGACCTGAATGATGACGGTACCTACAGCGACCTGGGCGAGGTCTTCACGGCGGATGTGCTGTCGGCGCATTGGCGGCTGGGGATGACGACGCCCTACGCGCATATGGCAGCCCCCGCGCGGGCAGAGATCACCTTGCACAACCGGGGCGGCACATATTCCCCTGAACGCGGCGGCGAACTGGCGGGTAAGCCGCTGCGCATCCAGAGCGATGATGGCGTGACCGTCCGCACGCACTTCAGCGGATTCATCGAGCGCGTGGAGCCGGATGCCGGGGAGGGCGGTGGGCAGCGTGCCCTGCTCATCGCACAGGGATACGACGCACAACTGGCGCAGAATCCCGCACGACTGCCCGCCCAGGTGAATCGACGCGCTGACGAGGGCATCGCCGCCTTGCTCAAACGCGGGATGTTTCGCTATCCCGTGTTGGCTGGCTACTGCATCCTGGATCGAGCCGGGCAGAACGTGATTGACAACACCCGGATTTTCCCGGCGCAGGCCATCCAGATGCAGCTCCAGGCCGGGAAATCGACCTTCGCCTACCTGGGTGATGATTGGGCGGATTCGCTGACGCTGGGGGAAGCAGTTGCGCTGCTGGCGCAGGGAGAAGGCGGGCGTTTCTTCTTCGACCGGGAAGGACGCGCAACCTTCCACAATCGGCATCATGGCATCGTGAACAGCAGCATCGCGGCGGCTTTTGACGATGACATGGATGGCCTGACCTATCGCTACGGAGATGACATCCTCACGCAGGTGCAGGTGCGGTCACGCTCCCGACGGATCGGCGCGGCGAATACCCCGCTCTGGTCGCTGGATCAGCCGCTGCTGCTGGAACGCCAATCGACACTACAATTGACCGTGCCCTATGCGGTGGCGGATCAGGCGGTTGCCGCTCTGGAAATCGTCGCGCTGCGCCCACAGCAGCACTATCAGGCTGCCGATGACGCCACCGACGCGCTGCGGATACGAGTTGTGGAAGCGGGATTCCGCGCGGCTACGCTGGAGATTCGCAATCGCAGCCGCCAGCGCGTGCAACTGACGCAACTGACGCTGCACGGCACACCGCTCTACCTGGGGGATGCCTTCACCTTGACCGAAGACGATGCCATGCAGCGTTCGCTCTACGGCCTGCGGACGCTGCGGCTGGACATCCCGGCGGTGGCTTCTGCGCAAGAGGCTTCCGCTGTGGGGCGTTACGAACTGCTGCGCCGGGGGATGCCGCGCGGCACCATCCGCGAACTGCTGATTCGTGCGTGCAATCATCCGCAAGCAGCCCTCAGCCTGACTCTCGCGGACAAGATCAGCATCCACGAGAGCCAGACCGGACACAGCGGCATCTACGAGGTGGTTGCCGAAGAACACCACATCGACCGGGGCGGGGCACGGCATCGGGCGCGTTATCTGCTGGCCCCCGATGAGGCGCAGCGCTTCTTCGTGATCGACCGTCACGAAGTGGACGCAAACCGCGTGTTGATCCCGCGTTGAGCGCCCGTCAGTTCTGGTCTTCCGCGCCGACCACCCACTTATCTTCTGCGATCCCGGCGCGCAGGTTCTCGTAGCGTGCCAGCGTGAAGAGCCAGTCGGAGAGGCGATTGAGGTACTTGAGCACCCACTCGTTGATCTCTTCTTCTTCCGCCAATGAGACCACGAGCCGTTCGGCACGGCGGCAGACGGTGCGCGCGACGTGCAAGTGTGCCCCAGCCGGCGAACCACCGGGCAGGATGAAGTTCTTCAGTGGCTCGAGCTGCTCGGTGGCTTTGTCGATGCTTTCCTCCAACCAATCGACCGCCGCGCCATCAATGCGCACCAACCAATCTGGCCTCGAATCCATCGGCGTCGCCAGGTCAGCGCCCAGCCGAAAGAGGTGATTCTGCACCTTGCCCAGGTTGTTGAAGCTGGCGCGGGTGGGGTTGTGCGCGCGCACCACGCCGATGTAGGAATTCAGCTCATCGACCGTGCCGTAGGCGTCTACGCGCAGGTTGCTCTTCTTCACGCGCCCGCCGCTGAAGAGGCTGGTGGTGCCGTCGTCGCCCGTCTTGGTGTAGATCTTCATCACACTCTGCTCTCTATTCCCTGAAATATCCTTTCTCCTACTGTAGCGCCAACGGCTGAGAAAGGAAATAGAAGGGTCGGTGTGGGGAGTGAGCCGCCCCTGTGCAGGCGCAACACCCTGACCGGGGAATGTATGTCATCGTGCCCGGTATGATGCCTCATATGGTGTTTCATGATGTGACGCTCCCCACGAACAAATTCGGGGGCTTCTGTTGCACGCTTGCCCCGATGGGCTACGTTATGCAACACGGACACGTCCTGCCCGGTACTGCAAATGTCGTCTGAGCCTATTCTGCTTCTGCACAACATCGAGATAATAACACAACATGTGGTGGCGTGGCGTATTTTGTCCGACAAAATCCAGCCACACGCACCACGCGCCCTACATCCCCATAGATAAATCCAGGGGCTTTGGGCGCAATCTCGGTAAACAGGCCCCTGTGCCGCAGGATGGTAATCAGGCAACGGTTCCCCACCGCTGCCAGACTTCATCCTTCACAAGCCGGGCGACTCCCCGAATAATCGGGCGCGGAGCGTAGGCATTTCGTAAGAAATCATGGGTATCCTCCCACCGTTCTTGATCTGTTTTGTTCGTGTTTGCGAGGAAGTTCGTATGCGTTTTACCCGTTGGATTGTTGTTTTGTTGATCGCCTGCCTGGGGCTGGTGCCTGCTGCGGCACAGGAACAGGTGGATTTCACCAACCCGGAAATGCTGCCCGCCAACGTGATGCTCGAAGGCTTCACCTGGATTCACCAGGGGGTCAATCGCTGCTCGGCGGCGGCACTCTCCATCCATCTCTCGTATTACCAACCTGTGACCGCGGATACGTACTTTGAACTGGCGGGGCAGGTCTTGAATCCATGGGGCGCAGATGCCAGCGTGCGCATCGAAGAGATGGCGGCAGCGGCAGAGTCACGCGGCCTGGGGGCAGTTGTGCGACGTGGCGGCACGGTGGACTTGATGCGCCAGTTGGTCGCGGCGGGCTTCCCCGTTCTGGTCGAAAACAGCTATTACGACGGCGCGGATTATCATCGCGACTGGATGAGCCATAACCGCGTGCTGGTCGGCTACGATGACAACACCCAGACCTTCTATTTCCAGGATCCGCTGCTGGGCTACCCCAATGGCGACCTCGTCGCCTATTCCTACGAGGACATCCTCGTGCGCTGGAAGCCCTTCAATTACGACTACCTGGTGATCTACGAGCCGCAGGATGAGCCGATGGTACAGGCGATTCTGGGGGATCATTGGGATGAGACCTATAATGCACAGTGGACGCTGGACATCGCGCAGCGCCAGATTGACGCGGGCGGCGCGGATTCCTTCAGCTACTTCAATCGCGGTTGGGCGCAGTTGCAACTCGGCCTCTATGAAGAATCGGCGGCATCCTTCGACACCGCGCTGAGCATGGGCATGCCGATGCGGATGCTCTGGTACGAATTTGGCCCCTTCGAAGCTTATCTGGCGGTGGGGCGCTACGAAGATGTGAACACCCTGGTATCGCAGCAAATCGCTATCGCGGGGGACAACATCAGCATTGAAGAATGGTATTACTATGCCGCACGTGCTTACGAAGAACAGGGCAACCTGGAACGCGCCATCCTCAATTATCAGGTCGCAGTGGCACGCAACCGCAATTTCACCGCCGCTGCCGAACGCCTGCAGGCGCTCCAGGGTGGCTAGGGCGGCTCACAGCGGAAATGTGAAGAACCCCGTCGGTTCTTCGTGGAAATTGCGCAGGGCGTTGGAAAGATCGCCGTAGAAGTGCTGCACCGAGGGGTAGCGGCGGTCAACGGGTTTTGCCAGCGCCTGCCAGAATACCATCGCCAGTTCGCTCGGCAAATCCGGGCGGATGTAGTGCGGGGGCGCGGCGACATCATTGGCGTGGGCGTTCATCAGCTTGGCGATGGAATTGTTCTCGAAGGGCGGTTTGCCCGTGAGCAGTTCGTAGACCAGGCAAGCGAAGGCGTAGAGGTCGGTTGCAGGAGATGGGCGCTGCCCTTCCCAGAGTTCCGGGGCGCTGTAGCGCGTGATGTTGATGGAATTGGTCGTCTCCAGGTTGAAGATCGTCTTCAACAGGCGCACAACCCCCACATCCCCCAGGGCCGCGTTGCCGTCCGCATCGAAGAGGATGCTGCTGGCGCTGACCTGCGCGTGAATGATCTCCTGGGCGTGCAAGGCGTCCAGGGCGACGGCAATTTGCTCCACCAGTTGCAGCACTTCCCCCGCCGCGGGCCGTTCCGGCGGCTGCATGGACTCAGCGCCGAAGTGCCGCCGCTCCATGCGCCGCAGCAGCGATCCCCCCGCCCAATGCTCCGTCGCCACGTAGAGGATATTGTCCTGGTAGCCATAATCCATAATGCGCGAGATATTGGGAATCGTCAGTTCCTGCGTTTCGGCAAGCAAGCCCAGGCATTCCTGGATTGAGGCCTGGGGATCCTTGGTGGTGATGACCATCAGGCGCAGCGTGACATCTTGCCCGGTGATCGCGTGCATGGCGTGGTAGATCACGCTCTGTCCATCTGTGGCGAGGGGCTGCCGGGTGAGATACGGGCCGAACTTCTGCTGCGTCGCGTAGTCGTCATTCATCGATAGAGCGCCTCACGCCTCTGCTCGTGCACTGGCTCCATCATAGCGTATCCGTTCGCGGCTCGCAAAAACCACACGAGCAGGGCAATCGCTGCAAAATGATTTGACCCACGAAGCCACAAAAAGCACAAAAGAAAGGCCAGAATCACGCCCCGCTGCGCAAGTCCCTCCTCTAGCTCCCCCCGCTGCACGAGGGGAGAATGGTTTCCCCCTACGCAGTGGGGGGACGGAAGGGGGGAAATGGGCAATACAGCACCTTGCACTCCCAACGCCATGCCGCCATCGACCATAAGCGGACATAAGTCCGTTTTCTAACCGAAGGCTTATCCCATCCAGGTGAAAATCTGCTATACTGGCCTCAAATCTGATAAGCGGACTACAGTCCACATGCACCGATAGGGAGAAACACAATGGCAACCTGGACTCTGGATAGCGTACACTCCAACGTCGATTTCATCGTGCGTCACATGATGGTCACCAACGTGCGCGGCACGTTCGACAACGTGAGCGGCACCATCGAATTTGACGCGGAAAACCCCGGCGCGACCCGCGTGGATGTCACGGTAGATGTCGCCAGCGTCAACACCGGGGCGGCAGACCGCGACAATCACCTGCGTAGCGCGGATTTCTTCGAGGTCGAGAAGTTCCCGCACATGACCTTCAAGAGCACCGAGGTTGAAATCACGGGCGAGAACACCGCACGCATGACGGGCGACCTGACCATCCGCGATGTGACTCAGCCTGTGACCCTGGAAGTCGAATTCCTGGGGCAGACGGAAAACAGCCCCTTCGGCGATACGCGCGTCGGCTTCGAAGCAACCGGTACGCTCAACCGTGAAGACTTCGGCCTGACCTGGAACCAGGCGCTGGAAGCGGGCGGCGTCCTGGTAGGGCGTGATGTCAAGCTGTCGCTAACCGTGCAGGCTGTGCGCCAGGAAGCGGCAGAGACGGTCTGATCTGTGGGATACAACCCTGCCGACCCGCCCACGGCACGGGGCGCGTCGTCAGCAGGCCACTGAATGCATCCGCCTGTTGGGGAGCCTGATGTTCAAGAGCATCAGGCTTTTTTGTTCGCAACACCCCCGATCAGCAGGCGTTGGGGTGAATCACAGCACGTAGTACAGCAGCACCGGGTTGTCGTCGTGTTCAAATTCTTGCAAGTTGGCGATGCCCAGGTAGCCACGATCATAGAGGTACTCGACGAAGGCCCCCGCTTCCAGGATCGCCAGCAGCACATCGAAGCCGTGCTTATCCGGGAAGCGCCGCTTGCTGATTTCCACAATCGAGAGTGGTTTCCCGGCTTGCTGCATCATGTTCAGCATCCAGCGCAGCTTGTCGTCGATGCGCTGCTGCAAGTGGTCGATGCGCCCGTGCAGGTCGTGGATCGGGTCTTCGTGACCGCCCAGTACCAGCCGGATGCCGTCCAGCTTGCGGATTTTGCGCAGCGATTCGCGGTAATGCGCCAGCCCCGTCCAGTGCGTGATGCTTTCGGCAGCGAGATGCGGTGATGTCCGCGAGAGGACGTGATCGGCGCTCAGCAGCACATCGCCGATGCGAATCGCCACCTGCCCGGAGCAGTGCCCCGGCACATGATGAAATTCCAGGCCATCGAAGCGGGCCTCATCGTCGAAGGTGAAATCGACGGGTACCGAGCGGGTGTGCTGCTTGCTGAAGCCGTACATTTGCAGCAGGTCGCCCATGCGCTCTTCGCTGACGCCAGCCCGTTCCAGAAAGGTGCGCAAGTCCTTGGTGGCGACGACGACTCGCTCTTCGTAGTTGGTCAGTACGCGGCGATCCAGCGGATGCACGCCGACTTCCGCGCCCCCGCTCGCTTCCAGCATGTGCGCCACGCCGCCGAAGTGGTCGATGTGCCCGTGCGTGACGATGATGCGCTCAATATCGCTGATCTGGAACGCTTCGCCGAATTCGGCGCTCACCTGTGCCAGCGACGCCAGCAGGTCTTCATTGCTGCGCCCGAATCCACTGCCGGTATCGACCAGGGTGGGGACACCCGCGCCCAACAGCAGGTAGGCATAGCCCACGAAATTGGGGAAGACGTACATTGGCAGACGGTAGATGCGCACGCCCGTGCTGCTATCGAACTGCTGCACCTGGGGCAAGGTCGCTGTAGTCATGGGGATTTTCTCTCTTGGCGGGATTCGAATCTTGATTCGGTTTCAGTGTACCGTGAATCCGCCGCACACGGCAACCGGGGATTAGACCGGAACAGGGTGATCGCCTCAAGCCGTGCATGGTGTAGAGAAGGGGCAGAATAGCGGGTGAAACATGGTGTATTCCCATGTTCCCCCCACTGCGTAGGGAAACCCATTCTCCCCTTGCGCAGCGGGGAGAGTTAGAGGGGGGAACTTGCCCAGCGGGGCGTGATTCTGTCCTTTCCTTTGTTTTCTTATTTAACCAGGTGTCTCTTCTGGTCTTTCCTGGCCTCAACAGGGGGTCTTTTGTGTGAGAAGTGGAATGGCAAATCCACGCAAGTGGCTTTATGGCTTTGTGGTTCAAAGCATTTTGCAGCGATTGCCCTGGGATCGGAATGGCACGCTTGCGCCAGTGACCGATCAACGACAGTAGTCGCAGCATCCTCCCGCTCGCTCGCGAACGAAACGACGCTGCGCTTCCGACAGGCCCATTCCGCTGGCCATCACTCCCAGCGCCGCCAGAGGTAGAGGCGCACACCGTCCCGGAAGCCCATTGACTGGTAGACGTGGTTCGCGGTGGCGTTGCTGTGCCATGCGCCGATGAAGCACGCTTCCAGCCCCTGTGCCTGCACGCGGCGCAACCCTTCCGCGATGGCCGCCCGCGCCAACCCCTTCCCCTGATGATGCGGGTGGGTGCAGACGGGTTCCACCAGGGCGAAGGACTCGCGCTCGTGGGCGGTGAAGCCCGCGTTGGCAGCCAGCACCCCATCCGGCGCTTCGACCACGATATCCAGGTCGTCGCGGTAATACGGCATCCGCTGGAAATTGCGGTACTCTTCCGCCGAATGGAAGGTACGCCCGAAGGCCGCATTGAGCAGCGCGGCGAGTTTCTGTTGATCGTCCGCTGTGCGCTGCATCGTTCGCACCTGGTAGCCTTCCGGCGCGGGATGATCGGGCACAGGTTCGCTCATGGGACGGCGGTACATGGTCTCGTACATCTCGGTGCGGGTGTACCCGCGTGCTTCCAGGAGACCAGCGCGGTAGACATCCAGCTCCTCTGCCCACAGATCGAGGTGGGCACGCCCGTCGTCGCTGCCGCGCGGCAGATGGGCTTCGGCCCAGTCGATCATCTCCTCTTCGAGCTGGCGGTGATCCGGGTGAATCTGCAAGAAGACGCTGCCCACCGACTCCGGAATCACGACGCCGACAATCTGCCCGATCGGGTCTTCCCAGATGTGTACCGACTTCGGGAGTTCGCGACGGCGTTCTTCCATACTGGCGTCGTTGTTGTGGTAGACCGTCCCCAACCAGCGGCGAGGATCCCAGTTGAAGAGGCGACCACAGTGCGTGTAGGTCATCAGCAAAAATTGGGTGATGCGTTCTGTGTCTGTACCCCAGGCGAAGGGGCGATTTCGTATCGCGCTCATGAGTGCCTCTCTTTCATTGCGCGCTGAACTGCTGCATTATTTTCCAGGTGGCCGGGGCGGGGAACAAGGAAAGAAACGCCCTTTGATTCAGGTCATCCGTCCCGTTTCTGGCGCTATCGCCACCCGGCCATCACGCTGAGCTTATCATAGCAAGAAACGCCCGGACTCCCCCACAGCGTTGGGGCGCGAGTCATAGGTTTCTTAGAATCATAGCGGATATGTTGTGCGTATCTTAACGTATGTTAACACTCTGCAAACCTGACCTGAGCGATGCTGTGCGTTCACTCGTGATAATTCCGTCGGCGGTGTTTGGCTTCACTGGTGATAAGTATCGTGGGTATGTGCAGTGATCGGACGAACGGGCGAACCGCTCTTCGGTGATTGTGTCGGATAGGGTGTCGTATTGGGAGCGTCGCGGGATTGTGGCGTCACAGTGCAACCTGTCACCAATTCTGCACAAATCTCATGCGCCGGAATTTGCTATACTGAGCGCAATGGTTTCTGTCATATTGCTGCGTTTTGAAGCGAGGTGACTTATGTTGAGTTTGCTGACAGGGCGTGCTTATCTCATCATCGGACTGGTCGTTGCTGGCGTGCTCTACCTGCTGACGCTGCTTGACCCGGGTGGAGGCATCGCCGGATTCTTCACCAATATCGGCGCACAGGCACGCGGCGCAGGTCTGCCAGACCAGATGGTGAATTTCGTGATTGTGCCGCTGGAATTCGTCTTCGGTGGGGAACTCGCCGGGGTGATCCTGGGAGCGCTGCTGTGGCCGCTGGGGTTGGTCTGGCTGCTCCTCACCGTGCTGCTGGTCGTGATCGCCTTCATCGTCCCCTTGATCGGGCAGTTCACCACAGCGCTGTGATCATCATCGGGGCGCGGCGCGGCTGCGTCCCCTTTGCCCCGCACCCCTTGAACTCCTCATTGTGCCTCACTCCCCACGATCCTCACAATTGACACGGGATGATCTTCACTAACCGATCATGACTCGCCAGACGGATAATGGGGAGAAAGAAACTTTTTGCCGCATTTTTTCAGGAGACCCTCATGGCTACGCTACAGGAAGACGCACATACCGGGCTGGACTTGCTGCATGATCCGCACCGGAACAAAGGCACAGCTTTCAACGAGCGCGAACGCGAAGCGCTGGGGCTGCGCGGGCTACTGCCGCCGCACGTCTCAACCGTCGCGGAACAAGAAGATCGTGTGCTTTCGCGGATGCGCTCAGAACCGACGGATTTGCAAAAGCACATGTATCTGATTGACCTGCAAGAGCGCAACCAGACCCTCTTCTACCACATCGTCATCAAGCATCTGGATGAGGTTATGCCGCTGATCTACACGCCGACCGTCGGCAAAGCGTGTCAGGAATATGGGCATATCTGGCGGCGTCCGCAGGGGTTGTTCATCTCGTTGGAAGACAAAGGGCGCATCCGCGATGTGCTGGCGAATTGGCCGATCGATGATGTCGAAGTGATCGTCGTCACCGATGGCGAGCGCATCCTCGGCCTGGGTGACCTGGGCGCGAGCGGCATGGGCATCCCGGTGGGCAAGCTCTCGCTGTATACGGCCTGCGCGGGCATCCATCCTCGCCGCACCCTGCCCATCACGCTCGACCTGGGTACCAACAACCAGGAATTCCTCAATGACCCGCTCTACCTGGGGCTGCGTCATCCGCGCGTGCAGGGCGAAGAATACGACACCTTCCTCGCAGAATTTGTGGCGGCGGTCAAAGAGCGCTATCCCAAAGCCCTGCTGCAATTCGAAGACTTCGGCAACCACAACGCCTTCCGTCTGCTGGAGACCTACCGCACCCAGCTCCCCAGCTTCAATGATGATATTCAGGGCACGGCGGCGGTGACGCTGGCGGGCATCTACGGCTCGCTGCGCATCACGGGGACGCCGCTGCGCGAGCAGAAATTCGTCTTCCTGGGGGCGGGCGAAGCCGGAATCGGCATCGGCGAGTTGTTCGTCACCGCTATGATAGACGATGGGCTGAGCGAAGAAGAGGCGCGGCTGCGCTGCTGGTTCGTTGATTCGCGCGGTCTGGTCGTCAAGAGCCGCACCGACCTGCGTCCGCATAAGCTGGCCTTCGCGCACGATGCTGAATTCCAGCCCGATCTGCTGAGCGCCATCCGCGAATTGAAGCCGACGGCGATCATTGGCGCATCCGGTCAGCCGCGCATGTTCACGCAGGATGTGATCGAAGAGATGTCGCGGCTCAACGAGCGCCCGATCATCTTCTCGCTCTCCAACCCCACGTCGAAATCCGAATGTACTGCCGAACAAGCCTACAAATGGTCGGATGGTCGCGCGATTTTCGCCAGCGGCAGCCCCTTCCACCCGGTGGAGTATAAGGGCAAGTCCTTCGTACCCGGGCAGGGCAATAACTCCTACGTCTTCCCCGGCGTTGGCCTGGGGGTGGTCGTCAGCGAGGCGACGCAGGTCACGGACGAGATGTTCCTGGCGGCGGCGCGTACCCTGGCGCAGTTGACCGATGAAGAAGACCTCGGCGTCGGGCGCGTCTATCCGCCGCTGAGCGACATTCGCGAGATCAGCGCCCATATCGCCCGCGCTGTCGCCCAGATTGCCGCAGAGAAGGGGCTGGCGCGTGCTGACCTGCCCGAAGACCCGATTGATCTGATCCGTGAACGGATGTACCAGCCTGTTTACCAGGACATGGCGTGACGCCCCTGGATTGATGTGTGGGGATGTGAAATACTCCCCACGAATAAATTCGGGGGCTACTGCCGTCAACAGCGATGCGATCCGAGGATCGTCTGACGTCGCCTCTGGCAGTATGCGCCGATGCCCCGGCGCGAATGTAGCGCGCGTTTTTGATAAGTGTTTGCTGACATCGTGCCGCAAAGATCGGTTGTGAGGGTGCCCCTTTGGTCGCCCGTCGGGAGCCGAGGGAGGGGCAGGTCGCGGCCCCTTTGCCCGTCCTCGGATCACGACGCACGCTCGGCGAGAAACCCTACCCAATGTATTCCGCGAAAGGGCATCGGCAGACGCCCTCTTGACGTGCCCACGCACCGCGCCCACCATGAAAGCAGACCTATCCTCTACCCGAACGGAACACAATATGGCCAAGAAGAACCGAATCCGCGTGCTGGCATTATGTGTCTTCCGCCGCGATGACCAGATTTTCGTCGCGCAAGGCTACGACTCGGCGAAAGACGAGACCTTCTACCGTCCCATCGGCGGCGGCATCGACTTTGGTGAACGCGGTAGCGAGACGGTCGTCCGCGAAGTGTGGGAGGAAATCAATGCTCCGGTGCGCGATGTGCGCTACCTGGGGACGCTGGAGAGTATCTTCGTCTACGAAGGCAACTCCGGTCACGAAATCTGCCTGATCTATGACGGCGCATTCACAGAGGACTACCGCAACATCGACGAATACACCGTCGAGGGCACGGACGATGACGAGGACGGATCGCACGTACTGTTCACCGCGACCTGGAAGCCGCTGTCTTTCTTCCGCGAGGGGGGCGCACCGCTCTACCCGGATGGTTTGCTGGAATTGCTGGACGAAGCGTGAGGGACTGCGTGAGCTGTGGGGCTAGCCCGACGGCGCAAATCCGCACGCCGCCGGGCCATGATGCAGTGGAATGATCGAGAAACGCGCCCAGGCTCCCTGGATTTATCTATGGGGATGCAGAGCACGTCGGGTCAGCGTCTTCTAGGGGGTATTACCCGGTGAAGTTCGCTTCCAGGCTCTCGAAGTGGGTGTTGAATGCTTCGCAGATCTGGTCGCCCACGCCGATGTAGGCGAAGTAGAAATCTTCGTCCTCAAAGGTGAAGGTGCCTGTTGCCGGGCAGAACTGGATTTCGAGCGCACCCTGAGCACCAATCGGCGATTCCGTCAGGCAGGCCAGGACGTTGCGCTGCACGCGAGTCTGGTTGATGATGAGGGAAACACCCATCTGCGGGATGATTTCGTCGCCGGAGCGCGTGTAGATATTGGCAGAAATAGCGCCGACATCCTGCAAGCATTCCAGCGTCGTCCCCAGCCGTTCGATGCCAGCCGCCAGCGCGACATTGCCCGTCGCCAGGGCGCTGGTGCCGCCGACTGCTGCCAGAGCATCCGCGTAGTTGTCGGTCGTCTGCACGTCATAGCCAGCCAGGTTGGGCTGCACATTCTGCGCAGAAGCGGGATCCGAAGCGGTATCCGTCGTTTCACAGGCTGCCAGGAACACCGCCAGCAGCGCGACACCCAGGAACAACACAGTCTTCCGAAGCATGTTTTTCTCCTCATGGTTTGTGAAAACACACTTTGCATTGTAGCAGATTCGGCGGAATGTGCTGCGTCGATGTCGCAGCAATTTATCCCTGGGCGGCATACCGCGCCCTACTCAGGGGGCGCTTTTTTGTGAAGTTCCTGCATCTTCGCCGTTGCAGGCGATCTCCACCTCCCGAACCTGCGGTTCTCTTCTCAGCGCACGGCATATTCCGGCGAAAGCCGCCCGATGATGCCATCGACCCCGCGCGCCGCCACCGAGATTCCGGCGTATTCCGGGAAGCGATCCCAGGCGAGGGAGGTCGTATTGGGATCGTCAATGCCAATCTGCTGATCGTAGCGCTCGGAGCCTGCATAGCGCAGCGTGATGATGTACCCCGTCGCGTCCGGCACCGGTTCCCAGACCAGCATCGGGGTGCCGCTGTCCGTCTGGCGCAGGGCGATATTGCGCGGGGGCTGGGGGCCATCCGCCAGCGCCGCCGCCACCACCAGAATCGACTGGGTGGCCTTGCGGAAGAAATCCCGCTCTACGTATTCAATGGTATCCGAGGTGGAGCCATTGCCCCATTCCTCCATCGTATTGATGAAGCGAATCGCCGGGTAGCCCGCCTCTGCGAAGGAGAAGTGGTCGCCATAGCGATCGGCGCGATCGGCCTGCGATTCGACGCGCATGCTGAGACTGGCGCTGTGCGCAAAGCCCAGAAATTCCACCGAGCGAGCCATCAACCGCGAACTGTTGTTGAAGCTGTTGCACCAGGACTCTTCCTGGCAGGAGAAGATGCGCAGCGATTCATCGACCGTGCCGCTGCGATTGTTGGCGTTGCCGACGGAGTCGATGTTAATCATCCCCAGGATGTCCAGCCCGCGCCCTTTTGACCATTCCACGAATGCCTGGCTGCCCCGTCGCCCGACTTCCTCGGCGCTGAAGGCCACGAAGATGATACTGGCGCGGTGTGACCGCTGGCTCATGATGCGCGTCAGTTCCAGCAAGGCAGCGACTCCGGTGCCGTTGTCGTTCGCGCCGGGGGCGTAAGCCGTGCCGCTGTTGAAATCCGCGCCGATGCTGTCGTAATGCGCCCCGATGACCAGCACACCCGCGCCGGGTTCGTAGCCCTGCAAGTAGGCCATGACGTTGTATTGCCGTGTGGAGACGCCGTTGTAGGTCAGGTCGAAGGGCAGCACCTGCACCGTGAAGCTGACATCGCTGGGGGCTTGCTGGCCGATCAGGTTGAATTGCTCTTCAATGTAATTTTTGGCCGCGCCGATGCCCTGCGTGGTCGATGTCTGCGTGGAATTGACATGGCGGGTGTAGAAGCCTTCCAGCGTGCGCACGTGCGCCATCAGCCGTTCGGAATCCACCTGCTCAACCATGTTGTAGAGCGTCACGCCCACGTTCTGCACGGGCGTACCGACCCCACCCGCATTGACGGTGCCTTCCTGCGGTGCGCCGCCGCTATAGCCCAGGGTGGGTACCGGGGTTGCAGAGGCACGCGGCACCAGAGTTGCGGGTTGGCTGCCGCTCGTGCCCAGGTTGCATCCGCTCAATGCGACCAGCAGCGCCGTCAGCAGGCATAAGGCAGTGATGTTCCTGAAATCGCGTGGTCTTGGTTTCATAGAGGCCATGGTAGCACGGTACAGACGAAACGGTGGTGCCTGAATCCACTGAGTCGGCGAAGCGTTGGGAACTCAGCAGATGCCCGTCAGACACCACTGCATGGTACGGCGCTTTGCGATTTCGGGCAAGTCTCGATCAAGGTGGGGACGCGCCCCACACCCGCACCTCACTCCCAATAGATGTGGACGATGACCTTATCGCCATAGTCGCCGTACGGCGTGTGGACATCATCGTACTTCACGGTGAAGCGCGTTCCCTGTGGCAGCAGTAAGCGACAGAACCCATAGGCCATCCCGTAGACCAGGTTGAAGGGGTAGAGATGATGTTCGGATAGAATCAGCTTGTAGTACTGTTCGTGGACTTTTTCGGTGATGACGGGAGGCAGGGTGCCGCCGCGATGACTGGCTTCGTAGTGTTCCTGCCAGCCTTCCAGGATGCCCGCCAGCGTGAGGCCGTTGCGCATATCCGGCGGGAAGGGAGACTGCTGCGCAATTTTGATGCCCATCGCGACGAAGGGCGACGATCCGCGTTTTTGCGCGGCGATGTCATTGAACAGGTCGAAGACTTTGTTCAGCGGATACCAGGCTTCAGTATCGATGTGACACTCCGCACGGACTAAAGTCCGGCGGCTTCTAAAGCCGCAAGCGGTTCT
>CAZJWX010000017.1:0-61095 GCA_964549915.1 uncultured Anaerolineaceae bacterium | reverse complement strand
TCTATCTCCGCTCTCCGATTTGTGGGTAATGCATAGCCTTGCGCAGCGGGGGGAGTTAGAGGGGGGAACTCGCGCAGCGGGGTGTGATTCTGCCCTTTACCCTGTGCTCTTTTGTGTTTGCGCGGTTCAGATCGTTTGATGCCATTGCCCCGCCACTTTCGCCCCGCTGTTAAATCCGCATTAACATCTGGGCAGTGGCTGCGGGTTTGGCGTACACAGCCGCGCCAAAGTCGCGTATCATGCGTGCGCCAGAAATTCGAGCGTCGTCCCAGGGGCGGCGCATACTTCACTCATCCAGGAAAGGAACACAAGCGATGGCAGTTGAACGCACCCTCATCATCGTCAAGCCCGATGCCGTGCAGCGCGGTCTGACCGGGGAAATCATCAAGCGCTTCGAACAGCGCGGTCTGCGCATCATCGGTATGAAGTTCATGCAGGTCTCCGAAGCGCTCGCAAAAACCCATTACGCCGAACACGAGGGCAAGCCCTTCTTCCCCGGGTTGGTCAATTACATCACCAGCGCCCCCGTCGTGGTCATGGCGCTGGAAGGCACCAACGCCATCCAGGCCAGCCGCACGACCATCGGCTCTACCAAGCCCTACGAGAGTGCAGCGGGCACCATTCGCGGTGATTTCGCCCTGGAAGTGGGGCGTAACCTGGTTCACGGTTCCGACGGCGTGGAGAGCGGCGAACGTGAAATCGCCAACTTCTTCAGCGAAGACGAACTGATCACCTGGGAACGCAATACCGACCCCTGGATTTTCGAGTAAGTCCCTCGCACCTGATTGGTCATGGATCATTGAACGGGGCGGCCCGCCCGGTCGTCCCTGCTCCAACAACCAGACGAACAGCGGGCGGTAAAAGGCCGAAACCCACACAACGAGTTCCGACGAATCCCTTCTCCGGCAAATTCATCGGCAAACGCATTTATCATAGTAGGAGCCAGCGATGCAGACCAAATACGGCAGCTACCAGGAGCAGTCGCGCAAGACCTACAGCGACATTCCCACGGATGACCCCATCGTCTACCCGACTCTGGGGCTGGTGAACGAAGCGGGGGAGGTCGCGGGCAAAATCAAGAAGATCTTTCGCGACAGGGGCGGCAGCATCTCCGACGAAGACCGCGAAGCGCTCAAGGGCGAATTGGGCGATGTGCTCTGGTACCTGACGCAGATTTGCACCAACCTCGGTCTGTCGCTGGAAGAGGTCGCCGAGGCCAACCTGGATAAGCTCTTCTCGCGGCTGGAACGCGGCAAAATCCAGGGCGACGGCGACCAACGCTGAGCATTCAGCCGCGCAGCACCCGCGTGAGCTGCTCGGTGTGGTCGGCATCATGGGTGACGACTTGCAGCAGGGCGTCGTCCAGGCTGAAGCGTCCGCGCTCCGGGTGCAGTCCGGCACGGCTCCAATCCGCATCGGCAAGCCCCTCGAAGAAGGCCAACGTCGCCTCGCGTGATTGGCGCAGTTGCGCCAGCACAGCCTGCAATTCCTGCTTCCCATATTCGCGTTCGCTGACCAGCGCTTCGTGATCCACCGGAGCCAGACTCGGCTCTTGCTCTGCCAGGATGCGCTGCGCCCGTTCGCGGAAGATGTGGTCGAAGTCGCGCAGGTGGCAGAGGATTTCGACGGTATTCCAGCCGTTTTCGCCGTCGCGCAGGGTAGTGGCCTGCTCCTGCGTCAGGTCTGCGGCGATGTGTTCCAGGGTCAGCAGGTGATGTGAGGCGGTTTTCAGCAAGCGGCGGCGCATATCCGGCGTCAGCATGGGATGACTCTCCCTATTTCGATTCTAGGTGCGGGCAAAACCGTGCGCTAAGATAGAGCCGATTGATTTCGTGGGGAAGTCTCAAAACGGCTCATGCGATATTGGTATCTGGTACTGCTCTCCTTCATCGGCCTCCTGCTGGCGCTATCGCTGCCCGGTACGACAGCGCAGGTTCCCGTCCCGCCTACGACTGCGCCGCGCTCAGAAGCCCCTGCTGAACGCTTCATCCGCTCGGCACGCCTGGGCATCGCACAGATCAGCACCGCACAACTCGAAGCGGACGACTCGCGCTACCGCAATGCCTTGCTCCTGGGCGCGGGCTGGACGCGCTGGCCGCTCTACTGGAACGCCGTAGAGACTGCACCGGGGGCCTTCGACTGGTCAGCCTATGATCGGTTGGTGCGCGACGATGTGCGCTACGGGCTGAACATCAACGCCATTCTGCTGGATCGTCCGGCTTTCCATGCGGCGGGCGAGGGCATCGCCGGACTGAACGAACCGGTCTTCGCCGATGGCACTGACACACCCGGCGCAGGCAAGGCCATCAACCCCAACAACCCCTGGGCGACCTTCGTCTATGCGGCGGTGCAGCGCTACAAACCGGGCGGGCAACTGGCGCAGCAAATGGGCTGGATCAATGGTGAAGGGGTGGATGTCTGGGAAGTGTGGAATGAGCCGGATTTGCCGCAGTTCTGGCGCGGCGGCATCCCGGCCTATGCGCGACTGCTGAAAGTGGCCTATCTGGCGGCACACCAGGCCGACCCTACGGCGACGGTGATGTTCGGCGGCCTGCTCTTCAATACGCCGGATAACTGGCTGGGGCGCGTGCTGGCGATCTACCAGAGCGACCCACAGGCGGCAGCCAACAACTACTACATGGATGCTGTCGCCTTCCACAGCTACAGCTATCCCTGGCGCACGGGCTGGCTGGCACGCTTCACCGAGCAGACCCTGCGAGCCTACAACATCAGCCGCCCAATTTTCGTCAATGAGACTGGACTCAACGTCTGGAATGACTACCCGGGGCCGGTGTGGGCGGCCTCGCCCGAACAGCGCTTCAAACTCGGCACGGCGGATCAAGCGGCGTGGTATTTCATCCAGAGCACGGCCTACGCCTGGGCAGAGGGCGCGGAAGTGGTCTTCTTCCACCAACTGTACGACGATTGTGGCGACCAGCCCGCCGGGACGGACTTCCCGCCCAATAACGGCGAATTATGCGCCAATGGCCTCCCCTGCTTCGGCGATGCCTTCGGTCTCTTCCGCAACAAGCGCGACTCGATTTGCTACAGCCAGCATCCCAGGCCGGGTACGCCACGACCAGCGGCGGCGGCCTTTCGCCTGATGGCGCAGATTTTCGGTGGGGAGGCGCTGGGCGAGGGCGAGGTGATCCGCCAGGAAGGTAGCACGCGCATCTCTTTCGAGCGCCCCTTCCGCAACGAGCGCGTGCATGTCCTCTGGAATCGACGCTTCGAGCCGAACATCGCCAACGTCCCGGCTTCCAGCAGCAGCGCGATCCAGTATACGCTCAGCGGCACGACGACGGCGGTTCCCAGCGCCGGGGTTTACCGGGTCGAACTCGCGCCCGCCGTGCCCGATAATTTCCCACCGGAAGAACTCGAACCGGGTGATCCCAGCGCGGTTGGTGGCCCGCCCGTGATCCTGGTCGAGCGCGTGGATGGCAGCCTGACGGCTGAGGACTCCACGCCCATCTTCACGCCCGAAGGGGCTTCCGGCACGCCCATGCCCGTCACCCCCGCGATTCCGCTGCGCCCGACGGTGGATCCAGCGACGGACACCCTGCCCCCCACGACCTTCATCGAGCCGCTGCCGGAAGTCAGCCCGCGCACCTTCATCGTGCGCTGGGGCGCGGACGATAACGGCGAAATCGCGCAGTACACCGTCTGGGTGCAGATCAACGATGGCGAGTGGACGCCCTGGCTGGAGACGCAGCGCAGCGAGGGCATTTACACGGGCGAACCGGGCAATACCTATCGCTTCGCCGTCTGGGCAGTGGATACGGCGGGGAACTGGTCGCCCAACACCGATTTGCAGCCCCAGGCCGAAACCAGGGTGGAGTGATCCGCTCTCAGGGGGCGCTGCTCAGAGCGTGTACGCAAGGCGAACCGTCACGAGCGGATGCCCCGCACCGCGACCGTCTCTCCCTCACGGGATCGTGAATTGGCCCAGGGGCAACCGCTCCAGGGTTGTGCCGTCCGCCGCGCCTGGCAGCCGCGTGCCATCGCGCCAGGCATAGACGATCAAAGCCGCTTCGTATGTCCCTGGCGGCAAGCCCGCTATTTCTGCACGGAGCCGCATTGCCGCATGTTTCGTCGTTGGCAGCGGGCGATCCACCTGCACCAGCGGCGTCTGTTCGCCCGGACGGGTGATGTGCACCGTGAAGTTGTAAGTCTCCGGCGGCATCTGCGGCGGGATCGTCCAGTACAGGTCAAGGCTGTAGATGCCAGCATCCGGCTCGTGACGATACGCCCCGGCGAAGTCTTGCAGCCGCAGGCCATTGGCGTACTGCGCCGCCGCTGGCGCTTGATCCGGGCAGAAGATGGGCGAACGCGCATATAAATCCAGCGGCAAAGCGGGGTCGTCGCTGAAGTTGCCGCAGTGTATCCAGTCCGCACGCAGCACGGCCTCGAACTGGGAATGAATCTCGTTCAGCCCCAGGTCGCGATCCACCCCGTACCAGACGCGCTGCGCTTCATCCAGCAAATTCCGCGCCCATGCCTGATTCGCCGGGGATGCGGCATCGAAGTAAGTCGAAGTGATCATCGCCGGGAAGGGCAGCGTCTCGGTGCTGTGCTCGAAGCTGATCGTGATGGGGTAGGCTTGCGTCCCGGTTCCAGCGTAGAAGGCGAAGAGGTCGCCCACGCCGCCCCTCTCTTGCAGGACGTTAGTCATCGTCCGCCAGCGCACAACCCGGTCGCCGTGCAGCGGTTCCGTGAAGCTCGTATCGGCATAGACCAGCAGTGCGTTCAGCAGCCACAGACCCGGCAGCGCCAGCAGCACCGTACGTCGCAGCCAACCATGCTGCATCGTGCGCTGCAGCCATTCCGCCAGCAGCGCGAACCCCGACCCTGCCCACAGGGCCAGCCCCGGCCAGAGCACGATTGTATAGCGCAGGCGCTGCGGTTCCAGGATGCCCAGGACTGCGTTTGCCGCCAGGGTCAGCAGCACGGCGAGAGCGCTAATCGCAACCACGATGCGTAATCCGCCACCGCTGCGCCAGGCCTGCAACGCACCCAGCAGCAGCAGCAGCGCGACCAGCGGCACCGCTCCATTGCCCAGGTAGTGCGCGAAGCTCCAGAGCGCTTCGCCCGCCGTCAACGGCACCTGATTGACATCTTCCGGACTGAAGCGCTCGAATCCGCGCAGGAAGGCCGGAAGCTCCGGCAGGAAGAGCAGCCCGACCAGCAGCGCCAGCCCGATGAGCTGCCACCAGCGGCGATTCTTACGAGCGAAGAGCAAATGAAACAGCCCCAGCGCACCCAGCAGAGTCGCGGCGGCGAAGTAGTGCGCGTAGAGCAAGCCCGCGCCGCTGAGTACGAAGAGGGCCGCGTCGCCCACGCGCAATCGGTTCCGTTGCAGCAGCCGCACATAGGCCAGCAGTAGCCCTGTCGCCGCCAGCGCCACCAACGTGAAGGCGCGGAGTTCGTGTGTGTAATACAGGAAGAAAGCCGAGGTCGCCAGCATCAGCGCAGCGAAGAGCTTGTTCTCTGCATGAGGTAGGGCACTCCCCCCTCGCGTCGCGTCGCTGCGTAGGGCACTCCTCCCTCGCGTTGCGTCGCTGCGTAGGGTACTCTTCCCTCGCGTTGCGTCGCTGCGTAGGGCACTCCCCCCTCGCGTCGCGTCGCTGCGTAGGGCACTCCCCCCTCGCGTCGCGTCGCTGCGTAGGGCACTCCCCCCTCCCGTCCCCCCACTGCGTAGGGGGAAGCTGCGTTGTGTGTCCTCCCCTTGCGAAGCGGGGGGAGTTAGAGGGGGGAGTGAAGCAAGGCGGTAGGTGAGCGCGACCGCCAGCAGCGCGGCAAAAAGAGACAACAGCCGCCCCGCATATTCCGACCAGCCCGCGACGCTGCCCCAGGCCGCCAGCAGGTAGGGATAGCCGAAGGCCTGATGTGGATCGTTGAAGGCAACTTGCTCCCAGATGCCCGCCGGGGAGAGCGGGCCGTAGTGTGCGCCGCCCGCGTTGCGCAATGACCAGATTTCGTCATACCAGAGGCCATCTTGATCCAGCCGGGGCAATGCCAGCGCCGCCAGCAAGATCAGCAGCGGAACCAGCCACAGCCAGGGCTTCGCATGCGGTTTGACGTTCATGGATTCCTCGTTCGTACTTCGTTTGCGGCGCATTGTAGCAGATCAATCGTAGGGCACTAGCTTGCTAAAATGGTGTAAAACTCCCCCCTCAGGCGCTTTCAATACGTCTTTCGCTGCTACAATGCTACTGGTAGTTTTTTGCCTTACACCCTTTACCAAGGAGACTTCTATGTCCCACAGTGGAAAACTGTTCCGTGCTATTCTTCTCCTCGTGATTCTTGTCTTCTCCCTCAGCAGCATCGCATTCGCGCAAGAATCGGTCGGCGTCGGCGATACCGTTGAATCCTCGGTGGATAACGGTACTGTCGAATACACCATCACCCTCGCCGCCGACGAAAGCATTATGATCGCCCTCGACTCCGACGACTTTGACCCCTACATCGAAGTTCTGGATAGCGCGGGCACGTCCCTCGCCACCGATGACGACAGCGGCGGCAACTTCAACGCCCTGCTCGACTTCACCGCGCCGGCTGACGATACCTACACCATCGTCGTGCAGTCCTGGGTGGGCGCTGCAACGGGCAGCTACACCCTGAGCATCAGCGAGGGCGGTGCCGCTGGCGAAGAGAGCGGCGGCCTGGGCGGCCTGTTGGGTGGCTCCAGCGACGGTGAAAGCGATTCCGCCGCACAGCAGGACGGTGGCGACATCAGCGTCGGCGATAGCATCACCGGCACAGCCAACAATAACACGCCCGAATACAGTATCAGCCTCACAGAAGGCCAGAGCGTGCAGATCGACATCGTATCCGATGACTTCGACACCTACCTGGAAGTGTTGAACAGCGGCGGCAGCATCATTGACGAGAACGATGACGGCGGCGACGGCCTCAACTCGCGCCTGTTCTTCACCGCTCCGGCAACCGCAACCTACACCCTGCGCGTGCGTGCCTTCGGTGGCGATGCGACGGGTAATTTCACCCTGACCGTTGCAGAGAGCAACGTGGTGGCAGAAGTCTCCGGCGGCACGCTGTCCTTCAATGAACCCGTCACCGTTGATCCGGACAGCGCCCAGAACGTCGTCTACAACTTCGAAGCCAGCCAGGGCGATGTCGTCAACATCAGCGCCATTTCCGCTGGCGACAGTGACCTGGAAGCTACGCTGATCCTGACTGGCCCGACAGGCGCGGAAGTTGCCAACTCCGACGACGCAGGCTCCTTCTTCAACCCGCAGCTTCGCCGCGTGGAACTGCCCTCGACGGGTGCCTACACCCTGACCGTGCAGGGTCCCAGTGAAGCGCCGCTGGTGGACAGCTTCGTGCTGACCCTGGAAAGCACCGAACTGCTGGTGGCGACCGATGGCCCGGTGACGCTGACCCTGAATGAAGATACTCAGTACGATGTCGTCACGCTGAACGTAGAGAACGGCACCAGCTACGTCGTCACCATCTCCTCCAGTGTGGAACTGGACAGCACGCTCTACGGCGATATGCGCGAACCGGGCGAGAGCTTCGCGGACACGCGCATCAGCATCTCCGGCGCGACGGAAATGGCCTTCGTTTACACGGCAGGCGTTAGCGGACGCGCCAACTTCGAACTGGAATACTTCGCCTTCGGTAGCGACTCGATCGAACTGACGATTGAGGCCAATCCGCTGGACTGACGCACGAACCATCGTCGAGACTCAGAAGAGGGTTGGGCGCTTGCCCGGCCCTTTTTTGTTGGGAAGCCACCCCTGCATGGAAGAAAAATCAAACGAGGATTAGAATCCACTGGCAAATGCGTGCAGGATGCGGTATATTCTCCTATTACAAAACGTTGTTCGTTCGGCGGTAGGGGCATTTCCGGCTTCCAACCGCCGCTTTTTTTATCCGGATCCCTCGCCCTGCTCGAAGTAAAGCGGCGTCTGCCCCAGGTAAGCCAGTTCGCCGATGGGCGAATGCATAGATGTTTCTGTGCGCGGCAGGTACCGTTGGGCGAAGCGCCAGCCGTTGTCTTTTCCGCGTTCTCCCGCTTCCACTAGGACTGCGTCGAAATCCGTATCTTCCACAGTGATGGTTGCGTCGTAGGCCAGGGCGTAGGCCAGCAAATCGTCATCGGCGCTGGCGAAGAGGTGCTGCGCCCGTTCCAGGGCTGTGCTGATGTTCGTGTCGGTGAAGCGCCGCAGTTCGACGCCGCCCTTGGTCAGCAGTAAGGCGAAGGGCACCAGCGGTTCCCCCTCGCGCAGCGGAATCAACGCCTCGCGCACCGCATCGAAGACCAGTTCAAACAGGCGATCGCTGAGATCAAGCTGTGCCACAAGTTGCTCCTCATTCAGGGTAAGCTTCAGGCATTCGTCTCGTACTTGGGACGATAATCGAAGTGATCGAAGGGCGTGATGCCCGGAATGTCCCGCATATCCGGCATGGTACGATCAGATGACCAGGGTGCATAGGGTGCAGCCGTCAGCCGCGCCAACCCCAGCAGCACCCGATCGTAATTCACGCGCCAGCCTGCGAAATTGCGCCAGGCCGCCTCATGATCCACCACTACCGGGACGCCACTTGCACGCAGTTCGGCATATACCTCGTCGAATTCTTCGCGCGCGATGCTGATGGGATCATCCGGCGCGGGTTCGGGATCGTAGGGGATGGTGCTGCCGAAGAAATCGGCGATCCGCCGCAGCGACACATACCCCGCACGCAATGCCAGCACGCTGTTGACGTTGCGCGGGGTATCCACCGTGCTATCGAGCAGGGCAGCCGCATCCATCACCGCCCCCGCCGCCGTCACCCAATGGCGATCCGGCATCGGTGAGCGGAAGAAGACCAGGGCCACCAGCGAGGTGTGGCTCTCTTCGATTTGTGCGAACCATTCTTCCCACCGTGCCCAGGTTTCATTCAGTTGGTCGGGCGTGCCGTTGTTGCGGTAGACGCGCTCGATCATGGTCGCGCCGGAGGGCGGCTGTCCGGCGCGGACTTCCAGCAAGCCCACCAGCCGCTCGCGTTCGGAAAATGCGCTGTAAATCGTGGGCAAATAGGCGATCAGCAGCGCCACGAAGATCATCCCCAGGGCAGCCTGTGTGAAAGAGAGGAACATCACGGGCAGGTCGTGGCTGTCCACCGCCGCGAAGCCCAGCGTCATCAGCGACGAACCACTGAGGAAGTAGGCTTCTTCCAGGGTGTAGATCGTCAGCGGCCTGGGATCCAGCGCCCAGTAGATACCCGCAAAGCCGATCACCACCAGCCCCAGGTAAACCAGGGGTTGAACCAGCAGCACCGATGGCCCGAACAGCGCCAGCACACGATCGCGCTGGGCGAAGTTGCTGGCCTTGTACGCACGCATCAGAAAAAGCTGGTAGACGATGCGGAAAATCTGCCGCGCGAGCCAGGCATTTTCGCCGCGTGGCAGGACGAAGACTCGGACGGTCGTCATGATGGTGAAATAAACCAGCCACAGGCCGAAGCCCGCGCTGACGAGGCGCAGGAGCGCCCCCAGGAAGGGCATGATGGGCACGTTGCTTGTCCTCTGCTGCATTTGATCGCCCGTATTGTAGCGTGCCCCTTCGCCCGGACAACTAGCGTTCTGGGGAGTGTCGCGGCGGGCAGGATTTTCATGCCGCCCTCACCACTGGCCTATTCCCGGCTAACCCGCTCTATCGGGTAATGTTAAAACTTGTATAAGATGTCTAAACATCGCCGTTTCTTAACTGTACAAATCGCCGAGTTCACGTATACTGTCGTTGTGTAAGTTGCCCAAAAGGAGCGCTTGATGAACGAGTTCAACAACGACTACACCATGATGCGCAACCACAAGACCCGCGAACAGGAACTCCTGACGCGCGCGGAACATGAACGCATCGCCAAGACCCTGCGCGACGCCATCGAACGTCCGATCCGCCGTGCTGTGCGCATCAACAACAACGCGCGCTGAGGCACCCAGATAGCGAAAAATGCAACCCCACGGGAGACCGTGGGGTTTTTGTTTTATGCAGTTTGTGGCAACAGGAGCCTTACGGGAAGACCCGCACTCCGTCGAAATCGGCGAACAAAGCGCCGCCCTCAATGTCCGCAATCAGCCAGACTTCGTGAATCCCCGGTGCCAGATCAGTGACGCCATAGGCCAGTGGACGCCAGCGGTAGCCGTCGTATAGATCCACCGTGTCGTGCAGCGCGCCATCGATGTAGATTTGCCAACCGCCTATCGTCGGGCCTGTCGACGTATAAAGGATGAAGCCCGAACCGTTGAAGGTGAAACTCAGGCGTGCGCCGTCGGCATTTGTGTAGTACATCCGGCCACCCTGTGCCGAGAAGCCGCCTTCTGAACGCGCGCTGCTGCCGCTGAGCGTGTACCAGGGACCGTAGGCGTCGTAGTAGGTGATGGCGCGGTCGTTCTCCTGCACCACGCGGTCATCCGGGTTGATCGTCGGGTACTGGATCGGCTCGACTGCATCGATTTCCACCACGCCGCCCGATGTGATGACCCTTGCGAAGTGTGTACCTTCGCTCAAGACAGGCGTACAGAACTCCATGTTGAAGTCCGTCCCGGCGCTGCTCGTATCAACCGTGCCTTGCAGACCGCCGTCCACATAGAGCGACATGTCTCCGCCACCCGGTTGTGCCACGTACCAGACGCAGAGCTTATTGCCTTCGAACGGGAAGGACAGCCTGCCACCGCTGGTTGTGCGATGAGTCGAACGGCGGTAGGCATCGGTCGGGCGTTCTTCTGTCCAGTAGCCGCTGTAGCTCAGGTTGCGGTCTCGGTTGTCGGTCATGCGACCCGCTCGCAGCGCACGCGGCGAACTGCCATCAATGGCGTCGAAGACCAGCACGCTGCCGGCATCGTTATAAATTTCGACCACGTGCTCCGTCTCTGTGAGGTTGGGGATCACGAACGGAACGCTCGGGTAGAAATCTGCCGCTTCATTGGACATAGGATACGCGAGGCCATCGACATAGACCGTCATCGAGCCATACCCGGGTGATACGGCCCGCCAGATCGTGATCGTGCTGCCGCTGACACGTGCGCGAACGAATGCACTTTCATCCTCCGTCCACGTCCAGGTGCGGCGGTAGGCTTCGTCGTAGTCTTGCTCCAGCCAGTATCCCCAGTAAGACAAGCGACGGTCACGGTCATCAGCAGTGCCGCGCACCGGACGCAAATCCTCGACCTCGTAGATGGTAATGCCATCCACTGTGATTGGCCCTTCTGCCCCATCGGCATCCCGGCGCAGCATGACGGTGTTGTACGAACCGGGAGTGGGATTCGCAAACGGGCAAATGACCTGGCTATCCAGGTACGCCGCCCGGTTATTGACGGTTCCCCACAACTCCCCGTTTATCCATATTTCTGTGGAGCCAAAGCCCGGTCCTACCATCCGCGTATAGCAGAAGTGGTGTCCCTGGAACGAGAAACTGAGCGCTGCTGTGTCGTCGCTGGTGACGAAGTAGCGCCCGCCAGAAGCTGCGCGATCGCGCGTTTCGGCCCAGGTGCCGCTGTAGACCAGGGATCGATCATTCTCTTGCGCCGTGCGTCCGTGCCGGAAAGTGCTTTCCGTGACGTTGAGCTGCATGACCTCGTCTTCAATGATCCCTATCGCATCCACGAGAATGTAGTACGTCTGCCGTCCGGTCAGCGGAACTGCGATATGCGACATCGCCAGACCTTCACCGTAGTTCACGTCGTCGTTGTACCTGATGATGTTGAATTCGCCGGGGACGCCCTGAACGATGGCCAGCGTGGTGTCGAAGCTGGAACCGAACGTGTCGAAGTTGTAGATGCCGGAGCGAGACGGTGTGAACTCGTACCACACGTTGCCGGCGTATTGTGTTAAGTCACCGGGTTCAATGCTCGTATTGCGTTCCTGGAAGGGCTGAATATCGGTGAAGGGTGTACGACGAATGCGCATGGCGCTATCAAAATCGTCGTGTGGCAGCGTGATCTGGCAGGATGCAGCATTGTCGCGCCAGGTCAGCGCCCAATCTGCCTGCAAGATGCCATAGCCGAAGGCGTTGTCATATCCTCCGCCGTTGATGTCATAGGCGCTGCAAATCAGCGCTTCGCGGACGGCCTGCGGCGTGGTGGCGATCCGATCCGAGATGAGCAGGGCTGCCACGCCCGAAACATGCGGCGCAGCCATCGACGTACCGCTCCAGATCGGGCCACCTTCGTAGGAACCCAGTTCGATGGGAACGGTGCTGAAGACGCTCACACCAGGGGCGGAGAGGGTCACGCGGTCATTCTGTGTGGAGAAATCGGCGATGTCCCCATCAAAGTCGTGCGCGGCGACGCTGATGACATCCGGCAGCGAAGCGGGGTACTGATAGGTGGTGTCATAGGTATTGCCCGCCGAGGCGACCACGACGACATCCTGGGTGATGGCATACTGCACAGCCCCTGCAACCGTCGTCGAATAGCTGCCGCCGCCCAGACTCATGTTGATGACATCCGCACGATTATCGACGGCGTAGATGATCCCCGCTGCGATATTGAACCAGGTACCCAGGTTGAACTCGTCGAGCACTTTCACGGGCATCAGCTTCGCACCGTAGGCGATGCTGGCGATGCCTTCCCGGTTGTTGGTGTTGGCGGCGATGATCCCCGCGACATGCGTGCCATGCGGATGATCGGCGTCCGGGCTGTTGTCATCGTTCACGAAATCCCACCCGCGCGTGAGCTGTCCGCGAAATTCCGGATGTTCCAGGTCGATGCCGGAATCCAGAACCGCGACGGTCACGCCGCGTCCGGCGCGCCGGGTGATACTCCACGCAATATACACATAGGCCTGCCCTGCGCCCGAGTTGAAATTCCACTGGTAGCCTTGTTCATAGTACGGGTCGTTCGGCTCGAAATGTGCGCTGTACGTGCCATTCTCTTCCACGACGCGCAACCCCGCACGGTTGGCCTGGGGGCTACCGCTGCTGTTGATCGCGGCCTGAGCTGCTTCGGTGCTCGCAGTGGCGGCAGGCATCATCACGCGGATCACGCCGATTTCTGGCAGGCGCTCCAGTTCGACAGCGCCCAACGTGCCCAGCATGGCCTCGATGCTGGCTTCGTCCGCCAGCGGATCGTAAGCGATCAGGCGCTCTTCGGTGGCATTCGGCGGAATCTCAGGAGGTTCTGGCCTGACGGGTGCCGAATCCGACGCGCTCACCGTGATGGTGATGCTCACAGTAGCTGTCATCCCCTGCATGTCGGTTGCGGTCAGATGCAGCGTATCCTCCCCGGCGAAATCTGCCGGAGCGGTGTAGAGCGCTTCATAGCGCGTGACGAAGGGCGCTGCGATCTCGGCGGGGGCGGTCATGGTCAGCGTCAGGACGCCCACCGCATCGGCCTCGTCCAGCGTGAGGCGCACGACCCCGCCATCATCCATGACCACAATGGCAAAGACCAACGTTCCCCCGGGTGCGACGACCAGTTGGCTCTGATCGCTCACCTGGAAGGTCGGCGGTTGATTGCCCTCGGGCGCGCCGGACTCACCATCCGGCTCGCTGATCTCAGGGACACCAATAGGGGCAGCACCCGCTTCCCGGGTTGGCTGCGGTTCGGCAGGGATCGTTTCCGGCGTTTCCGGCGGGGGTGTTTCATCCTGCGCGGTCGCAGGAATCCAATACGTGCCGCTGATCAAGAGAGTCATCAGCAGCACGACAGACCACAGACGTTTCGTGAACATGATATGTCCTTTGGTCAGGTAGACGACTGTTGTCGCGAACGGAGAGACGCGACATTCCCCATACCTTCATCGTAACCTGCTGCAATGTGGGCTTAAAGCGCAAATGACACCTTTATGAGCGGACAATGATCATGAGTTTAGGGCGAGTGAAGTGTAGGCGGATGCTGGCGATTTGCCACGAACGACGGCCTGCCATCCGGTGGGAAATGCGGTATGATAGGGGCGTACAAAAAATCAAATCTTCGTTAGATTACGCCTTCAGGAGACTTTTTACCATGACCGATATTGTGATTGTGGATGCCGCTCGTACCCCCGTAGGCAAGCGCAATGGGGCGCTGCGCGAAGTTCATCCGGTGAAGTTGGGCGCTCATGCGGTGAAGGCCGCGCTGGAACGCGCCGGGATCACGGCGGATCAGGTCGATCACCTGATTTTCGGCTGTGTGAGCCAGGTTGCCGAGCAGACCTTCAACATCGCGCGCAATGTCGTGCTGGAAGCGGGCTTCCCCATCGAAGTCCCGGCGACCAGCGTGGATTTCCAGTGTGGTAGCAGCCAGCAGGCCGTGCACATGGCGGCGGCCATGGTCGCCAGCGGGCAGGCCGACATTGTGGTAGCTGGTGGCGTGGAGAGCATGACGCGCGTGCCGATGGGCAGCAGCCTCGCCGGACAGCAGCCCTTCACCGATAACATCATGGAAGAGTACAACATGGTGTCGCAGGGCATCGCCGCCGACGAAATCGCCGAGAAGTGGGGCATCACCCGCGAAGAACTCGATGACCTGGGCTACGAGAGCCACCTGCGCGCCGCCGCCGCCACCGAAGCGGGCTACTTGCAGCGCGAAATCGCCCCCATGCAGGGCGTGGACAAAGAGGGCAAGCTCTTCGAGATGACGCACGACGAGGGCTTCCGCGCCAGGCCCAACCGCGAGAAGATGGCAGAATTGGCTCCGGCCTTCCAGGAAAACGGCGTTGTCACCGCTGGCAATAGCAGCCAGATCAGCGATGGAGCCGCCGCCCTGGTCATCATGTCCGCTGACAGGGCACGCGAACTCGGCCTGAAGCCCCGCGCCCGCCTGGTTGCCATGGTCACGGTCGGCAGCGATCCGCACCTGATGCTCACGGGTCCCGTCCCGGCGACGAAGAAAGTCCTGAATCGCGCTGGCCTGAGCATGGACGACATCGACGTATTTGAAGTCAACGAAGCCTTCGCCAGCGTCGTCAAGATGTGGGAAAAGGAAATGCACCCCGATATGAGCAAGGTCAATGTCTTCGGTGGTGCGATGGCGCTGGGGCATCCCCTGGGGGGCAGCGGTGCACGCCTGATGACGACGCTGCTCAATGCCCTGGATGTGAAGGACGCCCGCTACGGTTTGCAGACGATGTGCTGCGGTGGCGGCATGGCGACTGGCACCATCGTCGAGCGCATCAACGGGAATTGGAATAGTTAGACCCCGCGCGAATAGCACACTGAAGTTTTAGCTGAATCTTCAGTGTGTTGCTCTAAATGCGCTGTCCGGAAAACGTTCCGAAATCCTCCCCGAAATCCCCTCCACTTCGTAGAGGGGACTTGCACCGACTGGCCGGAAGATCGGGTGCGAAGTGTTTTCTGCATACTTGCCGGATGAAGCACTAAAACCCACGAGAAACCCGCCTAACCACTGCCATTGAAATGACGTGGCTTGCGGCGGGTTCAAAATCGGTCAAGTACCCCAAAACGGACGCCGCAGATGGTATACTCTGCGGACGAATGTTCCAGGTGTTTGAATGACTGAGGAGCCGCCACCATGCCCGAACCGATCCGCGTGCTGCACTTCGCCGATGTTCACGTCGGTATGGAAAATTACGGCAAGACCGATCCTGACACCGGACTCAGCAGCCGTGTGGTGGATTTCTTGCGCCGCATGGATGAGATGGTCGCTCATGCGCGGGAGAACGAGGTTGATCTGGTGATCTTCGCCGGGGATGCCTTCAAGACGCGCACACCCAACCCCACCTACCAGCGCGAATTCGCCTGGCGCATTCAAGACCTGGCGGAACTGGCTCCGGTGGTGCTGCTGGTGGGCAATCATGACCTGCCCCCCAATTCGCTCAAGGCCAGCAGCATCGAGATTTACGATACCCTGCGGGTGAGCAATGTGCGGGTGGCGCAGGAATACGAGGTCTTCCCGGTGGAAACCCGGCGCGGCACCGTCGTCGTCGGCGCAGCTCCTTATCCCATCCGTTCACGCCTGATGCAGGACATCGACACGCGCCGCATGACCATCAAGGAAACCGACAAACAGCTTGAAGAAGTGCTGACGGACATCCTCAACGAACTGGCAGAGCAAGCCGACTCCATCGCGCCGGATGCGCCGCGCATCCTCACCGGGCATTTCACTGTGCGCGGGGCCTCCCTGGGCAGTGAACGCAATGTGATGCTGGGGCGAGATGTGCAGATGTCGCTGCACTTGCTGGCGGATGCGCGCTGGGATTACGTGGCGCTGGGTCACATCCACAAGCACCAGAACCTCACGCGCGATCGCATCGACGTGCCCCCTGTGGTCTACAGCGGAAGCCTGGAGCGCATCGACTTCGGCGAAGAGGCCGATACCAAGGGCTTCTGCTGGGTCGAGCTGGAACGCGGCGCGACCCGCTGGCAATTCATCCCGGTCGAGGCGCGTCCGATGGTCACGCTGCGGGCGGATTGCGTGCGCGAAGCCAACCCCACGCGCAAGGTCATCGGCTTGATCCAGGGGCGCAGGCTGGAAGAAGCTATCGTACGCCTGATCGTGACGCTTTCGCCAGAAACCGACGCTGCCCTGAATGATATGGCGGTCTGGCATGCACTGCGGCAGGCAGGGGTCTTCCATGTGGCGGGTATCCGGCGCGAGATCGAACGAGCGGATCGGGCACGCATGATGACCAACGCCGAAGAGCTGACGCACGAAGAACTGCTGAACCACTACCTCATCAGTCGTGAGTATCCCCCGGAACGCCGCGAGCAGCTCCTGCAAGCTGCCCAGGCCATCATGCAGCCGGAGGACGACGCGCAGTCTTCCTAGCCATGTTCGTGTGGCGTTGCGGCTCCCATCATATCATCGACATGCGACTCGATGACCTGCAAAGAGAGCCGCGATTCACGCATCATCTCTGCGGAGGCGAACCCCAGGCAGGATACGCCGACGACGGCGATGCTGAAGACCACAACATCCGCCGGGCCGCCCATGAAATCGACGATGGCACCCAACAGGCTGGCAAGGGCGAAGAGGAAAACACCCAGGTAGAGGCTCACCAGCGCATTGCGGAACATCCGCGCTCGTTGCAGCAGGTGGGCGGTCGTACGACGCCTTCGTCGTGCCGCCCATCCAGCCAGTGGTGGATTTCCTCATGTAAGGTTGCGTAGCGGCTGGATGTTGAGTTGATCAAGAGGGCGATGCCCGGCAAGATCAGCAGCGGTGCCAGCCAGATAATCTCCGTATCCATCGACACTCCTCCACTTAATTTCACAGGGGGACTCTTTGGGTCTCCACTGGCCTCGACATGCGGTATTTTGTGTGGTGAGGTGGACTGGCAAATCCATATCAGTAGCTTCCCACAGTCCATCCCTATCCATTCCCCGGACGCTCTCGCTGCACCGTGCATTTGTTCAGGAATTGTCAAGATCAAGCCGCGTGCTTGACTGCACCGCACATATTCCGTAAATTGTATTCCAAAATTGGAGTATAAACTACAGAGTATCAAGGGCGGAATATGCTGCAATACGCGCTGCTGGGCATCCTCTCGTACCAATCCATGACGGGCTACGAAGTGAAGACCTTCATGGAGACTTCGACGGCACACTTCTGGTACGCCAGACAAAGCCAGGTGTATTCCACGCTCAAGAAGCTGGAAGAGCAGGGCTACCTCACCTCCGAGGTGCAGGAACAGCAAGATCGCCCGGATCGCCGGGTCTACACCATCACCGATGAAGGGCGTCAGGCGCTGCACACCTGGCTGGCGCAGCCCCTCACCGAATTGGAGCAGACCAAGGATACGCTGCTGCTGAAGCTCTTCTTCAGCGCACGCCTGGAGAAAGGCACGATCCTGGCGCAGTTGCGGGTACAGCGGGCGCTGATGGAGCAGTACGTCGCCACGCTCAAAGAAGATGTCCAGCAGCAGACCGAAGGCGCAGCCGCCGCGCAGCCACAACTCACACGCGATGCCGTCCTCTGGGAATTGACCCGGCGCTACGGCGAGATGGTCGCGGACGCTTCCTTGCGCTGGCTGGATGAGGCCATCGCCAAAATCGAAGACGAGTTTTAGGCAGAACGAGCCATCAACTCAATCAACAGAGGGAGACACAGGCACATCATGAACCAGACACAGACGCACACAAAGAATGAAATCAACTTTCGCCCCTGGATTTCCGTTTTCCTGGCTCTGGTCGGCGTGGCGGGTATCTTCGGCGCACACGCCCTGACCGATGCGTTCGGCATTCCCCTGCACGCCAACCCCGAGATCAGCCACAACATCATCTATCAGAGCCTCACGTTGGGATTGGCCTTCCTGGTGCTGGCGGCGCTCTATGTGCTCTATCCGCAGAATTTCCGGCGCTTCGCCCGCGTTGGTGACCCGGACGCATCCCCCGAACCTGTGCGCTTCCTGGGTATCAGCGCGGATGACACCTGGCGCTCCGTCGGTATCTCTTTCTCTGTGATCGTGACTCTGGCCACCAGCGCCTTTCTCTACTTCAACATCTGGGAAGGGCAGCTTCCCCTGGCGGCGATTCTGCCCGTTTTGCCCTGGGTGTTGCTCTTCGCTGTCACCAACAGCTTCGTCGAAGAGACGCTGATGCGCTTCACAGTAGTCGTCGGGCTGCACGGTACCGTGCCAAACCGCAGCATCTACATCCTGTCAGCGCTGATTTTCGGCATCCCGCACTTCTTCGGCACGCCGGGTGGGGCATTGGGTTCCTTGATGGCGGCCTTCCTGGGCTGGTTGCTGGCGAAATCCATCGTCGAGACGCGCGGCATCTTCTGGGCGTGGTTCGTGCACTTCTTGCAGGATGTCGTCATCTTCGCGGCGCTCTTCTCGGTCGTCGCCTGATACGATACGAGCGTCAACTGGTGGGGGGCGATCCACATATCATATTCGCTGAGTGCTTCATCCCGTAGACGTGCAAAAAACCACCCGCAGCATAAACTCCCGCAAGTTGGTACAAGTCCCCCTACTGAAGTGGAGGGGATTGTAGGAGGGGATTGCAAACCCCAAGAAAGACGCGCAGAGACTCCGATGTGCTCTCTCCGAGCAGCCACATGCGTTTGTCCCTGCAATCGATTGACGAACAGCAGAAGAAATGAGAGCCATGATGACCTGCACTCGTGCCGCGATTTTCGTGCGATTTTCGTAGTGAAGCTCGCGATGCCTGTGTTATGATTACCGCGCTGGTGTGACGAACAATGCTTCAATAGAAATGGTCGTGATTGCATGATACCCCTCAAGAAATGTTTGATTGCGAATCGTGGTGAAATCGCGGTGCGCGTCCTGCGTGCCTGTCGGGAACTGGGGATGCAGGTTGTGGCGGTCTACAGCGAAGCCGATGCCAACGCTTTGCACGTGCAGCTTGCCGATGAAGCCTATTTGATCGGCCCACCGCCCCCCGGGCAGAGCTACCTGGATATTGAGGCGCTCTTGCGCGTGGCGGCACATGCGGGCTGCGACTGCGTGCATCCGGGCTATGGCTTCCTCTCTGAGAGTCCTGATTTTGCGCAGGCGGTGATGGAGGCCGGGCTGGTCTGGGTCGGCCCGCCAGCCGATGCCATCCGCGCGATGGGTGTGAAGACCGAAGCCCGCGCCCTGATGCAGCAGGCGGGCGTTCCGGTTGTGCCTGGCTTCCAGCAAGAAGAGGCCAGCGACGCCGAACTGGTCGCCGCAGCGGGGCAAATCGGCTATCCGGTGATGGTCAAGGCCGCGGGTGGTGGTGGCGGCAAAGGCATCCGCGTGGTGCGCGATGCGTCGCAGCTCGCCGAAGCGATCGCCGGGGCACGCAGCGAAGCCCAGAAAGCCTTCGGTGATCCGCGCATCTTCCTGGAACGCTACATCGAACATGGGCGGCACATCGAAATTCAGGTGATCGCCGACTCGCATGGCAACACCCTATCGCTGCACGAGCGCGAATGCAGCACGCAGCGCCGTCATCAGAAGATCATCGAAGAATCACCCTCGCCCCTGGTCACGCCGGAACTGCGGCAGGAAATGGGCGCAGCAGCCGTCGCAGCGGCGCAGGCAGTGGGCTATGTCAACGCGGGGACGGTGGAATTCATCGCTACGCCGCAGGGAGAATTCTTCTTCCTGGAGATGAACACGCGCCTCCAGGTCGAGCATCCGGTGACGGAGATGGTCACCGGGATCGATCTGGTGAAGCTGCAACTGCGGGTCGCTGCCGGGGAAGCGCTGCCCTTCACCCAGGATGCGATTCACCAGAATGGACACGCCATTGAATGCCGCATCTATGCCGAGGACGCCCGTAACAACTTCCTGCCTGCAATCGGCACGGTGGAACGCTTCTTGCCTGCGAACGGTCCCGGCGTGCGCGTAGATAGCGGCATCCGCTCTGGCGACGAGATCACCATCCACTACGACCCGATGGTCGCCAAGTTGATCGTGCATGACCGCACGCGCGAAGCCGCCATTGAGCGCATGCAACGCGCCCTGCACGAGACGGTCATCCTGGGCACGACGACCAATATCGACTTTCTGCGCGTGATTCTGGCGAATCGCGCCTTCATTGACGGGGAGGTGACCACGCGCTTTGTCGATGATCACCTGGAGACGCTGCTGCCGACGGTGCCCGACCTGCCTGCGGAGGCGTTGATCGCTGCTGCGTTGGCGGAGATGCACGCCCAGCCGCAGGCCGCCGCTGCCGCCAATGGCGCACCCGCTGCCCTGGGTGCGGATGCCTACAGCCCCTGGAATCGCGCTGATACCTTCCGCATGGGAGAGTGAGTGATGCAGTATCAATTCGAATACGAAGGCCAAACTTACATCATCGACCTCAATCGCCAGCCGGACGGTTCCTTCCTGGCGAAAATCGGAGACGACGAATACAGCCTGACGGCCTCGCAATTGGGTGGGGGATCCTGGCTGCTGTTGGCGAACGGTCAGCGCTTCCCGGCTTATACCGCAGCGGCGGGGCAGCAGCGCTACGTACAGGTCGATGGTCAGCAGTACGCCCTGACTCGCGTCGAACCGGGGCGGCGGGGCAGTTCCAGCGCGGCAGGCAGCGGCGACCTCACGGCAGAGATGCCCGGTCAGGTGATGGATGTGCGCGTGGCGGAGGGCGATGCCGTCGCTTCTGGCGATGTGCTGGTCGTGCTGGAAGCGATGAAGATGGAGATTCGCGTCACAGCACCTGCTGACGGTACGGTGGCCAAACTGCACGCCCAGCGCGGGCAGGTCGTTGAGCGTGGACAGGTGCTGGTGGAACTGGACACCGACTGAGCGCACGAAGCCACTGGCGTGGATTTGCCATTCCACTTCTCGCGCATAACAACAAGTTTTGAGGCCAGGCCAGGTTAGAAGAACCACCTTGTTAGACAAGTATCTATGAGCTGTAGGAGTATCCCTGTGCAAGAACGCGATTGGCTCTTGATTGTGCGGGCGGCGGACGGCATGAGTGCCCGCGCCGAAGCCCTGGACGCCATGACGAACCTGGCGCAGATTTACATTGAACGGGGGGAAACGCAGGAAGGGGCGGATGTGCTGGCTTTCGTCCTGCGCTGCCCCGACGCGGCGGCGGATACGCGGGAACAGGCGCAAGAAGCCTGGGATGACCTCGCACGCTACATTTGCCCCCGCGTGCTGCTGGATGCGGAAGATTTCGCCAGCAAGGCTAGCTACGACGACTTGCTGGATTACGTCTTCGCAGGGGTCGAGTGAGCAACCTCGCCCCCTCAGCCAGGCGGATGCCAGCTATGTGAGCATCTCATTTAGCTATGTAGCGCTCCTGACCTGTACTGACTTCGTTCCCCACTGAGCCGTGTGAGGCCCACACGATTCAATCGACGCCAGGAACTTCACATTCATGAAAAATTCATTCAGGATTCATGATGGTACCCCCTGGGGTTCATTGTGACCTTTGTGAATCGGTGCCATTAAAAAGACTCTCACCTGAGAAAAGGTGCGAGATTTCGCAAAAAAAGCGTGAAAAATGGCACAAAAAAGCCAGCATATGGGCGAATTATCCAAACTTTGTTAGGTTGCTTGAAGCGTGGTAACGAATATGGTAATCTCCCATATGCCTCCAAGGGTACGCTCATGTACCCGAAAGAAGAGGACTTAGTAAAAAGTCTTTTCATAAGCTTCTAGGAGAACGCTATGCGTAAATCTACTCGTGTCCTGAGCGTGCTGCTCGCGCTCGTCGTTCTGGTACTCGCCACCAGCGTGGCCTTTGCCCAGGACGATCCGGTTGTACTCCGTGTGGAAGGTGGTTCGACCGACGTTCCGACCCTCGATCCCGCACTGGCAACCGACAGCCAGTCCATCCAGATCCTCAATGAAACCTACGTCGGCCTGACTCACCTTGACGAAGAAACCCAGATCGCCATGCCTGGCGTCGCCGAAAGCTGGGAGATCACTGAAAACGACGATGGCACCGTCACCTACACCTTCACGCTGCGCGATGATGTGCCCTGGGTTCGCTACAATGCCGAAACGGGTGCAGTCGAAGAAGTCGTGGACGAAAACGGCGATGTCCGTTACGTGAACGCCTTCGACTTTGCCTATGGCTGGGAACGTACCCTCGACCCGCGCACCGCTGGTGAATACGCCTACGTGCTGGCTCCGCAGGTCACGGGCGGCAGCGACTTCAACACCCAGGAAGTTGGCGAAGACGGCGCACTGACGCTGGCTGCTGACACCGTTGGTTTCGAAGCCGTTGACGAGACCACCTTCGTCGTGACGGCTCCGAGCTTCGCCCCCTACCAGATCGCGATCTACGGTATGTGGATGGCTCGTCCGCAGCCGCAGTGGGTGATCGAAGAATTCGGCGAACTCTGGATCGAACCCGAGAACTTCGTGGCCTACGGCCCCTTCACCGTCAAGGAATGGGCGCATGATGAGTTCATCACCATCATCAAGAACCCCTTCTGGCCCGGCAACGAAGTCGCACCGGTTTCCAGCATTGACGAAGTACAGTTCGTCTTCCTGGACAGCACCACCGCCCTGGCGGAATACGAAGCAGGCAACCTGGACTACATCGACGATGTGGACAGCGCTTCCATCCCGCGCATCAAGGCTGATGAAGTTCTCAGCGCTGAATACGTGGAAGGCACCCAGCAGGCCAGCTACTACTACGGCTTCAGCACGGGCATTGAACCGTTCGATGATGTGAACTGCCGCCGCGCCTTCAGCTTCGCGGTGGATCGCCAGTTGATCGTCGACGACGTGACCCAGAGTGGTCAGGTTCCGGCTCCGTACTTCAGCACGCCGTCTCTGGGTGCTACTGCCCCGTCCCCGGAAATGATGGAAGAAATGGGCTACGGCATCGGCTTTGACCCGGATGCAGCCATCGAAGAACTCGATATCTGCCTCGAAAACAAGGGCCTGGCCGATGTGAGCGAACTGCCGCCCATCACCCTGCTCTACAACACCAGTGAAGGTCACCGCCGCATCGCCGAAGCGATCCGCGATATGTGGTCGGACATCCTGGGTGTGGAAGTCCAGCTCATCAACCAGGACTTCGCAGTCTACCTGGATCAGCGTTCGACCTTCCCGGTCTGGCGTGCAGGCTGGGGTTCGGACTACCCGGATGCGCACAACTTCCTGTTCGATGTCTTCCACAGCACCAGCAACAACAACGACACTGGCTGGACGAATGAAGAATTCGACGCGCTATTGGAAGAAGCCACCACGCTGACCGACCCGGCAGAACGTCAGGCGCTCTACGCCGAAGCCGAGCAGATTCTGGTCTTCGAAGATGTGGCCATCATCCCGATCTACTGGTACAGTGATCCGGAACTGACCAAGCCGTATGTGGAACGCACCTACTCGGTAGGTGGCGATCAGCGCTTCGAAAACTGGAGCGTGAACCGCTAAGGCATTCGCCACTAGGCGAAGGCACATCCTGGGGAGGGGACAGATGTCCTCTCCCTTTCCATTTCGGGGTGCAGGGGTGCGACCACATCAGGCAGCATATGCCAGAGGACCCGTCATCATCAAATCATCATCTTCCGTTGTGATCCTCTGCGCGATTGTGGTACGCTTGCGCCCAAGCAACATCGTTTAATGCTGTTCGATTGATCGACTGTCCACGCCATCAGCCTGCGCAAACTCAGCAGTATGCCTCTATTGGACCAGACTGCCCTGCTGAAGTGGCTGCGGGGCTGCCCCTAACTTATGGCGTTTTGGAATAATTGGAGGCAGGTATGACGACCTTTATCATCCGCCGCATTCTCTGGATGCTGCTCGTCCTGGTTGTGGTGTCGCTGATCACGTTCTTATTGATGCGTGCGGTTCCCGGTGGTCCCTTCGACCGTGAGCGCGAGCTGCCAGAGAGCATCATCCAGAACCTCGAATCCCGCTTCGGGCTGGATCAGCCTTTGGCTGTGCAGTACCTGATTTACGTCACTGACATCATCATCCCCCGTGTGACGGAATCCGGCCCGCCGAGAAGCACTTCGGAAGTGTACCTGGTCAACATTCCTTTGCCCGGCGGCGAGCAGACCCTCCGCTGGATGAATTTCGGCCCCTCCCTGGTGGATCGCAGCGAGAGCGTGACGGGCATCGTCCGCGATAAGCTGCCCGTCAGTGCGCAGCTGGGGTTGGCTGCCGTGCTGGTGGCCGTGGTGATCGGCATTCCGGCGGGCATCCTGGCGGCGCTCAACCGCAATACCATCTGGGATTACATCGGCATGGGCATTGCCACCGTCGGCGTCTCCATCACGGTCATCACCCTGGGCCCCATTTTGCAGTGGATTCTGGGTGTGCAGTTCAAGCTCTTGCCGATTTCTGGCTGGGGAACGTTCCGCCACCTGATCATGCCTGCTTTCGCGCTGGGCTTTGCGCAGGCCGCCATCGTCGCCCGCCTGACCCGCGCCAGCATCTTGCAGGTGCTGCACGAAGATTACATCCGCACCGCACGCGCCAAAGGACTCCGCAGGCAGCGCGTCATCTGGCTGCATGTGATGAAGAACAGCATGATTCCGGTCATCACAGTGCTGGGTCCCATCGCGGCCTTCTTCGTGACTGGTTCCTTCGTGACCGAATCGATCTTCGCAGTGCCAGGCATCGGACGCGCCTTCGTGGAAAGCATCGGCAACCGCGACTACACCCTCATCATGGGGACGACGCTGCTCTTCGCCTTCATCCTGGTGATTGCGAATACTATCGTGGACATTTCGTATGCGTGGCTGGATCCGCGCATTCGCTTCAACTGAGTGAGGAGGACGCAAAGTGTCACAAGAGGAACAGACCAACGAAAACACGGTCGCCACGCTGAACGGAGACGATGCGCCTAAATCTCGCGGGTATTGGAGCGATGCCTGGGCGCGGCTGCGTAAGAACCGCTTCGCCGTCATCGGTGCGATCATCATCGCCGTCAACATGCTTCTGGCGATCTTCGCGCCGTTCGTAGCGGTTGAAGGCATTGACGACCAGAACACCGACGAGGCCAACGCCGCGCCGGAATGGGTGGTGTCGGTCTTCACCACGCTGAAAGTGCGCGACGAAACCTGGGATGCAGAGGGCGGCACAATTGCCGTCGAGACCGGGCAGGACGTGATGGAAGGTGACCTGCTGCTGGATTATTCCGCGCAGAACATCCTGGCCCCGGCAGATGGGACGATCTTTGTGGGCACCCGCCGCGTGGAATTCATCACGAGCGAGATCGCACGCTACCCGGTTGCTGACGAGACACTGCAAGTCGCAGACGGGGAAGATGTGGTGCAAGGCCAGCTCCTCTTCGGCGATACCGTCGCTCCCTACCGAGGAACGGCCTATGTCGTCGGCGATGAACTGCTGTTGCAGCCTGCTACTGTCTTGCGCCGCAGCCTCGGCGAAGTCGTCGTGGAGACCGGGCAGGTCGTGGAAGCGGGCGAAACGCTCATCATCACCGAAGAAGGCGACGAAATTGCAGCCCCGGTCGGCGGTACGATCTTCCTCACACGCAACAACGTCGAAATCTCGCAGTTGGAGGTCTTCCGCACGCCGATTTCGGCAGATGCTGAGGTGGAAGTGCGCGACGGGCGCGATGTCGCCGCCGGGGATGTCCTCGTGGGTGATGTCACCAGCCCCTATGACGGTTCAGTCGCGGTGACGGATGACGAAGTGCTGGTGCGCCAGGAAGACGGTTGGCGGCAGGAAGGCACAGTCGTCGTCGAGAACGGGCAGAGCGTCAGCGCGGGCGACACGCTGATTGATTTCGCCGTCAACAATATTAAGGCCAACATGGACGGCACCGTCTTCGTGGTCGATGATGCGATTGAGCTGACGGCGAAGCAGGTCTTCGAATACGAGATTCCGCCCAATGTGGACCTGAGCGTGCAGGATCAGCAGAGCGTCGAAATCGGCGATCCGCTCTTCGGGGATACCGTTTCGCCCGTGCGCGGTACGGCCTATATCGTGGACGATACGCTCTACGTGCGCGAAGCCAATGAAGGCGGCTACGTCGCCCTGCGCAACAAGTATCCAATTGGCGCGGATTACCTGGGGCGCGATCTGTGGTCGCGCCTGGTCTATGGGGCGCGTGTTTCGCTGCTGGTGGCTTTGATCGGCCCGACGGTCAGCCTGCTGGTCGGCGTGCCCTACGGCCTCATCAGCGGTTACTTCGGCGGCTCGGTCGATAACTGGATGATGCGCTTCGTCGACCTGATGTATGCCTTCCCGACCCTGCTGCTGATCATCTTGCTGATGGCCTTCTTCCGCTCCAGCGCGGCAGCGACGGAGCAAGGTACCTTCATCTATTCAATGGGCGAGCTAGACCGAAGTACGGGCGGTATGTTCTTCATCTTCCTGGGGATCGGCCTGACCTCGTGGATGCGTCTGGCGCGTCTGACTCGCGGGCAGGTGCTCTCCGTACGCGAACAGGAATACGTGGTGGCGGCGCGTGCCCAGGGTGCCAGCACGCCTTCGATCATGCGGCGGCACATCATGCCCAATGTCCTGGGCCCCATCATCATCAGCGAGACTCTCGCCATCCCGACGTACATCCGCTTCGAAGCCTTCCTGAGCTTCATCGGCCTGGGCGTGAATGCGCCAACGCCGAGTTGGGGCAATATGATCTCTGATGGGGCTGCCGTGCTGCGCGATTACCCCCATGAGGCACTCTTCCCGGCGTTGGCGCTCTTCATGATCATGTTCGCCTTCAACTTCCTGGGCGATGGCCTGCGCGATGCCCTCGATCCACGCCTGCGTGGCACGGACTGAGCGGCTGGACGTAGGGGGACATATCCGCCTCAAAGCCAATATGGTATCGTAAGGACGGTGTACCGCCGTCCTTTCTGTATTGTGCGCACAACATGTGAATTGGCGTCCTATTCTGAACCTGATTCTGAACCCAATGGAGCGATCTCCATGAGCGATGCTGCGATGCCGCACCCGCCCCTGGAAACTGAGACGCCCTGGCGTGCCTTCCTCGCCGGAGCCAAGGATACGATTCCGCTGATTGTGGGGGCGATCCCCTTCGGCATCATCTTCGGTGCGGTGGGGGTCAGCGCGGGGTTATCTCCTGCCGCTGTGATGGGCATGTCGCTCCTGGTCTTCGCGGGGTCGGCACAGTTCATCGCGGCGGGGCTGGTCGGGCAGGGCGTCGGGGTCGCCTTCATCATCCTCACGACGTTCATCGTCAATCTGCGTCACGCCCTCTACGCCGCCTCGCTCGGGCCCTTCATGAGCAAGCTCTCGCAGCGCTGGATGCTGCCGCTGGCCTTCTGGCTGACCGATGAAACCTACGCCGTCGTCATCCGCCGCTGGAGCGAGACGAGCGCCCCGCACCGCCGCTGGTATCATCTGGGGTCGGCGCTGTCGATGTATGCGAACTGGCAGCTTTGCACGGTGATCGGCCTCATCGCCGGCACTCAGCTTGAAGGGCTGGCGGAATTGGGCCTGGATTTTGCGATGGTGGTGACCTTCATCGGCATCGTTGTGCCGCTGCTGCGCACTCGTCCCATGCTGCTGAGCGCAGTTGTGGCCGGGGTTGTCGCAGTGCTGGCGCATGGCCTGCCCAATCAGGCGGGGTTGATGGTTGCGGCGCTGGCCGGGATCGTCGCCGGGGTGCTCTCTGAAGCGCTGCTGCCCGCCGCTGCGCCCGCCGAAAGCTGACCCTGCCCCGGAATTACAGACAGCCCGATGTGAGGGGGAAACACACCGGGCTGCCAGGAGGGAAGGGCATTGCCGCATACAGCGATCACTGATCGATCTGTATACTTGCCAACTTTAACTGGATGAAGAATAGCCAGGGCTTGTAAGTGGCAAATGAAGCCACTGTGAATCGCTGGTGAGAAGCGGTCTCAATTAGCGCACTCCTTTCAGCGCGTAATTCCCATGAGTCCCCCCATTAAACGGAACATGACCTTGTGCAGGCCATGTTCCTGGAACGAATATCAGGGGGAACGAGATGCAAACAGCGCCACGAAGGCAAACTGGATGCAACAAAGTTGAGCGCCCGCCGTGCGGTTCGTTCACGACGAGCGACACGCTCAGGCTATAGTAATATTGCGCAATTGTCAATGCCGCTGTCACAACTGGAATACTCTCCAACTTCGCCATGCACGGGACTATCGGTTTTGTAACATCGGATTGTGTGATGTCGCGGCTGCCCCTGACCCACCATCCGCTGCCGCTTCCCCGTCGAATCCCCACCGCCTGAGTTGCGCGTTTCCCCTGGCTTCGCCCATAATGAAAGCAACACACCGACAACAACCAACAAGGGGATTCCATGAACCGATTGCTCTGGCTGGCCTTGCTGCTGCTGCTGGCGGTGCCGCTGGCCTCTGCACAGGAGGACGATGAAGACCTGCCGCTGGAATATACCTTCATCGATGGCACGACCTTCAATTACCCCAACGATTTTTCGATCTATGACGAGGACAACGATGGCGTATTCATCGCCAATGATGTCACCGATATTTACCTTTTCACCCTCTACGAGCGTTCGCAGCTTCGCAACAACATCACCAACCTGCCGGAAGCGTTGGATGCCTTCCTGGGGGATAGCGTGGACTTTGAACCCAAAGACCGCGAACGTATCCGCGTCGGGGATCGTCAGGTCTCCAGTTTCACGCATTATCTGCTGAATGACAGTGGTTCCGAATACGAACGCACCGTCTACGCGACCTATGTGGGCGAAAACGGAACCATCGCCATCATCAGCGTGATCCCGGTGCGGGGGCGCGATGTCACCGAGACCGAGCGCGTCTTGCAGATCATCGAGTCGATTCGCTATGTCGATAATTCGATTGGCGATACGGTGCTGGGCAACGCCGCCGAACTGCCCAACGATGCGCTGATTGAGCATCGCGATGCGTGGCAGGCCGAAAGCCAGGAAGACGGCGTGCTGCTGAGCAATGAAGAGACCGACCTGCGCGTCCGTATCCTCACGCCAGAGCAGTTACGGGAGCAGGGCATGAAGGATGATCCCGTCGATGTGCTCTTCGCTCTCTTCTCGCCGCTGGACGAGACCATCACCTTCGACGCCAGCCGCATCAGCTTCCCGGTCGTTGCCGGGCAGGAAGTCACGCGCTATCGCTTCAACGACCTGCGCGATGGCGACCGCGTGGAGCATATTTACTTCGTCTTCCAGATGGAGAGCGGCCTCTTCGTCTTCGCCGAAGTCATCACCACTGACCCGCTCTTTGGGGACGAAGATGCGGTGGAAGAGATGCTGCTGACGATCCGCATGCAGGGCGAGCCGCCGCCCTACAGCCTGACGATGGAATCCTCGTACAACCTGCCCAGTGGGGCGACGGTACGCTTCCCCACTAACTGGATCGTGATTCCGGGTGAAAACGATACCGTTTCGATCAACAGCGTGGAGACCAGCATCTTCGTGCTGATCTACAGCGAAGCCGAAGCCCGTGACCAGGGCTACCTGGAGAGCGATCTGACGGATACGCTGCTGACGATTCTCTCGCCCCTGGATACGAGCCTGAGCTTCACGCGCGACGATGTCCGCCTGATCACCCTGGACAATGGACGGCAGGCGGTGCGGCTGGACTACCTGGAGACCAACGAAGAGGGCTTTTCTTATGATCGTATGGTCATTGTGATGCGTCTGGCGGATGGGTCGCTGGTTTTTGCCGGGGTTGTGCCGCAGCCGGGACTGGAAGAGATCACGCCGGAGATGGAAGCCCTCTCGCTGGCGATCCTCAGCACCTTGCGCGCCGATTGAGCGCAGGGGGAGTGTAATGGAGGATGCGGTTGGTCAATTGATTTCACGGCTTTTCTGCCCTCATCCCCCCGCCCCTTCTCCCGAACGCTGCGCTGGAAGAAGGGGAGAAAACCGCTTTTGAAGTCCCTCGCCCCTTGTGGGGGAGAGAGTTAGGGCGAGGGCTTGATGCGCCAACAGCACCGTGGATGGGGGTTCCCTCACGTAGTGGGGGGGACGGAAGGCGGGATGGGTTTTCCACCCCGCCGTTGCTTCAAGTCCAACGCCTGCACGACGGTGAGCGTCCCCGGATGGGATGCTGAAGGCATGCTGATGCACCCCTCGCCGGGGATTTCAATCCTCGGCGGCTCTTACCCCGTCGTGCCCAACCCGTTGGCAATCGCATTGACCGTCAACAGCAGTTCGGATAGGGTTTCGTCGCTGGGATTTTGGCGCCATTCCCGCAGCAGGGCAATTTGCTGCCGATGCAGCCGCTGCAACGGCGCTTGCCGCATCACGATCACCTGGGCGACGTTGGGACGCTGTTCGATCAACGGTCCCTGGTAGAACTGTTCCAGCGCGTCGCGGGTCTGCGCCAGTTCTTGCAGGATGTGCCCCATCATCCGGTTGCGCAGGTCGTCATCCGCCACCATATTCGCATATTCCTGCATGATGGCTTGCTCCGCGAGCATCACATTGGTCGCAGAGCTGCTGATGATGTGGTGGAAGTGCGGCCAATCGAAGGTCGCCTCACGCAACCGCTGGAAAGCCGCCGGGTCATCCTCGCGCAGGGTTTGCAGCGCCGTCCCCACCCCGTACCAACCAGAGAGGAAGAACCGCGCCTGACTCCAACTGAAGACCCAGGGAATCGCTCGCAGATCAGCGAGGGTGTGCCGCCCTGTGCGCCGTGCGGGGCGCGATCCGATGCGGCTGGATTCGATGACATCAATCGGTGTGGCCTGTCGGTAAAAGGTGATGAACTCCTCCTCTTCCAGCAGGGCGCGGTACTTCTGGCGGCTGATCTCCACCAGCGGCGGAATCAACGCCTCCAGGGGATGCGGCTGGGTTTCCTGGTAGCGGCTGCGGACGGAGGCGCGCAGCGTGTCGGAGAGCAGGAGTTCCAGGTTGTGCACGGCAGTTTGCTTGTTGGCGTACTTGCGGGCGATTACTTCGCCCTGTTCCGTCAGGCGCAAATCGCCGTTGAGCGCTTCCGGCGGCAAGGAACGCAAGAAACGGTGCGTTGGCCCACCGCCCCGACTGATGGAACCGCCGCGCCCATGAAAGAAGCGGATGCGCACGCCGTGCTCTGCCCCGACCGCCGTCAGAGTACGCTGCGCCTCGTACAGCTTCCACATGCTCGCCAGGGTGCCGCCGTCTTTGTTGCTGTCGCTGTAGCCGATCATCACCTGCTGCACGGGCATATCAGCACCCGTGCGGGCTTGCTGGGCTTGCAGGCTGCGCTGCGTGACCGGATGCGCCAGGAAGCTGCCCAGGATACCGGGGCTGCGTTCCAGGTCTTCGATGGTTTCGAAGAGTGGCACAACGGGAAGCTGGCAGACCATGCCCGCGTCCGTATTGACCATCAGGCCCCCTTCGCGCGCCAGCACATAGACCGTCAGCAAGTCGGAGACATCGCGCGTCATGCTGACGATCAACGCGCCCAGGCCATCGCTGCCCTGTTCTTCGATGGTCTCCGCCGCTACCCGGTAGCAATCCAGCACTGCCTGCGCTTCCGCCCCCAATTCGGCATTGGGCAGGGTGAAAGGACGCGGCATGGTCAATTCCGCTTCCAGCAGTTGCAGTCGCCGTTCCTCATCCCATTCCGGGAAATCAGCCTCTTCGCGCCCGGATGCCGCCAGAAGCTGTGCCAGCGCCCGGTCATGGAAGGCGCTGTTCTGGCGAATATCCAGCACCGCCAGATGGAAGCCGAAGGTCTGCACCATGCGCATTACGGGCAGCACATCTGCAGAGGCCAACCGCTCCGCGTTGATTTCTTGCAGGCTGCGGTAGAGGTCTTCCAGGTCGGCGTGGAGTTCGTGGGCGCTGCTGTAGGACAGCGGTGTCTGTTCATCGGGGAGGCGTGCCACCATCAGGTTGACGAACTGACGCCAGGGTTCTTCCGGATTGCGTGCCAGGGCGGCCTCACCGGCTGCGCCCAATTCGGCGGCGATCCGTTCGATTTTCTGCTGAAGCGGCTGCGGCATGGGCTGCGAGAAGCGCGAGAGGCTCAGCTTCTGCGCCAGGCTCGTCAGGTGTTCGCGCTGCAAATCGAGCGCCCGCGTTCGCAGTTCGCGCAGGGTGCTGGCCGTCGTCTCTGCGGTCACCAGCGGATGCCCGTCGCGGTCACCACCGACCCACGTACCGAAGCGAACCTGCGGCCACTGCCCCGGCTCTTCCAACCAATGCGCATCGTAGCCCGCGTCAACCCAGCTTTGCACCAACCGCTGATCCAGTAGATGCAGCACCTGCGGGAAGATATGGCGCAGGTAGTACACCACATTGCGCACTTCCGACGCGACATCGGGCTTATCCAGGTAAATCTCTCCGGTACGCCAGAGGCGGTCGAGCGCGGTCTTGATCTGCTCGCGGATGGCCTCATGCTCCTGCGGCGTCCACATCTGGTTCTCGCGCTCCACCATCAGTCGGTAGAGATGGCGATGCTGTTCCAGGACGGTATAGCGTTTGGCCTCGGTCGGGTGGGCGGTCAGCACGGGTTCGACGCGGATGCGGGCCACTTCCGCCGCGATCTGTTCATCGCTGATGTCCTGCTGTTTGAAGGCGTGCAGATTCTGGCTCCACAAGCCGGAAAAGCGCTCACCCGCAGCCTGTTTTTCCAGCAGGCGACGGTACTGCACCACGGCATTTTCTTCGGCGATGTTCAGCAGTTGGAAGGCGATGGAGTACGCCTGCGTGAGATTCACGGCGTCATCTGCTGTCGGGGGCGTTTCAGAGAGCGCTGTGTTGATCCAGGGCAGTGCCTGCGCCAGCGCTTCTTCACCGTTCTCTTCGAGGACTTCACGAAAACACTGCATCAGGAATTGAATATCCTGATCTACTTTTGCGAAATCGCTGGTCTTGGAACTGGAAAGCAGCAAAAGCAACTCCTTGTCTACGATGGCGGTTTCACATCCGACGTTAATCTAGCTTGTGCGCTACGACGCGCCACCCCCCAATTGTTGGGGGGTTTTGGAGGTGTCGTGCCGAGCGCGGCAGAACAACGTCACGCCTGCGCGACCTCGTGCAAGAAAGTGACGACGGTCTTGATGCCCTTCTCATACATCGACAGGTGAAAGCTCTCATTGGGGCCATGCGCCTGGGCATCCGGCAGACCGAACCCCAGCAAGACGACGGGCGTCTTCAGGATGCGCTGAATCTCCGCCACTACCGGGATGCTGCCGCCCCCACGCAAGTACAGCGGCGGGTTGGCGAAGTTCTGCGCGTACGCCGTCACGGCAGCCTGGGCAGCGGGATGGTAAATCGGCGTCAGAGCGGGGTGGCCGTGATGCTCTTCTTGCACTTCGACTCGCACAGTATCTGGCGCGATCTTCAGGATGTAGTCGCGCACTTTGGCAAAGATATCTTCCGGGTCCTGGTTGGCGACGATGCGGCAACTGATCTTGACGATAGCCTGGGCGGGCAGCACCGTTTTGAAGCCTTCGCCTGCATAGCCACTCTGGATGCCGTTGATCTCCAGCGTGGGACGTGCCCCGGTGCGCTCCACCCGCGAATATCCGGCTTCGCCCCAATCCGGCAAGTCGCCCATCGTCGCTGACCAGTCCTCTTCGACGGCCTCCGCTTCCGCCAGTCGCACACGCTCTTCCTCACTCAAGGGCAACACATCATCGTAAAAACCCGGCACGGCGACGGAGCCATCCGCATTGTGTAACTGTGCCACGATCTCCGCCGCTGCCTGCGCCGGGTTGTGGATCATCCCGCCGTATTTGCCGCTGTGCAGGTCGCGCAAGGGGCCGCTGACGTGCACGGTCATGGTGACGATTCCGCGCAGGGAATAGACCAGCAGCGGTTGTTCTTCACCTGCGATGCCCGTATCGCTGATGAGGCAGAGGTCAGCGGCGAGTTTCTCCTGATGTTCTTCCACGAGGGCCGCCAGATGGCGCGAACCAATCTCCTCTTCGCCCTCGATCAGGTACTTGAGGTTGACGGGACAGCCACCCGTCGCCAGCAGGCTCTCCGCCGCCTTCATCTGGATCATCGTCTGGCCTTTGTCGTCGGTAGCGCCGCGTGCGTAGATCTTGCCGTCCACCAGACGCGGGGTGAAGGGGTCACCCGCCCAGCCATCTTCGACGACAGCGGGCTGCACATCGTAATGCCCGTAGACCAGCACCGTCGGCGCACCCTCGCCCGCGCCGTTCCACTCGGCGTAGACGGCGGGATGCCCGGCTGTCGGCATGATTTCGACGTTTTCCAGCCCCATGCGCATCATATCCGCCGCCAGCCACTCCGCCGCCTGTCGTACCGCGTTGACGCGCTGCGGGTCGGTGCTGACGCTGGGGATGCTCAGCCACTCCATGAGCTGTGCGCGGAATTTGTCCATGTGTTCGCTGATGTATTCTTGAGGGGTCATCTGCATTGTTCCTGACAGAAAAAATGGATTCATTGGCGGCTATTGTACTGTGCCTGGGCCGATTTTGCCGCGCCGTACCCCTTGCCTTGTGAGGGCGGCTGCCTTGATGTACAACAGGGCGCGTGATCCGACCATGTGACTCTGCCGTTCCCATGCCCGACGAAGACCGTTCTCCATCTACAAAAACCCTGCAAGCCCGCGCTCGTGCCCTGCTGAATCCGGCTGGGCGTGCCCTGCATCGCCTGGGCGTGCATCCCGATGCAGTAACGGTGGCCGGGCTGGTCGTCGTGGGAATCGCGTCGGTGCTGGTCGGGCTGGGGCAGTTGCAGGTGGGCGGACTCGTGCTCTTGTTGGGGCTGCCGTTGGATGCGCTGGATGGGGCAGTAGCGCGGGCGAGGCCGACTCGGCGGCGCTTCGGTGCCGTGCTGGATTCGGTGCTGGATCGTTACGCTGACGGTTTCATTTTCATGGGATTGAGTTATTATTTTGCGCAGCATGACCGCTTTGCAATGCTGTTGCTGGCGCAGACGGCGCTGATCGGTTCGCTGCTGGTGAGCTATGTGCGGGCGCGCGGGGATGGCGTAGATTGCGCGGCGACTCTGGGCTGGTTCACGCGGGTGGAGCGCGCGCTGGTGATCCTGCTGGCGCTGCTGATCCCGCCGCTGCTGGAACCCGGCGTATTGCTGCTGGCGCTGGGTACGAACGGGACGGCGCTGCAACGCCTGTGGTTTATACGGAACGACTTACACAATCGAGGCGAATAATTATGCAATTCAACGACGAATTCATCTTACTCTCCGGCACGCCCTTCGGCGATATACAGATCCGCTACTATGGCATCATCATCGTGGCGGCGATGCTGGTGGCGGCATCGCTGGCGGCGCGGCTGGCACAGCGCACCAACCGCGATCCGGACCACATCTGGGGTGCGCTGACCTGGGCGATCTTCCCCGGCATCATCTTCGCCCGCCTGTGGTTCGTCCTCTTCCCGACCATCGGCTCCATCGAAGCGGGGCGCACGACGGCCTGGTACTTCCAGAATTTCTTCGATTTGCAAAATGGCGCAATCGCCATCTGGAGCGGCGGCCTGAGCATCTTCGGCGCGGTGCTGGGTGGCTTCCTGGGCGCGTGGCTCTATTTCAGCCGCTACCACAACCCGATTTCGCGCGTCTTCCATTACATCTTCCTGCCGATTTCGGCGCTGTTTGAGTTGATCGCCTGGGTTTTCGTGGCGCTCTGGCAGGTGGCACGCGGCAAGCAAGTCCAGCGCTACCAGGTGCCGCGCTTCGACAGCCAGTTCCCCGACGAGGGCATGAATATGGCACCCTGGCTGGATATCGCGGGTGTGGCGCTGCCGCTGGCACAGGCCATCGGGCGCTGGGCGAATTTCATCAACCAGGAACTCTACGGCATCCCCACCAATTTACCCTGGGGCATCCCGATTGACGCCGAGAATCGCGTGGGGCAGTACAGCAGCACGGTCGAATACCCGGTTACGGGGCAGGATGCGACTCTCTTCCACCCGCTGTTCCTCTACGAATCGCTCTGGAACCTGGTCGCGTTCTTCGTGCTGCTGAACCTCTACAACCGCAACCGCGACCGCTTCATCCCCGGTGATTTCTTCCTGCTCTATCTGGCGCAGTACAGCTTCATCCGCTTCTTCCTGGAATTCCTGCGCATCGAGCAGGCGCTGATCCCCGGTACAGGCATCAACAGCTCGCAGGTGATTACGGCGGCAGTCTTCTTCATCGCGCTGGCGGTCTTCTTCATCCGGCGTGCAGGCAGCAGCCGCACCCAGTATGAAGAGCCAAAAACCGCCGAGGCGTGAGGGCTGTTTCATTCGCGAGACAATCCAGGGGCGATCCAGACGGGATCGTCCTTTTTGATGTTGCTCCTCCCCAACCGACGATGGCCTTGGTGGTGACCGGGCACAGTCGCTCGTCCTCCAAAAGAACAGGTGTAGGGGCAGGCCGCAGACCTGCCCGCGCGAGGGGGAGTTAGAGGGGGGAACTTGCGCAGCGATTCCGGCCTTTGCTTCGTGTCCTTTGTGGCTCGGTGGCTTCGCTTTTTTTGATGCGATTGCCTCATCGAAGTACCCTTTCCCTACAACCTCGCCGGGGAAAGTATGGTACAGTGGTGCGGAATGGGCAGGCACGAGGCGAGGGCTATGACCGTCCGCACCCCAGAGAAGTCGATCTTCGAGCCGCATCCCAGCCTGGGCGCGTATGTGTCGCATCATCCCAGCCGCCGGATGTGGCTGACGCTGCGCGGCGCGGTCTTCTACGCGATCCCGGTGGGGCTGGTGCAGCTTCTCACCCTGCGCGTGGCGGATCAGGTGGCCTGGTTCATCTTGCCCGCGCTCTACGCCATTATCGGGTTGGTGGTGGTCTGGTATGTGGCGCATTTCTGGAATCGGGAAATCGTGCTCTATGCGGATGGCTTCACCTACCGGGAGGGGTCGCAGACAGGGCACTTCCGCTATGATGACATCGCCCGCGTGCAGGATGAAACGGAGCAAATCCGGTATTTCGGGCGCTTCGCCTGGACGCGCTATCGCTATGCGATGCACACCCGCTACGACGAAACCCTGCGCGTGACCAACCTCTACGACGAGGTGCGCCAATTGGTCGACTCGCTGGATCGGCGCATCACGCGGGCACAGCTTCCCGCCGCCAGGGTGCAGATCGACGCCGGGGAGGCGCTGGATTTCGGCGCAGGGCTGCGGCTCAGCCGGGAAGGGCTGCAATGGGGCGAGGAAGAGCGCTTCTGGCACGAATTGAGCGGCTACCGCGTGCGCGACGGGCGGCTGCATCTGCTGAATGCTGCTGGCGAAACCTGGACAGCGCTCCCGGTGCGCGAGCTGCAGAACGTTGTGCTGCTGCTGGCCTTGCTACGCGAAGGAACCGAAACGCCGCGCCCACCTGACTCATCCGCTACAGAAAACGCAAATGCCTCATGAATTACGAGATCCACCTCTACGTACCCAAACGCAGCAAATTGACTCCGTCGATGATGGAGTGGCTCTATGAGCATGGGCAGGATCAAGGCGTGCCGGAAGCCTTCTGGCCCGTGCGCAAGCTGAAGACACGGGCGCTGGCGCGGCACATGCTGCGGCTCGATCCGACGCTGATCGCCCTTCCTGGCCCCGGCGACGACATCGAACTGCACGTGCCGAACGAGGAGTTGGGCATCGTGCTCTACATCCACGATCGCGGCGTGATCCTCTTCTTCCCCTATATGGCCTACAGCGTCTATTCGCGGATTGTGCTGGGCATCTGCTATACCTACATCCGCTACCTCTACGACGCCGCCGGATTCTGGAGCTATGACCCGCAGCTCAATGTGATCTCCTACGCCGATGATTTTCAATCGATGGAAGAGACTGCCTACTTGATGGATCAACTGCTGCCCCGGATGCTGGGCGCGGGCTGAGCACCCTACTTGTATTCCTTGGGGCCGCGTGCTTTGCGCGTGCTCTCTTCATCCAGCGGCTCGAAGGGCAGAGTCTGCCGCTTGATTTCGATTTCTGGGGCAGGCGGCGCGGCGACCGGGGGCTGCGGATTCTGGCGCTGCAAACGGCGCAAATCAGAAGCGTAGTAAATCTGCGTGCGTGGCTGCGGTAGCTGTGCGATCTGGGCGATGCTGTTCGCCAGCACATCAACGGGCATGGCGCCCATGCGCCCGAAGCCCAGCCACGAGAGCGGCGGAGTCTGGCTCAGGAAGGCGGTCAGGCGCAAGAGTGCGCTCGTATCGCCACCGCGCAAGTAGGTCAGCGGCGCACGCACGATCGACACCTGAATGCCCAACCGGGCGAGGCTGGCTTCGGCGTCGCGCTTCGCCCGCAAATAGCGCCGATCAACCCAGGGAGCGCGGGCGGCGCTCAGCAGAATCAGGTGCGGCACACCATCGCTGACGCACATGCTGCCGACGTTGCGTGCCGGGACGACATTCAGGCGGTAGTAAGTTAACCCCTGGGCGGGGTCAGCGACCATGCTGCCGACGGTGTGAATCACGGTTCCGTGTCCGCGTGCGCGTCCCTTCAAGCTGGCGGTATCCCAGACATCGGCGACCTGCCAGCGCACGCGGCTCGCCAGCGCTCCCAGGCGATGTTCTGTTCCCTCGCGCACGAGCACGGTCACATCCAGATTTGCCGCCAGCAGGGCGGTTGTGATGTGCAGGCCGAGGGCGGTGGTGCCGCCAGCGACGAGTACCCGCCTGTGGCGATTTGCTGCCATATGCTGCTGCAATTCTCGTTTGGTGGATCAACTTGTCGGCGATTGTAGCGCCCGTCGCGCTGCTTGCGCAAGCCTGCGCGACAATCCCGCAGCGGGATCACGCCGAATCCGGGTTGGCGCAGGCGTGAGGGAAAATAGCGGGTGGTTTCGTGCGCCTGCCCCTGCCCAAACCTGGATATTGCGTCCGGTGGGGCTTGTCCTGGGACTGGCGGATTCGCTATGATGCAGCCCATGAAACTTCGCCTGATACTCCTGATCTTTGTGCTGGCCGCCTGTGGCAGCAGCGACGCACAGCAGACGCTGGAAGCCAATTATGTCGCTGCGGGTACGCAGGTGGCAGATTTGCGCCTGTCTGCGACGGTGCAGGGCGCACGCGCCCGCACAACGGTGGATGCCGTGCAGACCGACGCTTCCCTCGCCGCCACTCGCAGTCAGTTCCTGGAGTCGACCCTGGTCGCGCTGGATGCGCCCGAAAATGCCATCGCCACCTTCCGTGCGCAATCCCTGGGCGCACAGGCGACCGCGCCGCCGACGGATGCCCCCGCGCCCAACAGCACCCCCAGCCTGATTGCCGGCAGTGATCCCGACAGCACCCCGACCCCGACGATTCCGCCCATCACACCGCTGGTGCCGACCCAGGGCGCACCCCCTCTGCCTACCTCATCCGACCCGGATGCGCTGCGGCTGGAAGATCCGGCGATGGCGACCGGGGTCGATAATAACGGTTGCGCGGTTGGCGTGACGACTCAATTCAGCAGCGACACCCAGGAAATCTACATCGTCGCGCGCGGCGTCAACATTCCCGCCAATCGCGTGACCTTCGAGGCGCGTTGGTTCCGCGAAGGCCAACCCATCGGCCCCGTCTATTCCTACAGCCCCCAGGAAGCCTACGACTCCCTGTGCATCTGGTTCTTTGTGGATCAGACGGATTTCGCCTTCGAGCCGGGTTCGTACAGCGCTGTGATGACCATCGACGGCAGCAATGCCTTCCAGCCCCTGCCTTTCACCATCACCGCACCATAAAGGCCCGTTCGCCCGCTTGCGTAAGCCTTCATTCGCTCTCGATGCGACTTCTACACTCGGCAATCCCTGCACCATGCTATACTGACGGTTGGAAAATAACTTTCCTCATAAAACTACTGTTTCTGGAGCAAAACTTATGCGTGGAATCGATGGGAAAGTGGCATTGGTGACGGGTGCTGGCGGTGGTATTGGACGCGCGACGGCAATCCGGCTGGCAAGCGAAGGGGCGAAAGTCGCCGTTGTTGACGTGAAGGTGGACGGCGGCAATGAGACTGTCCAGATGATCAAAGATGCGGGCGGGGAAGCCACCTTCATGAATGTGGATATTTCCGACGAGAACGCCGTGAAATCGATGGTCGATGAGATCGTCAGCAAATACGGCGGTTTGAATCTGGCGGCGAATAATGCCGGTATCCTGGGGCAGTTCATGCCCACGCACCTGACTCCTACCGAACTCTTCGACAAGATCATCGCGGTGAACCTGCGCGGGGTCTACCTCTGCATGAAGTACGAAATCACCCACATGCTGGAACACGGCGGCGGCGCAATCGTCAACACCTCATCGGCGGCAGGCTTGCAGGCACAGCCGAATCTGGTGGCCTACAGCGCCAGCAAGCACGGCGTCACGGGCATGACGCGCACAGCAGCGGCGGAGTACGCGGCACAGGGCGTGCGCATCAACGCGGTCAACCCCGGCGGGGTCACCACGCCGATGACGGAAGCGGTTTATGCCAACCTGACTGAAGAGCAGGCGGCGGCGATGGCCCAGGCTCCTGACCCGCACCCCATTGGGCGTCCGGCACAGCCAGAAGAGATCGCCAACGTCATCACCTTCTTGCTCTCTGACGAAGCCACCGATGTGATCGGTCACAATCTGGCCGTCGATGGCGGCATGACAATTGTCTGATAGCGTCTCGCCGGGGGCACAGTCCAGCGCCCTTGATGGGCTGAGGGGGTGAGCGGGGTGAGCGTGAGGGTGAAAAGAGGCGATTTTTCGCGTTTCATCTCGCTGTGCGTAAGTGCTTCATCCGGCAAGTCGGTGCAAGTCCCCTCTACGAAGTGGAGGGGATTTCGGGGAAGATTTCGGAACGTTTTCCGGACAGAGCAGTAAGTGTGTAGGCGTAGTGCGTAGAATGAACGCTGAGCCTGACGGCCATCATTCCCCAGGCCCCCGGCTGTTGTAGAGTCACTGCAAGAGACTAACAGAGATAGAGCGCATCGGCAGGGTTCTGCGCTCTTATTCAACAAGGTGTATCTTCTGGCCTGTCCTGGCATCAATACTCGTTGTTTTGTGTGAGAAGTGGAATGGCAAATCCACGCCAGTGGCTTCATTCCTCGTGCAGCGGATTTGTGAGAGCGCCGCTGTATTTGCGCAGCAGGGCTTGCGCCTTGGGATGCTGCGGATTCACGCGCAGCGCTTCTTCCAACGAGGCGATGGCGCTCTCGTTGTCTCCCTGGCTGTGCTGGTATTCGGCCAGCGCGATCCAGGTTTGTACGGCGCGTTTGGGGTTCTCTTGCTCTTCGTAGGCCAGGGCAATCTCTTCGCGCACATCGACCAGCGCCGGACGCACCTTGACGGCCTGCCCCCACTGGTAGAGCCACTGCTTTTCGTCGCCGTTGGCGCGGTGAAGTTCCCCCAGCAGCAGATGGGCCCGGGCAGCATCATCCAGGCGGCGCAGCTTCTTGTAGAGTGATGTCATCTTTTCCAGCGGGCGCGGATCATTGGGGTGCAGCTCGTGTGCACGCTCAGCAAGCTGAAGCTGTTCTTCAGCGGCGGGCTTCTCGCTGGCATTCTTCTTCCCGTCAGTCACATCGCCATTGAAGCGCTGCATGGCTTGCTCGATGCCGACCGCCAGCCAGCTTTCGACGGCGTCGGCGGCTCGTTCCACCACCTGCTGCGCCACAATCGCCTCATCCCCGCTGAAGCCTTGCAGCACGTAATCCCTGGGTTTCATGCGTCCGGGTGGTTTGCCGATCCCGTAGCGCACACGGGCGAAATCCTTGCTCCCCAGGTGCAGGATGATGTTGCGCATCCCATTCTGCCCACCGTGCCCGCCGCCGCGCCGCAGCCGCAAGGTGCCGACGGGCAAATCCATATCGTCGTAGATGACGATCAGCTTATCGAGGTCGATCTTGTAGAAATCCACCAGTGCCCGTACCGACTCGCCGCTGAGGTTCATGTAGGTCTGTGGCATCGCCAGCAGCACGCGCTTGCCCCCGATGATGCCGTCGGCAGTCAATGCTTTGCGCTCTTCGGTGAATTTGCTCAGGTCGTGGCGGCGGGCCAGTTCTCCCACCACCCAGAAGCCCGCGTTGTGCCGGGTGGTTGCGTAGCGCCGTCCCGGGTTCCCCAGGCCGACGATCAGGTACTTGTTGGACATGGTGCTGTGTCGTCTCCGCTATTGCCCCTTCTTGACCCTACCATCATACCAGTTTGTGCCCGGGTCTGTCAGTTTTGTTCAGGGAATATTCAGGGCCAGCGCATCCAAACCGGGCGCGGCATGGGGCACGCTTGCCTGTAACGGATTGGGGCAATTCTCCTGTTCCGCATCTGGCGAAAAGTTTCGCGGTACAATGGACGGTGCAGGGTTCGCCAGCATCCCATATCCCGGCAACCCCGTGTGGCTGCTACCCAGAATCCGCCGATGCTCGTCGCAGCCACTGAATCTATGGATTGGATCAACAGAAAGCCAAACCCATGAAACTCTGCGTAATCGAAGGGGACGGAATCGGTCATGAAGTGATTCCGGTTGCTGTCACTGTGCTGCAAACGATCTTCCCTGACCTGGAAGTGATCTATGCCCAGGCGGGCTGGGAGTTCTACCAGCAGAGCGGCACCCCGCTGACCGATGAAACGCTGGAACGGGTACGCGAGTGCGGTGCGCTGCTCTACGGCGCAGCGACGACTCCTTCCTACCCGGTGGAGCGCTACTATTCGCCGATTATACGACTGCGCCGCGAGACGAACACCTACGCCAACATTCGCCCCATCTCCTACCTGCCCGTTCCGGCAGCGCGTGAAGGGGTCGATCTGATCGTCGTGCGCGAAAATACCGAAGATGTCTACGTCAGCGATGAGCAGTCCTCCCAGAGCGGTGATCGGGGCACTGCCAAGAAGATCATCACCCGTGCGGCGTCCGAGCGCGTGGCGCAGATGGCCTTTTACCTGGCGCAGTTGGCGCGGCGCAAACAGGTGACCATCGTGCACAAGGCCAACGTCCTGCCGCAGACGGACGGTCTCTTCCGCCGCGTGGCCTTCGAAATCGCCGAGCAGTACCCGGACATCGCCACTGATGAACTGCTGATCGACACCGCTGCTTACTGGATGGTCAAGGAGCCGACGCGCTTCGATGTGGTGCTGACGACCAACCAGTACGGCGACATCCTCTCCGACATGGCGGCGGCCTGGGGCGGGGGGCGCGGGTTCGTCCCGGCGCTGAACCTGGGGAGCGAGGTGGCGATTGCCGAACCCGTGCATGGCTCCGCGCCAGATATTGCAGGACGCGGCATTGCCAACCCGGTCGCCGCCATTCTCAGCGCGGCGCTGCTGGTGCGCTATCACTGGCACCGACCGGACGAAGCGCAGCGCATCGAGCAGGCAGTCTACGATGTGCTGCATGATGGCCGCTATACCTTCGATGTACAGGCCAATGGCGCAGTCAGCACGCAGGAATTTGGCGAGCTGGTGCTGGCCCATCTGAGTGCGTGAGGTACAGCGGAACCAGCGGCGGACGGGCAGCGATCATGGCTGCGTGATGGTCAGGGGTTGGGGCAACAACCACACCTGCCGCGCGGCATCCGTGCCGCTGCCTTCTGGCACCAGGCGTTCGCCCGTGCCGCGATCATACAGCGCCAGATAGAGGCGATACGCTCCCGGGGCTGTCTCCGGCGGAATAGTCAGCGTGCGCGTGTCGCTGTGCTGCAAGCCATCCAGCCAGTACGAGGTGGGGAAATAGGCGGGTTCGCCATCGGCCTGCGTTACCAGCGAAAACGTTTCATCTACCAGCCCCACGCTCAACACCCAATCGCGCGCTGGCACGCCCAGCGCTTCCCAGGAAGTCGTGACTTCCAGCGTTGCGCCTGCCTGTGCCTCTGTTGCGCTCATGGTGTAGCCGATCAATGCGATGTTTTCACCAAATTGCACATCCGTTGCAGTCGCATATTCCGCCTGATAGTTGGGCTGCACGAAGGCCGACGCGGGCACGCGCAGCGTATCCAGCGGATTGCCGGAAGCGTCCTGCCAGGGCAGCGCGTTGACCACATCGAAATCCGCCGGATCGAGGATGCGCCAGCCGATGACCAGTTCCATGCGCCGCGAGAAGAACCCCGTCACCCGCGCATCGTCTACCTCGAAGCGGATCGGAATCCCGTAAATGGTATCCGGCGAAAATTCCTCTGTGAGCGTCATGCCGGGATAGGTATCGACTCCGCCCACCGGGACATCGCTCACGGGATCGACCAATTTCACGAAGAGCACCGGATTCTGCGGGTGCGTGCCGCGCAGGTAGAGCGTCATCTCGAAGACATCGCCGCTGCGCAGGTGTGTCTGGTGCAGGCGATAGCCCGGTATCTCCAGTTCGCCCGTAGACGCGCCCAGGGCAATGGCTGTGTCGGGCAGTTGATCCACGACCTGCGGGAAGGCGAAGGCGCGACTCAGGGCAGCGGGTCCCGTCAAAGCAGCAATCACCAGCGGAAGCAGCAGCAGGGCGAAGAAGCGCCGCCCCAGCAGCGTACGCCAGCCAAGCGCCATCAGCGTAGCCCAGGCCGCCAGCATCGGGAACAGAATCCGCCCCTGCGAGACGTTGATTTGCCGCGTCGCCAGAATCAGCGCCAGAATCGCCAGCAGCACGATCCCCAGCAGAATCAGCAGGAGCCAGCGCTGCGACTCGCGCCGCCAGAAGGCCAGCACCGCCCCCGCTGCACCCAACAGGGACAGCAGCGCCCCCAGCGGATAGACCCATTCGGGACCGCGCACATTGAACGCGCCCAGCACCATCCAGAAGGACTCCCACACGCCCCGTGCTTCGAAGAGCGCCGCGCTAAGGGTGCGCGGTGGGCTGCCGCGCGACCAGACCTCCAACGTGGCATCCAGGGCAAAGGGGTCGCCATAGACCTGGAAATTGCGCAGATACCACCAGCCCGCCAGAACAGCCGCTATCGCGCCCGAAATCGCGATCGCGCTGAGGACATCGCGCCAGGAGAAGCGCCGCAGCAGCGCCCCCAGCAGCAATGCGCCCCAGATCACGCCGAAGAGCGTCAGCCCGTTGAGCTTGGTGAGGGCGATGCCCGCCAGGATCGCGCCTAACAGCAGGCTGTCAGCCCTGCGCATCTGCTTCTGCTCCCAGATGCGCGCCGTCCAGAATGTCCCGGCGGCGTAGAGCATGGTCGTCAGGTTGTCGTTCGTGGCCATCGCGCTGATGAAGATGAAAGTTGGCAGCGAGGCCACCAGCAACATCGCCGCCAACCCCACGCGGCGCTCGCCACTGACCGCCTGCGCCGTGCCATAGACCAGCCAGAGCGTGACCGTGCTGGTCGCAATGCTGAAGAGCCGCAGCAGCCAGATGGCAATGTGCGTGTCGCCGCGCGGCTCCAGCCGGTGTACCCAGGCGTTGACGTTGTTGTAGCTGGCGGTTCCGCTGGCAGCCAGCGGGTTGATGAAGGTGTAGTCGTCCAGGTCAGCGCGTTCGGTGAGGGCGACCAGCGGCGCACCCAGGAAGTAATACAGCGGTGGGTGATGCGCCTGCAAGCTGCTCGCTTCCCCCGCCCACATGGTTTCGTAATCCAGCAGCGGTGGCAGATCGCCCGTTTCCAGCATTACCTGGATATAGAAAAAATGCCCGGCTTCGTCGGGGCCTTCGAAGTAGGGCGTTGCCAGCCCGTAGGCCAGCGAGAGCACCACAAAGCCGAGGCTGATGACGACAGCGCCCATGTGTCGGCGCAGGTTCGTGAGGGAGGATTTGGCTCGTGTTGAGGTCATGGCTTCCTGATGTGATGGTCAAACGGCATGACATGGATTGAAGGTGCGGTTTCGTATCTGCGACCGTGAAACGTATCCTGAACATCATGCCGCTGGACTCGGGCTGTTTTTGTAAGAACCAGAAGGCATCAATCATCAACTATCCCTCAAAATGTCGAACTCCTCAAGCATCTGTTTGCTGTTCTGGCACACAACCGCCCCGTGCGGGTTCAACAAGAGAGCGATGAGCCGTTATGCCCCTGGGGCAGGGAATGCGCCGCCGGGGTGTGCCCTGTACGAATCTCATGCGCTTCGTTTGGTAATAGAATAACTACAGAAGAGGCCTTTATATGCTTACACATCTCGCTTGACTTGCCTCTCTCGAATCGCATATGATGGTACAAAATAGCCTGCATCGCTCCCCTTACATCGCCCTCTTCACCGTGCCATTCTCTCCCAAATAATCGAAAGTGCGAAGACGAGATGTCTGGGCACGCGGAATCCCCCTTTTTCTTCATCAGTTACTCGCGCCGTGATCTTGTTCGCGTTGAAGAACTCAAGGCGCTGCTGGATGAACTTGGCCTCAACGTCTGGTTCGATCAGCAGAGTATCCTGGTCGGGCAGGATTGGCAAAATGAGATTTACGACGGCATCCGGGCTTGCGCTGGTCTGCTGCTCATGCTCAGTCCCGCTTCGACTCAGTCCGAGTGGGTGAGGAAGGAATACGAATACGCGCTCGAAGCAGGCGTTCCGGTCTTCCCTGTCGTCGTCGCAGAATTCAACATCGACGAGAACCCGCTACCCCACCTGAATTTCGTGGATTTCAGCAGCATCCCGCTGGATGATCTGGATGATCCGAACCTGCTGGAGCACCTGCATTACTTTTTCCAGAGCCTCTGTGATGCATCAGACTACCCCGGTTGCACCGAAATTCGCGATCGCATCGAGTTGAAGATCACATCGCCGATTCTGGAACAGACGATTTACGAGAATCGCAACAAGCTGGTTCTCTCGCAAACCTTCCTGGAAAACACGCGCCAGGAGTACCGCAACGAGGAATGGAATACGGCGGTTGATCCAAATACATCAGAAGAGTTGGCGAACATTGCGACGGATGTCCGCACCTATGGGGCGCAGTTGGCACGCGATGCTGCGCGGGTGATTGGCCTGTGCAGCGACAAACGCGCCGTTGGCATCCTGGTGGAAAAGGCGCAGAAGCGCGGCACCCGCCAGCAAGCCCTGGAAGCCCTGCGCCACGCCTGGGAAGCGCGCGAACGCGGCATCCGGGGGGACTTACTGGAGCCGATTGCCTGGCGCGTGCGTCGGTACATCGTGCAACGTCAGCTTTTTGGCGAGCCAATCGCGAATCGCGTGGTGTTTTCCGTTGGCGCGGTCGCGCTGGGCATCATGGTCACCCTGTTCACCGAATTCTCTGATCCGCGCGGTCTCTTCCCCGTCGCACGCATCAGCTATGCCATCAGCGGCATCGCCTACGCCCTCTTCATCGGGCTGGCACTGGTGGGCACGCAGGTCGTCTTCCCGCGCCTGCGCGTGCTGGGATGGGCGCGTTACCTGCTGAGCATCTTCAGCGGATGGCTCGTGCTGGTCTTCATCTTCACCATCATCAACTTCGCGCTTTACCGCCGTGTGCCCTCGGATTGGGTCCAGTACGCCGATTTGCTCTGGCTGAGCCTGCTCTTTCTGGCGGGGTATGTGCTGAGCGCTCTGATTGCGCCGTCTTCGCTGCTGCGCAGCCTCGCCCGCCTGGGATTGGTTTTCGCCGGGATGTTCCTGGCGCTGGCGATCCCGTGCGCGTGGCCCGTCTCGCAGACGAAGCTGCTCTATTTTTCCGATGATTGCGTTCTGAAAGCGGGCATCATCAGTGGATTGCTGGCGGTGGTGTACATGCTGCCGGAAATCACCCGGCATCTCAGTGAAAGGGGCGGCCTGCTCTATCGCGCTCTGCTCACTCGAATCGCAAATGCCCGTCCTGTAGAGAGGAGTACCTCATGAAGATCGTCTATCGTTCGGTTCTGCTGGCAGGGGCGCTGCTGTTGATCTTCGCCGCTGCCCCCCAGGGGGTCCTGAATTCATCCCTCGTCGCCGCCCAACCCGATTCCTGTTCCCAATTATGGCAGGAGGCGAGCCTCGTCATGTCGCAGGACTGCACAGACTTCAACCCGGATCACACCGTTTGTTATGCGCATGCACCGCTGGTGACAACGCCGCCCTACGGCACCGCCTTCGACCAGCCCGGCGAACTCATCAACATCGGCGAAGAACTGCGCGAGGTCATCGGCACATCGCCCTCCCAGGAGACCGTGCGCTTCGGCGGCTTCGCCTACCTGAAGGTGATCCCCGCGACGCAGGTAGATGGCATTGTTTACGGGTCTTCGATCTCGATGGTATCATTTGGCGAAACGCGCCTGGCTAGCATCAACAGCAGCAATCCGGGCACTTCGCTGGATGCTTCGGCGGTCTGTGATGCGACCCTGCGTGCCGGAAGCACAACCTTCGGCGGCACCTACCTCCGCGCCATCCCCGACCCGAATTTCCAGGTTGAATGCGTGACACCCGGATGCGACGACAAGGACAACTTGCTGCACTTCGCCCAGGAAGGGGAAACCCTGAGCGTCTTCGGCAGAAACGCAGCGGGCGATTCGCTCCTCGTCAGCGACGACCATGCAACGGGCTGGATCCCGAGTTCTACTCAGTTCGTGCAAACCTTCGGCTGCCCGAATACGCTGCCCCTCATTGCCGATGATGTCATCCCGCGCATGCGTACGACGCAGACGGAACTCCCGATTGTCACCGAGTTCGAACTGCAAAACGATATGACCTTCGATACTGACACCTGCCTCGACCAGAATCGCCCGCCCGGTGGGCTGCTGATCATCAACCCGATGGATGTGACCGTCGCTTTCACGGTCAACGACATCGAAATCAGCATCTCGTCTACGGTCTTCCTCTGGACGCCCGACCAGTCATACACGACCAATTTGCTCGTCTTGCACGGCAGCGCCACGATGACCGCCGGTGGCAGCACACTGCGTCTGACGGCGGGCGAATCAGCCTATGTGTTCAATCCCAGGACGACGGAGAACACCCCGCAGCGGGTTGCGGTGAGTGCGCCGCGCGTGAACTGGTGTCAGGCGCTGACGGAACTGGCGCGTACAGTCTACCAGCCGGAGATCAACGGGGTGGCGGTAGGCATCCCGGAAGAGCGCACGGATTACTGCCAGTATGCGCCCTCAGACGGATACAGCATCCAGTCCGTGCCGGATTCTTTCGTACTCGAATGAGGTTTCTGAGCAGCCACAGGTGGCATAAACAGCATATCCTGTGGACATAGGGAACGTTGCCAGGGGGCGGTTCGACTTCGCCCCCGTTTCTGCACGCTGCTAAACCTGCATCACCGTCTCAGACGTGATTTCATCCACCGACGTACAGCCCGCCAGCCCCATTGTCAGATCAAAATCCGCCTTGAAGTTCTGCAGGACGTTGCGCACGCCTTCTTCGCCACCCGCTGCCAATCCGTACGCATAAGGCCGCCCGATGCAGACGGCTTTCGCGCCCAGCGCCAGCGCTTTGAAGGCATCCGCCCCGCTGCGAATGCCGCTGTCCAGCAGCACCGGAACCTGCCCAGCGACTGCTTCGATGATGGGGGGCAGGGCGTCCAGGCTGGCAATCGCACCGTCTACTTGTCGCCCGCCATGATTGGAGACGATGAGGCCATTCATGCCCTGGTCAATGGCGCGACGGGCGTCGTCCGGGTGCAAGATGCCCTTCAGCAGAATCGGCAGTTTTGTCTTCTCCCGCAAGAAGTTGAGATCATCCCAGGTGAGCGACGGGCGCGAATAGGTGCCGATGAACTGCTGCACGGCCTTGCGTGCCACGCTGTTGCGCAACCCGGCACGCAGCCCACCGGGGAAGGCCGAGGCCATTTGCAGCGCCGCCAGGATCAAGCGGGGAGTCAGGCGGCGGCTGGCGCTGGCTTCGCTCTCGACGGCGTTTTCCAGGCTGCGCAAGAAGACCGGATCACTCGTGTATTGGGCGATGCCCTTCCCGCGCAGGAAGGGCAAATAGGCCAGATCCAGGTCGCGGATGCGCCAGCCGAGCATGGTCGTATCCAATGTGAGCACGATGGCGCTGCATCCGCAGGCTTCCGCACGCTGCACGAAACTCTCGACGAGATCATCCATGCGGCTCCAATACAGTTGGAACCAGCGCGGACTGTCCCCCATTGCGGCGGCGCAGGATTCCATCGGGTAGGAGGCCTGGTTGGAGAAGATCATCGGCACAGTCTCTGACGCGGCTGCCCGCGCAACGGCAAGATCGGCTTCTGGATGTGCCATTTCCAGCACGCCGATGGGCGCGAGCAAGAAGGGACTCGGCAAGCGCTGCCCGAATAGTTCTATCGAAGTATCGCGCACGGAGACATCGCGCAGCATACGGGGCACGATGCGCCAGCGCTTGAAGGCGTCGCGGTTGGACTGGATGGTGCTTTCCGTGCCTGCGCCACCTGCCATATAAGCGTAGCCCTCGCGGGACATGGCTTCGCGTGCGGCGGCTTCCAGCTTGGCGATGCTGACGGGCACCGGGGGCGCAATCCCGCTCATGCCGCTGACGTAAATTTCCGACTGGCGTTTACGCCCCATATCTTCGCTGTAGCCGGGTAATTGGTTGCTCATGATGCTGTTTCGCTCCGCAAAAAGTCTTTTCTAACAATTTGGGTGAAGTGTAACCAGCCACAGCACAACAGGCGAATCAAAGTCTGACAGAACCAGGGGCAGGTCACGAATCGAGCCAGACCGCATCGTACTGCGGCAGATCATCAGACGAACTGATTATCGTAGTGCTGGTTCCGTCGATTTCCACAAGCCGCAGTTCAGCGCTGCCAGCAGCGAACGCAGTCCAGGCCAGATAGTGCTGGCGGCTGATGAAGTGGGGTAGCAGCAGCGGCTCCTCGCTGAGCGAGACGGGTTCTACTCCAGCCCTGCCCAGGAGATAGCGGAGTCCGTCACCTGCCGGATAGACGAACGTGTCACGATCCGGCAGCCAGCGAATCTCATTGCCTGCTAGGTCGCTGGCATCGTCCAGGTAGGGCTGTGGATTCGCGCCAGCGCCCTCTGCGAGGATCAGACGTACACCCGCTGCATCGCGTTGCAGGTAGAGCATCTGCGTCGCATCGTCCGACCAGCGCGGCAAGCCGAAGAAGCTGGCCTGCACTGCGCCGATGTTCTCAGCAGAATCCGCCGCACCCAGCCGCAAGCGCCAGAGCTGCACCGGGGGCGTGCCAGTGGCGTTGATTTCACTGTAGACGGCATCAGCATCCGGGATCGCAACCCGTGCCGCGCTCGAGTCTGGCTCCCAGAAAATCCCCGGCGAGAAAGCAAATTCCGAGGCCGCCGCCACCGAGGGGAAGGCGAGCAGGGTTCGCGGCGCTTGATTGCTCCCCGGTTCGTAGCGCCGGATGCGAGCATCGGTCTCGCCGTAGCGACCGGGATGCACCAGCAGAATATGCCGCTCATCCGGGCTGATGTGGATGCGTCCTCCCTCGCCAGCGGATAGCACCTGCGTGACTGTGCCTGAGGCGATGTCGGCGCGATGGAGATCGTGGTTGGGGATGAAGGCGGGTTGGGCTTGCGCCAGCGTGTTGAAATACAGCGTATCACGACCTCGCCAGATGACATCGCCAATCTGGGTCCCGGGTTCGGGTGGGGCGAGCTGCCGCGCTTCCCCGCCAGTGGCATCCACTACCCAGAGCGTTTCTGGTGCGCGGTTCGCCCCGCGTGTGAAGGCAATTCGCGCACCATCCGGCGAGAGGAAGGGCTGCACGACTTCGCCCGAAAGCACGCGCTGCGCCCCGGCCTGCGCAGACTGCCAGACGAACAGATCGCCTTCCTGCTCCCAGGCGACGATGGCACGCCCCGCCGCAATCGAATCGCTGACCGCCGTCGGTGACGGCTCAGTCGCATTGCAGGCCGCCAGCAGCAAACACAGTATCCAGCCATAGCGCATTGCACATCATCCCTTCTGCCTTCGCTGATGGCCTGAGTGTACCACCAGGGTGGCGCTCGCGCAGCACAGAGGGGCGAAATGAAAAACACCCATCCGGACATGGACAGGCGTTCCCAGGTGTGCAGACGGGGCGTGCTTCCGGCAACCGGGCCACTAACGCCCAACCGATTTCTCGGAGGGGGCATGATCCATCATGCCCAGAATGCCCAGAATGCCGAGAAACGCTTCGTTAGTCCAGCGGCTCCGGAGCGACGGACGCATCCACCACGATGTCTTCGAAATCCGTGACGCTCAGCGTATAGCTGCTGCCGACATCGACGGTGCTGAATTCTGCCGTCCCGGTGACGCTCTCCCCGGCTTCTAACTCCGGTTCGATCAACTGATCGGAGACGATGACGGCTTCCAGCGGCAGGCCATCGGCGGTCAGGAGCACGTAGTCTTCGCGGCTCAGGTCAAGGGTCTGTTCGCTATCTGCTTGATTCTGCAACGTCAGCGTCAGCACGAGGCTGCCCGCTTCGGCACCCTCGGATGCGCCGGTCGTTTCGGCATCATCGACCCACAGCGTCACATTCGTGAAGTCGGATCCTTCCAGGGGAGCCGCGTTGCCCAGGGGAGCCTGACGGTCTTCGACTTCGGCCTCGGTCGGCATGGCAGTGGGCGCTTCTGCGGGTTCTGGCTCACATGCTGCCAGCAGAATCAACGCCAGCGCTGCGAGAATCGAAGGGATCAGCGTGCGTAGAATCAATCGCATCAGGGAAGGTTGCCTCCTGTGTGGTTCGTGCGGGAGCGTATTCTCACGGTAACACATCGCGGGGGGCGCTGCATGCGTCCCACCTGAAGAGTGCGTCAGAAGCGGATTGCGAAAGATGAGCGCGAGATGAGCCTCGCCGCTGGAGCAGATGGCTCCGTAGAGCAGGGGAGGCACAACCCCTCCCCTGGCTTGCTGTCAGGTATAGACAATCTGGCGGAAACGGCGCACCAGCAGCCAGATCAACCCCGCTTGCAGGACGATGCCGATGAGCAGCGCGACGATCCATAGATTGCTGCCATCCAGGGCCAGCCAGTAGGCTTTGCTGGCCCACCAGGGCGGGAAGAGGCCGAAGAGCCATTGCAGCGGCTCCGGCACGAACCAGCTCCCCGCGATGAGCATTCCGGCGATTCCCGTGAATTTGGCCAGCGCGAAGCCCTGCACCTTGTTTTCCGCGAAGGTGGCGAAGAACAACGATGTGATGGGAGCGGTCAGCGCCGCACCCAGCGCGATCAGCAGCAGCGGCCCGGCAGCCGGGAGTGTCCCCGGCAAATCCATGATGAGGACTTGCGCCACGATGATGAAGAAGGCCAGGATCATCGGCACGCCGACGCGGTAGACGATGTACATGGTGATCGGCAGCGGCGTGACCAGCATAGCCTTCAGCGTGTGGTCGTCTTTCTCGTCCAGCAGGACGAAGCCGATGATCAATCCGGCGAACATCGACCCCAGGAAGACCCCCAGGAAGGCCACCAGCATCGGATAGAGTGCGACCAGATCGAAGGGGATCTCCAGGTTGTCGTTGAGCCAGGGCACTGCCAACCGCAGCACGATGGCGAGTCCGATGGCGTAGGCCAGCATCGCCAGCAGGAAACTATCGCGCCCGATGAGTTTGGCGTCATTGCGCGTCAGGTTACGAATAGCGGTTGTCAATTGCATGCTTGTTGCTCCATTTCGTTCGGTCGTTCTTGCAGGATGATGCTTCTGTGTCGCCGCGCAGTCACGATAGTTTCGCGATGATATGCGTCTGGAAAGCGCGGTACGACCAGATCGCCAACCCGATGATCAAGGCGCTGGTGTAGACGATGGCGTAAACCCATTCCCAGGTTTCCAGGCCGCCCCACGCGCCGATCATCAACATGGTGGGGGCGCTGGTCGGGATCACCAGCATCGCCGGGGCGTTGAGCAAGCCCATGAAGTGCAGGAAGGGCAACTGCAAGACGATGGCAATCACCAGCACCGGAACCAGGAAATCGGTGATGCTGTCGTAGCGCACGATCAAGATCAGCCCCAGCAGCGTGTAAATCACGCCAATCGCCAGAATCCCGACCAGCAGAATCAGCGGATTGAAGGCCGCGACCTCCTGCGTGCGGCTGAGCCAGAACACCGGAATCGCGATCATGATGCTGCCTTCCAGGGTTGCCAGGAAGGTCAGCGAAGCGGTCTTGGAAACGAGGTACTCGTTGGTGCGCAGGGGCGAGACCACCTGCGCGTTGAGCGTGCCTTCGTCTTTCTCGAAGATGATCATGCCCGCGATATAGAGCAGGGTCGATCCACCGACGACCAGCAGCATCAGCACCGGAATACTGGGGTTGAGGTCTTCGGCGCTCATCAACTGCGAGAGCGCGATGCCAATCAACAGCGCGACCCCGACCCCGATGGTGTACAGGTTGTTGCGCACCTGCACGGTCACATCATTGCGAAGGGTTGCGATCAGCCTCGTCATGCTTCTAGCTCCTGTCCCGTGACCTGGATGAAGATGTTCTCCAGGGTCGTCTCTTGCGTGTGAATCGTCTCGATGCGGTGGGCACTGCGCAGCAGATCCAGGAAAGCGGCATTCTCGCCGATGCCATCCAGCGGGAACTCATTCACCGTCGTTTCGTTCGTGCCGTTCAGGTATTCCACCTGCACCTGACGCTTGCCGTACTGCTTCTTCAGCGCGGTCGGGGCATCCATCGCACGAATGTTGCCCTCGGTGATGAAGGCCACGCGGTCACATAATTCGTCCGCGACGGTCATGTTGTGCGTCGTCACGAAGACCGTCGTCCCCTGCGCCCGCTGTTCCAGCACCAGGTCTTTGATGCGGCGGGCATTGACCGGGTCGAGGCCGCTGGTCGGCTCGTCCAGGAAGAGCAGTTTGGGTTTGTGGAGCAGGCTGCGTGCCACATTCAGCCGAATCTTCATGCCTTTGCTGAAGTCCGAGACGCGCTTGTCGGCGTCATCTTGCAGGTCAACCCATTCCAGCACGTGCAGCGGGTCGTGGGTTTCGCCGCTGTAGAGCGAGCGGAAGTAGTTCAGGTTCTCCAGCGCGGATAGCTTCAGGTAGTGATTCGGCAGTTCGAAGCTGACGCCGATTTCTTCGTAGAATTCCTGCCCCCATTGGCGCAGTTCGCGTCCCATGATGTCGATGTCGCCGCCGTATTCCTTCAGCAGGCCGATCAGGATCTTCTGCGTGGTCGATTTCCCCGCGCCCGACGGTCCCAGGAAGCCGAAGATTTCGCCTTGCGCAATTTTGAAGTTCAGCCCGTGCAGCGTCTCTTTGCTCGCGCCGGGGTAGGTGTACGTCAGGTTCTTGACGTGGATCATTGCGTATCCTCCTTTTTCGTCTGGTAGTCTTCAATGGCCTGCTCTGCTGCCGTCCGTATCTGGCGCAGCGCGGCTTTTCCCGCCTCACTGGTCACCTCTTCCGGGGTGTCTTCCGGCTGCAAGGCGCGACCCATCAGGTCAGCGATGCCCTCAATCACATCGTCCAGCGGCGGAATCTCGTCTTCATCCATGATCTCGTCCATGCTCACCAGCCCGTAGGCCAGCATATTCATCACATGACCGATCACCTTCGGGTCAACGTCCGGACGCACGGCACCGGCTTCCTGCATGACTTTGATGAACTGCGCACGCAGGCCGTAACTCCCGCTGGAATAGAGGTTGTTCGGCTTGCGCAGGTAGCTCCCCAGAATGCGGCGATCCTGCTTGAAGAGCGCCATAATGAAGGGGCTGGCGTGCATGGCGTAGAGGACGTTCTTGTAAATCCCCGCCATCGTGCCCCCCAACGGATCGCGTTCGATGAGGTCGAACCAGTGCGCACTATACGATTGGATTTCGCGCAGCAGCAGCGCCTCGAACAACTCATCCTTGCTGGTGAAATGCAGGTAGATCGCGCCTTTGCTCACGCCGGCTGCTTGTGCAATGTCGCTGACGGTTGTCTTGTCGTAGCCGTAATGCACGATCAGGTCGAGCGCCGCATCCAGGATGCGCTGTTCCCGCTCCTCGTTTTCCGATCTCGCCGTCCCCATACTGTCCTTTCCTTTGACCCTATGACCATTTTTGCAAATTTGGTCAAATAGTACTGCGTGAGGGGGCACAACGTCAAGCGAGATGCCGAGTAGCCCCTAAAAATTGGGGGGTGAAACTATACAAAGTGTCTAATAACCGAGGTGTGTGCGGCTGCTTGCGGGGTGCAGTGATCCGCCAGCCATGTACAATAGAGAGGGATTCAGCGAGGAAGCAGGGAAGGGGCGATGAGCGACTACACCCGTCACGTCAAAGAATTTGCAGGCACCATCGACGCCGCCTTCTGGCGTCAACCAGAAGGCGTGCCCATAGAACACGACCCGCTTCGTTTCCTCTACATTCCTGACCACGTAGAAGCCTATATCATCACGCAAATCGCCCGGCAGGTCTATCGCTACCAGATCGACAACATCAGCACGCGAGAGCAAATCACGCACGCCGTCATGATTACGATGGGGGCGCTGTTGCCGGGGGTGCTGCTGCACGATCACCTGGCCTGGACGCTGAACAAGAATATCCCGCCGATCAACTTCGGCACGCTGGGTGTGAAATTCTACGCGGGGCCGGGGCAACCGCTGGAAGAACCGTACATCAATCATCCGCTCTCGATCGATGTTGAGGGCAAGTACGTCGGCGTGGTCGAAGACCTGGTGGATCTGGGTGGGACGGCGCGTTTCGTCGCGGAATATCTGACGCAGGCAAAAGGTGCGCGCAAAATCCTGCTGATCGCCCCCTATCTGAAGAGCACCGGAGTCATGGACGAGATGCCCGTGATTCACTATGGCTTCGTCCCCAAAGATACCTGGATCATCACCCCGCGCGAAAAAGTGGAGACCCTCATCAAGCGGGTACCATTCTGGCGCGATAACGGCGCAACCATCGAACAGTGCGAAGCCTACCTGCGGCGCATCGGCTACCCGGAGTACCTGATCGACATCTATCTGCGCCCGACCTACGAGCGTGGGTGAGTTGCAAGTTCTGGGTGCTGAGTGATTTTGCACCTTTGTTGTTTGTATTTGCGTTAAAGCGCATACCTGCTATGATTTAGAACATTGGTTCCTTTATCTGAGGTGTCTGCTGATGAGCGTAAACAGTCCTGAAGAAATTGCCTCTGTTCTAGAAGATGCCCTGCGTGAGATTGATCCTTCGATTGATTTTCGCTGGAAGCGGATGTTTGGTGGGGCGGGGTACTACGCCGATGATCGCATCTTCGCAGGGTGGCGCGGGGAAGGCAAACTTGGCCTCAAGCTCAACGAAGAAGATGAAGCCGCCTTGCTGCAACTCCCCGGAGCACGCGAAGGAGAAGCCGCACATTATCCCTTCATTCCAGCAGACTTCCTGGATAACCCGCAGCGGTTGATCCCCTGGCTGCGCAAAAGTCTGGACTACGTTCGCTCGCTCCCTGTGAAAAAGCGCAAGTGAGAGACCTCATCGGCTGACCATCAAGTTTTACAGGATCGTCAGATTCGCGCTCTTCGAAATGTGCTATGCTGGCGATATGCGCAAGAAATTGAAGTGGGCCTGGGATGCAATCGCGCTGCTGGTGCTGGCGCTGGCGATCCTGGATGTGTTCGTCTTTCGCTATACGCTGCCGCAGATTCTGGCGGGTGATCCGTTCGTCTACTGGTCGCATGTGGAGCAGACGCCGCGTGCGCCCTGGATGCTGCTGTTGATCGCGCTCTTCAGCCTGTGGTTGTTCCTGCGCAACGTCTGGCTGCCGTTGGGGTGGGTGCGCTGGCCTGCTGCCCTGCTGCTGCTGAGTGCGGGCTGCCTGCTGACGGTGGTCGCGCCGTTGGCATCGACGACGCAGCTTGCCCGGCATTTGCAGAGCGCCACATCCGCCGAGCATCGCTACCACCTCTTTTACCAGTACGACGGCATTGGTGGCATTGGGTGCGATGTGATCGTCGTGCGCTGTGATACACTGGGAGTGATCTGTCGCGCTGTCCAGCATCGGGATCGCAGCCCGTGCCTGGGGCAATATGAGACGAGCCGTTTTGTCTACCGCGACGAAAAACTGGCAATCACATTCGACAACGAAGAGATTATTCTTGAGGAGTGAGGGGCCATTATGATCAAACAAAAACGTACGCCGGAAACCCGCATACCGCTCCATGCTGCGCGTGGTTTTCTCGTGTTGGCACTGGTCTATACAACGCTGGCGACGCTGCGTCTGCCCATTCTGGAAGAATTGTACCAGTCCATCGCGGGCTTCATGCTGACTTTCTTCTGGCCGATTGTCGTTTTCGCGGCCTTCCTGGGCTTGCTGGCAATGGACTACAGCCTGAAAGGACTGCCGTTGAAGGCGCGTGCTGCCCGCCTGGTGCTGCTGGGACTCGCCGTGATGTCTGCCGGAGCCTTCGCCGCCCTGCGCATGATCTTCGCCGCCTGAGTCCGCACACGGTCAGGAATACTGATGCTTCGTACCATCACCGAAACCAACCTCGCGCAGTTGATGCAGCTCGCGCAAAACTCAGCGCGCAAGCGAACCATCCTGCGCCTGCACGAACATGAGGAACCCGTGCAGCGCATGGTCAACGTCATGCTGCCGGGAACCTACATTCAGCCCCACAAACACGAAAACCCTGATAAAGTAGAACTGTTCAGCATCCTGCGCGGCAGGCTGGCAGTGCTGCACTTCCGCGACGACGGGGGGATTGAAAATGTCGTCGTGCTGGATGCTGGCGGGGAGACGCTGGTGGTGGATGTGCCGCCACGCACCTATCACTCGCTGATTCCGCTGGAACCCTGCGCCGCGCTGGAGATCATCCAGGGGCCGTATGATCCGGCGACGCACAAGCAGTTCGCACCCTGGGCACCCGCCGAAGACAGCCCGGAAGCCGCCGCCTACTTGCAGCAGCTCACCGAGGCGGCTTCGCGGATGTAGCTTGTCCTGCACAGGCGAAGCCGCTCCCGTTGCTTTTTGCCGCTGATCGGCCTACACTGGCGCGGTTTTTCGTGTTGAGTGAGCGGCAAACGATGGGGAATTGGCTACAACGCAGGTTGCAATCTCTGCCGCCGGGAATCCGGGAACGGCTGAATCCCACCGCGATGGATTTCGGCGGGACGTTCGCCCTGCGTGTGTTCTTCCTGGGCAGCGCCTTCGTCGTGCGTTTCCTGCTGGCGCGGACGTTGGGCGCGGCTGGCCTGGGGGAATACAATTACGCCCTGGCCTGGATTGACATCTTGCTGATTTTCACTCTCTTCGGTGTGCATCGGCTGGTGGTGCGCGAAATTCCTGGTGGCCTCGTGGAACAGAATTGGGCTGCGCTGCACGGCCTGCTGCGCTTCGCCACGCGGGTTCCGATGCTGCTCTCGATCCTCCTCATGATCGGTGCGGTGGCAGCCATCCTGGGCATGGTACGCCTGGGAATCGATGTCATCCCGGCGACTGCCGTGACTGCCACGCTGATCGCCACCCTACAGATTCCGATTCGCACGCTGGTGCGGGTGCGCCAGGGAGCCATGCAGGGGCTGCGCGAAGTGATCCGCAGCCATTTCCCAGAATACGTCGTGCAGCCCATCCTCTTCATCATCATGCTGGTGATTGCCTGGCTCTGGTTGCCCGAAGCTTTCTCCGCTGAGGTCGCGGTGGGCTTGTTCGTCGTCTCCAATTTCATCGCCCTGCTCTATGGCGATTATTTGTTGCGTCGTGCCGTGCCGCCACAAGTCTATGAAGCGCCCCCGCACTACCAGGTCAGGCTCTGGCTGCTCAGTGCCGCGCCCTTGATGGCGATGACGGCCATGAATATCATCAACGATCGTCTGGATATGCTCATGCTGGGTTCGCTGGCGAGTACGGAAGCCGTCGGCATCTACACGACCGCCATGCAGTTCGCGCGGTTGCTGGTGCTGGTGCTTTCGACCAGCAATACCGTGCTGGCCCCACGCTTCGCCGCGCTCTACCGCATTGGCAAAATCGAAGAGTTGCAGCGGCTGGTGACGCGCAGCACAAGAATTGTGTTCTTCATGTCGTTGCTCTTCGCAGGCATTATGCTGCTCTTCGGCGAATTCCTTCTGGGCATCTTCGGACGTGAGTTCACAGCCGGCAATACTGCCTTGCAGGTCATGATCTTCGGTCAGTTGGTGAATGCCTTCACCGGTTCGACGATGGTGCTGCTGCAAATGACCAGTCACGCACGCCTGAGCGCCATCGCACTGGTTATCAGCACGATCTTCAATATCATTGCCAATTTCGCGCTGATACCGACCTATGGTGTGAATGGTGCGGCCCTGGCTACCGCCCTGACGATGATTCTCTTGAACATTGTGCTCAGCCTCTTTGTCTGGAAAAATGTGCGTATTGTGCCCACAGTCTTCGGAACCAGACGGTAGTGAACATGCACAAACCCACCAACTTCCTGATTATTCTGGAAGCGATGGCGAGTGGATGTCCGGTGATTACCGCGCACGATACTGCCTGCGGTGAAGTTGCGGGGGATGCCGCCTTGCTCGTCGATTCACGCTCAGTCGCTTCGATTGCCAATGCCATCAGACAACTCATCAGTCGATGCAGGGTCACGGACACAATTGCGGCAAAAAGGGGGACAGCATCCCAGCATAAGGAGCTTAGATGATCTACCGCATGGGTCAACGAGTTACACGGAGCCTGGTCAATCATCCTGTCGGTTTTCAACTCGCAAATTACATCCGTAGAGCGCTCAAGGCGTTTAGTCAGAGCGGAGAGTTACACCTAACCACCTACCAGGATCACTTGAGAATGTGGGTCGATCTATCTGATTTCGTAGGGTCAACAATTTACTTTTATGACTTCACCCCAGGTGATCGGGGGCTGATTCCGTTCTTGAAACAGCATGTCAGGAATACAGATGTCATCATTGATGTGGGGGCGCACATTGGCATGATTACGCTTCTCGCTGCCTATCTTGCCCCACAAGGTTCTGTCCACAGCTTTGAGGCATCCAAGGACAATTTCCGGCTGCTACAACGCAATGTTGATGCAAATGATTTGCCGAACGTCCGGCTCAATCACAAGGCATTATGGCACACCAGTACCACGCTGGATCTGTTTACCAAGAACAGCAATAACAGTGGCACCTTCTCGCTATTCAAGGCGGAGGGGTGGGAGCTAGAGGCGCACTCCATTGAAGCAATTACCCTGGATTCATATGTGTTCTCCGAAGACCAGCCACTCGCCCGGGTAGACCTCATCAAGATTGACATCGAAGGTGCGGACTTATGGACAAAGCAAAAGGAACCCGCATGAAGTAAAATGTTAGAATGGCAA
>CAZJWX010000016.1:23209-66317 GCA_964549915.1 uncultured Anaerolineaceae bacterium | reverse complement strand
ATTCCAGATGGTGAGCGTCAGCTCATGTGCAACTGTTGGCGCTTTCGGCACAACTCATCATCATCCTGTCCGCCCTTCTTGGCGCACAGATGATTGTCCTGGGCCTCGGCTTGACGACGGAATGGGTTGTGATCCTGGCGATCATCGGGATTGTCGTGCAGTTCATCATCCTGCGCTCGCTGAAGATCAATCTACGGGAACGTCCACGCCGGAATTACCGCAAGATCCTCTTCGGCTGACGTTTCAGAACGTCCTGCTCCCATCCAGCCCGTAGTCATTGACCGGGCTGGGTGGGAGAAAGGCTATGTTGATTCCCCATGGCCTTTCTCCACTGTGTCATCCACCCCATCCAGCGGCAGATTCTGCAAAGAAGAAGCCGTGAGCGATCTTGTGTCCATCGGTTGATTGGTCGCGGGGATCGCTGTGAAACTACCATCTGTCTCTAGCACGACGGCAGATACCTGCTCCAGAGATAGCAACCCGCCCTTACGCATCGCCTGGAACACTTCCTCCCGGGTAACTCTTTCCGCATGCATCACATTCAATAGGAAGCGCCCATTATAGTAGAGCAGGGTAGGCTCCCCCTTCACCAGATCCTGAAACCAGTTGAAGCGTGTCGAAAGGCTGGTGAGAACGTACTGCGATAGAATCAGAGTCAACAATGCGACAATACCCCTCCCAAATGTCACCTCGGTGGAGACGATGATCGTCGCGAAAATGGAACCGAGTGCAATCGTCACCACAAAGTCGAACATGTTCATCTTTGATAGCGTTCGCTTGCCTGAAACACGCAGAAATGCGATGAGGGCGACGTAGGTGAATATTCCCGTGATGGCCACATTGACCAGTGACTGCCAGTTTTCCCAGAACAAGATTGCTCCTTTCGATTGGTTCGATTGTCGCGAACGGATTGTAGAGAACAAACAAAAAGAGGCACCGCCTCCTTCGGGATGCGATACCTCCTGAGAGTGCTCAAAAGAGCATTACCGATTGTCGCCGTTGCTCAGATGCCAGACGAAGCCAGGAACGAATGCAGCATCCAGGCCATGCGCTGATGTTCCTGAAGATTCGCGATCAGGAAATCTTGCAGGCCGACATCATTCAACTCTCCTTCCGCGCGATCGCTGTCTTCGCGCAGATGACGCACCATCGCTTCGTGATCTTCCACGATGTTGATGACCATCTGAGCGGCGTCTGGCACTTCTCCCGGTTGCTCGCTCAAGCGTGCCTGATCGAGGAACTCGTTCATCGTTCCGGGCGCGAATTCGCCATACGAGCGCAGGCGCTCTGCAACCGAGTCAATCAATTCCGCCAATTCTTCATATTGCTCTTCGAAGAATTCGTGCAGGGCGTGGAATTGCGGCCCGGTCACATTCCAGTGGTATTTGCGCAGCTTGGTTCGCAGCAAGTACTCGTCCGCCAGCATATTACTGAGGATATCAACTGCACCCTGCATTGCTTCCGGTGAAAGGCCGATCTGCGGTTTTCTATTCAATGTCACTTGAGACATGCCACTTCCTTTAGTGTTTTGCGATGGTTTCAAATGTATCCAATCAAAGGCGCACAAATATGCCGTGAAGCTGTGCATAGGAAGCCCGTCAGTTTTGATGAGGGCATCATGGGTCTGTGCAGGAGAGCTGACGGTATAGCCCATGTGGGCAAGAGACATTTGCGCCAATCGAACGGGTGTAGAATACGGCTGCTCGTCGTTTCGCCAACGGGCTGCTTCCGTTTCAATGGTTGATACAACTTCAAGCGAAACAGAGGGAGTTTTCATGCATAGGCGAACCCTGCTAACGGCACTCATTGCGCTGGTTGCCCTGCTGCCGATTATCAGTGTGAATACGGCTGCGCAGGCACCTGAACCTGTTTGGACAGGCGAATACTACAATAATTCCGAGCGTACCCCGCCCGTGGTTTTCACCCGGACTGACTCAAGCATCGCCTTTGACTGGGGTTTCGGATCACCCGGTAATGGGCTTTCGGACAACGAATTTTCAATCCGTTGGACGACAGCAGCCTATTTTGCGGGTGGAACCTATCGCTTCTGGGCGCTGGCAGATGACAACATCCGCATAACGCTGGATGGCAACAACACCATCATCGATACCTTCGCGACCAATGAGGTGGACGAGTTGATCACTAGAGATGTCACCCTCAGCGCGGGGGTACATAGCATTGAGATCATATACCGCGAATTGGTGGCGCAGGCCTTCGCCTATGTGGATTACGAGAATGTGGCGTTCGCGGGAGATGGCCCGGATTTTGGCGCTCCGGTGAACCCTACGCCCGATGGTGCCTGGACGGCGAACTATTACGCAAATCCCAACTTGAATGGTGCGCCCATCGTCACACGCGGCGAGATGCAACCCGGTGGAAACTGGGGACTCGATGCCCCGCTGCCCGCACTGCCCGCCAATCAGTGGTCTGCGCGCTGGACAACAACCCTCAATCTGGCTGGTGGTGACTACCGCATCCGGGCGAGGGCAGATGATGGCCTGCGTGTATACCTTGACGGTGCACTGGTGATTGACGAATGGCACATCGCGACAGGCGAAACTTACACCGCCACGCGCAATCTCTTCAGCGGAAACCACGGCGTTACCGTCGAATTCTACGAATCAGCCGGGCTGGCCTTCCTGGAGTTCAGTTTTGATCGCCTGGACGCGCCGCAATCTGCTTATCTGGCGACTGTCACAACCGGGCTTCTGAATGTTCGCGATGCGCCCAATCCGATTACGGGCAACATCCTCACGCAGATCAGCAACAACGAAGTTGTGCCCGCTCTGGCGCGTACAAGTGATCGTTCCTGGGTGCAGGTCAATGCGAACGGGGTGGTCGGTTGGGTGAATGCGACCTATATCTCGCTTCCGAATCTGTCTGCGTTGCCTGTGGAAGATGCGACGCAACCAACGGTTGGCACAGGCTATATCGTCACAGCGACTCCCTTCCCGGTGAATATCCGCACGGGGCCAGGTACGCAATTCCGCGACATCGGCAACCTGCCGGAGGACGATACCGCCCAGGTTATCGGACGCAATGCGAACGCGACCTGGTGGCAGATTGACTACAACGGCATTGTTGGCTGGGTTTCCGCCCAATATGCACGAATCGAAGCCGGGGCGGATCTGGCCCAGATCCCGATTCGCGAGTAGCCCCCGAAATCCATAGATGAGGTGGTTCAGGGATGCGCCTGAACTGCCTTTTTCTATCTACATCGCCTCTACATCGCCAGCCGCAGCGGGTCGGTTGCTGTTACAAATAGGCCAGATGGCTACTGCTGGATTTCATTTTTGTTGGTAATATGGATTGCACTGACATGCAGACCAGAGCATGATTCGATCCAACACCACAACACAAACGCACGATGACGGACATCCTACTCGCACTCCAAAACGCTGCACAAGAGCAGTTCATCCGCCGCCACAGCCCATCAGCATACCGCTTCGTCACACTGCTGGATGCACAGGAGAGCGATTCACCCACAATTGGCCTCTTCGATCATCTCAATTGGGAGAAAGCCCTGCGCTGGGCTGTGAACCATCCGAATCATTCGATATACTGGGTACTTGTGGTTGACCAGCATGTGGTCAATCATCCCCCTCCGCAAAGCAGTCAGGATCATGAATATGACCTCATCAGCTTTCCGCTCGAACCTTACGAGTTGCAGATTCGCCTGCGAAGCATCGTTCGTATGAGGGATCGCTCCGAAAAACAGCGGCGCATCTACCAGAAGCTCGCATTTACGAATAAAGCGCTGGAAAGCACAAGCGATGCCGTCATTGTGGCAGATGCGGATGGCATGGTCGTTTATGTGAACCCCGCGTTCAGCAAGACGTTTGGATTCGCCATCAGTGAACTCAACGTGGTCGGGATTCCCAATACCCTCTTCCGGGATCCACAAGTTGGACAGGAAGTGTTCCAGGCGATCCGCCGTGATGGTTCCTGGCGCGGCGAAGTCGACCTGAAGACCAGCGGCGGTGAGGTGATCGCGATTCTGTTCAATGCGGATACGATCAAGGGGGATGGCGGAGAGCCGATCGGATTAATCAGCATCTGTACGGACATCACGCAGCAGAAGCTGGTCAATGCAATGCAGCACGAGCAGCGGCTGCTGGCAGAAGTCCAGTTGGATACGCTGCGGGCGATGACAAGCTCCCTCGATCCGGCAGAAGTCTTCTCCCGTATTCTGGAAAATATCGGCGAGGTTGTGCCGAACGATGCAGCCAACATCATCATCATCCAGGATGGCAAAGCGCAGCTTGTCGATCGTGACGATTACTCCGGGAAAACGCGCATCCAGCCGCTGAAAGACGGTGAACTCGAGGTCGAAGCATATGATGATTTGCGGGAGATGCTGCAAACACGGACATCTCTGGTGATTTCCGACGTGCGAGAATACCTGCGGACACACAGCGATATGCGCACACGAACGCCCTGGCTCAATTCGCACATTGGTATCCCCATCAAGCTGCGCGAAGAAATCATCGGCTTCCTGAACGTTGATAGCATCCAGCCGGGTTTATTCGGCGAGCGCGAGGCGCGACGTCTGGAACTGTTCGCAGAACAGGCAGCAATTGCCATTCACAATACGCGCCTGCACGAACGCGGGCAGAAGCTCGCCATGCTGGAAGAACGCCAGCGGCTCGCCCGTAACCTGCATGATGCCGTCAGCCAGACTCTTTTCTCCGCCAATTTGATCGCAGAGGCGCTGCCCAAGCTCTGGGAAACGCAGCCGGACGACGTTTTGCCACGCCTGGAACAAATTCGCACGCTGAATCGCGGGGCACTCGCCAAGATGCGCACGCTGCTGCTCGAACTCCACCCGGAACGCCTGTGGGAGACGAGCCTCGAAGACCTCTTCCAGCAGCTTACCGAAGGTGTGTTGGGGCAAACACAAATTGATGTTATACTATATGTAACGTCGAATCTGTCAGTACCTCCCGGCCTGCACACCGCCATCTACTACATCACACAGGAGGCGCTCAACAACGTGGCAAAGCACGCGAATGCGAGCACTGTCGCAGTGCGTCTGACGCAAGAAGCAGATCATTTCACACTACAGGTGCACGATGATGGCGACGGCTTCGACCCAGATACAAGCTCTTCAATGAGTCTGGGCTTGAAGAGCATCCGGGAGCGAGCGCAGGAAACCGGGGGTGAGCTTTCTATTGAAAGTTCAGACGGTGAAGGAACCCGGATCATCATTCACTGGCCGAGATGAGGAGAACTCAATTATGGCAATGCAGCGGACAATTCGTGTGATGATTGTCGATGATCACGATATGGTGCGCGATGGCCTCCGACTGATGTTAGATACCCACGATGATCTCGAGCGGGCTGGCGAAGCGAAGACCGGAGATGCTGCGATTCTGCTCTGTGAGCGGGAACAACCCGATGTCATTCTGATGGATCTGGTCATGCCAGGGAAGAACGGTATCGTCGCTACTCGTGAGATCCTGGCTCGGTATCCCCGGGTGAAAATCATTGCACTGACGAGCTATGACACCAATGGCATGGTCGAAGAGGCGTTGAACGCTGGCGCGATTAGCTACATGAAGAAAAACGTCAGCACGAAAGAATTGGCGCAGGCCATCCGCGACGCATTCGAGGGTCAGGCGACGCTTTCGCCAGAGGCCACGCAGGAATTGATCAAAGCCGCTACACAACCGCAAAAACCGGGCTTCGACCTGACCGACCGTGAAGAAGATGTCCTCAAACTGCTGATTCGCGGTTACAACAACGGTGAAATCGCCGAAGAACTCGTCATCAGCCGCTCCACCGTCAAACACCACGTCAGCAGCGTCCTCAGCAAGCTGGGTGCCAACAACCGCGCGGAAGCTGTTGCCATCGCCATGAAGCATAACCTGGTCGAGTGACCCATATCGGGGTGAGCTAACTGACCTATACCAGGACTCCCGACAGGTGCGATGAAACAGGGAGGATTTCCTCCTATGCTTACACTAAGACAGTTGCTTAATTCAATTTCCCCCCCCGAACGGTGCCGATGGGGCGACAGCTGCTCGGGGCTGATGCGTGTCTGAATTCGTACAAACCCAATGGACAATTGCCAATGCTCCGCGGAAGCCAAATTATCGGTAGCTCAATTCAACTACCCGATGGAACCAGCACAGAACGGGTCGTGAGCTGGATTCTGGATACACGATCCAACAGACTGCTGGGCTTCCTGGTCTCCCCTGGGGGCTGGCGCGGTGGTGCACGAATTCTGCTCTGGCAAAGTGTTCGCGCACTCACGCCGGATACGGTGACGGTGGCCTGTGATGTCCCGGTGATCGATATTGGCGCGGTGATGCAGGTGAAGCAAATCCTCGAGAGCCAGAATTCGCTGGTCGGCTTGCTGGTTATCACCCGCTCCGGTCAGCATCTGGGCGAGGTGATCGATATTTTCATCGACCCGACGACAGGAACCTTGCAGGGACTTGCCACAACTGGCTACCAGGATAACGGATATGGTAGCTCAGAATTTTGCATCTCGGTGCATGAGCCGCTGCATACGGTCAATGGCTTCGTGATTGCGACACAGCGAATGGCTGCGTCTATCCAGCATCTGGATGCTTCGTGAAAGGTACGAGCATGGAAACGCAATCTCATGGCGCAATCGCCACAATCCGGGGCAGTGTTGTCACGGTGCGTTTTGAAGAAGGCATTCCGCCTGTGTATACCCGCTTGCTCGTGGGGGATGAGCAACAGGTGGTGCTGGAAGTGGTTTCGCACGTAAATGCGCAAACGGTGCGCAGTATCGCGCTCACATCCACGCGCGGCCTGGCGCGTGGCGACCATGTCGTTAACACTCAGGCACCAATTCAGACTCCCGTCGGGCGTGAAGTCCTGGGGCGCGTCTTCAATGTGTTTGGAGAGACACTGGATCGCCTGGACGAACCGCTGCCCGCTGAGACGCGCAGTATTCATCAACCGCCGCAGTCGATTACCCAGCAGACAACCCGCTCCGAAGTGTTCGAGACGGGCATCAAGGCGATTGATGTGCTGGCTCCGCTGGAACGTGGTGGCAAAGCAGGTCTCTTCGGCGGGGCAGGGGTCGGCAAGACCGTGCTCATCACGGAAATGATCAACAACATGGTCGGCAAACACGAAGGGGTCAGCGTCTTCTGTGGCATCGGCGAACGTGTGCGCGAAGCGGAAGAACTGTACCGTGATATGAAGGAAGCCCGGGTGCTGGAAAATACCTTGCTGGTGTTCGGGCAGATGAACGAGCCACCCGGCGCGCGTTTCCGCGTGGGACATACGGCGCTGACGATGGCGGAGTTTTTCCGCGACCGGTCTCGCCAGGATGTGCTGCTGCTGATCGATAACATCTTCCGTTTCATCCAGTCTGGCTCGGAAGTGTCCGGCCTGATGGGGCGTCTTCCGTCGCGGTTGGGCTACCAACCGACTCTGGGTACGGAACTGGCACGGCTGGAAGATCGCATCAGCAGTACGTCTTCCGGGGCTATTACCTCGGTACAGGCCGTATATGTACCTGCTGACGATTTCACTGATCCGGCAGTGGTACATACCTTCAATCATCTTTCGGCTTCCATCATGCTCTCGCGCGAGCGTGCCAGCCAGGGCTTCTACCCGGCGGTCAATCTGCTGCGCTCAGAATCGAAGATGCTCGCACCGCATATCGTCGGGGAACGCCATTACCAGATTGCACGGGCTGTCCGGCAGACCCTCTCCAATTACGAAGATCTGAAAGACATCATTGCGATGCTGGGGATGGAAGAGCTTTCGCGCGATGACCAGCGAACTGTGAAACAGGCGCGCCTGCTGGAACGCTTCTTCACCCAGCCGTTCAACGTCACGGAGGAGTTCACCGGGCTGGAAGGGCGTATCGTCGATACGGAAGATGCGCTCGATGGCTGCGAACGCATCCTCAATGGCGACTTCAATGACAGGTCAGAGCGTGCGCTCTATATGATCGGCAGCATCGATGAGGTGGAGGAGCAGCGTGATGATTCAGCTTAAGGTACTGCTGCCGACCGAAGTGCTGCTGGACGAGACCGTGCTGAAGGTCACGGCTGAGGCGAGCGATGGCAGTTTCACACTCCTCCCGCGCCACATTGATTTCGCAACGACTCTCGTTCCAGGTCTATTCTCCTACGAACGCGAGGACGGGCAGGAGGTCTTTCTGGCGATGGCGGAAGGGGTGTTGGTCAAGCGCGGATTCCGCGTGAACGTCTCCGCGCGAAATGCCGTTGCCGGCGAAGACCTGGATACGCTCTGGCAGACCGTCCGTGAGCAGTATGCACGCCTGGATGACCAGGAGCGCAAAGCCCGCTCCGTGATCGCATCGCTTGAAACCGCATTGGCGCGGCAGCTTGCCGCACTGGGGGATGAATCGCCATGAGCGCCCCACAGAATGATCGTTCACCCGATGAATTTGTCGAGACGATCGAAGGCAAATCACGCCGCAGGCAGCGACGACGACGCGAAGGCGGCAGCATCTGGTTCGGCCTGGGGACATTTGGTATGGTCGGCTGGTCGGTTGCCATTCCGACTGTCCTGGGCGTGTTGCTTGGCACCTGGCTGGATGCCAACCTGCCGACGGCATTTTCCTGGACACTGACGCTGCTCTTCGGCGGTGTCGTTCTGGGCTGCCTGAACGCCTGGTACTGGGTGAACAAAGAACAACAACGTGTACAGGAAGAAAGGGAGCATTACGAACATGAACACGATTGACTGGCTGGTGGTTCTGCCGGGGTTGCTCGGTGGATTCGCGATTGGTCTGGCGTTTTTCGGCAGCCTGCGTTGGACGGTGGATCGGCTTTCGCAGGTGCAGAAGCCCACGATGTTCTTCCTGGGTAGCTTTTTGCTGCGCACTGGTGGTGCATTACTCGGCTTTTATTTGCTGGCAGCGGGCAGTTGGCAGCGGTTGCTGCTGGCGCTGGTGGGCTTTTTCATCGCCCGTGTGACGCTGGTCAATCTATTCACGTTTCGAGATGAGCGCTTGTCTGGGGAGGCAAATTCCTGATGCAGCTCAGTCCTGACTCGATTGTCTACTGGCAGTCAGGGTTCATCACCATCAACGCGACTCTGGTCTTCACCTGGATTGTCATGGCTGTCCTGGTGATCGGATCGTGGCTCATCACACGCAACCTCTCGACTGGGACCGAGATGTCTCGCTGGCAAAATGGCCTGGAGACGGTCATCTCGTTCATCCAGGGGCAAATTCGCGACATCACCAACCAGAACCCACGACGCTATCTGGCTTTCATCGCCACGTTGTTCCTGTTCATCTCCGTCTCGAATCTGCTGGGGGTGATCCCACGTTTTGAAGAACCCACCGGCTCGCTTTCGACGACGGCGGCGCTGGCGGTCTGCGTCTTCTTCGCCGTACCCATTTTCGGCATCCAGGAGCGCGGTGTTGGTGGCTACCTGAAGAACTACATCGAACCGACTTTCATCATGCTCCCCTTCAACATCATCTCGGAATTGTCGCGGACGTTGGCGCTGGCGATTCGCCTGTTCGGCAACATCATGAGTGGGCGTATCCTGGTAGCCATCATCCTCTCGATCGTGCCCTTGATCTTGCCGACAGTCTTGCAGGCTTTCGCGCTCATCATCGGGCAAATCCAGGCGTATATCTTCGCCATCCTGGCACTGGTGTACATTGGCTCTGGCACCAGCCAATCAGGAGCTTCTAACGGTGATTCAGAGCCAGAGGAGCAACAGAAACAATGAGTGATATGACAATCATGGGCATGGTATCCATCATCATGGCAGGGCTAACGATTGCCCTCGGCACAATTGGCCCCGCACTCGCGGAAGGACGTGCATTAGCCCAGGCACTCAGTTCTATTGCACAACAACCGGATGAGTCCAATACCATCAGCCGTACGCTGTTCGTGGGGCTGGCACTGGTCGAATCGACAGCGATTTACTGCTTCGTCGTCGCGATGATTATCCTGTTTTTCAATCCCTTCTGGAATCAGATGCTGTCGCAGGCAGGAGGGTAAATAGTGGACATTGATCTTTTCACCTTTGGCGCACAGATCATCAATTTCATCATTCTGTTGGTCTTGCTGCGCATTTTCCTCTACAAGCCAGTCATCAACGCGATGAACGAGCGCGAGGAGAAAATCGCTTCGCGACTGCGGCAGGCCGAGGAAAAGCAACAGGAAGCCGAAGAGGAATCGCAGCGTTATCAAGAGAAGCTCAGCGCCATTGATGAGGAACGTGAACAGTTGCTAGCAGAGGCACGCGATCATGCTGCTGAGCGCCGTCAAGAACTGCTGCAGAGCGCTCGTGAAGAAGTAGACGAGCGCAAACGTCAGTGGCAGCAGGCGATCCAGGACGAGAAAGAGCGCTTTTTGCACAATTTGCAACTGCGTGCAGAAGAGACTGTCCTCGCCAGTATGCGGCAAGCCCTGCACGAGCTGGCGAATGCAGAACTCGAAGACCAGATGATCGGCGTTTTCACCCGGCGGATTCGAGATCATTCGGGCGAAGTCGAAGACGCGCTCACCCAGCAGGAAGACGCGATGACCGTCTTCAGTACGTTTGATCTGAGTAGGGAACAACGCGAGCAGATTCGCGGCGCTCTAGGAGATGAGCGCGATGTGCAGTTCGAACGGGACGAGGAACTCCTCTGCGGCATCGCGCTGCATGTGGGAGAATACCGCCTGGGCTGGAATCTGCGCCAGTATCTGGAAGCGCTGGAACGCAACCTGCGCCAGACGCTGGATGAGAGCATCCAGGAAGATGAAGAGACGCTGGAGCCAGCATGAGCCAAGACGAAACACAACTTCTGCAAGGCGTCCTTGAGCGCACATTCTCGCATCTGGAGCGTGCCATGCGCTCCTACCACGCCGCGCTGGAAGTGGAAGAAGTCGGAATTGTCACGGGAGTTGGCGATGGTGTGGCGAGTGTGCGGGGGTTGCCGCGTGCCCAGGCCGACGAATTGCTAACATTCCCCGGTGATCTACATGGCATGGTATTCAACCTGGATGAAGACGAAATCGGGGTCATTCTGTTGGGCGAATACGAAAGCCTGGAAGCCGGAGCTGCCGTCCGACGAACCTTTCGCGTGACGGATGTCCCGGTGGGTCAGCAATTGCTCGGTCGCGTGGTGGACCCGACGGGAAAGCCACTAGATGGTGGCCGCAGCATCGAGCAGGTGGAGCGCCGTCCGATTGAGCGAGATGCCCCCGGTATCATGGATCGTGCGCCGGTTTCGGTGCCGCTGCAAACCGGGATTAAATCGATCGATGCCTTGCTGCCGATTGGGCGCGGGCAGCGCGAGTTAATCGTCGGGGATCGGCAGACAGGCAAAACGGCAGTCGCGCTGGATACAATCATCAATCAGCGCGAAGCGGATGTGCTGTGCGTTTACTGCGCCATCGGACAGGAGAAATCAGCCATTGCCCGCTTCATCGCTGACCTCGAGCAGTATGAGGCGCTGGAATACAGCATCGTGATTGCAGCGACGGGAGACAGCGTGCCGGGTTTGCAATTCATCGCACCCTATGCGGCTACATCCATCGCAGAATACTTCATGGAACAAGGGCGCGATGTTCTCATCATTTATGACGACCTGACCAAGCATGCCCGCGCCTACCGCGAGTTATCACTGCTCCTCCGCCGCCCACCGGGGCGTGAGGCATATCCGGGGGACATCTTCTACGTGCATTCACGCCTGCTGGAACGTTCCACACATCTGCGCGATGACTTCGGCGGAGGTTCGCTGACGGCGCTGCCGATTGTCGAAACGCACGCCCAGAATATCTCGGCCTATATCCCCACCAATCTCATCAGCATCACAGATGGGCAGATCTATTTGTCGCCGACTCTATTCCAGCGAGGAGTATTACCCGCCATCGACATCGGAAGTTCGGTATCGCGTGTGGGTGGCAAAGCCCAGCTTCCAGCCTATCGTGCAGCCGCAGGTGATTTACGCCTGTCATATTCGCAGTTCGAAGAGTTGGAGGCTTTCTCGCGCTTTGACACGCGTCTGGACAAAGAGACGCGCCAGACGATCGAACGTGGGCGCAGAGTGCGCGAGGTGCTGAAGCAGCCGCAGTATGCTCCGGTACCGGTACCGGAGCAAATCGCCGTGATGATCGCTGTAACGGAAGGCCTGCTTGATCCTTTCGCGCTTGATGACATTCAACGAGCAACAGCACGAATTCGCGAGGTCGTCACGGAGCGGCTGAACGATGTCGCAGGTCGCATCCGCGCAGGCGAAGAACTGAGCGAAGAAGATCAGGAGCGGATGCGCGAGGTGCTGCGCAAAGCCCTGGATGAACTGCGAGAGCAGGAGGATATGGCAGATGCAGACTCTTGAGTCCCTGCGCAACAGCATCGCAAGTGTCGAACAGATGCAGTCTGTCGTGAAAACGATGAAGGCACTCGCTGCAATCAGCATTCGCGACTATGAACGTGCGGTTGAGTCGCTATCGCACTACAACGAGACCATTGAACTGGGGTTACAAATCGTGCTGCGTGGGCAGCCACCTGTCGAACTCGTCAGCCCGCTTGCGGGACAGCCTGTCGGCGTGATTGTATTTGGCTCAGAGCAAGGGTTGGCGGGGCAGTTCAATGAGCGCATTGCTTCTTATGCATTGGAAAAGCTGCGCGACCTAGACGACGATGAGTCGCAGCGGCGCGTGCTGGCGGCAGGGCGGCGTGTGAGCGGACACCTGGCGGATGGTGGCGTATCTGTCAATGAAGAAAGCCGAGTGCCCAGCTCACTGGAAGGGATTCTATCGGCAGTGCAATCTCTGCTCCTGACGATTGACTCCTGGCGTAATGAACACGGTATCGAACGCATCTTGCTCTTTCACAATACGCCCATTTCCAGCGCTTCTTATCAGCCGCGCCAGCGCTGGTTGCTGCCTGTGAGTCCACACTGGTTGCGCAGCTTGCAGAGCCGAGAATGGGACTCCCGTTCACTGCCCATTTACAGGCTCCCGCGCGAAGAACTCCTCTCCGGGCTGATTCGCCAATTTCTCTTCGTGACGCTCTACCGAGCCTTTGTCGAATCATTGGCCAGCGAAAATGCGAGTCGTTTGCAATCCATGCAATCGGCGGAGCGAAATATCGAAGATCGGCTCAATTCCCTACGCACGCAGTACCAGCATCATCGCCAATCTTCTATCACAGCCGAACTGCTCGACATCGCTGCTGGCTTCGAGGCACTCTCGGATTCGTGATACGGGCGTATCATGTGCTGTTCATTTCATTTGCCAGGGAACTAACAGCCCTCCCATTAGCGCTTCTATCGATTCAGCTAGAATTGGCGCAAGTCAATGATGGGTAAAAAAGATGAAACTCAACAGGAAAGCAGTCGACAAAGCGAAATCCATGATCGACTCCGGCAACGTAGTGGAGGACAGCGATTGGAGCGAAGCCCAATCATCTTCGGATGAGGAAAACCAATTCCTCGATGACAATGGCTGGGACAAATACGGTCAATGGTTCCTTGCGCTCGATACGGAGGAAAACGAAGAAACCAAGGGGCACTTCAATTTCCCATATGGGGATTTTGAAAATGTACATCGCAGCGCGGTGATTGCCATCAAGCAGCGTGCAGGACAGTACGATTACGATGATATTGAAAAGGCAGCGGATACGCTCCTCAACAAAATTGATGGAGCATGACACCGCAAATCGGAACACAAAGCAAGTGGGGGAGAAAGTGATTTGTTAGACAATGGTTCACGCCTGACACAACTGGATGATTATCGTGAGTATGTCGGTGCTGAAACGATCGAGCGCATCCAAAACAAAGCGCAACAGCTATCGCATCTGCACGTCACGCACGTCAGTTCGACTTATTACGGCGGTGGCGTGGCCGAACTGCTCTCTTCCTTGACCTTGCTGATGAATACCGTCGGCATCAAAACAGGCTGGCGCGTCATCCAGGGATCGCCGGATTTCTTCAGCGTCACCAAGAAGATGCATAACGCGCTTCAGGGCGGTGAAATCAACCTCTCAGATCGCAAGAAGAAGATCTACGAGGATGTGGTCTGCGAGAACGCCATGCGCAATCACCTGGATCATGATCGCGTCATCATCCATGATCCACAGCCGCTGCCGATGGTCACACATTACCAGAAACGCGGCCCCTGGATCTGGCATTGTCACATTGATATGAGCAGGCCAGATCGCGAGCTATGGCACTATCTGGCTCCCTTCGTGGAGCAATACGATGCAGCTATCTTCTCCCTGGAAGAATATGCACAGGGGCTGGATACGCCGCAGATCTTCTTTTTGCCTGCGATTGATCCCTTTGTGGTGAAGAATAAACCACTGGCTGAGGAGGAGATTCAAGAGCGCCTGGATTACTACAAAATCCCGACGGATCGCCCGATTGTGACGCAGATTTCGCGGTTTGATCGCTGGAAGGACCCCCAGGGTGTCATCAAGGCGTTTCAGATCGCGCAGCAGGAGATTGATGCGACGCTGGTGTTATTGGGGAGTTTTGCGTCTGATGACCCCGAAGGTGAAGAAATCTACAATTCGCTGCTGGAATATCAGAATGAACGAATCCGCATCCTGTCGAAAGAGGATACGGCGCTTGTGAATGCGCTGCAGAGCCGGGCTGCCGTCGTCCTGCAGAAATCGCTGCGTGAAGGTTTCGGCTTGACTGTGACGGAAGCCATGTGGAAGGGCGCGGCGGTCATTGGCGGCAATGTCGGCGGGATACGTTACCAGATCGAAGATGGTAAGAATGGTTTCCTGGTCGATTCTGTCGAAGAGGCGGCGCAGCGTATCGTCCAACTCGTGCAAGATGAAGAGTTACGCCAGCGGTTAGGCGAAGCAGCACACCAGACAGTCCGTGACCACTTCTTGCTGGTGCGTTTGCTCGAGCAATATCTGGATTTGCTCGGTGGCTTCGAAACCAGCTACAATCTCACGTCGACCCCGAAAGCAGCGGAAGTGGATCAATGAACAACGAAATGCGCCAGAACCGACTCACAGGTCAGTGGGTCATTTACGCGCCCGGTCGTGGGCAGCGGCCAAACGATTTCGTTTCTAAGGATGAAACGGATGCCGTTTCACTCGCACAGCATGTGCAGGATTGCCCATTTTGTCCGGGTAACGAGGAGATGCTGCCTGAGATCATCTACGAAGCCTCGACCGAACAGGGGACGCACTGGCAGACCCGCGTCGTCCCCAACAAATTTCCCGTACTCAGCGCTGAGACCGAGCACAGCCGCAAGCAGGAGGGCTTCTATGTGCGCATGTCCGGATATGGGCATCATGAAGTCATCATTGAGCATCCGCGCCATGACCTTGATCTACCCGACATGGCTGAAGCCGAAGTGCGTGCGGTGATTGATACTTACCATCAGCGCTACCTCGAATTGCTGAGCGACAATGCCAACATGATGGTCATTTTGTTTCGTAATCATGGCGCTAAAGCGGGTACGTCCATTCGGCATCCGCATTCCCAATTGATCGCGACTGGCGTTGTTCCGCGACATGTGCGCTGGCGCGAAGACATCGCCCAGGCCTATTTCGACACCTGGGGGACGTCACTTCTGGATGATATGCTGGACTATGAGCGCGAAGTGCAAGAGCGCATTGTCTGCGAGAACGATTCGTTCGTCACATTCGTGCCCTACGCCGCAGAAATCCCCTACGAAATGTGGATTGTGCCGCGTCGGCAGCAAGCGGATTTTGGTGCAATTCGCGAGGATGAGAAAGGCGACCTGACCCGTTCGCTGCAAGATAGCCTGAGACGTTTGAATGACGCACTAGACCGCCCCGATTACAATCTGGTGGTACACACAGCGGCGCGTTACAAAGCCGACGAACCGCATCTGCACTGGTATATACAGGTGCGTCCGCGCATCCTGACCCGTGCCGGGTTCGAGATTGGGTCCGGGATGCGCGTCAATCCCTCAATCCCTGAAGAAGATGCTCACGCATTGCGTTCTGCAATTGCCGGGTAATCTAATCAGGGGCGCAATTCCCTGTGATGTGATTCACAGCGCATTTCCACATCACGCACATTGAGTCCAATGCTTGCAAAATCTCCAATCAATTGTATGATTTGGGAGATTTTTACAGCTTTTTCGATGGAAATGTGAAAATGCGCCCAAGAATACCGAATACCCCCCCCTCACCGGAAGTTCAGTCCCAGATGAAAGAGCGCGCACAACGCCTGACCCGGCGGCAGTACGTGCGCTTCGCGTTCTACAAGGTTGATCCAGAATGGCGACGCCTGCCGAACGATGTGCAGGCCAAGCAGAAACGCGAACTGGCCCAGGTCATTCGTGGTTTCAATCGCCAGATGCTGCTGCGGCCTTACAGCACAATGGGCACGCGGGCAGATACTGAACTGCTGCTCTGGCAGATCGCCGAGACCCCGCAGGCGTTTCAAGAACTCGCCGCTGCGATCATGCGCACAGAACTCGGTGCCTATTTGACGCTGGCCTACTCCTACTTTTCCCAGACGAAGCGCTCCCTATACGAAATTCGTACTCCCGCGCCCGATGGGGAAGAAGAAGACCCGGAAGAGCGCCTGGTGATTGATCCCAGCGAATCGAAATACGTCTTCGTCTATCCATTCATCAAAACGCGCGAATGGTATCAGCTATCGCAGCATGCCCGGCAGGGAATGATGGACGAGCACATTATCGTCGGGCGCAAATACCCCTCGGTGCGATTGAACACTACCTATAGCTTCGGCATTGACGACTACGAATTCATCGTGGCGTTTGAGACGGATGAACCCAGCGATTTTCTCGATCTGGTGCAGGAACTGCGTGAGACCAGCGTCAGCATGTATACCTTGCAAGATACGCCGTTATTCACCTGCATCAATATGCGTCTGGAAGAAGCGCTCGATGCCCTGGGAGGGGAGCCGATTGCGCAGGAATTCGATGAGGACGACCTGCGCGAGGAATGGCTGGATGTCTGCGCAGTCGAAGACCTCGCGCCAGGGGAAACCCGTACGGTTTACCTGGATGGCAAGATGGTCGGCGTCTTCAATGTGAATGGTGAGATTCATGCAATCAACAATCGCTGCTCACATGCACGTGGCCCCCTCAGTGAAGGGGATGTGAACGCGGAGGAATGCAGCGTCGTCTGCCCCTGGCACTACGGAAAATTCGACCTGCGCACGGGTAAGGCCATTGATGGCGTTGTCAACAAGCCGGTGGAGACCTATCGTGTAGAGATTCGCGATGGCGTGATCTGGGTCGGTACCCCCGCGCCAGAACCCGTTGAAGCATGACGTTGTAGCGAAGGAAATGAGGCGAAGAACATGAGTATACGAGGCGCACAAACCAAGGATGCCCCGAAGTTTGACGAATCTGCTCAGCAGTACGATGCGGTGCTGGTGATGTCCTTCGGCGGGCCGGAGGGGCAGGATGACGTATTGCCCTTTCTGCGCAAGGTGGCGGGAGGGCGCAATATTCCCGACGAACGGCTGGAAGAGGTCGCGGTGCATTATCGCGAATTTGGCGGCGTCAGTCCCATCAACGCACAGAACCGCGCATTGGTTGCTGCCCTGCGCGAAGAGTTACAGAAACACGGCATCGATTTACCGATCTACTTCGGCAATCGCAACTGGCATCCTTTCGTTGAAGATACCATACGCAAGATGCGCGACGATGGGGTGAAGCGAGCGTTGGCCTTCTTCACGTCGGCCTTCAGTTCGTATTCCGGCTGCCGACAATACCGCGAGAACATCATTGAGGCCGCCGCCAACGTCGAAAATGCGCCGAACTTCGACAAGATTCGCGTTTTCTACAATCATCCTGGCTTCATCGAGCCGATGATCGAGAAGACGCAGGATGCGCTGGCGCAGTTCCCGGAAGATCGGCGCGGCAACGTTCATCTTGCGTTCACAGCACACAGTATCCCGCTGGGCATGGCACGCTACAGCGATTACGAAGTACAGCTTGCTGAAGCCTGTCGCCTGGTCGCGGAAGGGGTCGGTAGCGACAACTACCGCCTGGTCTACCAGAGCCGCAGCGGCCCGCCGCATGTTCCCTGGTTGGAACCCGATATCTGCGACTACCTGGAAGAAATCCATGCCGAAGGTGTCGAGGATGTCGTCATGGTGCCGATTGGCTTCATCTCTGACCATATGGAAGTGATGTACGACCTGGATACGGAAGCGATGGAACTGGCGGAAGAGATTGGTATGAATCTGGTGCGTGCTGGAACGGTCGGCACACATCCCCAGTTTGTAAGCATGATCCGCGAGTTGATCGTAGAGCGGATGACGGAGAAGCCGGAACGCAGGGCGCTGGGAGAACGTGGGCCGAACCACGACATTTGCCCGGTGGGCTGCTGTCTCAGTCGTTGACGAGCAGGCGGTGGAGATTCATGACAAATGTCATGCCAAACATGATGTCCCTCACTGTCAGGCGGACGACGCCTTCACTACGATAGGTGAGTGCCCTACAGGATTGTTAACTTTTCCTGAGGTTTTTGACATTTTTGTGTGAGGATTTCCGATGAATTATCCACCGCCACGACTGGTTTTTTGGGAGACGACCGCAGGCTGTAATTTGCGTTGTATTCACTGCCGTCGCGTGACGCTGGCTGATCAACTGACGCCACAGGATTTAACAACCGAAGAATCGTTCCGCCTCATTGATCAAATTCGGGAAACAGGTCGCCCGGTCTTCGTGCTTTCCGGCGGCGAACCGCTCTTCCGCCCGGATATTTACGAGATTGCCCGCTATGCCACCGATGTTGGTTTACCAGTGGCATTGGCGACCAACGGCACGCAAATTGATGATGCCGTCGCCCAGAAAATCAAGGACAGCGGCGTGAAGCGCGTGAGCATCTCCTTCGACGGGGCAGACGCCGAAACGCACGATATGTTCCGGGGATTGCCCGGCTCTTTTGATGCAGCCGTGCGCGGGTTCAAGGCGCTGCGCAACGTGGGGATTCCGGTGCAGATCAATACGACGGTTGCCAATCACAACAAGGCACAGCTCGAGGCCATGTTGCAACTGGCAAAAGACCTGGACGCAGTAGGTTTGCACCTCTTCTTGCTGGTTCCAGTGGGCTGTGGGGTGGAAATCGCCGAAGAACAGATGATCAACGCAGCGGAATACGAGCAGGTGTTGAATTGGCTCTACGATACCGAACAGGCGGAGACAGATTTGCAGCTAAAGGCGACCTGTGCACCGCACTACTTCCGCGTGATGCGCATGCGCCGCGCCGAGGACAAGCGTAAGGGTCTCTACAAGAACTTGCCTGCCAGCCATGATCGCCAGGTGAACGGGCATCCGCACGGGCAGATGCACGCGGCGACCAAGGGCTGCCTCGCAGGGACAGGTGTGACCTTCGTGTCGCATCGCGGCGAAATCTTCCCCTGCGGATACCTGCCTGTGGAAGCGGGCAATGTGCGCAAGCAGAGCTTCGGCGACATCTGGCAAAACAGCCCGCTATTCGCCGAACTGCGCGACCCGGATTTGCTGGAAGGGAAGTGCGGCGCTTGCCAGTTCAAATCATTGTGCAGTGGATGCCGCGCTCGCGCCTACGGCATGACGGGCAATTATCTGGCAGAAGAACCGTTCTGCGCCTACCAGCCGGATACCCGTGAAATCGTTTTGCACGTATGAACTGACGTTGGGAATGACGTTGTGACCATAATTCTCGTTGGATTGAATCACCGGACCGCTCCGGTCGAACTTCGCGAGCAAGTATCGCTGACAGGGTGCGCGTTACCGATGGCACTGGAGGAACTCTGGGGGCATCGGCAAGCTACTGAGGGCGATTCCGGCGTGAAAGAAGGTGTGATCCTTTCAACCTGCAATCGCCTGGAAATCTATGCCGTTGTGCAGCAGCGCGAAAACGGCTGGCGTTACATCGAAGATTTTCTCGCCAGCTTAAAGGACATCCCGCTGGATGTGCTGAAGCCTCACCTGTACTACCAGGAAGGCGAGCAAGCTACCCGACACCTGATGCGCGTGGCGGCAGGTCTGGATTCGATGATTCTGGGTGAACCGCAGATTCTCGGTCAGGTGACGCAAGCCTTCGAAGATGCCAAATCGGCAGGAATCACGGGACCGCTGCTGTCGCGGCTCTTCTCGCAGGCTATTCACGCGGGCAAGCGCGCACGTAGTGAAACTGACATCAGCCGTTACACTACTTCAGTGAGTTCCGCCGGGGCGCAAATGGTGCTGGAACGCAGCGCTGTTTCTGATCCGAATGTGCTCGTCGTCGGAGCGGGGGAGATGGCCGTGCTGGCAGCCAAGACGTTGCAGAAGCAGGGCGTCAGCAGTCTGGCCTTCATCAACCGTACCTACAGCCGTGCTGCTGATCTGGCTGCTGAACTCAATGGGACTTCGATGGGCTGGCATTACCTGGGGGAAGCCCTGGTCTGGGCAGATGCCGTCATCACCGCAACAGGCGCACCACACACAGTAATCCACGCCGGCGAGGTTCTGACCACGTTGCAACAGCGCGCCGGACGCCCGCTGCTGTTGGTGGATATCGCGGTTCCGCGTGATGTGGAAACTGCTGTGGGTGATTTACCCAATGTACAGCGCTTCGATATTGATGACCTGCAGTCCATCGTCGATACCAATACGGCGCAGCGCGAGGCAGCGATTCCGCAGGTCGAGCGGATCATTGAACAGGAGATGTGGGTTTTCACGGAGTGGCATAACAGCCGTGAAGTGACTCCAGTGATCCGCGATTTGCGGCGATGGGCGGCGCAGGTTGCGGAGGCGGAAGTGCAGCAGGCACTCAACAAGCTTCCGGAGGGCGATGATCGGCTGGCGCAGATTGTCAATCGGCTGGCACACCGCATCGTCAATAAGCTGCTCCACGAACCGACCGTGCGCTTGCGCGGCCAGGCCGTTGAGGGCAACGGTCACGGGTATGCGCATGCGGTTTCTGAGCTATTCGGGCTGGAAAGCGTCCGTTGCGATCAATGGGAGGATGATTGTCATCCTCAGGGGACGGTCGCGCCCCAAGCCTGCAATTTGCAGTGCATTGCACCAAACGGAAGCCAACACCATGAACAGTGATCGCCTGCGCCTGGGCACGCGCGGTTCGGCTCTCGCGCGTTGGCAGACCAACCACATAGCGGATCGCATGCGCGAGGTCTATCCGCAGCTTGTGACCGAAACCGTCGTCATCACGACGCGCGGCGATCAAGTGCTGGATACGCCCTTGCCGCTGGTCGGTGGCAAAGGACTGTTTACCGCCGAGTTGGAAGCAGCCCTGCATTCGGGTGAAATTGACTGCGCTGTGCATAGTCTGAAGGATTTGCCCACTGAAGACCCTGACGGCCTGACGGTGGGGGCGATCCCGCCACGTGCGAACCCCGCCGATGTGCTGGTGAGTCGCGAAGGCTACACGCTGGAAACCCTGCCAGAAGGGGCGATTATCGGCACCAGCAGCAACCGCCGCGCCGCTCAACTGCTCCATCTGCGCCCTGACCTGCGCATGAAAGACATTCGCGGCAACATCAATACGCGGGTACGCAAGGCGCTCAATCCTGCGCAAGGCTACGACGCCATTGTCCTGGCGCAAGCTGGCCTGACACGCCTGGGAATGCAGGACTCCATCAGTCAGGTTTTGACTTTCGAGCAGATGTTACCTGCACCGGGCCAGGGGGCACTTGCCGTACAGTGCCGCGATGAGCCGGAGTCCTTGCAGCGCCTCGCTCCCATCCACGATGTGCAGACCGCGCTGGCTGTCGTGGCTGAACGTGCGTTTCTGGCCGCGTTGGGCGGGGGCTGCTCTGTGCCAGTCGCGGCCTTCGCAGCGGTTCAGGATGACGGAGCGATGCTGCTTCGGGGTCGTGTGGGTGCCGTTGATGGCAGTCAGCAAATCGCCGTCGCGACCACATTCGCAGCAGAGAATCTGCAAGCAGCGCAGCAGGCCGGGGCGACTCTGGCACAGGAAGCCATTGCGCGGGGAGCCAGCAGCATTCTGGAGTCGGTATGACGGACGCTGGTCTGCAAGGGAAAGTCATCGTCAATACGCGAGCTGTGCATCAGGCCGCGAAATTGGACGCGATGCTTCGTGCAGCGGGTGCAACGCCGCTGAGCTACCCCTGCATCGCAATTCAGCCGCCAGCCGAAACCAGGGCGTTGGATTGTGCCCTGCATAAGCTGCAAGCAGGGGAATTTGACTGGCTCTTGCTGACCAGCGCCAACACCGTAGAGAGCCTCGCCCAACGACTGCATACTCTCCAATTGTCCCTGGCACAGGCCGATTTCAAGACGGCGGTTGTCGGAGAGGCGACGGCGGAAGGCGCGCAGGAGCAGCTTGGCCTGCGGGTCGATCTCGTGCCGGAAGAATACGTTGCAGAGGCGCTGGCTGAAGCAGTGCTGCGGCAAGGCGGAGGCTACATTTTCCTGCCCGAATCGGTCATTGCACGTCCGACACTGGCGGAAGCACTCAGGGCTGGCGGTGCCACAGTGGAGGCCGTGACAGCCTATGAGACCCTTTGTGCCAGCGGCGAACAGCGACTCGTGCCAGCGCTGGAATCCGGGCGAGTCGATGCGATTACGTTCACCAGTTCTTCGACGGTGACCTGTTTGCTGGAACGGCTCCGCGCGGAAGACGCCGATGCCGACCTCGCGCGGTTGCTGGGAAGCACCTGTATCGCGTGCATTGGCAGCAAGACTGCGGCAACTGCCGAAGAAAGTGGACTGTCTGTGGATGTGATGCCAGAGGTTTTCACGTTAGAGGGTTTATTGGCAGCACTTGAATCGTATTTTGTGTGAGTGATGAAGTGAGAAATTGTTCTGATGGTTGAACACACTGAACAAGTAGAAGGGCAGCAGCCTGCCAGCAGCACCGCGCATTTCCCGCAGGTGCGGGCACGCCGTCTACGTCGAACGGCGAATTTGCGGCGGATGGTGCGAGAAACGTCGCTGGCACCGGAGGATTTCATCTATCCGCTGTTCGTGCGGCATGGCGAAGATGTGCAGAAACCCATTGCTTCAATGCCGGGCCAGTTTCAGTGGTCAGTGGATCGAGTCATCGGCGAAGTGAAAGCGGCAGCCGATGTCGGCATCCCGGCAGTGATTCTCTTTGGCATCCCGTCAGAGAAAGACGCCTGCGGCAGCGACAACTATAATCCGAATGGCGTCGTGCCAACGGCGATTCGGGCGATCAAAGAAGCCGTGCCGGAGATGATCGTCATCTCGGACATGTGCTTCTGTGAATACACGGATCATGGGCACTGCGGCATCATCAATCAGCCGGATGACGAATATTACACGCCGAGCTTGCCACCGGGATATTTGCTCAATGATCCGACGCTGGACTTGCTGGGGCGGGCGTCCCTCGTCCACGCCCAGGCGGGGGCGGATATCATCGCGCCATCCGGCATGATTGATGGCATGGTCGGTGCGATTCGCGCTGCGCTGGATGGGGGTGGCTACCAGCACGTCAGCGTCATGAGTTACGCGGCGAAATACGCCAGCGGATTCTATGGCCCCTTCCGTGAGGCTGCCGAGAGTCCGCCTTCTTTCGGAGATCGCAGCGAGTACCAGATGGATCCAGCCAACAGCCGCGAAGCGCTCAAAGAAGTGGCGTTGGATGTGGCCGAGGGAGCCGACATGTTGATGGTCAAGCCAGCGCTGCCTTACCTGGACATCCTCGCGGCCATCCGCCAGTCCTACAATCTGCCAACGGCGGCCTACCAGGTCAGCGGCGAATATGCCATGATGCACGCTGCTGCTCAGAATGGCTGGCTGGATTTGCAGCGCTGTGCACTGGAAAGTTTACTGAGCATCAAACGCGCTGGTGCCGATATGATCCTGACCTATTTCGCGAAAGATGCCGCAATCTGGCTAAACGAATGAATTGCTAACAGGCGCGTACTGCGCCGCGATGAGGGGTACGACTGACTATGAGTGACACACAAAACCAGGTGAATCCCACGACGGTTGATGAGAAATTGCGGAACAGCCGCTTCTTAAAAGCTTGTCGTCGCGAAACCACAGATGCAACACCCATCTGGTTGATGCGACAGGCGGGCCGTTACATGGAAGAGTATCGGGCGCTGCGCGAGCAATACAGCATCTTGCAGATCATCAAGACGCCGGAACTGGCACGCGAAGTCACCATGCAGCCAATCAACGCCTTTGATCTGGATGCGGCGATTATCTTCGCGGATATTCTGCCGCCGCTGGAAGGTATGGGACTGGAGTTGGATTTCCTGAAGGGTGAAGGCCCGGTGATCTACAACCCGGTGCGTAGCGCAGCCGATGTTGAAGAGCTGCGAGTACTGCCGCCAGAAGAAACCCTGTGGTTTACCCTGGAGGCCATTAGGCTGACGCGCGAAGAACTCGACAGCCGGGGTATTCCACTCATTGGCTTCAGCGGCGCACCATTCACACTGGCGAGTTATGCCGTCGAAGGGGGCAGCAGCAAGAACCGTTTGCACGTCAAAGGCATGATGATGGGCGAACCGGATGCATGGCACGCCATGATGAGCAAGTTTGCCGAGGTCGCCGGGAATTATCTACTGGCACAGGCACAGGCTGGTGCGCAAGCATTGCAATTGTTCGATAGCTGGGTGGGTGAACTCAACCCGGATGACTATCGTGAATACGTGATGCCCTACAGCAAACGTGCGATTGAGATCGCGAGCCAGGCGGGTGTACCGGTGATTCACTTCGGCACAAATACCAATGGCATGCTGGAATTGATCCGCGATGCAGGTGGGGATGTCATCGGTGTAGATTGGCGCATTCGCCTGGATGATGCCCGTCAGCGCCTGGGAAATGATGTGGCTATTCAGGGCAATCTCGATCCGGCGGCTCTCTTCGCTCCCTGGGATGCTCTGAAGGCACGTGCCCAACAGATCCTCGACCAGGCGCAAGGGCAGCCGGGGCATATCTTCAACCTGGGGCACGGCATCCTGCCCAAGACCCCTGTGGATAACGTCAAGCGATTGGCGGAATTTGTACATGAGTATACGAGCGCATAGGACATGGAAGCGACAACAAGGCAATCTCGGCACGCGGTCATCATCGGCGGCGGCATCTCCGGATTGAGCGCGGCCTGGTATCTGCAAAGAGAAGCACAGGATCGCGCAAGCGACCTGGAATATACCGTGCTGGAAAAGGGCGACCGCTGGGGCGGGAAGATCCTCACCGAAGAGGTCTCCGTCAGCCAGGGGGCGTTCATCGTCGAAGGTGGCCCCGATTCGTTCACGACCCAGAAACCCTGGGCGATGCAACTGGCGCGCGAACTCGGCCTGGAAGATCGTTTGCTCGGCACGAACGAGGCCAGGCGCAATGTTTACGTGCTGAATCGCGGCAAACCAGTTGTCATGCCAGATGGTGTGCTATTGATTGTGCCTACGAAGTTTCTGCCGTTTGCGCTCTCGCCGCTGATTTCACCGTTGGGCAAATTGCGCATGGGTATGGATTTGCTGATCCCCCCCCGGCACGATGACGAAGACGAAACGCTGGCAGATTTCATCCGGCGCAGGCTGGGGCAGGAAGCCCTGGACAAGATCGCGGAACCGCTTATGTCCGGCATTTATAATGCAGAAGCGGAGAAACAGAGCATCCTGGCGACTTTCCCCCGCTTCCGTACCATCGAAAAGCAATATGGCAGCCTCACACGCGGTATGATCGCATCCCGGCGCAAACGCGCCACTACCAAGCCGTCACCATCCGGCAAGAAGACTTCGATCTTCATGACGATGCGCGGCGGAACCAACGAACTCATCGACGCACTGGTACCCAGGCTCACGGGCGACCTGCGTTTGAATACGGGTGTGCGCTCGGTGGAGCAGAATGGTGAGAATCAATACCATGTGCAACTGGATGATGGCTCGTTGCTGAAGGCCGATGTCGTCATCCTGACCACCCCGGCTTACGTCTCAGCGGAACTGCTGCGTGACGAATTCCCCGCAGCCGCTGAACGTCTCGACGAAATCCGCTATGTCAGTACGGGAACGATCTCGTTTGGCTTCAAGGTGGCGGATGTTCCAAATCTGCTGGATGGGGTGGGGGTCGTCATCCCGACGAGCGAGAATCGTCCGATCAACGCCATCACCATTTCATCAACGAAGTTCGATCATCGTGCGCCCGAAGGCACGATCTTGCTGCGTGCGTTTTTCGGGGGTTCGCGCAGCCCGGAGTCGATGCAACTGGATGATGATAGGCTTTTCGAAGTGGTGCGGAATGAATTGCGCTCGATTCTGGGCCTTGATGCCGAACCGCTTTTCCATCGCATCTACCGCTGGTGGAATGCCAACCCGCAATATGATGTCGGTCATCTGCAACTGGTGGACGATATCGAAGCCCTGCTGCCAGCAGGACTATATGTTACGGGTAGTCCCTATCGTGGCGTCGGTATGCCGGACTGCGTACACCAATCACAGCAAACCGTTGAAGCGATCATGAACACCCTGACAGAAGGAGTACTCAGCCGATGAACACGACGCAATCTGAGAAGCTGTTCGCCACTGCGCGTACCCTTATTCCGGGTGGGGTCAATAGCCCGGTGCGTGCGTTCGGCAGCGTTGGGGGAACACCGCGCTTCGTAGAGCGTGGCGAAGGCGCTTATTTCTGGGATGTTGATGACAATCGCTACATTGACTATGTCTTGTCCTGGGGGCCGTTGATCCTGGGGCATGCGCATCCGAAAGTCGTCGAAGCGATCCAGCAGGCGGCACAGCAGGGCAGCAGCTACGGTGCACCGACCTCGCTCGAAAATGAACTGGCACAGCTCGTCATCGAGACGGTGCCATCCATTGAGATGATTCGCTTCGTCAACAGCGGTACTGAAGCGACCATGAGTGCTTTGCGTCTCGCGCGTGCCTACACCGGGCGCGAGAAGATCATCAAATTCGCGGGGAATTATCACGGGCATGCGGATATGCTGCTGGTGCAGGCGGGCAGCGGTGTCGCGACCTTCGGCTTGCCTGATTCCCCTGGTGTGCCGAAGGGAACGACGGAAAACACGCTGATTGCGCCTTACAATGACCTGGACGCGGTGCGAACGCTCTTCGAGCAGAATCCCGACTCAATTGCGGGTGCGATCGTCGAGCCAATCGCCGCAAACATGGGCTTTGTCGTGCCCGAAGAAGGCTATTTGCAGGGATTGAACGATCTGTGCCATGAATACGGCGCGTTGCTCATTCTGGATGAAGTGATGACAGGCTTTCGCGCGTCTCCTGGCGGGGCGCAGCAAGCCTTCGACCTTGATCCAGATATCACTTGCCTGGGCAAGGTGATTGGTGGTGGGCTGCCAGTGGGGGCCTACGCGGGCAAGCGCGTCATTATGGAGACTGTTGCTCCGGCAGGGACGATGTACCAGGCCGGCACGCTATCGGGTAACCCGCTGGCGATGGCAGCAGGTTTGGCGACCATCCGCGAGCTGACTCGTGGGGGTGTCTTCGAGCAGATTGCTGAACAGACAGCGAAGCTGGCGGACGGCCTGCGCGAGGTGCTGGCATCAGCCAGGATTCCGGCTCAAATTGGTCATGTGGGCACGATGCTGGGCATATACTTCTTGCGTGAGGAAGGTGCCGCGATCCGCGATTTCGCCAGTGCCAAGCAGCACGCCCATACCGAACGCTACGCACAGTTTTTCCATGCCATGCTGGAACGCGGGGTCTACTTTGCACCAAGTCAGTTTGAGGCGGGTTTTGTCAGCTTGATGCACGGTGACGCTGAGATTCAGCGGACTCTCGAAGCCGCAGCAGACGTTCTGGAAACAGTATCTCTCGACCGGGCATGAGATCGTATTGCGAGGCAGCAGTTTCCCGAAGGAAGCTACTACCTCGCAATACTGGTATTTTCCTCTCACCGCACTCCATTTAAGGCAATTCCCAGGTCAGATTCCCCTTGCGAGGCACGTATGCGTTTCCAGTAAGCGTAGAACTGGCGCATTGCCAACACCTCCAGGACGAGCACTTGCGGCACCAAAAGCAGCGGAATGAAAGCCAGCGGCAGCATCCCCATAGCTTCCGGAACTTCACCCAGGGCGATGCTCACAGCGGTCGAAGCGGGGGCTGCGATGAAATCCAGGATTCCGAAGAGCACCAGTCCTACCACAATCCCAATCTGACGTTGGAACTGCGCCGGGTCAACATCGACCGGGAGACGGCGCAGAAAATCCAAGATACTCCAGTGTTTTTCCTGCACATCCGCAGCCTCAGCAAGTGGTTCGAGATAGCGCAGGGCATAGATAGCGAACAATCCGGCCAGAATATCGCCAGGGCCAGCGACCCAGGCGACGACAGCCGGGAGTGCACCTGCGAAATACCAGAAGAGGAAGATCACTCCGACGATGATACGTGCCGGGCCTTCCACGCTGGCGATCAACCAACGCAGCGAGAGCGTATCAACAAATGCACGAAATCGTTTTGAGACGACGAATCCGACTAAGGCGAGGACGGTGGGGGTGTAAAGGCCAGCCAGAACCAGGGGGATAGCTTCCGTGTAGGAGCCGATCGCGGGTACGACGCTCAGGAAAAAAGCACCGTAGGCGATCCAACCGACAGCTACAAGTCCAACCAGAAGCGGGCGGTTGATGGCTGTACCCCGATAGCGCCATGCGGCAATGACATAGTGGGTGTACTGGTAGATAGCTAGCAAGACCAGCACAACGAATGATGTGATGAGCAGCATCTGTTGGGTTTGTGGTGAAGCATCCATCTAATGCGGTAACCTTTCGATGGTTTTAAGAGACCGAACGGTCTCTTTTGTGGGCAAAAAAAGAGCAGGCTACATCCTGCAAGTGCGCACTGCGGGAATGTCCACGCACAAAAAAGAATACCGTTTGGTATAATCTATGTCAACCCAGCCAGTTGAGAGGACTGTAAGCGTATGGAGACCAAAGGAGAGCGCACTCGGCGCATGATCGTGCAGCGATCTGCTATGCTGTTCAACCGCTACGGCTACAGCGGAACATCCATGTCGGCTATCATTGCTGCTACCGGCATCAAAAAAGGCGGGATCTATCGATATTTCGAGGGAAAAGAACACATTGCAGCCGAGGCTTTCGCCTACGCAATTGACCTGCGCATTCAGAACATACGACAAATTGTTGAGGCAGAGGGCGATGCCGTGCAGCGATTATTATCGCTCATTCGTTCATTGCTGGATCTCGATGGTGAGTCAGCTATACCCGGTGGCTGCCCCATCCTGAATGCAGCAGTGGAGTCCGATGACGGATTACCGGAACTCATGCAAGTGCGTGATGAGGCGGTGCGCGGGTTGAACGAGCTCCTACGAGGCGTCCGTACGCTGATCCAGGTCGCTGTTGCGCAGGGAGAATTGCCTCAATCTGTGCAGCCAGATGAAGTGGCCTCGATGTTAGTGAGTCTCTGTGAAGGTGCCATTATGCTCTCCCGGTTGCAACGCGATACAATACACAAGCAGCATGCCTTTGACCATCTTGAGCGATACATCAGCGGCTTGAGGCTCGCATAACTGGAGCATAGCCTCACGCCAGTCCTGGTGCCCGGCAAATACTCAGTCAAGCCTAAGCTCTGGGCGTTGCTTCTAAATAGACCAGTCTATATAATTGGACGTTAGGTTGAACATTCACCATGACTTCAGCACGCGATCAGATCATTGAAAAAACCTGTGAACTGCTGGAATTGCAGGGGTATCACGCCACCGGACTCAACCAGATCATCCGGGAAAGCGGCAGTCCGAAGGGGTCGCTCTATCACTACTTTCCCGGTGGCAAGGAAGAACTGGCGGTTGAAGCTGTCACGCATGTCGGCGCGCTGGTCAACCAGCGTATTCGCAACAATCTGGCGCAAACCGACGACGCCGCAGAAGCGATCCGCAGCTTCATCCAGACCATTGCCTTCAGTGTAGAGCAATCTGAGTACCGGGCGGGTGGGCCGATCACGACAATCGCAATGGAGACGGCTTCCAAGAGTTCTCGCCTGCGCGAGACCTGTGCGCAGATCTACGAGGAATGGCAGGCCGCTTTTGCCGAGAAGCTGCAAGCGAGCGGAATCGCGGCTCCCCGTTCGGATCGTATTGCTGCGTTGATCATCGCATCTATCGAAGGCGGCGTGATCCTCTGCCGAACGAGCCAGACACCGAAGCCGCTCCAGCAGGTGGCCGAAGAAATCTATTTGATCGTACGGGCGGCTCTCTGAGTCGTTCTTTGCCCGTCCTATATAGACTGGTCTATCGAATGCATGGTGAGATGACAGCCACAACATACCAGGACGATTTAGAGAAACAACGACGCAGGAGGTCATAGAATGAAGATCACCGTATTTGGCGCGACCGGGCGCACGGGTATTCCTCTGGTACAACAGGCGTTAGACGCCGGGCATGAAGTCGTCGGATTCGTGCGCTCACTGGAAAAGATGCCAATCCAACATGAGCGGCTTACGATGGTGCAGGGCGACGTGATGAACCGCGAAGATGTCGTCCGCGCAATCCAACCAGATACCGATGTCGTTATCAGCACATTGGCACCCATGAAGGGGTCGCCTTCCGATATGCTGCCGAAAGCGGCGGACAACATTCTGGTAGCGATGCAGCAGCATGATGTGCGCCGGATTATCTATATGACCGGGGCAGGCGTCGCAGCACCGCAAGATCAGCCAAAGCTGTTCAACCATCTCATCAAGTTTGCCCTGAAGACGCTATCGGGCGACGTGCTCAAGCAGTCGGAGATGGCAGTAGATAAGGTGCGCAGCAGCGATACTGACTGGGTTGTGGTGCGTGCGCCGATGTTGACCGACGGCGAACATACGGGCAACATCCGTGTCGGCTGGGTTGGCGTCAACACAGGGCCGCGTCTCAATCGGGCGGATGCAGCGGATTTCATGCTGAGTCAGATTGACGAGGACGCGTATCTGCACAAAGCGCCTGTGATCAGTAATTGATCCGTGCGACAGGACAGCAAATGGCTGTGGCTTTCCGCGCGTGAGGGCCGCTATTCTGAAAGTAAGGAGTAGAACGCGATGCAAAACACGAACACGAACAACCGCCCCTGGGAATGGACGCCGCCAAAGTCCATGAATCGCTTCATGCACGCGATCCTGCATATTCCGCTGCTGCATCGCATGATGAGCGGAATGATGCTGGTCATCAAATTCACAGGACGTAAATCCGGCAAGCATTACGCAACGCCTGTCGGATATCATCGGCGCGGCGATACCATCCTCATGTTGACCAAGCGTTTTCGCAAATGGTGGCATAATTTCGAGGAGCCAGCCGCCATCACACTGCGACTACAAGGGCGCGATGTACCTGCGGAAGCCGTTGCCCTGACTGACCCTGAGACCATTGCGCCCATCATCACCGAGATGATCGAAGAAGTCCCGCGCGAGGCGGAAATCTACGGCGTGAAGATGAATGGCAATCAACCCGATCCGGCAAGCGTCCGCGAGTTAGCGCCGAAGGTCGTGGTGATTCGGGCTGTGTTGAAATAGTTGGTTACAGGGGGACGCATTTCCGAGGCTGCGATACCCCTGTAATCATCCCTGTAGGGAGCCTAGCTGTACATCAAACTCAAGATGATGTCCTGCGGATAATTGCCGAATTGCTGGCCGAAGAGATTCAATCCTCCGATGTGCTTTGCGTCGGGCTTGATTCCCAGGCGTACGGCAATGTATTCGCGTTCTACAAGGTTCAGATTCTTGATGCTCGTCTCAGAAGTGCGCACGCCATCCACGAAACTCCCTTCTTCGCGAACCTGCCACACCTTCAGAAGTCCGTACTGCGTGTTGTTCGTCTCCCACCAACGTGGCGTGAGAAGGCCGCGTTGACCCCCAAAATCCGCAGGGGATGTCCACGTGCCGATGTCTACGTCATTGATCCAGACCGTGATATCCGAAGGCCAGTTATCGTGGTGCAGCGGAGCCTCCGAGCAGATCTCCATGCTCAGTTGCAGGCTACTGACCCTGGCCTGGGAGGGCAGGCGATTGGGGAAGCGATATTCGATGTAGCCCTGGTGAAACCAGATCAACTGCGCATTGGTACGGCCTGGCTCGTAAAAAGACGCGGGGTCATCCAGCATGCCGATGATGTTTTCTGAGCTGGCCATGCCACAGGTGGGGGAGACGTTGCTATCCACAAAAGCCCCCACTGGCATTGCAATTTCCAGCGAGTTGGTGTCTACGTGCTTGGATAGAGAGAATTGCATCACCACGAATGTATAGGCACGCGCACATACTTTTTGTAGGCCGCGTTCGCCGGGTCGCATCTCGGTCAGTAACAACCCGGCATCTTCCAGTGCGTTGATGTGCAAATTCGCCGTTGAGAGCGGCATGTCCATCGCATTCGCAATTTCGCTGACATTTCTCGGATGTTCGCCGAGCATCTCCAGGATTTGCAATCGCCTGGGAGACGACAGCGCTTTGATGACCTTCAAGGCTTGTTCGGTATTCGGATTCAGTGTGAGTGTTGGGCCGATCGTATTTTGAGACATCGCAGTACCTTTTGCGCAAAAGCTTCAGGTATTTATGAAATTAATACGCAGATTTATACAACATAAGCCGCATAGAAGCAACCTTACAATGTTCTAACCAGGTTTTCTAATGAGAGTTCATGAATAGTCATTACGGTTTTTTGCAGCTTGAGATGGGTTGAAGGATGATGGGTTGGGCATCTACATCAGCGCAGCATGGTTTGACTCCCTGCCACGGGCGATTTATAGTGTGGTTGGCGTCAACACAGGGCCGCGTCTCAATCGGGCGGATGCAGCGGATTTCATGCTGAGTCAGATTGACGAGGACGCGTATCTGCACAAAGCGCCTGTGATCAGTAATTGATCCGTGCGACAGGACAGCAAATGGCTGTGGCTTTCCGCGCGTGAGGGCCGCTATTCTGAAAGTAAGGAGTAGAACGCGATGCAAAACACGAACACGAACAACCGCCCCTGGGAATGGACGCCGCCAAAGTCCATGAATCGCTTCATGCACGCGATCCTGCATATTCCGCTGCTGCATCGCATGATGAGCGGAATGATGCTGGTCATCAAATTCACAGGACGTAAATCCGGCAAGCATTACGCAACGCCTGTCGGATATCATCGGCGCGGCGATACCATCCTCATGTTGACCAAGCGTTTTCGCAAATGGTGGCATAATTTCGAGGAGCCAGCCGCCATCACACTGCGACTACAAGGGCGCGATGTACCTGCGGAAGCCGTTGCCCTGACTGACCCTGAGACCATTGCGCCCATCATCACCGAGATGATCGAAGAAGTCCCGCGCGAGGCGGAAATCTACGGCGTGAAGATGAATGGCAATCAACCCGATCCGGCAAGCGTCCGCGAGTTAGCGCCGAAGGTCGTGGTGATTCGGGCTGTGTTGAAATAGTTGGTTACAGGGGGACGCATTTCCGAGGCTGCGATACCCCTGTAATCATCCCTGTAGGGAGCCTAGCTGTACATCAAACTCAAGATGATGTCCTGCGGATAATTGCCGAATTGCTGGCCGAAGAGATTCAATCCTCCGATGTGCTTTGCGTCGGGCTTGATTCCCAGGCGTACGGCAATGTATTCGCGTTCTACAAGGTTCAGATTCTTGATGCTCGTCTCAGAAGTGCGCACGCCATCCACGAAACTCCCTTCTTCGCGAACCTGCCACACCTTCAGAAGTCCGTACTGCGTGTTGTTCGTCTCCCACCAACGTGGCGTGAGAAGGCCGCGTTGACCCCCAAAATCCGCAGGGGATGTCCACGTGCCGATGTCTACGTCATTGATCCAGACCGTGATATCCGAAGGCCAGTTATCGTGGTGCAGCGGAGCCTCCGAGCAGATCTCCATGCTCAGTTGCAGGCTACTGACCCTGGCCTGGGAGGGCAGGCGATTGGGGAAGCGATATTCGATGTAGCCCTGGTGAAACCAGATCAACTGCGCATTGGTACGGCCTGGCTCGTAAAAAGACGCGGGGTCATCCAGCATGCCGATGATGTTTTCTGAGCTGGCCATGCCACAGGTGGGGGAGACGTTGCTATCCACAAAAGCCCCCACTGGCATTGCAATTTCCAGCGAGTTGGTGTCTACGTGCTTGGATAGAGAGAATTGCATCACCACGAATGTATAGGCACGCGCACATACTTTTTGTAGGCCGCGTTCGCCGGGTCGCATCTCGGTCAGTAACAACCCGGCATCTTCCAGTGCGTTGATGTGCAAATTCGCCGTTGAGAGCGGCATGTCCATCGCATTCGCAATTTCGCTGACATTTCTCGGATGTTCGCCGAGCATCTCCAGGATTTGCAATCGCCTGGGAGACGACAGCGCTTTGATGACCTTCAAGGCTTGTTCGGTATTCGGATTCAGTGTGAGTGTTGGGCCGATCGTATTTTGAGACATCGCAGTACCTTTTGCGCAAAAGCTTCAGGTATTTATGAAATTAATACGCAGATTTATACAACATAAGCCGCATAGAAGCAACCTTACAATGTTCTAACCAGGTTTTCTAATGAGAGTTCATGAATAGTCATTACGGTTTTTTGCAGCTTGAGATGGGTTGAAGGATGATGGGTTGGGCATCTACATCAGCGCAGCATGGTTTGACTCCCTGCCACGGGCGATTTATAGTGTGGATGAAATATTTCAGCTTTTCCTGAATGTATTTTGGGTGCGAAAAAATGACTTCTCAACCGCAAGCCAGTCCTCAGGCCGCGCCTCGATCTTCCGTGGAAACCACACAATCCGCCACAGGGAGCGCTTTCTTCTATCGATACCGGGACACAATCGACGGCTATTTATTCTTGCTCCCTTTCCTTATCGTGTATGTACTTTTTCTGGTGTACCCACTATTCCGGGGCATCTGGATCAGTCTGCATGATTGGGACTTGCTCATCGGCAAACTCGGCTGGGTGGGCTTCGACAATTACGTTCGCATGTTCACCAGCGATAACACGTTCTGGATCAGCACGGGCAACACCGTCGAATTCGTGCTGCTCTCCACGCCGCCGCTGATCATTCTCGGACTCCTGATTGCGCTCGCGCTCAATCGCCCACTCCCGGCAATGGGGTTGTTCCGAACCATCTTCTTCGCTTCTTACGTGCTCTCGATCTCCGTTGTCACGTTGATCTGGTTCATGCTGCTGAATCCCAATCGAGGCATTCTGGCAGCGCTGTTTCAGCAGTTGGGGCTGGAGCCAATTGCCTGGTTGAACGATCCCCAGTTGGCAATGCCTGCGATTGTCGTCACAACCATCTGGTGGACGATGGGCTTCAACGTCGTGCTCTTCCTGGCTGGCTTACAAGATATTCCCAAATCCATATACGAGGCCGCCAGAATTGATGGAGCCACTGCGATTCGCACGTTCTTCAGCATCACACTGCCGATGCTGCGCCGTACCGTGCTACTGGTGGTTATCTTGCAGGTTATCGCCTCGTTCCAGATTTTCGGGCAGGTCTTCCTGATGACCAAAGGCGGCCCCTCCGGTACGACGCGCGTGCTGGTACAGCATATCTACGAGCGCGGTTTCCGTGGCTTCGAACTGGGCTATAGCTCCGCGATGTCGATCTTCCTCTTCAGCATCATGCTGGCGATCTCGCTCTTCCAGCTCTTCGTTGGTTCGCAGGGCGACGAGATCGAAGAAGGCATGAAGTAGGCTGTGAATCGTCACGAGCGAAATGGGCAAAGAGGAGAAATGACTGATGACGACTGCAAATGCACTGCCACGAGAAACCCAACGCCAGCCCCTCAACATCCGCAAATGGATCTGGCTGTTCACCTTTTATGCGGTTCTGGGCACCTTCGCTTTCATCTGGCTGGTGCCCATTATCTGGTCAATCAGCATGTCATTCACGCCGAACGAAGTGCTGGCACGCGAGATTGGAGGGCTGTTCCCCAGCCAACTCACGCTTGAGAACTACGGCGCACTGCTTCGCGTCTCCGATGTACCGCGCTGGTTCATCAACAGTATGATCGTCTCGACGGGGACGACGCTGGGCGTACTGGTGCTCTCTTCCCTGGCGGGTTACGCGCTATCGCGGATTGATTTCGCAGGCAAAGGGATCGTCACCATTGCCATTCTCGCCGGACTGATGGTTCCCGAACAGGCAGTTTTCATTCCGCTGCACACGATGTTCTCTGCCTGGGATATGCACAACACGCACTTCGCCCTGATGATGCCGCGTATGGCGGTACCCCTGGGCACCTTCATCATGATGCAGTTCTTCAAGGCGATTCCCAGAGATATTGAAGAGGCAGCCGCCATTGATGGTGCGAGCCGCTTCACGATTTACTTGCGGATCATGCTGCCGCTCACGATCCCGGCATTGACCACGCTGGGTATCTTCACCTTTGTGCTCTCCTGGAACGACTTCCTCTGGCCGCTCGTTTCGGCGACACGCAAGGAGATGTTTACGGTCACGATTGGCCTGGCTTCGCTTCAGGGCAATTTTGCGCAGTCGGAAGGTCTCGGCTCGCTGATGACCAGTGCGGTCGTCGCCAGCGCGCCGATACTTTTGCTGTTCTTGTTCTTCCAGCGCTACATCGTACAGGCGGTGAAGACAGGAACACGCTTCTAAATTGTATCCATTCACACATAGTTCTTAGGAGATGTTCTGTAATGAAGAAGTCTGCACGTTTTCTGGTCGTGACTGTCATCGCAGCCATGATGATGGTGCTCGGTACGGCGTCCATCCAGGCGCAGGATGGCGTCACGCTCAATCTGTCCCGTTTCTTCGGTGCTTGCGAAGATGAATACGGTGACTTCACCAATATTGACGAAGCATCCGGTGAATGTGGCATCATCACGACTCTCGTCAACAACTTCAACGCGACAAACGAAGAGGGTATCACGGTCGTCGTACAGGGTACGGAATGGGGTTCCTACTATGACCAGCTCAACGCGACCTTCGCAGGGGGCGAAGCGCCCGACATCGCCGTGATGCATCGCACGCGCCTGATTGATTACACCTCGCGTGGCCTGGTGATGCCAGTGGGGGATGCCTTCGACGAAGCAGGCATTGATGTCGGTGATTTCGCGCCGGAAGCGCTGGATGCAGTGACCGTTGATGACCAGGTTTACGGGTTGCCCTTTGACCTGCACACCTTGCTCTGGCATGTGAATGTAGACATCCTCGCTGAAGCGGGGCTGGTCGATGACGATGGCAACCCCATTCTGCCGAGCAGCCCGGAGGAACTGCTGGATCACGCTGCGCTGGTGAAAGAAGCGACTGGTCAGGACTACATCGCAATGGATGCCACGCAGTTCCCGCTGGGTGTGCGTGCCGTCTTCGCGATGATCTGGCAGCAGGGCGGTGATCTGCTGAATGCTGACCGTACCGCAGCCGACATCAACAATGACATCGGCCTCAACGCGCTGAACACCATGAATTCGCTCTTCGAGAACGGTTACGCCAATTCCACCTTCGATTACGCCACCTCGCAGGATGCCTTCATCAATGGCGAGACCGCGATCCTCATCAACGGTACGTGGGTCGTCGACTTCTATACCGAACAGGCCGCTGATGAAGAGGCTGCCCTGAGCAACTACGTCGTCGCGGATTTCCCGACGCTCTTCGAGCAACCCGCTACCTGGTCGGATACGCATATGTGGGCTGTCACCAATGCGGTCGAGGGTGACGAGGCCAAGATGGCTGCTGCAATGACCTTCCTGCGCTTCATCAACGAGAACAACATTCACTGGGCGCGGACGGGGCATGTCGCGGTGCGTACCTCTGTGCTGGAGAGCGACGCGTATCAGGCGCTGCCGCATCGTGACGAATACGTGGGTACCGCGGATATTGCCTTCGCTTTCCCCCGCGTCTTGCGCTACCAGACCATCGAAGACATCCTGGCTGAAGAATTCCAGGCCGTCTGGATCGTCGGTAAGTCGCCGGAAGATGCGCTGGCCGACGCCGAAAGTCGGATCAACGACATCCTCGTTGTTCGCTAATCCAATCCGCTGAAGACCAACTGGCGCCGGTGTTTCGCCGGGGCCAGTTTCTCCCGAATACACACAAAAGGCATCCATTGATGGAACGTCAACGCAAATCCCTCGACGGATTCTGGCAATTTCTCCATGATCGTTACAGCACTCTGCGTGTCGAAGACCTATCGCTCCCTCACCACTTGTGGCGTCCGATTCACATCCCTTCGCCCTGGCAGGCACAGTTCGATGACCTGCGCGAGAGTACAGGAACGGGCTGGCATCGCCTGCATTTTCGCCAGCCGGAAGGATGGGAACACGCCGGGGCGTCCTTCGTGCTCCATTTCGGCGCGGTGTTCTGGCACGCTCAGGTCTGGCTCAATGGGGTCTATCTGGGCGAAGACGAGGGCGGCTACTTCCCGTTTGAATTCAGCGTCGGGCATGTTTTGCGAGACGATAATGAGTTGCTCGTGCGGGTGACTACGCCCGCAGACGATCCACAACAGTATCCGGAATATCCCTTTGGGGAGATTCTGCACGGTAAGCAAAGTTGGTACGGGCACTGGGGCGGTATCTGGCAGAGCGTCTGGTTGGAACGCCGTGCGGCCACCTATATCGAGCATCTGCATGTGGTGCCCGATGTTTCATCGCGTTCCGTTGCGCTGCGCGTCGAGATGAACACGGATGAAGTTCTCCAGTCGTTCAGTGTGCGCTTGCTCGACCCGGACGGGCAGGTGGTTGCGCATGAGCAGGGGCAGGTGCATGGCAAGGTCGGGAGCCAAACGCTCATCCTGGATGATGCACCGCTGCTCTGGTCACCGAATGTGCCGCATCTCTACTGTGTACAGGTTGAACTAGAGCATGGAGATTCGCTGGAGAAGACCTGTGGATTCCGCACCATTGAGACACGTGATGGGAAAGTGTGGCTGAATGGCGAACCATTCTACATGCGCGGTGCGCTCGACCAGGACTATTACCCGGATACACTCAGCACGCTGCCGGATGATACGTTCATCGAAGACCAGATGCGAAAAGCCAAAGCAATGGGGTTGAATACACTTCGCAATCACATCAAGATTGCTGACCCACGCTACTACGAAACTGCCGATCGGTTGGGATTGCTTCTCTGGGTCGATCTACCGAATTGGACGCGGTTGACGGCGAGAGTCAAGGAGCGGGTACGCATGGCCTTCCGGCGCTTGTTGCGCCGTGAGCATCACCGTCCCAGCATCGCAATCTGGACGATTGTCAATGAAGATTGGGGGACTGACCTCGTAAACAACGCGGGTCATCGCGCCTGGTTGCGGGAGACCTTCGCCTGGGCAAAGGCACAGGATCCGACCCGGTTGGTTGTGGATAATTCCCCATGCGTGCCCAATTTCCATGTTCACAGCGATCTTGACGATTACCATTATTATCGAGCCATTCCGGATCATGCCCATGAATGGGATGCCTTTGTCGCCTCCTTCGCTAACCGCACGTATCCCAGTTACAGCCCCAATGGCGATAGCACGCGAAGCACGGATGAACCGCTGATCGTCAGCGAGTTCGGTAACTGGGGGTTGCCCGATCCGGCTGCGCTGCGTGATGAGGAAGGTTGTGATCCCTGGTGGTTCTCTACCGGGCAGGATTGGGGTGAGGGCATTGTACACCCTGCTGGGATCGAGAGACGCTTTCAGCAGTGGCACTTCGATCAGGTTTTTGGATCGCTGGATACCCTGGTTGAGGCTGCACAGGGACAGCAGTTCCGTGCGCTGAAATATCAGATTGAGTCCATGCGTATGCAAGCAGCCATTCAAGGTTATGTCATCACGGAATTGACCGATTTGCATTGGGAGGCCAACGGTCTGCTGGATATGCGGCGCAATCCACGCAGCTTCCACAAGGCTCTGGCACACGTAAATGCCGATGCCCTCGTGATTCCCCGCACCCGGCAGGGCGCCATTTTTGGCGGCGGCTCGCTTCAGGTTGATCTTTGGCTGACTGCGACGCGTGAGTGTGATGTACATCTGATCCGCTGGCACATGCCACAGCATCCCACCTATACGGGCGAAATTTCTGTGCGCAGCACTATGACCGCTGGTGTGCACTCCCTCAAACCGCTGCACCTGAACGTCCCGGCAGTGGAGAAGCCGCAGCTTGTACAGGTCGTCTTTGAACTTTTTACGGGGCAAGCCGATGAGATGGTCAGCCGTAACACCCTCGACCTGTTGCTGCTGCCACCGCTTGAGGCTGTACAGGGGGCGTTTTATGCTCCGGATGCACGCACGGGTGATATGCTCTCAGCCGCAGGAATCACAGTCAGCCGCAATGAGCGACAATTCCCCTGGGTGACGACATACGCCGATGACCCTCTGCGTCAACATACCGCACGCGGTAGGCAGAGCTTGCTGCTGGCAAATGAAGATAGTGGCCTGCGCACTTACCAATCAGGCGTTGTGATTGAGCAGGAATTCCCTTATGTGACGCTCTCACCACGCGCCGGAACAATCTGGGCAGGGGACTGGGTTTCGAGCTTCGGTTGGTTGCGCAGTACAGGGATTTTCGCCGACCTGCCATCCACCACACCGATGCATGCGGGTGGGGCAGCGCTGATTCCGGAGCATGTGCTGCTGGGCGCCACGCAGGATGATTACGGCGCATCGGTTTACAGTGGGCTGTTCGTCGGCTGGGTGCAGCGTCCTGCGGCAACCGTCGTGCGCAGAATGTACGGCACAGGTACTTGTTGGGTGACGACCTTGCCCTTCCTGCGCTTTGCTGCCGAAGGCGATGCACTGGGACAAACGGTGCTGCGCCGCTTCTTACGCTCCTTGCAGCCCGCATCCACCGAAAATGCACCCGACATCAGCCGAGATGCTACAAGTTCGGGGGGATAGCCCTTCATCGAACGCCCAACGCAGAGCTGCAAGAAAAGCGCCTGACCCTATGAAGTTGGTCAGGCGTTCTCCTTTTGTTGCGGTTGTCTCTCATGGGATGTCACAGCCCGCGCCGTGTGCCTCATGAGCGCGTACGCATGTAGCGGAAGCCGAACAGGGCGATCAGGCCGATCAGGCCGATTGACCCAAATGCGATCAGGCCGATGGCAGCATTCAGGATCCAATTGTCATTGCTGCTGGGGACGATGGCGGCGGGCGAACTCGCTACTTCGGCGCTGCCGATTTCCAGGTTGACGGGCACAAAGTCGGCGCTGAACTGGTCACCCTCTACCGTGACCAGTTCGGCACGAGTGACATCAATGGTGCTGGACTGATCGGCGCAGTCGGCATTGAGCTGCACCGTCATGAAGATGCCGTCTCCGCTGGCAACACGATCTCTTGATGTCACATTGGCTGCCAGACGAGCGCTGGTCTCGTCGTAGACATTCATCGGCGCGAAGCCGCCGTTCTCTGCGGAAGAGGGCAGGTAATCCCCTGGAGTCATGTTCGCAACCTGTAAGCAGGTGCCATCCACAGCGATCGCGATATCCGCCCCGGCGATAGCTGCGCCGTTCGTCACCCAGATTTCAGCAATCAGCGGATTACCCGGGGTTACGCTGGTTGTATTTAGGCGAATCTCTACCTGTGCATCTCCCTGAGCGGCAACGGGCACGAGTAGGGCGATCAGTGCGGCAAAAGTGATCAACCATTTCTTCAACATAGCATTCATTCCTCAGATCAGGGTCAAAAAAGGGTGGGCGAGGCCACTGACCTCACCCACTATGCACAGGGTAGATTACTCGCCCGCAGGCGGGATCAACACGGCGTCAATCACATGGATGATGCCGTTGGAGGCCACGATGTCGGTGATGATCACCTGCACGGTGTCATTCAGGAAAATTCCGTCTTCCGTCACCGTCACCGTCACTTCCGGTCCCAGCACTGTCGTCACGCTGGGGAGGGTTGCGATGGTGGCGGCATCCACACTGCCAGGTGCGACGTGATAGAGCAGAATGTCTGTCAGCGCAGGCAGATCAGCCAGCAGGCTTTCCAACAAACCATCCGGCAGGGCGTCGAAGGCGTCATCCGTCGGTGCGAAGACGGTGAAGGGACCGCTGCCGCGCAAGGTCGCGTCCAGTCCGGTCGCATTCAGGGCTGCTGTCAGCGTCTCGAAGCGGTCATCGGCGGCTGCAATGTCCGCAATGGTCTGCGTTGTGCAAGAGCCAGATGTGCGGTCGAAGTTCACACCAACGAAGATCAAGTCCAGAATGTTCACGATACCGTTACCATCGAGATCGACCGTGCCTTCACTTTCTGCACCTGTCGTGTCGAAGGCCAGGCCAACCAGCGTCGAGTCAGCGATGTCTACATCGCCGTCGTCATCGACATCACCCGCCAGCAGCACGATCGTTTCGGGGAAAGCATTCATGCCGCGATTCAAGCTGAGCGTCGTCTCGCATGCGAGGTGCCCCGGTGCATCTGCGCTAACAGTGACCGTGCCGACCGGGAGGTTGTCGTCAAAGAGGAAGCCAGCGACATCTTCACCCGGCGTGATCGCTGCGCTGATGCCCGCCGCCGTCACAGTCACGTTGTTGGCAGCACCAGCCTGCGGATCAACAAAGCCGTTCAGGCTCGCGGTGGGGTTCACTACCTGGATCGTGGCGGGGATCAACTGCGGGGCTGGCAGGCTCGCGCCCGTGTTGTCGCCGAGGATCACTTCATTCAGCGAGAAATTGACCGTACCAACTTCGCTGGCGTTGAAGGTCGCGGATGCGATGTCGATATTCCCCGTCACGCCCATCTGATCGCCGGAGAGCGTCAGGCCGTAGCAGCTTTCGGCGTTGGTCACGCTGTTGACCAGTTGTAGCGTATTCATGCCACTGAAGAGCGTTCCCGGCAGGAAAGCGGCACTTTCAGCCGTGATTGCTGCTCCACTGGCAGTCACACAAACCTGCAAACCGTAGACACCCGGCTCCGGTACGTTCTCGCAGACGAGGTTCAGGCCGAAGTTATCACCTACCACCACTTCTGCAGGAGCTTCCACACGGCAGGTGAAGCCGGAAGGATCGGGCGTATCGACGGTGAAGGTCCAGGGGCCATTGGCGGAGGTGGCGCTGTTGTCGGCATTGCTGGCGGTGACATCCCAGCTATAGTCGCCGTCGGTCAGCAGGGCCTGTACATCGCTGCCCACCGGGATGGTGCAGACGGCTCCGTCGCAGATTTCGGTGCCGAAGGAGAGGTCGAGGACGTTGACGCCTTCGCTGGTGCGATCCAGCACGAAGTTGAAGTCAGTGGCGCCGGAAGCCTGTTCCCACTGGATGGCGGTGACGACGCTGGGGTCGGTGACCAGCGCGCCGTTGGCGGGTGCCAGCAGGTTGAAGGCGCCGATAGCGTCGGGCGTATCGACGGTGAAGGTCCAGGGGCCATTGGCGGAGGTGGCGCTGTTGT
>CAZJWX010000016.1:0-23109 GCA_964549915.1 uncultured Anaerolineaceae bacterium | reverse complement strand
TCGGGCGTATCGACGGTGAAGGTCCAGGGGCCATTGGCGGAGGTGGCGCTGTTGTCGGCATTGCTGGCGGTGACATCCCAGCTATAGTCGCCGTCGGTCAGCAGGGCCTGTACATCGCTGCCCACCGGGATGGTGCAGACGGCTCCGTCGCAGATTTCGGTGCCGAAGGAGAGGTCGAGGACGTTGACGCCTTCGCTGGTGCGATCCAGCACGAAGTTGAAGTCAGTGGCGCCGGAAGCCTGTTCCCACTGGATGGCGGTGACGACGCTGGGGTCGGTGACCAGCGCGCCGTTGGCGGGTGCCAGCAGGTTGAAGGCGCCGATAGCGTCGGGCGTATCGACGGTGAAGGTCCAGGGGCCATTGGCGGAGGTGGCGCTGTTGTCGGCATTGCTGGCGGTGACATCCCAGCTATAGTCGCCGTCGGTCAGCAGGGCCTGTACATCGCTGCCCACCGGGATGGTGCAGACGGCTCCGTCGCAGATTTCGGTGCCGAAGGAGAGGTCGAGGACGTTGACGCCTTCGCTGGTGCGATCCAGCACGAAGTTGAAGTCAGTGGCGCCGGAAGCCTGTTCCCACTGGATGGCGGTGACGACGCTGGGGTCGGTGACCAGCGCACCGTTGGCGGGTGCCAGCAGGTTGAAGGTGCCGATAGCGTCGGGCGTATCGACGGTGAAGGTATACGGATTGTTCGATGCATCCCGGCTGTCGTCCGGATTGAATGCCGTGACAATCCAACTGTAATTACCGTCAATCAGCAAAGCCTGAATATCGGGCGTGACAACCAGCGTACAGATTCCCTCTGCACACGTGATGTCTTCACCAACATATAGATACACATCCACAACATGGCCAGGTGTGCCCTCACGATCGAGGCCAAATCGATATCGCACGGCACCTTCGGATTCCGTCCATTGAATCTCAGTGACCGTCGATGGATCCGTGACGATTGCGCCGTCTGCCGGAGCCACCAGCGAGAACTCACCCGGAGTGTCTGCGGTGACGATACTCGGTGCCAGTGTGGCTGCAAGTACCAGAACAACGAAAATGGAAAATACACGCAAAGCTTTCACAGTCTGTCTCCTCAGAAATTTCCCAACAAAACCCGTATGGAACGAACCAGAATGGTTCCCGACGAAGACCGCTGAGCAGGCGGCCATTCCCGATTTACAAACAGAAGTCCTGGTGTGTCGACACAATCTACTATCGGGAGGGGGTGCCTGGTGGTTCAGTTAATGAGAGCGGCTTAATGCAACGTTTAAGGATGACTCAGCGGGGAGGGGCATGAAATGCAGCTTTACTGTCGTTTGATGGCAAATTGTGAAAAAAATCCCAATGTTGCGATCCCAAAACCGACATGTTATCGTAATGCTGCGGTATGATGACCTTATCACCTGATGATCACATTGCCGCTTGATAAATACGATTGTTTTTCTGAGAATTGATTGTGCCTGACGAAACTCTTTCTTCTGTACGGCTCTACGAACAATTGGCTCAACGCATCAAGGGTCAGATCATCGCTGGCGAGTTGAAAGCTGGTGATCGCCTGCCCAATGAGCGCCAACTGGCCGACCAGTACGGCGTAAGCAGAACGGTTGTTCGTGAGGCAGTCAAGGCGCTCAAGCAAGAGGGATTGGTTGAAGTCCGCGCGGGGATCGGCACCTTCGTCATTGACAGCACCTCGCAAGCCCTGACCCAATCGCTGGAATTGATGATGACCCTGGGGCAAAAGGGCGAATTGCGCGACATCGTTGAAATTCGTGAAATCCTCGAGCCAGAAATCGCTTATCTCGCTGCACTTCGCGCTACACCGGCGGAAATTGAGCGCATGGAACGCGCTCTCCGTCTGATGGATGAGAATATGGGTGACATTCAGAATTACACGAAGGAAGATCATTCCTTCCACCTCGCTCTGGCCCATGCCACACAGAATGTGATCATCCCTCGTTTAATGTCTTCCATCGTTGATTTGCTGCAAACACTTCGGGAACGCATTGCGCTCACCCCTGGTGCGCGCGATCGCGGGCAACAGCATCACCGCAACATCCTGGAAGCCGTTCGCACACATGATCCAATTGCCGCGCGGCAGGCGATGAAGGCTCACCTCAAGCAAGTGCGTGATGACAGCGGTATGGCGGGTATTGGTGTCTACGAGGAAAAACCGCAGGAGGATTAGATGGCAAGTACAACACCCCCACCAGATGCGACGACAGTTGATCGAGAGCAGTGGGTGCACATTTATCAGCAGATGTTCAAGATTCGTACATTTGAGGAGCAGGCCAATCAGTTGTATCTGTCTGCGAAGATGCCTGGCCTGACCCATATGTACAGCGGTCAGGAAGCAGTTGCGGTCGGTGTCTGCGAAGCGCTGCGCAAAGATGACTACATCACCAGCACACATCGTGGGCACGGGCACTGCCTGGCCAAAGGTGCCGAGTTCGAGCCGATGTTCGCGGAACTGCTCGGCAAGGAAGCCGGGTACTGCCGGGGTAAAGGCGGCTCGATGCACATCGCTGATCAGGAGAGCGGCAACCTCGGCGCGAATGCCATCGTTGGTGGCAGCGCCGGGATTGCAACGGGTGCGGCAATGTCCGCCAAGATGCGCGGCTCTGACCAGGTGGCTGTCTGCTTCTTCGGAGAGGGCGCACTGGGGCAGGGTTTGCTCTACGAAGTGATGAACATGGCACAGCTATGGAAGCTCCCGGTGATTTACGTCTGCGAGAATAATTTGTACAACGAGTACACGCACTTCTCGGAGACGACGGCAGGTACCCTACTGGGGCGAGCGCAGGCATTCGGCATCCACACAGAAGAACTCGACGGGCAGGACGTACGCAGCGTTTACCTGACCGCCCAGAAACTTGTCGAGCGTGCCCGTAACGGTGATGGGCCGGCCTTCCTGCTCTGCCACACCTATCGTTTCTACGGGCATCACGTGGGCGACATCAACCGCACCTACTACCGCTCCAAAGACGAAGAAGCAACCTGGAAAGACGAGCGTGATCCGATCAATAACTTCGCTTCGTGGCTGATGGAGCAATCCATCGCAGATGAGCAGTTGCTGGAAAGCATTCGTGCCGAGGCAGAAGAGCAGGCCGAGGGTGCCGTCGATTACGCCCTGGCAGCGCCGTATCCGAATGAAAACGAGGTGACGCTTCATGTCTATGCTGACTGAGACAGCAGAACGCGAAATTACTTTCTCTCAGGCGGTCAATGAGGCCCTGGCTGAAGAGATGCGCCGTGATGAGCGGGTCTTCATCATCGGCGAGGATGTTGCCGAAGCTGGAACACCCTTCAAGGTGCTCTCTGGCCTGGTTGATGAATTCGGCACAGAGCGGGTGATCGACTCGCCAATTTCTGAGGCGGGTATCACGGGTATCGGTGTCGGGGCTGCCATGACTGGCATGCGTCCGGTTGTCGATATCATGTTCGGCGATTTCATGACTCTCATCATGGATCAGCTTGTGAATCAGGCAGCGAAGATTCACTACATGTCTGGTGGGAAACTGCAAGTGCCGCTCGTGATTCGTACGACACTGGGGGCGACCCGGCGCAGCGCCGCACAGCATAGCCAGAGTCTCCACGCCTGGGTCAGTCACGTCCCCGGTTTAAAGGTGGTTGTGCCTTCTACGCCCTATGACACCAAAGGGCTGCTGAAGACTGCCATCCGCGACAACAATCCGGTTGTCTTTTTCGAAGATAAGTTGAGCTTCAACTTGAAAGGCCCCGTCCCGGAAGGGGAATACAGTATTCCGTTTGGCGTGGCGGATGTGAAGCGCAGCGGCACGGATATCACTTTAGTCGCCGTGAGCAGCATGGTCGATGTTGCCCTGAAAGCGGCGGATGAACTCGCCGAGGTCGGTATCAGCGTCGAAGTTGTTGACCCGCGCACGACGCTGCCGCTCGATCACGACACTTTGATTGAGTCCGCCAAGAAGACCAGCCGCGCTATTGTACTTGATGAAGGGTATGAGCAGTACGGCGTCACAGCGGAGATTGCCGCTGTGATCGCAGATGGCGCCTTTTATTACCTGGATGCGCCTGTGAAACGCTTTGGTGCAATGAACGTGCCAATTCCGTTCTCGCCTGCGCTGGAAGACCTGACCGTCCCCACACCAGAAGTAGTCGTGGAGATGGCGAAGACGTTGTGCAATCGGGTTTGAGACCCGTCTGACGGGTTGAGAGTAATTGAGGTCAAATAAGAGTTTCTTAGGGAGAGCAAGTTATGTCTATGCCAACGCAGACTCACGGAGTCATGGGGGTCGATTGGGAAGAGCGCATCAATTGGGATCGCCTTCGCACAGAACGCCTCAACCGCATCAAGAATATCCTTGCCGAAAGCGAGGCTGGGGCGCTGCTCTGCTTCGATATGACCAACGTGCGCTACATCACTGCGACGCACATCGGAACCTGGGCGCACGACAAGATGTCCCGCTTCACGCTGCTGCCCCAGGGCAGTGAACCCGTCCTCTGGGATTTCGGTTCGGCAGCCAAACATCATGATATCTACTGCTCCTGGATGGGAGATGGACGTTCTCGCCCCGATCCAACACTGCTGCGCGGCGCAATGTCGCCGGAAACGGGGCGTGCGGAGAAGGTTGCGGAGAAAATCTACGCCGAACTGCAAGAGCATGGCCTGCAGAACGACCCGGTAGCCGTCGACATCATCGAACTTCCGGTGCTGTTCGCCTTGCAGAAGTTGGGTGTGACCGTCATCGACGGGCAACAATTGATGCAGAATGCGCGTCTCATCAAGACAAAGGATGAAATCGCCCTGCTGACTCATGCCGCCGCGATGGTCGATGCCGCCTACGATGAACTCTACCGCGCGATGGTTCCGGGCTTCCGCGAGAATGATGCCGTCGCGCTTGTATCCAAGCGCCTGTACGAGATGGGCAGTGAATTTGTCGAGGGTGTCAACGCGATCAGCGGCGAACGCTGCAACCCGCATCCGCACGTCTTCAGCGACCGTATGCTGCGCCCTGGTGATCCTGCCTACTTCGACATCCTACACAGCTACATGGGCTACCGCACCTGCTACTACCGCACCTTCGTCGTTGGCAGTGCCTCGCAAGCCCAGGTCGATGCCTACAAGCGCTGCCGCGATTACCTGGATCACGCCATCAGTCTCATTAAGCCGGGCGTGACAACCGCAGAAGTCGTCTCCGTATGGCCCAAGGCAGAAGAGTTCGGCTTCCCCAACGAAGAAGCCGCCTTCGCCCTGCAATATGGTCATGGCCTGGGGATGGCGATCTGGGAGAAGCCCGTCTTCAGCCGCATGGTATCGCTGGATCATCCGGAAGTCATCCAGGAGAACATGGTCTTCGCACTGGAAACCTTCTGGCCTGCGGCAGACGGCTGGAGCGCGGCACGCATTGAGGAGGAACTCGTCGTGACGGCGGACGGCTGCGAAGTCATTTCGCGCTTCCCGGCAGAAGAGCTGCTCGTCACTGGTGTGAAATACTACGCTGCGACGGGTCCACTGCCCAGCGTCCGCGACACCGAGTCGAACTGGAACAACACGCGCATTCATCCGGAAGGTCGCCCGGCGATGCCTGTAGGCGATAATGCGCCTTCTGGCAATGGCAGCACGGGCTAAAGGGAGCGCACATCGTGCCGAAAGAAGTCATCATGCCCGCACTGGGCATGTCACAGGATACGGGGCGGCTGATTGCCTGGCTGAAAGAAGCGGGTGATACGGTCGAAAAAGGCGAACCGATCATGGAGATCGAGACGGACAAGACCACTGTAGAGGTGGATGCACCAGCCTCTGGCACACTGGCGAACGTCCGTGCGCAGGCAGGGGAGGATGTCCCGGTGGGTGATGTCATTGCACTCATTCTGGCGCCAGGAGAGCAAGCACCTGTTCCCGAAGCACCGCCTGCCCCTGCGGCTCCCGCCCCTGAAGTGGCTGAACCGTCGTCCGATGGTGAGCGCAGCGCGACGCCTGTCGCTGTTCGCGTAGCGGCAGCGCATGACATCGACCTCTCGCAGGTGCCGTCGCAGTCCAATCGCGTGACTCGTGCGGATGTCGAAGCTTACCTCAGTCAAAAGCAGACCACGAGCGCCCCGGCGAGAGCGGACGGACATGTTCTGGCATCGCCCAAGGCGCGGCGTCTGGCGGCAGAGCGTGGCGTTGAGTTACGGGCTATCATCGGCAGTGGCCCTGATGGCGCTGTCCTGGCCGAAGATGTCCTCGCCTACCGTGTGCCAGCGACTGAAGCTCCGACGGGTGCCCATACGACGTCCGAAGAAGTATCGATACAGACGGGCACGATGTGGCGACGCATGGCAGAACGCCTCACGGAGAGCTGGCAAACCGTGCCACACTTCTACTTGAAGCGCGATGTCTCCGCAACGGCCATGATGGCCTGGCGCAAGAGCGCCCTGGAACGCAGTCCAGTGAAGGTGACCTATACCGACTTGCTTGTGAAACTGGTCGCCAGCGCCCTTCGTGAGCATTCCTTCGTCAATGGCACATGGACGGGGCAGGGCGTTGCCTTCAACGAACAGATCAATATCGGCTTAGCGGTTGCAGTAGATGAAGGATTGCTCGTTCCGGTGATCCATGATGCTGATCAACATGGCCTCGTTGCCATCGCTGAACGACGGCAGGAAATCGTCTCGCGTGCGATGGAGGGCAAACTGAAGCCTGCGGACTTGCAGGGGGGTACGTTCACCATCAGCAATCTGGGAATGTTTGGCATTGATGAGTTCGAGGCGATTGTCAATCCGCCGCAGGCCGCCATCCTGGCGGTTGGGCGCATCTTCGAGAAGGTGCTGCCTGTCGAAGGGGATGTGGAAGTTGTACCAACCATGACGCTGCGCCTTTCCTGCGATCATCGCGCTGTTGATGGTGCACGCGGAGCACGCTTCCTGGATACGCTGGCACAACGTATCGCTGATCCGCTCAGTTTGATGGACTAACGGAGAGAGACGGATGACTTTTGAACGTTTACGCAAAGGGGATGTTCCCTCGGCAACCGGAGACGCCCAGGACACCGAATACGGCAGTTGGGGCGTATTGATCGACGGCAAGCAAATCGTGACCGACGATCCGGTAGAAGTGCGCAGCCCCTATGACAATCAGCTTGTAGGCGTCATTCACCATGCGCCGCCTGAGCGAGTCGAACAGGCCATGCAGACCGCAGTCGTCGCTTTCCAGACGACGCGCAAGCTGCCTTCATGGAAACGCGCCGATGTGTTGGAGAAAGTCAGCGCCGGGATCGCTGCGAACCGTGAGCGCTTCGCCCGTGCCATTGCACTGGAGGCTGGCAAGCCCATCCGCGCGGCTCGTGCGGAGACGGATCGCGCTGTGTTCACCTTCAAAGTTGCTGCGGAAGAGGCCAAGCGCATCTATGGCGAGATCATGCCCTTGGATTGGCTGCCTTCTACGGAGAACCGGGTCGCCCAGGTGCATCGCGTGCCACGCGGCCCGGTCGTGGGGATCACCCCCTTCAACTATCCGCTGAATCTGGTGGCACACAAAGTCGCTCCGGCGTTGGCAGCGGGCAATCCCATGATCATCCGTCCGGATTCGCAAACGCCGCTCAGTTCGCTCATGCTGGCTGAACTCGTTCTCGAAGCAGGTTGGCCTGCCGGGGGCATCGCCGTTGTACCGACGCGCATCCCACACGCGGCTCCGCTGGTCGAAGATGATCGCATCAAGATGCTCTCCTTCACGGGCAGCCCTGCTGTGGGTTGGAAGCTGAAGTCGCAAGCCGGGATGAAGCCCGTCACCCTGGAACTGGGAGGCAACGCCGGAACCATTGTCCACGAAGACGGGAATGTGGACTTCGCGGCGCAACGTATAGCCTGGGGAGCTTTCAGCTACGCGGGGCAGTCCTGCATTTCGGTGCAGCGCGTCTACATTCACGAGAAACGCTACGACGAATTTCAGCAGCATCTCGTTGAACGGGTTCAGGCGCTCAAGGTCGGCAATCCACTGGACGAAGAGACGGACATTGGCCCGGTGATCGACACCGGCGCAGCAGATCGAATTGCATCCTGGCTTGAGGAAGCCGTCAGCCAGGGCGCGACTGTCCTCACTGGAGGAGAGCGAGAGGGCAATCTCTGGCAGCCGACGGTCATGGCGGACATCGACGAAGAAATGAAGGTCGCCTGCCAGGAGATTTTCGGTCCGGTGATGAGCCTGTTTCGCTATAGCGATGTCATGGCAGCCGTTCGTGCAGTGGATAACAGCAGTTTTGGCTTGCAGGCGGGTCTGTTCACCAACGACATGAAGCTGATCCACACCGCCTTCAATGAGTTGGAAGTCGGCGGCTTGATGGTCAACGACATTTCCACCTTCCGTGTCGATCATATGCCCTATGGCGGCGTCAAACGGTCTGGCTTTGGGCGTGAAGGCTTGCGCTACGCCATCGAGGAAATGACCGAAATGAAGCTGCTGACCTTCAATCACAATATCTAGCCACAGTATTTAGCGTGCGATTTTTCCGGAGCGCAGCTCCTGGTAGGGCTGCCTCCGGTGAAAATAGATGGAATAGATCAATTTACAACCAGGAGTGAAAAACATTATGGGACGTGTACAGGATAAGGTTTGCATCGTAACGGGGGCCGCACAGGGCATCGGACGTGCGATTGCCCATGACCTGGCGAAAGAGGGCGCAAGCGTCGTCATCGCTGACCTGAACGAAGAGAAATCGCAGGCAGTAGCTAAAGAAATCGCCGACAAAGGCTATCCCTCGCTGGCAGTCAAAGTCGATGTTACCGATCGCGCTTCCGTGCAGAATCTCATCCAGCAGACAGTCGAGAAATTCGGCAAGCTCGATGTGATGTTCAACAACGCAGGTGTCAACAAGCCGATGGGTATCTTCGACTACACTCGCGAAAACTGGGACATGATCATGACGGTCAATGGTTGGGGCGTGCTGCTGTGCATGCAAGAAGCCGCCAGGCAAATGGTCGAGCAGGGACACGGCGGCAAGATCATCAACACGGCATCTGCTGTCGCACGCACTGGTTTCCCCGGCATTGCACCTTACTGCGCCAGCAAAGCCTCCGTCATCATCATGACACAGTCTGCGGCCCGCGAACTGGCTGAACATGACATCCGCGTGAACTCCTTCAGCCCGGGTGTGGTGGAAACGCCGCTGTGGGAAATGCTGGACAAGATGGAGATGGACGCGGGGAACACGGAAAAGCCCGGCGAAGCCATCAAGGGCGCAGCCAGCAACACCATCGTAGGTCGCCCGTCTACCCCGCAGGACATCGTCGGTACGACGACCTTCCTCGCGTCTGACGAGAGCGACATGATGACCGGCCAGAACGTCTCCATTGATGGGGGCTGGGTGCTGGTCTGAGATGGATAGGAAGCAACGCAGAATCAATAGAAAGGGGGTGATGCCTATGCGCGATGGCAGCATAGCTGCCAGGTGAACAAGATTGAATGTGAACACGCACTATACAAGCAACAACCACTCGGGGTGAAACGGATGGTAGCGCCTGTATAGTGCTGAAGGTGAGAAGCAACGGTTTATGGGGGCTGCTTCTTCCGCTCCATCCCAATTATACATTGCAACAACAGGAAAAGGTGACGCTCCCCGTAAAGCAGCGAACTTAATGTATGGAATCCGACGCTGGCAGAAGCAGGCTCTGGCAGCAAAGCAAAGTAATACAGTTTACAGTTCAGGAGCAACTATGCTTAAGAAGACTCTGTTCATCGTACTCGCGGCTATCCTCGCCCTCTTCAGCTTCCCGCTGGTGAGTGCACAGGATGCCGAAGCCGAATGTGAAGAAACGCTGGGCGAAATCATCGCCTTCACCCCTGCACGCAGTGAGCGCTACGTCAACGGCCTGATCACGGGTCTGCAAAACGAAGCCGCCAATGCCTGCTACGATATCACCATCCTGGAGAACGAATTCAACCAGGCACAGCAGGATCAGCAAGTGCAGCAGCAGCTTGCCATCGGTGCGACCCCCGATCTGTGGATCTGGTGGCCGGCAGAAGGTGCGGCTGGCCTCGGCTCCCTGCGCGACCTGGCTGCAACGGACATCCCGGTGCTGCAGATCAACCAGCTTCCCACGGAAGAAGCTGAACCCTTCGTGATTGGCTACGCTGGCCCGGATGACGCACTGCGTGCTCGTAACGCGGGCTTGATGATGGTGGAAATCAAGGAAGAACTGGGCATTGAAGAAGCCAATGCTATTGCTGTCACATATCCGGTGGCCTATGGCGGCTATTCGCTCTCGATCGACGCGTTCAACGAAGCAATTGAAGGTTCCGGCATTACCTTGATCGCCGAATCCAACGAAGGCTTCGGTTCGCAGAATGGCTACAATGGCACTGCCGCTCTGTTGGCGCAGCTCCAGGATGAGGAAATCAACTTCATCTACGGTATGGATGACGCCATCCTCCAGGGTGCGATTCAGGCGCTGGAAGAAGCGGGTTACACAGTCGGCGTGGATGAGAGCGCGGACATCATCGCTGTTGGCACCGTTTGCAATGGTGACCGCCAGTTGTTCGAGGAAGAACGTCAGTACGGCACGACGCTGCAGGCACCGCTGCTGGAAGGTCAGTTGGCGATTCAGGTTGCTGACGCTTACCTGCAGAACGGCGAAATCGAGGAATTCTATAACTTCACGCCCAATCCGGCTGTCCTCTACGACGAATGGGAAGACTTCACGCTGGAAGGCTTTGACGGCGTTGAGTACACCATGAACGAACTTTGCACCTGGGGCATCCCGGAACCCGAAGAAGAAGCAGAAGCTACAGAAGAAAGCTAAAGCAAGACTTGTTCTGGGGGACTGCTATCGTCGCAGCCCCTCAGGCTCCTTGTGGCGCGCAATATAGAGCATTTTATTGAGGAGTCTTTATGTTAGAGCAAGAGTTAGCCCCGGCTGCGCCGCCACCTGCATCGGCGGAAGTCGTCTTGAAAATGAGCGCCGTCAGCCGCAACTACGGCGCGATTCAGGCGCTGGATGAGGTCGATTTTGAGCTGCGCCGGGGCGAAATCATGGCACTTGTCGGTGAAAATGGCGCGGGAAAATCCACGCTGGTCAAAATCATCGGCGGCTTCGATAGCAATCATTCCGGGATGATCCTGCGCAAGGGACAACCCATCGAACTCGGGTCGCCCTTGCAAGCCGAAGCGCACGGCATCGCAATCGCGCAGCAAGAACTCAGTTTGATCCCTACCATGACCGTTGCCGAAAATGTCTTCCTGGCGAATCCACGCGAGCCAGTCCTTGCTGGTCAACGCAGTAAGGTGCGCAGAGTACGCGAATACCTGGAGATGGTCGGTCTTTCGGAGGTTGATCCTTCTGTGCGCATGGATCGACTGTCGGTCGGTGAACAGCACCTGGTTGAGGTCGCGCGTTTGATCGCCCGCGACGCCGAGATCCTGATTCTGGATGAGCCAACGGCGGCCCTGGGGGAAGCCGAGAGTCGGCGTATTCTCAACATGGCCAGAACACTGGCGTCTGCCGGGAAGTCAATCATCTATGTCAGCCACCGTATGGATGAAATCTTCGAAATCGCTGATCGCGTGACTGTCCTGCGCGACGGCAAGAGTCAGCCACCTGTTCCAGTATCAGAATTGACGGTTCACACACTGATCGAACGTATGCTGGGGCGGTCGCTGGAGAATATGTTCCCGCACCGCGACCACGAAAAAGCGGATGGGCAAGTCGTCCTGCAAGTCGTCGACTTGTGGCCGGATGGCCTCGTAGAACCCGTCACAATCGAAATCCGCGCCGGGGAAATCCTGGGACTGGCGGGGCAGTTGGGTAGCGGCAGCGGTTATTTGCTCGCAGCGATCGCAGGGGCACGCAAGACGCGCAGCGGCAATTTGGTCATGAATGGGCGCAAGTTCCTGCCCGATTTGCCCGCAGAAGCGATCAAGAACCAGATTGCCTACTGCTCGTCGGATCGCAAGAAGGATGGCCTCTATCTGGAACGTCCAATTTATGAAAATCTCTCGTCTCCAGCCCTGAACCGCATCAATGCTTTCGGTTGGTTGCTGCGTGGCCGGGAGCGTGACTTGGCGCTGGAAATCGCCAAGGATATGACGGTCGATGTCTCCCGCGTTCAGGCAGAAGCCCAGACCCTCAGTGGCGGTAATCAGCAGAAAGTGACCGTTGGCAAATGGCTTTCCATCACACCCCGTGTGCTGCTAGTTGATGAACCAACGCGCGGTGTGGATGTCGGCGCACGCGCGGAGATCTATCGCCGTCTGCGTGATCTGGCAGACAGTGGTGTGGCCGTCGTGTTCGCTTCGACGGACATCCAGGAGATTACCTACTTGCCAGATCGCATCATCACCTTCTATCGCGGGCAGTTGATCGATACCTTCCGCACGTCCGAGGATGACAGCGCCCGCATTCTCAAAGAAATCACAGATCCATACGACGACATCGGTTCGGAGGACAGCGCATGAGCAGTTCATCCACCACTTCCACCGCGAAACCGCGCACGGGCTTTGGACCCAGATCCTGGTTTCGGGATCCAACATCAATTCTTGTCGGCCTCTTGCTGCTGATCCCGACGCTGATTCTGATCTACGGAGCGTTGACGACCGATAACTTCCTGACGGCGACCAACTTCAAGACGATTCTGCGGTCGACGGCTTTCGTCGGTATTTTCGCCATCGGCCTCACATTTGTCACCATCTCCGGCAATTTCTTCTTGCTCTCGTTGGAAGAGACTGCGGGGCTGGCTTCACTGATGTTCGCTTTCACCCTTTCCAGCGGTATGGGGCTGCTGCCCGCTCTTGGGATCACCCTGGGGGTTGCGCTGGTAGTCGGGTTCCTGCAGGGAGCCATCGTTGGCCTTGGAGGAAATCCCATTGTGGTGACTCTGGGTGCTGCCGGGATTATCTTCGGCCTTGCTTCCTGGGTCAGCAACAATGAAGTCATCTTTATCGAACGTCCGCATCCGGCTGAATGGCTGGGCACAGGGCAGTCGTTGAGCATTCCGAATGTGACCTGGGCCTTCATCGTACTTGCCGCTCTCGGCGAAATTGTGCTGCGTTACACGACTTTCGGGCGGAGCTGCTACCTTGTCGGTGCGAACAAGGAAACGGCGCGGGGGACTGGCTTTTCGTCGTTCTGGAAGGCTGTACAGGTCTTCGGTCTCGCTTCGGCGGCTGCGGCGGCTGTCGGCATTCTCTTCGCCGCACAGATTTCACAGGGGCAGGTGAGCCTCTTCCGTGCGACGTTTGGCTCCAGCGGTTCGTTAGCAATCAGTGCGATTGCCGCCGTGATGGTTGGTGGTACGGCGATTTTCGGCGGACGCGGTTCCATCCTGCAAACAACGCTGGGCGCAATCTTCATCTCTGTGATTGACAACATGATGGTGCTGCGCGGCTTCGAGAGCGGTCCTCGCATTCTCTTCGTGGGTGTGACGGTCGTGGCCAGCGTCAGCCTGTACGCACTGATTCGCAGGAGTAGAACCCGATGACAACGACTTCACAATCGGCACGCAAGCGGCGACTGGGAGACCGCTTGCAGGAATTCTTGCTGCTCAATTCCCAGATTACATTCACAATCATCATCGCACTCTCGATTGCGCTGTTTTTCTCATTGCAGTTCGACCGCTACGCATCCGGCAACAATATCTTCGCAGTCCTGGAACGCTTCCCGGAGTTGGGGTTGATTACACTGGGTCTGACGGTCGCCATCATCGCTGGCGAAATTGATCTCTCGGTGGGGTCGATGGCAGCGCTCATCGGTGTGATCGTTGTTCGCCTGAATGATCCCATCGGTGGGGTCCCAGCTTTGATTATCGGCGTGATCATCGCGACGGCAATTGGGGCACTCCAGGGCTTCTTCATCCGCATCTTGAATATCAGCGCAATCGTCTTCACGGTCGGTACGTTGATGCTCTTGCGCGGTGTGTCGCTGTTCGTCGCAGAAGAGCAGACAGTCGTGTTGCGCAACTTCGAGTTTGGTGACTTCCTGAAGAGCCGCATCACTATTGGCGAAACGGAACTGCTCTTCTCGCCCGCCAGTTTGATTGCCCTGAGTGTCTTCGTCGTGGTGGGCATTTTCCTGGTCTATCATAAGTGGGCGCGGGAGATCTACGCCATTGGCGGGGCGCGGCGCGAGGCAGTGGCTGCGGGTGTTCCACTGACCCGCCCCCTGGTGCTGACGTTCGCCATTTCGGGCTTCTGCGCAGGACTCGCAGGGGCGATTGTCGGCTTGCGCTCCGGTTCGGCACAGCCACTGGGCTTGCAGCAGCTCCTGCTGACCGGTACGACAGCCGCTTTCGTCGGCGGGGTGAGCATCTCCGGGGGCAAAGGTTCGGCCTTCGGCGCCGCGCTGGGGACGATCACGATTGCTCTGCTTGAAATCGGGCTGATCTTCCTGGCATCGCCTGCCTATGTAGCGCGTTTGGCGGTGGGCACGCTGCTGATTGTCGTGATCATGGTGGAGTTGGGCGCTCGCTGGATTGATCGCTATCTGACGCGGAGAGCATTGCTCAGAACGATGGACGAGCGAAGAGCCAACCTGCGCAACAGGCGCATTTGATACAAGGGTTTGTACACATGTGAAAAGGCGTGTTCACCGCTGAACACGCCTTTTTCTGGCAGTGATGTCTTGACTTCGCTCGGTTCCTAGCCTACACTCAATCGCATAAGCTCCATTCGTCTAGTGGCCTAGGACGCCGCCCTCTCAAGGCGGAAACACGGGTTCGAACCCCGTATGGAGCGTAGCTTACAACACTGCCTTGATCTTCATTCTCATCTTCATCCGTAAACACTTCATCCCCTGCAATCCCCTGTTTATCCTTGTACAACTTGGCACGCAATACCATGAAGCGTTCTGCCCAGGGTTTAAGCCGGAAATCGACAATGCGGCGTTGGTCTAGGTTGTACACAACATATTCAAAGAGATTGTGAACCAAACCCCTTCTATCTTCATCGCTGGAATGATCCCACAAGCCAGCAATGCGATCTATCGTTTCAACACACATCGTTAGTTCGAGCGCCATTTGCTGACGTTCCGTTGTGTATGTTTGCCGTCGGATACCACCCACCATTCAACCGGGCGACACGCTCACTATCGCCCTAGGACGGCATTCTCGGTATGTGAGCAGTGATTACATGTAACATCACCAACGACAAGTCGCAGGCCTTCTTCGGCATTACGTATGACGACAGCGGGCAATCGACTCTGCCTTCTGACGTTCCAGTTCTGCGCATAGCATGAATTGTATACGTTTGGGGAGTTAGATAAAATGAAAGGAGTGTTATTCTCATCATGCTGAAAGCATCCTAAATTAGCATCAATGAATGTGATGGATCAGAGGCTTATGCGCCGAACTGCTGTTGTGTTGCTTTTTGTCTCCACGCTTGTCTCCGTGCTGGTCGCCGTCTATCTCACATATAGTTACTTCACTGAACGCCGGCAGTTAGAGTCCGCAGGGCTGGAGACTGCACAGAGTCAGGCACGTACTGCGACAGACGAAATCAATACAGCGTTCGGTGACTTGATGTCGATAACCGAAAGCATTGCTGAGGATCTATCAGACGGGACACTGGTATATGACGACATCGAAACGCGCTTGAGAGATGTGCTCACTACCCGTCCCGATGTGGATGGTCTAGCGGTGACGTTTGAGCCGTTTGCCTACGACCCTGACTTGTACCTGTTTCAGACGTATGTGTTCAAACAAGAAGATGGGTCACTCGAAACACTTGAGGGTGCGACTTACGACTACACCCGACGTGCCACCGAAGAGGGGGACACCAGCACTGCGTGGTATGTGGATACCATCGACGAAGGGGCACAGTGGCATGAACCCTTCTTCGCAACCGGCGCACAGAAGATCCTGGTAGAGTACGGCACACCGTTCTATCCAGTGGGCGGTGGTGAAGATGCTGAACCCGCCGGTATTGTCAGCATCGACTATACGATTGATGACGTACAGACATTGATGCAAACTCTCGAATTGGGTGTGACTGACTACGGATTTGTCATGACGGATAGGGGTACTTTTTTGGCGCATCCGGTGCCAGAACTGGTCGCTAATAACACCGTTTTTGACATCGTTGATGATGAAGATCTGTTGGCGATTGCGCGTAATGCACTCAATGGTAATCATGATGTTATAGAAATCGATGATCCTGTTAGTGGTGAACCTACCTGGTATTTTTTCGAGCCGATTGAATCAACGGGTTGGACAATGGGTGTCGTGCTGAACCGTTCCCGGTTCCAACCATCGGAGCTTCAAACGGTGCGCGACCAGATGTCGCTGGCCATATTAATTGCGGGTACGCTCTTTCTGGTATTGACGCTTGTGTTTCATCTTGATCGTTTTCAAATAACCAATTTCTGGGCCGTTTCTGCAACGTTTTCAATTCTATGTGTGTTACTGATCGTACTCGCATGGGGGCTGACCAATCGTCTAAAAACCCAGGACGGTGTGAGTATCACGAATCAATCACAACTGAACAGTTTCATCGAAGGCATCGACAGTCCCAATGACACGGTTACTGGACCGGAAACAATTCCCACTGGAATACAGGTGCAATCACTGCAATTTCCTGACCCGACCTCGGTCACAGTGAATGGCTATATCTGGCAGCGATACGCCGAAGACAGTCAGGTGGTGCGTGGTTTTGCCCTGCCACAGCAGATCGGCGAAGAAGCAACCATCGAAGAGGTGCAGCGGGAGATCGTTGATGGCGATGAAATCATCATCTGGTATATCGGTGTGACTTTGCGCCAAATCTATGACACCGTGCGCTTTCCCTTTGACCATCGCAACATCGAGATACGCATCACACCAATGGACTTGAATGCGAATATTGTCCTCACGCCTGATTTAGATGCCTACCTGGTTATGAATCCACAACGACTTCCCGGCGTGGATTCTCTTGCCAACATCAACAACTGGCGATTGGTAAGCAGCCGCTTTAGCTACGGTGAACAGCGCACAGAAACCAACTTTGGCTTACCGGAGCGAGAGCGTGTTTTAGACAGTTATGAATTACGCTTTAGGATACAGGCGCAACGTTTCTATCTCGGCCCGTTTATCGCCTATCTACTACCGGGGATGATTGCTGCGATCATGACCTTTGGCTATCTGGTGAGTGGTCGTCGAGAGGGAGACAACGACGAAATCGTTGCTGCGCTGAACTATGCTGCGGCATTGTTCTTCGTCATTGCAGTGATCCATACCGCCCTGCGTGACCAAATCGCCGCAGTAAACATCACATACATGGAATACATCTACATCCTGTTGTATATTGCCATTATCGCGGTGGCGGCAAATATTTTCATTGTCGCTCGTTTCCCAAATTGGGCGATTGTCCGGTATCGCAATAACCTCATACCCAAAGCCCTCTATTGGCCTGTATTTGCCGGTGTGATGCTGGTTGTTACGTTGATGATCTTTGTGTATTGAACGCGTCATGCGTTATTCTCTGTATTACCTTCATCGGACGGCGCGAACTCGGCCAGTAACTCCGCCACGACGGTATCCAGATCGAGTGATTTGCCGCGTTCGAGTGCGGCGGCTAGGTCGTCGGGGGATAGCGCGGCTTTCAGTGAGGGCATGACCTCATCCAATGCCTTCCGGACTTCAATGTTTTGTGCAGGATGCTGTTGCACCAGCCCCACCAATGTTGCCGCACGTTCAGCCTGTCCATGTTGCGTGAGCCAACCTACAAAACCAACAATTGCCAACAGCATTTGTGGGGTTGCACCAATGCTATGCGCGGTACTAAGCGCCTGACTGAACCAATGGAGTGCCTCTGCTTGCTCCTGCTTAAATGCTACCCTTCCTAAACCTATAGAATTATAAGCTACACCGAGTCGATAGCCTAATTGCTCATCAATAGCAAGGCTTTGCTGATGCAATTTCCTTGCTCGTTCATAGTCTCTCCGATAATACGCAACCACACCGAGGTTGGAGGTATTGAGTGAAATGCCGATTTGGTGGCCTAATTCTTGCCGCATAGCGAGGCTTTGCTGATATAAGTCCTCCGCCTGTTCATAATCTCTTTGGTCAAGAGCAATAGCCCCCAGGTTTCCGAGAGTGTATGAGATCCCGAGTAAATCCCCCAATTTCTGTTTCATGGCGAGACTTTGCTGGTTCAAATCCCATGCTAGTTCATAATTGCTCTGAGAATACGCTATCAGCCCAAGATTACCCAATGTGTTTGAGATGCCGAATTGATCTCCTAAATGTTTTTTGATGGTAAGACTTTGCTGGAATAACTCTTCTGCTTGTTCATAATTACTTTGAGAAGACGCAACAATGGCCAAATTATTGAAACTCTTTGAGATGCCGAGTTGATCATCCAACTCTTGCCAAATTGCGAGGCTTTGCTGGTATAAATCCTTCGCTTGCTCATAATCACTCTGATAAAAAGCAATCAGCCCGAGATTATTGAGGCTAGTTGCTTGCCCATGCAAATCATCATGTGTAGTGGCAGATTGCTGCGTTTGGGTGGCATAGGTTTTTCCTAAGTCATAATTGCCCTGTCGTGTAACACTCTTTGCAAGACGGCTCAGAAGGGCAATACGACGAAAATCATCAAGTGCTAATTGGTCTAATAAGCGTTGAAGCAGGGTCTCTGCCGTAGCATATGCACCTCTAATCTCAATCATATTTTCAGTAACGGGAAGCATGTAATGATAGGTCTTGTCCAAATCGCCAGCATGTTGCCAGTGCGACAACAACGCCTCATTGTATCCTGCGTTATCTGGATAGACGGCTTCAATCGTTTCAGCGGCGATGCGGTGCAAGGCAGGTTGCTTATCGTCGGGAATATCAGCAATCAATGTTTCGCGCAATTTATCGTGGGCAAAGCGCCATGTGTTGTCTTGAATACTGACAACACCGTACTCAGAGGCGTTACTCAGCCACGCTTGTAACGTTTCATCGTCATAAGCGTGTGCCAATAATTCTGTGTCAATCTCACGCCCGATGATAGCGGCTAGGGTTTGTATGTCTCTGTACTGCTCATCAACTTTGCTCAGGCGACGGCGTGTGATGGATTGCATTCCGCCGGTGAATACGCCCTCGGGCAATTCACCCTGACCGATGCGTTCTAGCTCACCGCTGGCTTCGGCTAATGCACGCACGGTTTCCACCAGGAAGAATAAATTACCTTCACTCTGGCTATGTAATAGCTGAACAATGTCTTCATTTGCACCAACATCACCTAACATGGCGCTACTCAGTTCGCTGACCGCATCAGGTGTCAGGCGTTCTAACTTGATGTGCGTCATGCTGGCGAGTTTTTCGGGTAATTCAGGAGCTTCGTCATCGCGGTAGGTTGCCACCACCATCAAGTTTGGCAATTGCTCAGGGACTTTCAGCATTTGCTGGAGGACGGCGAGACTCTCACCCGCCCACTGCAAATCCTCTAATAACAGGACAACGGGTCTTGGCAACTCGCGGAATAGGTCAACAATCGTCAGCATGATGCGTTGTTGATAGGCTTTGCCTGTTAGTTGGGGTGCGGTAGCAACTTCTTTGCCCAGTAGCGTATCTATATCCGGCACAATATCTTTCAGGATGCTCGCTTGCAAGTCGGTGACTTCGACCATGAGCAGCAAATGCCGGGTGATATTGCGCCACAACTGGAAGGGCAGCCCACCGCCGTCAACACCTTGTCCACGCAGCACACGCGACCCAGCAACCAGCGCACGCACCCGCAATTCATCTAGCAAGCGCGATTTGCCGACGCCGCTTTCGCCACCGATCAGGAAGAAGGCATTTTGCGTATCGAGGGTTTCAAGCGCGCCTGCTAACTGTGTCAGTTCAGCATCGCGCCCGACGAACTGGCTCGCCTGCAAGAAGCTTTCACGGATGGTCTGATCTTCTGCTGGGCGTTCCACGCCCACAGCCTCATAGAATGCGATCATCGCATCATAGGCGCTGGCGAAACGTTCGGCGGGGTCTTTGTCGAGCACCTTTTCCAGCCAGGGGACGAACTCGTCGGGCAGCGGCGAAAAATCCGGGCGGCGCGTCATGATCTTGAGAATGCGTTCACCAATAGAGTCGGCCTCAAAGGGATGCTGTCCGGCCATGATCTCGTAAACCATCACGCCAACGGCAAATAGGTCGGAGGCGACCGAGGCACTTTTGCCCTGAAACTGTTCCGGTGCCATATACGCAATCGTTCCGGTAATCGTGTCGGACTGGGCCGATTGCCAGTTCTCTAACTTCGCCAACCCGAAGTCCATCACCTTGATCTGTTCATCAGGCGTCACAAAAACATTGTCGGGTTTCAGGTCGCGGTGCAATATGCCACGCCGATGTAGGTAGTGTAGGGCTTGCAGCATCTGCCCCCAAAGGTTAATACGGGCTTCAGTGGAGATGCTTGCGGCATAGGTTTTGACATCCTGACCGCCTTCGAGCAAAGTCATCGTATAGAACGGATGCCCGTCATTATCGAAGCCATAGTCCAGCACGCTGAGGATGTGGGGATGGCGCAGCGTTGCCAGAATACTGAACTCTTGCGCCAGGCCTAGGCGCAGTTTATTGGTATCGTCTGTTTCCGCTTTGGAGGCGAAATCAAGCTGGCCCGCTGAAACCAGCACCTGCTTCAGCGCGACTTCTGTTTGCTCAAGCCGGTCATAGACGCGCCAGACCGCGCCCATGCCGCCCTGACCAAGTTTGCTGATGATGTTATAGCGTCCTGCGATTTGCTTCATATGCTGGCTCCTTTGATAACTCACTGCTAAAGAACGCATCACTTCTGTCCAGTTGGTTCCTGCATGACGCTATCCGTATCGAGCGAATTGCCTGCTTCGCGACCCATACTCAACTGGGGAGCGTGGTAGACCTCACCGGAGCCACCGGATTAAAATAATGTTTCAGTCATGCGTTTTGCTGACGCTGTTTTCCGTGACATTTCTTGAACTTGATCCCACTACCACATGGGCAGGGATCATTTCGACCAGCTTGGGTAAATGCCTTTTCGAGCGCCACATCCGACTGCTGCATATACAACATGACATTTGCCGGGGAACGACGGTGCGCTAGTTCACTTGCCATAAAGCGCATTGGCGCGTCGATATGTGTGAAAAATGCTTTGTACCCTGCACATAGGTAATTGAGACCCGGGTCGCCAGAGGGTGTGTCAATGATGCGGTTTTTGGGACAGCCTCCGTTGCACACGAACCGCACATCACATTGCACACAGTAGTCTGGCAGGGTATCCCTTTTGGCTTGCCCAAAGTCTCGCTGTTTGTCCATAACGACAATCTCGCTCAGTGGTATTTCGGTGATGTTGCCGAGCTTATAGGCGGGTTCCACATAATGATCGCACGAGTACACATCGCCGTTATGCTCCATTTCGAGGGCGGTGCCGCAGGTTTCCTCAAAGATGCATAGTCCGGGATTGTTACCCGTCCACGCTGCCAGCGCGACATCAAATATTTGCACGAAAACGCGCCCAACATCGTGTCGCACCCACTCGTCAAAAATTGCCATCAGGAATCGCCCGTACTGCTCCGCGCCGACAGAACGCTCGGTCACGTCTGAGCCTTCTTGATAGCCTGTGTCATTGTCGCGTTCGACAATCGGAATGAACTGCATGAAGTTCGTGCCGACCTCGTCACGCAAAAAGCGGTAAATATCCAGAGGAAAGTCGGCATTGGCTGCATGGACTGTCGTGAGGATATTGAACTCAACGCCATGTTTCTGTAGCAGCCGAATCCCGTTCATGACGCGGTCGAATGTCGGCGCACCACCCTTGTCAACCCGATAGGCATCGTGCAGGGGTTGCGGGCCATCTAAACTCACTCCGATCAGAAAGTCATGCTCAGCGAAGAACTGGCACCACGCATCATCCAATGTCACGGCGTTCGTCTGGAGCGTGTTGTAGATGCGTGTTCCAGGCTTTTTGTGCTTCTGCTGATAACCGATGGCCTGGCGGTAAAAGTCCAATCCCATCAGCGTCGGCTCGCCACCCTGCCAGGCGAAGGTTACCTCTGGAACGTGCTGCGCGTCGATGAACTGTCGGGTATATTCTTCCAGCAGTGTCTCACTCATACGAAAATCACTACCTGGATACAGACGCTCCTTGCTCAGAAAGTAGCAGTATTTACAGTCCAGGTTGCAGATCGCTCCGCGTGGCTTGGTCATCAGATGAAAGGCAGGAACTTGTGTGGGCTGTGTTTGCATAAATTCGCCTCGTGTCATTTATTGCAGTTGCCCCCGATGCATGTGTATGCCGAATCATCGGGGGCATGTCTATCAGAGATACGGGTAGTACGGATTATACCGTTTCACCCTCTGCGATCTTCTCCACAAGCATCATCATTTTCTGCGCGGTTTCGGCGCCGGAGTTCTGATTTTGTCCGGTGACCACGCGCCCATCAACCACCGTGATGTCTGCCAGGAAGTCAACATAGGCGGTGTTGTTGTTGTACTTTGCACCCGCTTTGCGTAGTTCGGTTTCGGGGTGCATCGGCGTGATCGTAATACCCAATTCGCGAATCTGCTTGTCGCTCACGCCGGTGGCATTACGTCCCTTTAACAACGGCTCGCCGTTTTCGTCCTTCACGTTGAGCAAACCGAGTGCGCCATGACACACCGATCCCACGACTGCATTGTTGGCATATGCCTCGGTTGTTTTCTCACCCAGAACCTCGGAATAGCCCAGGTCATATGATGCACCCCAACCGCCAGCCATAAACACGATGTCGTAGTCCTTGAAGTCCAGGTCAGCGATGTTGAGCGAGTTTTTCAGCTTTCGCATCGCCGTTTCGTCTTTCAGGAAGCGTTTGTCGTCGGGGGTTGGGATGGGCCAGTTAATCGTCTGTGGGTCAATCGGAATGTTGCCACCCAATGGGCTGGCGAGGTCCACATGCATGTTCGCATCCAGGAACTGGTAGTACGGCACGGACAATTCAGACAGCGCAACCCCGGTCTTCATACCGGTATCGCCCAAGTCTTCGTGGTTGGTGCCAATGACGAGTGCCTTTTTCCCAGGCAGGTTGAACTCGCGCCCCTTGTAATGGGGGTGCACACCCAAAACGTGGAGCATCCAGGGCGCTGACAGATAATACAGGATGCTCGTGGCGATCAGGGCAACAACCCCGGCGACCCGCCCAACAAAAGAGAATCCGATAGCTTATGGACAAAGCAAAAGGAACCCGCATGAAGTAAAATGTTAGAATGGCAAA
>CAZJWX010000015.1:0-68340 GCA_964549915.1 uncultured Anaerolineaceae bacterium | reverse complement strand
TGATGACACCTTTTTGTTGCAATTACTCTTACAAATTTGAGGCGATTGCCCTGAGACGCGGCATCAATTCATACCCTCTGCTCGCAGGCTGCGGTACACTCGGCGCAGGACTCAACCATGAGAAGCTACGGGCGTGGATTTGCCATTCGACTTCTCACACAAAACAACCCGTGTTGAGGCCACGACAGGCTGGAAGAGAATACCTTGTCAAATAAGGAGTAGATACATGTGGCGGCGGATCTTCACAGTGTTTTCCGTGCTGGTCATCATTGGCATTGCGGTGTATGTCTTCTTCGTGCTGGCGGCCCCCTCTATGCCAGAACACCCTTTCTTCGAGCGTGAAGCTGAAGTCGATGTATTGGTGATCGCACACCAGGGCGGTGATGGGCTGCGCCCCGGCAATACGATGGCGGCCTTCGAGCACGCGGTCGAACTGGGCACGGATGTGCTGGAAATGGATATGCACAGCACGGCGGATGGTGTGCTGGTGACCATTCACGATGAGACGGTGGATCGCACGACCGATGGCAGTGGGCGCGTGCAAGACCTGACCTTCGCTGAAATTCAGGAACTCGACGCGGGCTACAATTGGCCCACCATCGCTGAAGCGCAGGCAATTGAAGGGCACCCCTATCGTGGTGAGGGAGTCACGATTCCCGCAGTCGAAGAAATCTTCGAGGCCTTCCCCGACATGCGCATGAATATCGAAATCAAACAGCGCGAACCCTCGATTGTGCAGCCCTTCTGCGACCTGCTGCGCGAATATGAGATGACCGATCAAGTGCTGGTAGCCTCGTTCCACCAGGAGACCATTGAGGAATTTCGCCAGTCCTGCCCGGAAGTGCCGACCTCTGGCGTGGAAAATGAGATCACGGTGTTCTACGCGCTGAATGCCGTCGGGCTGGCCGGTGCCTACCTACCGAGCGCCTTCGCGTTCCAGGTGCCGGAAGTATCCGGCGGTATTCAGGTTGTCTCACGGGGTTTCGTCGATGCGGCGGCACAGCATAACATCGAAGTGCATCCCTGGACGATCAATTCGCGTGAAGACATGGAACGCCTGCTGGAAACAGGCGTGCAGGGGATGATCACGGACTTTCCTGATGTGCTGCTGGATGTGCTGGGACGGAGCTGAAGCCCCTGACGTGGATTCGACATTCGACTTCTTGATTGCCCGGCACAACGAGTGTTGAAACCCGCAGAGTCACCTCACTACACCGGGCTTCATTCCCAGGTGAGGTGGGGCTGTTTGAAGGGAATCAGAGCCAGGATGACGGCCTGGACGTAGTATTCGGTGCGGGTGATGGCATCAGCGGTGAGCAAGCCAACGCTGCCATTTTGCTGCTTGCTGTTCGCCCGTCCGAAGACGACATCATCGGCTTCGCCCAGTTCCACGCCCTGGCGCACCAGTTCGGCGACCTCCTGCGGCAAGGTGAAGACTGCGGTCTGCGCCTTGCCAACCCGCCCATCTGCGAGGACAACCACATGCGCGAACACCTCCAACCGCGTGTTCACGGGCTGGATTCCGCCTTCAATGCCGATGCTGTACTGCACTTCAGGGATTTGCTGTAGGGCGTTTTGGGCGCGGTTCAGCGCACCCAGCGCGGTCTCTTCGTGAGTCATGGGTTGGGCGCGAACACCTGACTGCGCCGCGCACCCTTCGAATATGAAGGACTCCTGGGGGAACATGCGCTCGAACCCCAGGCGAGCCGCCGCAATTTTGACGGGGTTCTGTGAGGCGACGACGACTCGTTGGCTCATGCCTGCTCAGGAAGGGCTGCGGAAGCGGATGCTGGTGCGCAGGCGTGCGAATTCGATCTCGTCGCCATCGCGCAAACGGTATTTCTGATGCGCCGTCAACTGGAAGCCGTTGATGCGCGTGCCGTTGGTGCTACCCAGGTCTTCCATATAGAGGTAGCCGTCTTTGAGCGTCATGGCGGCGTGCTGGCGCGATACACCGAAATGATAGGCTCCAAAGGGGGTCAGGTCGAAGTCGATCTCGTTATTGTCGTCATTTTCCAGCGCCCGCCCGATCAAGATGCGATCCTGGATCGTCAGTGACTGCTTCTGGTCGCCAATGCGAAAGATCAGCCGCCAACCGGCTTCGAGCATCGCCGTCCCCGGCTGTGGGGCGCGGTCGGGCATGGGCATCAAGCCCTCTGGCTGGCTCAGCATTTCCGTCTGGCGAGGGCGGCTCTGGGGTTCATCATCGTAGGAAACCTGCTCAGTCTCTGGCCTCTGCGATTGAGCCGGGGCTTCCTCGTTTTTGTTTTGCGCATCGGAGGGTTGTCCGCTTTTGGGCTGTTCAGTGTTCATATCTTCGGACACGTCTCTCACACCTGTGCTTGTTTTCGGTAGTTTCTGTGCAGTAATTGTCACGCAGAATGGGTAATTTTGCAACACTACACCCCTCTGAATCATCGGTTTCCAATCGGTTTCCAGTTGAAAAGCAGATTTAATCCTACGCGCTGCGGCCTTCTACGGGTACAGTTAGCTACAGATGTCCCCGGTGATGCCGCTGGACTGGAGGAGGCAGGAAACGCCTCAACAGAACGGACATTGGCTCTGGCTCCGGATAACCTCGGACAGGCCACGCTGTGAAATAGTAGAGAAAGCCGACCATGCGCCCCAAATCCCTGATTTTGACCCTCTTGCTCGCCATCGCCACCTTCTTCGCCGTGCCGGAATCCTTCGCACGCGAGGTGCTCCAGCAAGAAAGCTGCTTCGTAGAGGAAGATCAGGTGGTAGAGGGGACACTCTTCGTGGTCTGCCGCGAGCTGCGGGTAGAAGGACAGGTGCAGGGAGATGTCGTCGGTTTTGCAGTGCAGTCCCACATCGAAGGCGAAGTTCAGGGCAGCCTCTACCTGGTTTCCGGCACGTTGGACGTGACCGGGCGCGTGACGCAAGATGTGCATTTCGGCGGGCTGGTGCTGCGCGTCGGTGTGGATGAGGCGGCGGAGGGAAGCCCCGCCAGTGATGAGAGCGACACCGAAAATGCTTCCGCGCATCGCCCGGCACATCGCATTGAAGGGGGCATCAAGAGCGCGGCCTTCAGCGTAGAAGTGAAGCCGCAGGGGATGGTGCGAGAAGGCGTGTTAGGCTTCGGCTACCAATTGCGCGTGGATGGCCTGACGCGGGATGAAATCAATTTCTGGGGGGCGGCCTTGCAGATCGCCGGGGAGGTGGATGGCTCGGTTTATGCTACCGTCGGCGACCCCGAATCAGACAGTGGACAGATTGAGACGCTGCTGCTGCCGCTGAATCTGAACATCGAAGTCCTCAATCCGGGGCTGTTCATCGCAGAAAGCGGCGCGATCCGGGGCGAACTGACCTATTCTGCACCGAACGAAGGGCTGATCGAAGGCAGTGTGGCTGACGCAATCGCCTTCGAGATTTCCGCCCCCGCGAGCTTGCAGACGCTCGACGAACCGCGTGCGTCGGAAGCCTATTTCAACCAGAGCCTGCGCGAATTTGGCACGCTGATCGTGATCGGTGCCCTGACCATTTTCGCCATTCCGCAGTGGGTGCGTCCGCCGCTGCGCAATATGCGCTACCGCTTCTTCACCAGCCTCAGCGCGGGCTTGCTGGCCTTCATCATCTCTTTTCCCATCGTGCTGATTGTATTGCTGTTGAGCATCGCCCTGCTGCTGATCGCGCAGCTTTTCGGCCTCTCGAACCTGGGGGTGGCGCTGGCGCTGGTGCTGGGTGTGGTCGATATTGGCACGGTGGGCATTTTCTACTTCGTGGCGATCTACGTCGGACGCGCCCTGGTCGGCCTCGCACTGGGGCGGCTGCTGTTCTATCTGATCCTGAGCGGCGACCGTACCCTGCGCTTCCACGACTACCTGAGCCTGCTCGTCGGGGTGCTCTTGCTCTCCCTGTTGATTGCGCTGCCGGGAATCGGTTGGATCGTCAACGCCGGGGCGCTCTTCCTGGGGCTGGGGGCCATTCTCTTGCTGCTGCTCGATCAGTTCCGGCGCATCCGAGATAGCGAGGTAACGCTGGCACCGGGTTGGGTAACGCCTTCGCCGATGGGCAATGTACCTCGTGCTGCGCGTCTCAACCGCGACAGCCTGCCCGCCTTGCCGGAAGACATCGATCAACCGGGCATGCCGCTGGCACCACCGCCCCCACCCGAACTGGACAGCCCCGGCACGCAGCCCGCACCAGGGATGCGCAACCTGCCCGAGGGCTTCGACTTCAGTTTCTTCGAAGACGACGGAGCAGGGGACGACGACTCCGGACGGTCACCCTCATAGCTCCACATCCTTGCGCAGGATCAACTCGTCGCGGTTGAATCTCGCTGCTATCTCGCGCAGCGCGTCCCCCGTTTGTGGATGCCGCCAGGCGGACGCAATCTGAGTTAACGGCAGCGCCACATACGCCCGCTCGAGGATGTCCGGGTGTGGCAGTGTGTAGGTTTTACCAGCGACCTCGTATTCGGCTGCGCCCTCTGCGGTGAAGAGGATGTCGTAGTCAATGGGCACGGCATCCTCACCCTTCCGCCGACCGAGCCGCTCTTCCAGGCGGCGCAGCAGGCGCTTCAGTTCACCCAGGCTGTGCGGCGTCTGGATTCCGACGACGGCATTCAGGTAGGGTGGCGCATCTTTGCCACCGGCGGCAGCGCTCTCGTAGACCGCAGACCAGTAGACGGGCATGCCGACCTCCCACAGCAGGCGAAAGCCCATGACGATGTTGTGTTCCGCGTCCTGGTTGGAGCCGAGGCTCAGGTAAACCTCATGGCGCATGGCGTCGGGTTGCACAGGAACCAGATAGCCCTCTTCCAGCCAGCGCTGCTTCTGCTCGGTGAAAGCGCGTTCCGGGTGGATCAGGTTGTGCTGGTTGTTGTATTCGGCGCGGAAATCGTGGTACACGCCGCGCTCGCTGATGCCACACCAGGGCGCAATCTGGTATGGCGTGAGCATCATATCGTGCTCGTAGCGCAGCGGCGGCAGCTTCTGCGCATTGAGGATGACATCGGCATAGGCCGCGACCATAGCGGACTGCTGGAAATTGTCGTGCAGCCACTCGGCGATTTGCGCCGGGACGCCCTCGCCAGCCTGCAAAATCTGCGCTGCGCGGGCAGCGGCGGCTTCGATGTCGTCGTAATCAACCAGCAGAGACGGCGGCAGCATCTGGCGATAGGGGCCGACGCGAGCAGCGATCACGGGTGTGCCGCAGGCCAGCGACTCGTAGGGCACGTTGCCGAAGGTCTCTACGTAGCTCCCCAGCGCGAAGGTCACATCCCCCAGGCTGAGGTATTCCGGCATCAGATCATCGCCTACCCAGCCGTGAAAGACGAAATGTTCGGCCAGCCCGCGCCGCGCGATGTCGGCTTCCAGATCATTGTAAAACTGGCGCACATCTGCCGAGAGTCCGGTGTCGATCCATTGCGGCACCAGCACGCGCAGATCATCCATGCCGTAACGGTTCACCAGCAGGTCAGCGACGGCAATGGTCTGCAAGATGCCTTTAGGCGCTTCTGGACGGTGTGGATAGAGGACGATGCGATGCTGCGCCGGATCCACCGGGATCATCTCCAGGATGCGTTGCGGCGGTGTCGGCTGATAGACATCAAAATCCAGGCCGTTGTGAATGACGTGTACGCGCTCCTCCCAGCCGGGGAAGAAGCGCCCTGCTGTGTGCTGCCAGACGTTCGCCGTATGCCGCGATGGCAGGATCAGCGCATCGCCCTGGAACAGAAAACCGGATTGCAACGTCTCACTGAAGAGAATGCTGCGCAGCGAGACCACTGCCGGGATATCCTGGTAGACATACGGGAAGATCAGCCCGCCATCATGGCTGTAGAAGACATCCGACTGCGCCAACAGATCGCCCATGTCCTGAATCGCAGCGGCGATGTTGTAGGGCGGTGTGGCATAGGGTTCGGGGAAGGGCTGCTTGAAGCGAAACGTCGGCTGCACCAGCAGGTTCTCATGCCAGCGAAACGGCTGCATGGCATCGCTGCGGCGGGTGCAGAGGATGGTGACCTCGTGCCCCTGCTGCGCCAGATGCAGCGCGACCTTTTTCAACTGCTTCTGTGCGCCGCCCATCGATTTTTCGGCGAAGAGCGGCGTCATGGAGAACATGGCAATTTTCATGGATGCGCAGTCCGTTGTGGGAAACTCCTCCCGATACGCCGCCACTGCGGGCGAGGGGCGCTTGTCCTCCCTCGTAACGCGATCATGGGATCAGGAGGAGTTCTGGTGTTATTCAATCGTGACCGTGACGATGCCTTCGAAGCCGAAGTCGTAACCGCCTTCTGCGTGGCCCAGCAGCAGCGTATAGGTGCCATTGGCGGGCAGTTCAAAATCGGCGATTTGCGAATCCAGTTCGCCGCCGAAATCATCATCTCCGGCGATTGGCTCACCATCCGGCCCCACCAGGGCAATCAACGGATCGACGATGCTCTCCTGGCTGTCGCGGGCGGTCAGCGTCACAACCTGGCCCAGTTCGCCCTCGAACGTGATGCGGTAGACGCGGCGGTAGGCCATCTCCAGTTCGAGCGTGTCGCCGATGGCGGCCTGCTCATCGCGGAAGTCCTCGCCCAACATATTGATGCGCTCGTAGAAATCTTGCCCCGCTGCCAGCAGATCGCCGCTCTCGCGGAAGGCGATGCCGCGCCCCAGGAAGATCATATGCAGGAAGGGGTTGATCTCTTCGGCGCTGTCGTAGGCCACGATTGCTTCTACATAATTCCCGCGATCGAGCGCGACCAGGCCGCGAATCAGATGAGCGTAGGCAACCGCCGGGATGTCCCCGCCCGTATCAATCGCTTCCTGCAAAAAGGCTTCTGCCGCTTCCATATCGCCGAAGCTGAAGGCTTCCAGCCCGCGTGCGATCAGATCATCGACGTTGCCGGCCTCGGTATCGCCAAGCTGGAAGAAGAGATCGGCACGACGCCCGAAAGCAGCCTGGTTGAAGGGGTAAATCTCAATCGACTGCTCGTAATCCAGCAGCGCCCCGGTATTGTCGCCCAATTGCCCGTACACATCGCCACGCAGGATGTAGAGTTCCCAGTCGTAGGGCGCGAGGTCAATCGCCGATGTCAGGTCATCAATGGCTTGCTCAAAGCGCCCCAGCCGGGCATAGGCGACGCCGCGAAACAGGTAGCCCTGCACGTTGTCGCTCTCCACCGCCAGCAGTTCATCCATCTTGCTGATGGCAGCACGCCAGTTGCCCTCGCTCAAGTCCTGGCTGGCTCCTTCCAGCAGCGCCTGCGCGTCGAAATCTTCGGGTGCAGTTTCTTCTGGCGTGGTCTCTTCCGGTACGGGAGTCGGGGTGACTTCTTCGATGGCCTGTGCGGGATTGGGATTGAACAGGCCGAGGCTCAGCAGGCTCAGCAGCAGAACGGGCAGCAGCGCCCAGGTGAATTTGCGCATTGGATCGCTTCCTTTGTGTCATCATTCCGTTTGTCGTTCGGTTTCGAGATACGGAAAAACAACCATTCCCAACACAGAACGGCTGCTCCTTCAGCGTACCGTCACAACCTAGCATACACGAGAACCTACCTGCGTACAGCCATCGCTGAGGAAGCGCTCAGCGTACCTGCACGAAGTTGACCACAGTGATGTTACCGTCGCAATCCGCGCGAGTCGTGACCGGAATCGGCTCCGAGAGGGGGGCTTCCTGTGGGCTGAAAAGCTGTACCACGAAATCCGCCTCGCGCGGGGCACCTACCAGCGGCAGTTCATAGCCCCCTTCGCCGAAGGCCCGTGCCGCCCCGCTGAAGGCCACTTCGTCCAGCCCTTCGCCCGTGATGCGCACCCGGTAGCCGTCCAGGGCTTGGCCCTCGGCGTCGGTCACCGTCCCGGCAATGCTCCACCAATTGCATCCCAGGTCGTTCTCATTGGGCGCGTAGAAGATCGGCTCCTGCACGACGAAGGGATAGAGCGACTCGGTGGGCGTGGCACCCGGCGGCGGGGTCTGCGTGGCGACAATCACGATTTGCCCGGATTCGTCGGGGGTGGGCAGCGCCGATTGCGCGGCACCCGGCGGCGTTGCAGTGATGTATGCATAGCGCACCGGAGGCGGGAAGGGATTCAGGCTGCCCTGTGGCTCCATCCACACCAGCGCAACCCAGATCACGGATGCGACCGTCAGCAGCAAGAAGAGCAGCGTCAGCAGGTTATAGAGCCATCCGCGTCGTGGTCTTGCGGGTACGGGCACTTCGGCTGCGGCGGGAACCGCTTCCGGCGCTGGTTCGTCTGGGCGCGTCAGCAGGGGCATGCGCTCTTCGCGCGGCGTAATCACAGGTGGGCGAAACGCTTCGTCCGGCAGGTTCGACAATGCGGAGAGCGCCTCGGAGTCTTCTTCCGGCAGCGGCAGCGAGTCCAGGTCGAATTCGCCGGGGGCGTCGTCGTCTCCGTCATCCGCTGGGAATTGTAGGTCCGTGCGTGGCAAGGCATCTCTGCGATCCCCGTGCCGCATCCGCCGGACACGTTTTTCGTTCTCGTCGCTCATGCCAGGTTCTCGCTGCAATCAGCGTAACTGCACATAGGTCAGGATCGCCACGTTGCGGTCGCAAGTTCCAGGGAAGGTAACCTGCACGGTCGGCGCAATCTTGGTGCCGTTGACCGTCTCCAGATCGACGAAATAAGTCGTATTGGGGATCAACTGCTGCGCGACGGCCACTTCGAAGCCAGCGGGGCCGTAGACCGAGTTGGTGCCCGTGTTCACGCGCGGGAATTCTTGCTGCGCCGTGTAGACATGCACCACAAGCTGCGGGCCAGTGTAGGGCTGTTCATTGATCCCCAGCACCTGCCCACCGATCCCCTGCCAGGAACATCCCGCCGAATTGAAGGTATTCTGCGTGTAGGTCGGCTCCGTCAGCAGCGCGAAGGGCAGCGGCGGCGGAACCGTCGGCGTCGGGCCAGTGGGGGTGGCGGTGGGTGTCGGCGTATCCGTCTCCGCCGGAGTGAACGTCATCGTCGGCGTATTGGTGATGGTCGCAGTGGGCGATGCACCGATGGTGGGAGTCAGCGAGGGCGTGGGCGTGTCGCTGGGGACAGGCGTATTCGTCGCGGTCTCCGTTGGCGGCAGCGTCGGGAAGGGCGTGCGCGTGGGGGTCGGCGTCGTGCTGGGCGTGAAAGTCGCCGTCGCGGTGGGGGGCACGAAGCGCGTCGGCAGCGCGGCGACATCTTCTGCCTGTGGCACAGGACGCAGCAGCAAGATGGCAAATACCACAATCGCCACCCCGCTCAGCGCCAGGAAGACAATGCTGATGATATTGTAGACCTGACTGGTTCCACTTCGCATGACGCCCTCCGGCGGTTGATTGAACCCTCACGATACGTAGGCGTGGCGTCTCGGCGCAGCCGCAACACGTCCCCTCATTGCAGCCTGCGATGCCCCGTCGCCATCATCAACATCAGATGAAGCGCTGGATGTTGGCGTTGCCGCGCAGCCCTTCCAGCCAGTTGTTGAAGACGCTCTCAGCGAGCACGCTCAGGCGTTCTGGCTCCACCGGGCGCTCTTCTCTGTCCATCGTCTGCAAGATGTGGTAGCCGAGGCTCGTCTGAATCGGGCCAGCCATTTGCCCCACTTCCAGTTCAAAGGCGACGTTCTCAAGCTCTGGTTGCAGCAGTTCGTCACGCGCAAACCAGCCCAGGTTGCCGCCGAACTCGCGAGTCGTGCTGTCAATCGAATATTCCGCTGCCAGTGTCGCGAAACCCTCACCCGCCTCCAGACGATCGAGCACTTCTTGCGCCTCGGCCTCGGTGCGCACGACGATGTGCCGCGCATTGACTTGCAAGACTTCCCCGGAGAAGGGTTCCATCAATACATCGCGCACGCGCTGGGTGATGAGCAGGTCACGCTGTGCTGCGAACATCTCGGCCTCTGTGTAACCGTTCAGTTCCAGGAAGGCCTGCCATTCTTCGTCGGATTCAGTCAGTTCGCGCAGGGCTTCCATTTCCGCCTGCACGTCCTCATCGGTGACCGTCACCCCCAGTTCCGGCGCGGCCTGGGCGATCAACTCCTGCTCGATGAGCGTTTCCAGCACCTGGCGGCGCAGGGCTGCTTGATCTGCCACGCTGCTGATGGCCTGTGCCCGCGACAGCGCCCGGTCATAGCTGGCGCGTGTGATGGGCACGCCGTTGACCGTCGCGACGGGTTCCCCCGCTGGCGCGGACTCATCTGGCACCTGAGTCGGCTGCGATCCAACTTCCGTGTCGGACTGCGGGTTTTCGGGCTGGGATGCGGATGTGTTTGGCTCGGATGAACAGGCGGCGCTGAAAGCCACAAGTAGGGCCAGGAGTGCAAGAATACGAAGCAAACGCAAGCGGATACCCCTTCATGAATGCCGTTTCGCAAAACGATCTACCGTCAGTGACATACTCCCCACAGCTAAGGCTGGGGGCTTCTGCCGTCAACAGCGCTGCGATCCGAGGATCGTCTGACGTCGCCTCTGGCAGTATGCGCCGATGCCCCGGCGCGAATGTGGATCGCTGCGTCGTGGTCACGGACAATAGTATACCAAACAACGCGCTTACGCGCCGCGCTCTACATCCCCATAGGTCAATCTAGGGGTATTGAGCGCGTTTTTGATAACGGCTTTCATTATGCATGGGGTGTGGGATTGTGGCAAATAGGAATTTCGGCGCAAGGTATCAGCGCTTTCCGGTGCGCCCGCCCCAGCGTGCCCGCTGCTGCGCGATGAAATCCGCGCTGTAGAAATGGGTGGCGTAGCGGCTGCTGTACACCGTCTCCAGATTCTGCGGCGTGACGACAAGCTGCTCCTTGAAAGCGGCATAGGCGGCGGCGTAGGGCTTGGCCTCGCTCTCGTTACCGCGCACAATGCGCAGGTCAGGAATGCCCAGAAATTCGCCGATCAGGCGCTCGCGCTCCTCGTTGGGGAGTTCAAGCTGCGCGATGAGGATGTCGTAGGGTTCGCTGCGGAAGCGGGTGTAGCCTTGCTCGGCAGCGAACGGCTGTGCGTAGGCGTCCACACCCAGAGTCCGCTGAAATTCGTCTTCGAACCAGTTCAGTCGCCCATGATGCCGCCCTTCGGCGAAATAGGCCGTGTTAAACAGGTCGATCAGTTCAGCGGTGGATTTCGTCTCCCAGGTGCGGCGTTCTCCGGTCATCCAGGGCAGTTTGGTGAAATACTCCGTGACCATCTGCGCCAGCGGATCACGCACCAGGGTGATGATGCGGGCGGGGCGGCGCGGTTGCAGCACATGATCGTAGAACCAGGCCGCGTTGCCGTACTGCTTGCGCTGCTGTGGGTTGGCGATCATCTCCGGCTTGAAGACGAAGACCCCCGCCGTTTCCAACGAGGCCAGCAGCGCCGTTGATCCCACGCGCCCCGCCGAGTAAATCGCCGTCGGCAGTTCGCCGCGCACATAGAGCCGCCAGGTATTGCTCGTCCACTTTTGCGCCTTCTGCACCAGCCCCATTGGGAGTCCCTCTCGTTTTACCACGCCGCGCACCATCATCTTCCGCGTGCCGGGGTTGGTCAAGGGGCAGCAAAATCCGCCTGCCATGCGTATCGCTGCGTCCAGAAGCCGTCTCCGTCTGACCCTCATTTCGATTCGGCCTGTGTTGCGTTTGGCATTGATGCGCTGCCCCACGACCGACCGCCGCAAGACTTGCGATGATTTGCATTTTCGTATATTGTTTTGAGTGAGCAAAACTGTGAAATGTCGTCGTTGGCAATGCCAACCGATACCGAAATACGCAACGCTGTTTCTCAGAGGCATTTGGCATACGTGAACGAAATCGGCTTTTGAGGCAGCACCCAGATGAGGACAGCATGTCTGTCGCTGGGGATCGCAATGACAACACACCCTGGTCGCCTACGGGCGAGGGATCAAAACCGGATTTTCTGGCTCCGTTACCGTGAGCAACAACGATCAGCCATGGGAACGCAAAAAGACAGTACAGGTTCTTCCGATATGAGATAGTGATTCGGTAGTGGGCATCATCATCCCTGCCGGACGGTTTTGTGAACCTGCGCTGCGGTTCCTACCTGACGACGAATGAAACCGCAATCGCGTGTTGTCGCGCTCCACCAGCCGTGTTGTCCACCATGGAAACGCGGCTTTTGTGATTCCAGGATGAAACCCGATGCCGAAGGTAACGCGGCTGCAGCGCCAGAAGAAAAATGCCGAACGGGTCAACGTCTACATGGACGGCGAATTTGCGTTCGGCCTCAACGAAGTGGACGCGGCACAACTGCGCATCGGGCAGGAACTCAGTCCGGAAGACCTCGCCGAACTACAAGAACGTGATGCCATCGAAAAAGCGGTGGAACAAGCTGTGAATCTGCTCTCCTACCGCCCGCGCAGCACCGGAGAAATCCGCACCCGGCTGGGCGAGAAAGAGTTTTCTGAAGCCGCCATCGAAGCCGCCATCACTCGCCTGAACCGCCTGGGCTATCTGGATGATCGACAATTCGCCCGCTTCTGGGTGGAAGATCGCCTGCGCAATCGCCCGCGCGGACGCCGCGCTCTGCAATATGAACTGCGGCAAAAGGGCATCGCGGATTCCCTCATCAACGAAGTGCTGGATGACCTGCTGGATGAACGTCTGGCAGCCTACGAAGCTGCCGAGGCTCGCGTGCGCCGCATGCGCGGGGTGAGCCAGCGCGAGTTCAAACAGAAGGTCGGCGCGTTCTTGCAGCGGCGTGGCTTCGGCTACGAGGCGGCGAATCGCGCGCTGGAGTCGTTGATCGAGGACATTGAAGCCGAAGATGAGCAGTACTTCGCCGAGCCGGACTCGGACTGGGAGTGAAGCGTATTGGTATCGCCACGACGACATCTTGTGCTGTGGTTGTTGGTGAATTCGACGGAAAGGAGAAACGGGGATAGACGCGCTGCGAAGGCAGCGGCTGTATCGCCGGACAGAGACTATGGATCCCATACTTGTGGCAGGAATTGCGGTCGTCGTCGGGCTGTTAGCGCTGGCGTTCGGCTATCTGATCGGGCGTGCCACCGGGCGCGCGAACTTGTTGGAACAGCAGAAGGCCGAGGGCGAGAGCGCCGTCACACGCGCACAGGAAGAAGCCCGGCAGGTGCTGGAAGACGCCGAAGAGAAAGCCAGAGCAGCGGTGAACGATGCCGAGCGCAAAGTGCGGCTGCGGCTGGAAGAGGCGGAGGAGAACATCAGCCGCCGCCGTCAGGAACTGGATCGCGAAGAGAACGGTTTGCAGCGCCGCCGCGAGGGGCTGGATAAACGCGCCGAGGATATTGATCGGCGGCAGGAACGCCTGGAGCAGCGCGAGCAGAACCTGAACAAGCGCCAGAGCAATCTGGATAAGAAGCAGAACGAGTTGGCAAAAGCCGAAGAGCAGCAGTTCGAAGAGATGCAGCGCATCGCGCAGATGACAGTCGATGAAGCCCGCGAGGAAGTCCTGGCACGGGCGGAGCAAGAGGCCCGCAACGACATCGCCCGCACCATCCGCCAGGTAGAAGCCGAAGCCCACGAAGAGGCGGATAAACGCGCCCGCAGCATCGTCTCGATGGCCGTGCAGCGCCTCGCCAGCGAACACGTCAGCGAAATCGCCGTGAGCGTGGTGCCGCTCCCCAGCGATGACATGAAGGGACGCATCATCGGGCGCAATGGGCGCAACATCCGCGCCTTCGAACTGGCGACGGGCGTTGATGTGATCGTTGATGATACGCCGGAAGCCATCACCATCAGCAGCTTCGACCCTGTACGGCGCGAAGTCGCCAAGCAGACGATGGCCAAGCTCGTCACCGACGGGCGCATCCACCCGGCACGCATCGAAAAATTGGTGGAAGATACCCGCGTCGAGGTCGATAAGACCGTCCGCGAAGAAGGGGAACGCGCCGCCTACGAGACGGGCATTCACGGCCTGCACCCGGAAATCATCCGCCTGCTCGGTCAGTTGAAGTTCCGCACCAGCTACGGGCAGAACCAGCACGCCCACGCCATCGAGACGGCGCACCTCGCCGGGATGATGGCCTATGAACTGGGCGCGGATGTGCAAATCGCCAAGGCAGGCGGCCTGATGCACGACATCGGCAAGGCCGTCGATCACAATACGGAAGGCACCCATGCCCTGATCGGCGCAGAGATTCTACAGCGCTACGGCGTGCATCCCAGCGTGGTCAACTGCGTGGCAGCACACCACCATGAAGTGGAGAAAACCTGCGTCGAAGCCTACCTCGTGGAGGCTGCCGATGCCATCTCCGGGGCGCGTCCGGGTGCCCGCCGCGAAAGCCTGGAGAACTACATCAAACGTGTGAAGGCGCTGGAAGAGATCGCCAACGGCTTCAACGGTGTGGAGCAGAGTTACGCACTGCAGGCAGGCCGCGAAGTGCGCATCATCGTGCGCCCGGAAGAAGTCGATGACCTGGCAGCACACGAACTCTCGCGCAGCATCGCCAAGCAGATTGAAGAGAGCATGCAGTACCCGGGGCAGATCAAAGTCCATGTCATCCGTGAGACTCGCTCCGTCGAATACGCCAAATGATCTTGTGGTCCCTGGGGGCGGTTGCTGAACTGCCCCCGCTTCGCAGCGACCTGCAAGGGATACGGCCTCGCCCGATCCACCGCCACAGCCCCCAGGGGAGCGTCCCGCTCGCTCTCGCCGTCCTCCGCCATCGTCATCATACATATTCACAACGCTGGGAGACCCTCACATCATGAGCGACGTATACACCGGGAAAGACCAGGATCGGAAGTACACCGGGGAAGACATAGACATCACCTTCAGCCTGAAGCGCTGCATCCATGCCGAAAACTGCGTCAACCGCCTGAGCGAAGTCTTCGATGTCAAAAAGCGTCCCTGGATCAACCCGGATGGCGCGAGCGCAGATCGTGCCGCTGAGGTGATCGCAAGCTGTCCCTCCGGTGCGCTGCACTTCGAGCGCAAGGACGGCGGCGCAGCCGAAGCCATCCCGGAGACCAACCGCGTCATCCTCTGGGAGAACGGGCCGTTGCAACTGGTGGGTGATCTGCAAATCGAAGCTGCTGGCGTGAACATCAAACAGGAGACCCGCGCCACCCTTTGCCGCTGCGGTGCTTCCGAACACAAGCCCTTCTGCGATAACACACACAAAGAGACCGGGTTCACCGCCGAGACCGTCGCCCCGGTGCGCGAAGCCAGCGCCGAGGAGGGCGGTAAGCTGCGCATCATCGCCCACGCGAACGGCCCGCTGGAATTGCAGGGCAACCTGACCATTGCGGATGCCGATGGCAGCGTGATCTACAGCGGCAGCAAGACCTTCCTCTGCCGCTGCGGTGGCTCCAGCAGCAAACCCTTCTGCGACGGCACACACAACAAGAACGGCTTCGCGGCGGAGTAAACTAAGCGCCTCATCGCCACCTGGGGAGACCACACGGGTCTACCTGACAAATACGAGACGTCATGAATGCGACAATGAGTTCAATGAGCAGGGTTGATTGCGCATCCAGATACGAGAGGGGGAATCAGCATGACAGCGAGAATCAGCACGGTGCATCTGTGGGTTGCGGAACTGGAAACGATGCAGGGCTTCTATGAGGGCATCATCGGGCTGCGCACGCTGGATCGCGACGAAGAGAGCGCCACCCTGGGCGTAGAAGACGGCGAACCGTTGCTGGCGCTGACGCAATCGCCTGAACGCAAACGCTATCATGGCACGACAGGGTTGTATCACTTCGCGATTCTGCTTCCCACGCGGCGCGATCTGGCGCTGAGCTTCCGGCATCTGCTGCAACACAACGTCCGCTTGCAAGGTGCCAGCGATCACATCGTCAGCGAAGCCCTCTACCTGCCCGACCCGGAAGGCAACGGCATCGAAATCTACCGTGACCGCCCGCGCGAGGAATGGTTCCGCAACGGAGAGATGCAGTTGGCGACGCTACCGATGGACGCGGAAGGCGTCCTGCGCGAAGCCAATGAAAGCGACACCTGGGAGGGCTTGCCCACCGGGACGCGCATGGGACACATCCACCTGCATGTGGCGGATGTACAACAGGCTGCCGCCTTCTACCAGTCCATCCTGGGCATGGACTTGATGTTCAACCTCGGTTCGGCAGCCTTTCTCTCTTACGACGGCTACCACCACCACATCGGCATCAACACCTGGGGCGTGCGCGGACTGGCACCAGGGGATGCGCTCGGGCTGGCGACTTTCGACCTGCATGTGACACCGCAGCGCTTTCAAGGGATTGCCAGCGAGCAGGGCGCAGGAACCAGCGCTGAACAACTCTCACTGCATGATCCGGCACAAAACCGCATCCAGCTTATGCCGTAATCTCGACTTCGGCTTCGGCAGTCTCTTCTTGCTTCGCACGCGGACGCAGCCGGACTTCATTGGCGCGTTCGGGATAGAGGCCGTAGCCGTGTGCTTCCTGGTGCGCCTTGATGATCTCGAAATCCGCCTCAATGTCCCCTGTGGGATAGATCGCGTCGCTGAAGTAAACGTGCTTCTCTTTGTAATTGGGCGCGGCGGAGACAATCGGCACACCCGCCTCCAGCGCCGTCCAGTAAAAGCCGGATTTCCAGTAATCGCGCTTGCTGCGCGTCCCTTCGGGCGTGAAGACCATCATCATGCGATCCGCTTCGCGGATGGTTTGGGCCATCGTCTGCACCAGATTGCTGGATGTCTCGCGATTGATAGGTACCCCACCGAGGCTGCGCAGAATCCAGCCCAGCGGCGGGAAGAAGAGCGTGTGCTTGACCGTCACATTCAGGCGGCGGCGCTGCGAATTAGCGGCCATCAGCGCGTGATAGTAATCCCAATTGGACGTATGCGGCGCAGCAGCGATGACCATCTTGGGCACATCGGGCAGGCGTTCGGTGCGCCAACCCTGCCAGCGCCAGATCACCAGCAACGGCCAGTGAACGATTTCATAGAGGATGCGAGTCAGGAATTTCATGGGTGTCCTTACAGTTGATACGGATGCTAGCCATAACCCGCAGCCCTGCCACGAGTTATGGCCAAGAAGTTCGCGAACGCTTGAATCGTAGCAGGGAACCATTGGCTGCACGTGACGCTCCGCGTGCTGGTGCGAAGCCTATTGAAAAACAGAAAACATGTTCTATAATGAAGCATACCTTTGTGACACAGGGGCGTAGAGACATGGCGAGTCGCAGCAGCTTAGATACCTTCGAAAAACTGACGCAAATGGGCGATGTGACACTCTATGAACCCGCTGGTGATTCTCCATTGCAAGAGAAAATGCAGGGGAAAAAACGCCAGCGCCAGCGTTACCAATCGCACAGCCTGGAAGAATGCATCAGCAATCTCTCCACGCCCAAAGGCCCCAAACCCGTCTTGAAATCCATGCTGACGACGGCCTGCGAGCGCAATTGCAATTACTGCCCCTTCCGCGCCGGACACAGCAAAACGCCGCGTGTGACCATCACGCCGGATAGCATGGCGAAAGCCTTCGACACGCTGCAAAGTTCCGGCAAAGTGGATGGTCTATTCCTCTCGTCCGGGATCATCAAGGGCAGCGTGACCACGCAGGATAAATTGATCGACACCGTCGAAATTGTGCGCAAGCGCTACCACTACGGCGGCTACATTCACCTGAAGATCATGCCCGGTGCGGAATACGACCAGCTCAAACGCGCCATGCAATTGGCGGATCGCGTCTCGGTGAATCTGGAAGGGGCAACGGAAGAACGCCTCGCAGCCCTTGCACCCAAGAAATTCTTCTTCGATGAACTGCTGCGCCAGATCGAAAACGCCAAGCGCATCAAAGAAGAAGACCCGCGCATCCGTGCCAGTGTGGTGACGCAGTTTGTGGTCGGCGCGGTGGGCGATACCGACCTGGAACTGCTCTCCCTGAGCGATCATCTCTATAACCGATTGGGGTTGGCGCGGGCGTATTATTCGGGATTTTCGCCCATCAGCGGAACGCCTTTCGAGGAGCTAGAACGCACGCCAGATATTCGCGAACGGCGTCTGTATCAGGCCAGTTTCTTGCTGCGCGATTATGCCTGGGATGTGGAAGAACTGCCGTTTTTGCAGAGTGGCAATTTGCGCACCGATGTGGATCCCAAGCTGGCCTGGGCAGAGGCGAATTTGCAAGACAACCCCATCGACATCATGCACGCGGAGCGCAATGACTTGCTGCGCCTGCCGGGGATTGGCCCCAAAAGCGCCGATTCGCTGCTGAGTGCCAGACACCAGCGCAACATCCGCGACTTCGGGCAACTGCGCAAACTGGGCATCCGCCAGCCGGAAACCCTTGCGCCCTTCATCCTGCTGGATGGACAGAGACCACTGCAACAGATGCGGCTGTTTTAGCTGAGGCTGCGGACGTGTGGAATTTCTCTGGCGCGTATGGTGCGCACTTGATGCGCCAGTACGGTTACCACCGCGACGGTTTCTCCATCCAGGGCGATGAATTCTACTTCGTAGCCTTCGCCACCACGATGCACCAGCACCACCGTGCCAACATCGCCAGCTTTCAGGTCATGTTCTGGGAGGTCTTCCGTCAATACAACGGATTCAAGTTCGTTAATCACTGTCGCTGCTCTCAGTCTGGTTTTGCCAGTTCCACTAACATTTCTTGGATTAAACCCTCCATCCAACTTACGTAGGTCGCCGTTAACCCCATATAATGCCGAAAGTCCAGAATAGCTTCAGCGTAGTATGAACTTCCAAGTCCATAATAAGCCTGACCTCTACCCCTATAACCATCTGCGATATTCTCATTCAGTTCAATAGCATAATCGAAGTCGGCCAATGCACTTTCAAAATCTCCCATATCTAAATATACATTGCCACGATTTAGATAAACATCAATGAAGTCCGGCGCTAATTCATGTGCATGATTGTAATCTGTTAGAGCGAGATCATACTGACCAAGCTCAAGATAGGAATTTCCCCTGTTGATGTATATATCTTCGAAATCAGGTTCTATTTCGGCAGCCTTTGTATAGTCTATGACTGCTGAGGCATACTCTCCCTGCGTGTGGTGACACAAACCTCGATAGATGAATAAAATGTGGGCATCTAGCTCTTGGCGATGGGATGAATCTGAATCAAGTGATTCTTCGGCTGAATCAAAAATGTTGATAGCGCTCTGGCATTGATTGTCAAAGTAGTAAAGTTGCCCAATTGAGAAGTGTAAGATGTAATTTACATCAATGCCTTCATAGAGGAAGACCTCATAATTTTCTACGTCATCGGCACTGATGCGAACATCTCTTTCTATCCTATATCTTATCTTCTCATCTAGTACCAAATAACGAGCAGTTACACCACCAGGAGCTACACGCCCATATATAACCATCGTCGCATTGTAGAGTTGACCGATTTTCTGTGCTTCTTCGGTGTCTTCAGTGGTATGACCGATGGGAATAACGGTGATCTCACCCACGACCTCAGCTGCCTCTTGTAAGACTTCCAGGATATTAATTTGCTGATCTGCTGCAGCAGTATTTGCTCCACTGAATTGTGCTACAACAACCAATACTTCGCCTTCATCAGCGGGGACACCCTCCAGCGGCGTTGGGATCAAATCAAGGGGACTCGGAATTCGAGGATCTAAAACAGATATAAAACCTATAATCAACAGAATTACAACAACTGCCGCTGCAAGAATTGAACCCACGCGCTGGCGTTGCTGCTTGTCGAGGAGTTTTGTGAGGTCGGACGAGATTTGCGCAGCGAGATTATCTGGCGTGGTGAACAGGCTGCGGACTTCAGTGCTGTTGATACGCTGTTTGAAGGCTGCTAATTTGGCGGCTTTTTCTGGTTCTTCATCAATGTAGGGTTCTTCTGTAGGCCAATCCGTTTCGGGATCAAGCAAATACATCAAACGAGGCAGGCCGCGCTTCACCGCTTCGTCGTATTCCTGCTCGGTGACGGATTTTTCCATGCCTTCCGGGATGTAGCCGTAGCGGTTGGCGATGATCCCCACAAAAATATCGGCCTTGCCCACTTCACGCAGACTGACACCAGAAGCGCCTCCCGGCTGGCTGCCGAAGTCATCCATATTGATGGGACGCAGTTCCAGGCGGCGAATGGCTTTATCAACGGCGGCGCGGTGTTCGGTCAGGTCGCGTGAGGTGGAACTGATGAAGACACTTTTCACAGCAGTAGGCTCCGGCTAGGATGATCATCTGGCTATTTTATACATCAAGGGTGCCAATTGCAGCAAACGAAAAAGGCACAGCGGATGCCGTGCCTTCAGGATGTGCTGCCGTGTCAAATCACCTTATTCGACGGGGCGCAGCCAGTAGCCGTTGCCCGTGCCTTCGGTGACCCACCCGCGCTGGCTGCCCACCTCCACGTAATACCAGTTGTAGGGGGTGGCGATGCCGTTGAGCGTCGCGCAGTAGGGGCCATTGAGGATGTCGATGTTCACGCCAGGCCCGATCACGCGCAGGATGCGGTTGCTGTGGATATTGGCACGCAGGCTGCTGTAAAGCTGGGCGACCTGCGCCGTATCACCATCGGTGAGGCGCGGCTGCGGCGCACCGGGGCAGGCTCCCGTAGCGGGCGAGTAGGTCACGCCGAAGGGCGGCTCTTGCGGCAGAGTCGGCCCGCCAGTAGCGCCATCGCCAGTGCCCTGGGCAGAAGCGCCGTCGTCGCTATCCGGGATCGGCTCCAGCCAGTATTGGTTCAGGTAACCTTCCGTCGCCCAACCCGAAACTCCCTGGTAGGTGATCGGAATCCAGTAGTGCGGGCCAGCACAGACGGGATCGCCCGTGATCTGGAAGGTTTCGCCGCCGCGCATGGTGCGCAAAATCACCGGGCTGCCGATGTCGGCACGCAGGCTGCTATACACCTGGGCGACGCGGCCTTCAGTCTCCCCTTCGAGGCGGGTTGGCGGTGCACCCGGGCACTCGCTTTGTGCGGCAGTCGGCATGATAACGAGCGCCATAAGAGCGGTCAGTACCCCTACTTTGAAAAAACTAAGAATAACTCTCATCAGCTTCCCCATTCCTGAATATTTGTTCAGCTACTTTCACTATAATGCCGTTGTCACATTGCCGCAATTCGGGGGGGCATCCTCACAGGAGGATTGCATCAAAATATACCTGAGGTTCAGAAGGATTCCGGGTGCTCCCCTTGAACAGGACGTGCTGCGCCCTGCCCGGATTATGGCGCAATTCGGGTGTGGGTTGCATGCCCTGCACGCGCCATCTTCAGCCGCGAGGCACCCACACGGGGTACTGATCCTGGTCGGCATTGTCGGTGAGCTGGTAGCTGTAGCCGGAGTCGAAGTCGTAGAGATAAATCTCATAATCACCATCCCGATCCGCCGCATAGACCAGGGCTTCCGCAGGCGACCACGCAGGCCAGACATCCGCCCAATCGTTGTCCGTCAGGCGCGTCGTCTCCCCCGTGTCCAGGTCCTGGATGAACAACTCGTAATCGCCATCGCGGTTGGTTTGGTAGGCGATCTGCGTGCCATCTGGCGACCACGCGCCGTACATCTCATTGGCCGGGTCAACGGTCACCTGCTGAAATTCGCCACTTTCCAGGTCGAAAATCCAGAGATCGAAGTCCCCGCCGCCATCGCGCTGGGAGGAGAACAGAATCTGCGCCCCGGTAGGTGACCACGCAGGCCACTGATCCGCGCCGGGATGTTCGGTCAGGCGGGTTGTCTCGCCAGACTCGCGCTCGGTCAGGTACACATCCCAATTGCCATCGGCGCGATCCGAATGGAAGACAAAGCGCTCCCCGCCGACCTCGAACGAAGCGTGAAAATCGCGGCCTTCATCGTCCGTCAGGTTCTCTTGCGTGGCGCGTCCGATGCCGGGGCGGGCAAAAATCTCGAAATTCTCTTCTTCGTAAATCATGTAATCATAGGCGTAGCGGGTGTCTTCCCCGGCCCAGGAAGGCTTGCCCCCCGTCGCCAGATAGAGCGCTTCCCAATCCGCCGTATTGATGAAATAGACGCTGAACGTCTCATTGGAGACGCGATTCAGCAGCAGATTCTCCAGCGAATCTTGCACAGCGGTGGGAATGGTCTCGCGCGGCAGGATGCTCCCTGGTGGGAGCGGCGTCGGGCTGGGGGTGAGGGTCGGCGTCGGGCTGGGGGTGGTCGTCGCTGTCGGTGGCGCAATCATCGCTAGCAACGGGTTATCCTCCCCCATCCCGATGAGCAGCAGCGCCGCAATCACGACCACTGCGCCGAATGCGAGCAGGGGCAGCCAGATGCGATTGCGACGCGGGGCAGCCTGCGGTGGATCAAAGGCTTCGGTGGGGATGGCTTCCGAAACGGATGCGGGTTCTGTCGCGGCTCTGGGGGGCACATGCATCTGCGGATCTTTGCCCTGGGTCAGGGCGCGGAAGTGTTCCACCAGGTCGCGTGCGGTGGCGTGGCGCTCATCGGGGTTCTTGCTCAACACGCGGTCAAACAGATCCTCAAACCCCTCCGGCAGATCCGGGCGCTTGTCCAGGATCGAAATGGGGCGTTCATACATCACGCTGTAGAGCAGGCGATGGGGCGTCGTATCCACGAAGGGCCGTTCCCCGGTGAGCATCTCGTAGAGGATGATCCCCAGCGCGTAAATATCGACCTTGTACGTGACCTCATGCCCCGTCCACTGCTCCGGTGCCATATAGGTCGGCGTACCCAGGACGCTCCCTGTGCGCGTGAGGTTCGTCCTCTGCTCCATCTGCTTGGCGATGCCAAAATCCGTGATGAACCCATTCCCTTGCTCGTCCAGCAGCACGTTCTCCGGCTTCAAATCGCGGTGAATGACGCCGCGTTGATGCGCGTAGTCCAGTGCATCCGCCAACTGTGCCAGCAAGGGATCAATCTCGGCGAAGGACAGCCCACCATCGCTGAGGTCAATCAGGCGCGCGAGGCTGCCGCCGGTGTAATACTCCATGACGATGAAGACGTATTCGTCGTCTTTACCGTAATCGTAGACTTTGAGGATATTGGGATGGCTGAGGGAGGCCATAATTTGCGCCTCACGGTCGAAGCGCTGTAGGAGTTCATCCAGCCGCGCGGGATCATCATCCTGGAAGATTTTCAGCGCGACTTCGCGGTTGATCGTCTCCTGACGCGCCAGAAAGACATAGGACATGCCCCCCTTACCCAACAAACGCAGAATCTCGTAGCGCCCAACCTTTTGCCCGATCCAGTCCTGCATGATGTTCGTGCCCTGCCCACTCTGCTGACGGTGCGGTGACGCATTACAACTGCCATGTCCATTGTAGGTGTGGCACGCCGAAGTTGCAATTTGCACCCGGTTTCAATATCACAAAAAAGGCTGACATACGCCTCTTTCTGACCTTTTCTGACATCACTTGTACCATCATTGAGCGACATATCGTCATATTGCGAACCATAATGCGCCAGATCAACTGCCGTCCGATCCTGCAATTGAGCTTTGAGCAATAGTTGAACTGCTCGCAAACTGCATACGCCCACCACAGCAGAGGAAATCCTCTGCTGTTCGCAGTACCGGCGTAGGAAAACCGTCCCAACACAAAGAAATCTTTACAAATCTTTTCCGCCTACCGAGTGTCGTAGGCGTATAATCGAAAGTACCTTGTAACTTCTTTCACAAAGGACTCTGCACTGTGTACAGGAATACACTGCTGCTTTTTCTTCTCTCGATGATTCTGTGGGTGGGACTCAGCGTGATGCCCCCCACAGCACAGGCTCAGGATGTACTGGAACCGCCAGCGCTTCAGCGTCCCGATGACGCCTCGTACACGAATGACCTGACCCCCACGCTGCGCTGGTCACGGGTGCGCGGTGCTGATTTGTATCGCGTTGATCTCGCGGATAACATGGCTTTCAGCAATCCGCTGCTGAGCGACTACGAGCATCGGGGGCGCTCGCTCACACTCAACAACCGCAGCCTGGGTGGGGAACTGCCGCCGGGGACGTACTACTGGCGGGTGCAGGCACGCACGCGGGGCACCGATACCTGGTCAGCGGAAAGCGCAGTTTTCAGCTTCACGGTGCACCTGGAACGTTCGCCGCGCGATGCATCCTACACGCGCTCGACGCGCCCCACCTTCCGCTGGATGCGTTCGCGTGACGCGATTCGCTATCGCCTGCTGGTGGACGATGACGCCGATTTCAGCAGCCCGGCAATCGACAGCACGACCGACCACAACCGTCAGACGCGCTTCCGACCGGATGCCGATGCCCCCCTGCCTTACGCGCTCTACTACTGGCGCGTGGATGCGGAATATACCGACGGCTGGTACACCAGCCCGGTTGTCTTCCAGGTGACGATACACACCCAGCAGGCACCGCGTGACGAGTCGCTGTCGCGCTCAACGCGCCCCACCTTCCGTTGGATGCGGGACCGCGATGCGCTGCGCTATCGTCTGCTGATCGACAACAACGCTGATTTCAGCAGTCCGACCGTTGACCTGACCACCGAAGATAACCGCCTGACACGCTTCCGACCGGAACCCGATGCTGAACTGCCCTACGACATCTACTACTGGCGCGTGGATACGAAATATGAAGACGGTTGGCAGATCAACCCCGTCATCTTCCAGGTGACGATAACGCCGCGTCCGCTGCCGCGTGTGCGCCGGGCCACGCCAGCCAACAACACCTGGTCGAACGATGGCACACCTACGCTCACCTGGGAGGCCAGCGTTGACCCGGAAGGGCAACCCGTGACCTACGAAGTACAGGTGTCGGATCGGGGCAATTTCCACAATCTGCTGGCACAGACGATCACCAGCGACACTCAATTCACCGTCCCGAGCGAGCTTCCCGCTGATGGCAACATCTACTGGCGCGTGCGGGCGATTAACTGGCTGGACGTGCCGGGCAGTTGGAGCGCACGCTGGCGCATCCGGCTGGATCGCGAAGCGCCAGACTCCCCGGAATTGACCAGCCCGGATGATAATACCGGCAACCTGGATGGTATCTTCCGCTTCCAGTGGCGCGGCGTCCGGGGCGCGATGGGCTACGAGATCCAGATTGGCAGCGGCCCCATTGTCGATACCGGAAGGAGCCGCCGTTACACACCGGAGACCCCCCTCGACCCGGGTGATTATACCTGGCATGTACGGGCCTATGATCGCGCAGGCAATGCTTCGGCCTGGAGCGTATCCTGGTCAATTCACGTGCTGGAAGCGGACGAGGACATCATCCTGGCATTCGTCAATCAAGAACGCTGCGACCGAGGACTGCACCCGCTGGCACTCAACGACTCCTTGAACGCGGCGGCGCTGGCGCACAGCCAGGATATGGCGGAGAACAACTTCTTCGACCACGAAGGATCCGATGGCAGCAACGCCGGAGAGCGCATCTCGCGCCAGGGCTATAACTGGACGAGTTGGGCGGAGAACATCGCAGCAGGGTACAGCACGCCGCAGTCCGTCCATAACGGCTGGATGAATTCCAGCGGACATCGTGCCAACATCCTCAGCGGGAACGTCCGCGAGATGGGATTGGCGCGAGTCTACCGTGCGGGAACCGATTGGGGCACCTATTGGACGCAGGTCTTCGGTAACCGCAGCGGTGCGCCCCAGTTGACCTGCGGTGCCATCGGCCTGGGTCGCGGTGGCGGCCTCCCGGTGATGCCCCTGGCAGAGACACCGCTGGGGGTCATCGGCCTGCCCGCCAGCAGCGATCCGTAACGCTTCACCCTGCCAACGTAGGGCGGCACATGGTGCCCCCTACACCGCATAGGCTCTTCCGAATGGGGGCGTGATTCCACCGCGCCTGCAGGAATTGCCCCGCGCCCCCACAGCAACCCCCAAACCAGACTCCCCGTAAGACGACGGTCACCTACGCGATTCGCCCTTCCTCCGCTATGATCAAGCCTGATAACGAGGAGGCAAAGCGAGTGAAACGAATCTTCATCAGTTACAGTCGCGGCGATGTTGATTTCGCACGGCTGCTGGCCTCGGCGCTGTCGGACGCCGGAGCCGATGTGTGGATTGACGTGGAGGACATCCCGGCAGGTATGAAATGGAGTCGTGCGATCCAGGAAGGGCTGGATACTGCCGAGGCGATGCTGGTGGTGGTCTCCCCGCAGGCGATGGAATCGCACAACGTCGAGGACGAATGGCAGTACTTCATGGATCAGGGCAAGCCGGTAATTCCTATCTGGTGGAAGCCCGCCAAGATGCCCTTCCAACTGCATCGCCTGCAATATGTTGACTTCCAGGGGCAGAGCTTCGACCAGGGATTCACCCTGCTGCTGCGAGAATTGAATCGACGCGGCGTACCGTTGGTGACCTCCGCCCCCCAGGCGGAGCCTTCCGTTCCAGTGGATGCTGTGCCGCGCTCTGCCCAACCGCAATTCCCTCCGCGCACCCCGGCACAGGCCACGGCTCGCCAGCCGCTGCTAATCGGCAGCGTTGTGGCGCTGCTGGTGCTGATGGGCATTGCGGCGCTGCTGTTCGCCAACCGCTCCGACGGCACGGGCAATCTGGCGGATTTCGTCGCAGAGCCGCTCCCTGCCGTGCAGACAACCGGGCTGGTGGACTTCCCGGTGCATGACAGCGCCAGCGGGTCATCCAACGCGGATCGCCGCTTCTCGCAGGCGACCATCCCCCTACGCATCTACGATGCGGCCAACGACGACTTCTGGTATGAACTGAATCCGCCAGAGGGAGAAACAGGCTATCAAATCGCTGAATTCCTCTTGGGTTCCGGCGCAATCAACGATTTGCTGCTGGCGATGGTGCCCGTTTCGCTGAATCTGGCAGGGGATGAGCGCTTCATCTCGCTGTATGCTGAACCCGATCCGGAGACGGCCTGGGTCGATGTGGAAGTGGCGGAGAATATCGCGCTCATCGGCTATGCGCTGGATGATGAAGGCACGGTCTGGTGGCTGGTCGAGTCCACACTTCCGGCAGATGGCGAACTGCTGCGCGGCTGGTACGCTGGTGACGAGTCGGTCTTCGGCGTGCTGCCAGTAGTGGCGGCTCTGCCACAGAACGCGCCAGTCTACGGGCAGAGTCCACTGCAAACAGACAACCCCGGCAGCATTGGCGAGCTGGCGGCAGGAACGCAGGTGCGCGTCCTCTTCTATGACTCGCGGAGTGCAGAGGATGACGCGGCTTTGATCACCGCGTACCGTCCCATCCCCGGCGAGTGGGAAGCCTTCTGGATCGTTGGGGATGACCTGGATCTGAACGACGAGACCCTTGACGCGATTGAGGCGAACCCGGTCTTCCAGCCCTGAGGGCAGACTTTTTCGCCATCAGGCATGATCGTGCAATACGAGACATCATGGAGGATGCCGTCCCCCGGATGACGTGCTCATCCACCCAGCGCGGCGTGTATCCCCGCCACAAAATCGTTCTTGCCACCCTGGGCCGGGTGGCGGATGGCAACCGCTTCCACACCCAGATCCGCCAGCACACCCTGCGCCACTCTGCCGACGGCGAGATACTGCGACGGCTGATACAGATCGAGGATGCGCTGAAGAAATGCCCTGCCGAGTGCCAGTTCGGGCTTACGCGGACGGCGGTTGCTGCGCGGCTGGTTCGGCTTGTGTGGGTGCAGCGGGTAGCTGTTCCAGATGAGGGGCAGGACGCCGAGTTGCGCCAGCGTCCCCCAGACGATGGTCGCGCTCTGTTCGCCGCGCACATCTTCAAATCCCGGGTCATCCGGGAGCGTATAGCCGCGCCCCGCGCCGAAGAACGCCAGTTGCGGTACGCCCTCGCAGATGATCTTGCGACTCGTGACCGGGATCCCGGTCAGTCGGCAGCCACGATACCCCGGCGCTTCCATCAGCAGCAGCGGCAACCCACCAGCGGAATCCCTGGAACGCTGCAACAATTCACGCAAATAGCGCCGCAGGTTCTGCGCCCGTGCATCGTTGTGGGGAATGCCGGGGCTGTAGGGGTTGGTGTGGTCGTCGCCTGATGGGAGTCCGCGCAGGTCGTCTACCAACGCATCAATGGCTGAGTCGCTCATGGGATCAGGTCGTCATGCTGCGTGCGGATCATTCAGGTGCAGCGTCGGCTTCCGCGTATTGTTCGAAGGTCGAGCCGAGCACTTCGCCTGTCGTGCAATTGTACGTCAACGTGGCGAAGCTGGTCAGGGGTGCATCGGCGGAATCGCTGAGGAAGACGCGCACTTCGGCGGTCAAGGCGCTGTCGGCAGGCACGTCATAAGCCAGCGGATAGAAGCCATAGCCCTCTTCCCCGTCTTTGTTCTGGCCAAAATGATCATCCGCTGCGAGTTCGTTGCCCTCTTCGTCCAGCAAGCGCACCTGCACGAAATGCTCGGTAGTCAGGTTAGCGTAACGTGCAGCGAAACCCAGCAACTGTCCGTAATCTTCCGGGTTCGTGCAGCTATCCGGCGAAGCCCCCAGCAGCTCGATGCTGGGCGCATCTTGCACGTCCATCGGCGTGGCGGTAATGGACGGCTCGGTGTCGGCGGTGGCTTCGGCTGGCACAGATGTCGTTTCAGCCGTCTCGGGTGGGATTGTGGATTCTTCGGTGGCGGGTTCAGCGGGAGAGCAGGCGGCGACGAAGAGGATGAAACCGAATATGAGTGCAAATCGCTTCAACATGGCAGATTGCCTCCGGGACAGGCAGCGCGGTGTGGGTCACTGTTCGATGCGCCCATTCACGCGCAGGTCTTCCGCGCCGCGCCAGAAGTAGGGATGCTCTTCGTGGGTGAAACGGCGCAAATCCTCAGCGGGCTGCCAGCGGCTGCCATCGGGCAGGATGGTGCGCTCATCGAAGACGGCATCCGCCAACTGCGCCCCCAGCAGGTTCGAATCGATCAGGTTGGCGGCGCGCAAATCCGCCTCGCGCAGGTTCGCCTTGCGCAAGTCGCACTTGCTGAGGTAAGTCGTGTGCAGCACGGCACCGCGCAGGGTCGCCCCGCGCAGATTGCTCTTGAAGAACTTGGCCTCGTGCAGGTTCGCCCCGGTGAGGAAGGCGTTTTCCAGCAGGGCATTGAAGAGCTTGCTGCCTTCCAGGTTGGCGACGCTCAGAGTCGCGCCTTCCAGGTTGGTCTGGTTCAGTTCCGCGCCCTGCAAATCCGCTTCGCTGAGGCTGGCCTCGCTCAGATCAACCCGGTTGAGTTGCGCGGCGCTCAGGTCGGCATTGCCCAGGTTGGCCCTGGTCAGGTTGGCTCCCGTCAGGTCCGCACCAGACAGACGCGCCCCACTCAGGTTCGTCCCGCTGAGGTTCGCGGTGCAGAGTTTCGTCTGGCGCAGGTCAATCTCGGTCAGGTCAACTTTCGGCAGCGCGGCATTGCTCAAATCCGCACCCCGCAGCAGATTGTTCTTGCCCTCAGCCCAGCCTTCGCGTTGCAGCCAATCCAGCGCAGCGATGGCCGTGTGGCTGTCGCGGCTGGCGACTTCATTCAGGAGGCGCTTCTGCAAGGTGCGGATCTCGCGGGCTTCTTGCAGGGCGTTGAGGATGGTCACCGTGAGGAAGACGGTCAGCAGCACACTGACGAGCTGCGCCACAGTCATGACAAGGCTATCCGCCAGAAAGCCCAGGATGAGCAGCAGGGCTGTCCCCAGGATCAGACCGCCGAGGGTGGCGGGACGCAGCAGCAGCGTCAGAAAGGACGGGTGGAGTTGCTTCTGAGACATAATCTGTACCCTCGCGCTTCGCCGTCTAGGGTAACGATAGCACAGGAACGTAAAGAATAGTTTATGTCCCACCCACCTGCGTGATAGAGTGCTGTTCTAGTTTCATTCTGAATCGGTCAGAATCGGTTGTGGCTGGTTCCACACCTCCAACCCCAGCGCGTGGAATGTCCCATGCGTGACCAGGGTCATCACGTGTTCGGCCATCGCCTTCGGAGAGAGGGGCAGGACGGCCTGTAGGGCGCGGCTCCCCCATCCAGGCTATTCACGGATGCAGGCTCCTGCCGCATAATCACGGTGTACTTGTCCGCATCACGCCTGGAGAGAGAAGCGCCCATGAAACACTGGCCTGGAATTTTGCTCCTGGGGAGCGTGCTGCTGCTGTGGTTCGCCATCAGCGCCGCTGCCCAGGATGAGACGCCCCCGGCACCGACGCCGACTGCGGGAATTCCGCTGGAGACGATGACCCCCGGCGGGCCGACCCCTACACCCGTCCCGCTCGATCCGCTCTTGAATATTGCCATCGAGCCACCCATCGACATCACCCTGCCCGACGATTGGCTGGTGGGCTACGACACCCTGGCCTTCCGCGATATTGACGGCAGCGTGCAAACAGCGCTGGTGGCAGTCTACACGGGGCCAGTGACCGGGGGCACAGGCTGGTTGATCCTGGCCTGGGGGCACGACAGCGTCATCAACCCCTTCGCGATGGAAACGCCGGAACGCGCCGCCTTCCTGGATGGGCTGCGCCTGCTGCGCCTGATCATCTTCGATCCGTCCTGCGAGGTGAACGTGCAGCCCCAGACCGAATACACCATCGGCGAGGAAATCGCCCAGGGCGCGACCTTCAGCGCCACAAACTGCCCTGGTGACCAACCGGATACCAGCGGTTGGTTTGCGGCGCTGATGCAGGAAGAAGTTAATTTCGCCTTCTACGTCTACATTGATCCGGAGCAGGCGGCAGAATCACCCGCGCGCGCCGAGATGCAGGCGATCCTGGATAGCGTCAACATCCGTATTGATGAGGTGATCGTCTCGCAGGAAGAATTCGAAGCCACACGCTCCGCCATTCTGGCGCAGACGCCCTCGGCGGAGATCACGCCGGAAGCGACGCCAGAGGTCACCGAAGCACCGTAGGTGCGACATATGCATCTGTGCCGCTGGCTGGTGCTCGCACAACCGTAGAGGCGGCCCTGTTGGTGAGATGATTCACCGAATGGGACGCTTCTCGGCACTTCGGTACGCAAGACCCGCCCTTCTCATCCACTGCTCTCGGCAATTTGCCCGGCTTCGATGCGCAGGAGGGCGGCGCGCCCCAGGAATTCCTCGCTGAAAATCTCCAGTTCGGTGGTGGTGACGAGCGTCTGCGCGGCATCCGTCAGCCGATCCAGCAAATAGGCGCGGCGGCTGCGATCCAATTCGGCGACGACCTCATCCAGCAGCAGAATCGGCCACTCGCCCAGATGATCGTGCATCCATTCCAGTTCCGCCAGCTTCAGCGCCATCACCGCCGTGCGTGCCTGCCCACGACTGCCGTAGAGACCGCAGTCGCGCCCGTTGATCAGCAGGCGGAGTTCGTCGCGGTGGGGGCCAGAGAGCGTCGCGCCGCGCTCAATCGACATCCGCTGTTCGGCCTGTAGCTGGGCTGCGAACTGCGGCTGAATGGCCTCAGCAGTCAACTCGCGGTGTAAATCCAGCCCCAACACATCGAAGGAGCGCTGACCGCTGCCCTGTACCGTCGGCAGGAAACTGGGCTGATATTGCAAGGTGAGCGTCTCGCGGCCTCCGGTCAGGTCGTGGTGATTGGACTGGGCGCGGCGTTCCAGTTCCCGCAGAAAGCGCTGTCGTTCGGCAATCAGAAGCGCCCCGGCCTGTGAGATTTGCTCATCCCAATACGACAATTCGGCGGCGGCGGCACGCTTTTCCGCGATGCGGCGTAAGAGGGCATTGCGCTGCGGTAGCGTCTTCTCGTATGTATCCAGCGCCTGCACATAAGCGCGATTGACCTGCGTCAACGTCGTATCCATGAAGCGCCGCCGATCTGCGGGAGCGCCTTCCACCAGGGACAAATCCTGCGGCAAGAAGAGCACCACCGTCAGCAGGCTGACGACATCCATCACGCGCTTCTCGACGTTATTCAGCTTGATGTTCTTCTTGAAGCGCGGCGACCCCGTGCTCATATCCAGCAGCAATGTGATTTCCAGGCGCTGCAAGAGGCTCTGGCGGTTGCTGAATTCCGCCACCATGCGAGCGAAGGGCAGCGGATCGCCTTCCGTGCGCCAGTGGATCAACTGGCGGTCGCTGCTGGTATAGGGCGAGCGCGAGGTAGCGAGGTAGTAAATCGCTTCCAGCAGGCTAGTTTTGCCCTGGGCGTTGTCGCCGTGCAGCACGACGGGTTTCTGCGGCAGGGAGAGTTCCAGCCGCGCATAATTGCGAAAATTGGTCAGAGAAAGGTGGTCAATGTGCATCAGATGGGCGCTGTTCGTTCGCTTTTCGTCGCGCTTCGCTGAGCGCGTGATTCGGAATGCGTATGATACCACAGCCGCTGCGGTGATTGGGCTGTCGAGCGCAATATGAACAGCATGAGAAACGCAAAAAGGGGACGGCTCGCGAGCCGCCCCCGGTGCAATGGCGTCCGGTCATCGTGTCAGCGTGTAGAGGATTTCGCTATCCGTGACGGACACACTGGTGACGGTGCCGCGTTCGATGCGTGCCTGCCACCAGGCAGCCCAGCTATTCACCAGCGCCGTGTTGATCTGCGCCAACTGGCTATCCGTAGCGGGTTGCCCGTTGACGGTGACACTGGTCGTCGTCCAGGTGACATCGCCATCGCTCAAGGAAGGCACCAGCGTCACGGTGGCAGTGAAGGCGTCCCCACGTCGCGGCGTGAACGTCGCGCTGATAAAGACCTGCCCCGGCTGCAAATCGACGAAGACATCGCTCACGGTCTGGCGAGCCGGATTGGTGAAGCGGTAGCTGTCGTTGATGGCCTGCTCGGTGATGCTCAGGTTCAGTGCGCCGTCTTCGACATCTACATCCACGCCTTCCGACACCTGGCGACCGCCGCCCAATTCCAGGGTGTAGGTCAGGTCGCTGTCGGTGATGACCAGGCTGGTCACGTTGCCGCGCTCGATGCGCCCCTGCCACCAGCTCAGCCAGGTGTTGTTCAGGCGCTGGTTGATGGTCTCCAGTTGCTCCGCGGTGGCGGGCTGCCCGTTGACAGTCACATTGACCACGACCCAATCGATGTCGCCGTCAACGACGGCGGGGGCATAGGTCGTGACAACCTGCCCGGTGCTGCCATCGCCGAAGACCATATCCGCGCTGACCCACACCTGTCCCGGTTGCAAGTCAACGACGATGTTGTTCACGGAGTCACGGTAGGGATTGGTCACACGATAGCTGTTGTTGAGTTGGGCTTCTGTGAGCACACCGGTCAACACGCCGTCCTCGAAGCTGTAATCAGCGCCGCCTTCACGCGGATCAACTGTATAGGTGTAGGTCACTTCCGTGTCGCTGATGCTGACGCTCTGGACGTTCCGGCGATCCGTGCGACCGCGCCACCAGGCAACCCAACTGTTGCTGATGGCTTCGTTCAGCGCGTCGAGCTGCTCCTGATTGGCAGGTGCGCCGTTGACGAGCGCTTCGGTCACCATCCACTGCACATCGCCCGCAACGACGCCGGGCACATAGGTGATGCTGAAGGCCCAACTTTCGCCGGATTGGGTGCTGGTGTAGGTGCCGGTGAGGACAGCCTGACCGGGCTGCAAATCGACATAGAGGCCGCTGAGCTGGTCACGGTACGGGTTGGTAATGCGATAACTCTCGTTGATCGCTTCTTCGGTGATGGTCTCGGTCTGCACTTCCTGGGCCAGGGCAGCGGGTACGATGGCAGCCAGGGCAGCCATCAGGACGAAAACGGTCACAAATCGCTTGAATGTCATCTGGTTCATCCTCTCTCGGTCATGTGTATACATCTTCCAACAGACTAGGGGCGTTGTGTTTTCAGACTGTGTGACCGATGCAAACAGGGTGTAAAACGCTGCAAAAAAGTCGTAATGACCGCAGGGGGAATCCGACTTCAATCGTTGCCGCTCTCGGCGAGCAGACGTGGTGCATTCTCTTGCTGGCGCTGCACCCGCCGCGCTTCGCGCCATTCCCAGGCGGCAACCGTGCAGAACGATACAACGTGCAGCAGCAGGTACGGGATCAACGCCGGGGCAGTTTGCGCCGCGAGGGCGATCCCCCAGAGGGCGTAGGCAGCGAAGACGAGTTCCAGCAGCGGGGGATGCGATGGCAGCGCATAGGCGCTGACCTGCCATTCCTCGGCGAATTTGGGCGTGCGCAGGAAGGGGACTTCATCCTGCGTGCGGAAGAGGCCGCGCAGCACCGCTCCGGAATTGCGGGCGATCAATCCCGTGCCGAGCAAGAGGAGCATGGGAAAGGCCGTCAGCCGTTGCAGCCAGCCCGCGCCCTGCATCCGCTGACTGACGACATACAGCAGCGGCGGGATCAGGCTGATGAAGCCCAGCGGGGCCAGCGGCAGCACAGGCAGCGCGTCCAGCAGGAGCAGCGGCGGCGCCAGCAAGAGCAAGAGCAGCATCCACAACTGCGGCAGGTACTGCGCCAGATAGTGCGAGGCCATGACTTTCGCCGGAAGAGTCAGGGGGGATTTCCAGAGTGGGAGCAGCAGACGCCGCAAATTCTGCGAACTGCCCTGCGCCCAACGCCCTTGCTGGAGGCGGTAGGCGGCTAACTGCGGCGGAAGTTCCCCCGGCACGACCACATCGGGCAGCAGCAGGGCACGCCAGCCCCGAAGCTGTGCACGCATACTCAGGTCGAGGTCTTCGGTCAGCGTGGCGGATGACCAACCTCCGGCATCGCGAATGGTCTGCACACGCCAGATGCCCCCCGTCCCGTTGAAGGGCAGGGGCCAGCCCGCCGCGTCGCGCCCCGCCTGTTCGATCAAGAAGTGTGCATCAATCGAGAGCGCCTGCGCCTGCGTCAACGGGTTGGCGGTGCGGTTCAGGTGCCCCCAGCGCGTCTGCACCACACCGAGGGACTCATCCGCCAGCAGATGAGGCAGGGTGCGCCGCAGAAAATCCGGCGCGGGCACGAAATCCGCATCGAAGATCGCCACGAAGGATGCATCCGTCCGGGCGAGGCCATGCGCCAGCGCCCCGGCCTTGTACCCGCTGCGGGTCGGTCGCCGGATGTGCTCGACCTGAAGTTGGGGCGGCAGACGGCGGATATGCCGGGCGATCAAGCTCGTGGTGTGGTCGCTGCTGTCATTCAGCACCTGCACGCGCAATTTTTCCGGCGGATAATCCAGCGCGGCGACGGCATCCAGCAGGCGCAGCACGACATGTTGCTCGTTGTAGATGGGCAGTTGTACGGTGACGATGGGGAACGTCGGGCTTCGCCACCCGACCCGCGCATCCGGGGACGCAGCAGGCCGCCCCCCTACAGCGATGTCATCTTCCGTGGAGATTGGGGCGGGTTTGCGCCGCAGCCGCTGCCAGAGCAGCACCCCATGCCCGCTGGTGTAGATCAGCAGGCAGAGGGCGCAGAGCAGGTAGAGTGTCGCGAGCGTTGTTCCGAGCGTGACGAGCATGATGCGCGGCGCGGCTCAACCCTGGCGATCATCGGGTGAATCGAAGGGATCGTCGAAGTCGAAATCGTCTTCTACAGGCGGGGTCTCGCCGCTGGGTGGCCGCTGCGGGATGTCCGTGCCGTCGTCCATCGGCATCTGCGGGCGGTTGGTCGCGGGAGTCACTGCGCCGTATCCGGGGCCACCCGCTACCGGAGGCATCGCCCCCGTGCTGGGGGGCACACCCACCTGCGGCATGGTTCCGGTGCTGTAGGGAACCTGTGCCGGGCTGCGGCGTGCGAACAGGAAATAGATGATCGCGCCTACAACGCTCATCGCCGCCATCACCAGCAGCGCCCCACCGCCGGAAAGCACCAGGCGCGTGAGCAAACCACGCTGTTCCGCTTCGCTGAGCGTGAAATCCGGCTCTGTACCGGTGACGGGCGCTTCCTCGGCAGGGATCAACTGCCCGCCATACTCGAAGACCTGCACATCCGTCCCACTCAGGGCAGTCAGGAATTCGGTCGGTGTGGTGGCGCTGTAATCAGCACTGCGAACGCGCAGGCGGTACTGCCCTGGCTCCAGGCGCTGGAAGCAGTACGTGCCAGAGGCCGCCGTCGGCGATTCTTCCATGAGTCCGCTGGCCACGATGATATTCTGCTCGTCCGCCAACGTCACATTGATCCCGCGTGTGATGCGCGGTTCGTTGGCATCCTGCAAGCCGTTGGCGTTGCGGTCTTCAAAGGCACGCACGCAAACCTGCCCGCCGCCCGTCTGCGCCAGAGCAGGCAGGGCGAAGCAAATCAGGCTGCACGCGATCCAGAACCAGCGATACGTAGTACGGGTCATTTTTTGTGTCTCCCCGGTTGATTCGTGGTATGGACAATCCGGCAAATGATGTGCATCGGGCACGGGTTTTTTGCGCTTGCCCCCTGGCTTCCGTGCATTTCGTAAGGGGAAATGAGTGTCCCCTGGCACAGCGAGCGTCAGCGGGGGAGCGTTGCTCCGCATCAAACTCCGAACGGGCTGCAAACCGTGCTACAGATCGATAGACTGCAAATGGGCGATGAACGGGTTTTGACCCCATGTTTGCCCGCATGATGGACGGCTCAGCGCCGTCCCACCAGCACAGCGACGCCGATGCCACCCAGCAGCACGACACCTGCCAGCGCCATCACGATCACGCCTGCGATGTTGCGCAGCGAATTACCGCTATCCTGCGGCGCTTCCTCGACGATTTCCGGCTCGGCGTCCATTACGTCGTTATCCGGCGTGGGAGCCTGCGCCACTTCCAGCCCTTCCGCAGCCGCAAAGCGCAGCGTGAACTGCTGCCCGGCCTGCATGTTGACTACCAGCGATGCGCTGTTCACCAGCCCGTACCCTGCGGGAGCTTGCGCTGAAACATCATACGTCCCCGCCGCCAGTTCCGCGAAGCAGAATGGCTCCTGTTCGCCATCGGTGGTGTAGGTCTCCTGCGCTCCGGTGCTGTCTTCGATGGTAATCAAACCGCCCGCCAGCAGCTCTTCCCCCGGCTCCTGCACCGCGTTCTGATTGTCGTCTTCGAACATCAACACGCACACGCCCGATGCAATTTCCAGCGGGTCAGCCTCTTCGCCCTCTTCTACCGGGGCCGTCGGCGCAATCGTGGGAGTCGCCGGAATCGGCGTTGGGGTAGCCGTCACATCGGGCGTGGCGGTGGCGGTCGGCTCCTGCGCCACTTCCTGCGGCGTCAGGGTCGGCGTAGGTGATGCGAATCCGCCGCTCTCGCTGCTCTCTGCGGATTCTTCTGCGGACGCATCGGTCACGGCCTCGGTTTCTTCGGCTTCACCGCCCCCGCCACCCTGTCCGGATTCATCGCCAGAATCCGGGCTGGCTTCCTGGATCAACAGCACTTGCCCCAGTTGCAGGATGTCGCTGCTGAGGTTGTTCAACTGGCGAATCTCATCCACAGACACGCCATAGGCAACGGCAATTGCCGCCAGCGTGTCGCCAGAGCGTACGGTATGTTCGATGCGACCGCTTTCATCTGGCTCTTGCGGATTGACAAAGGGCGCGAAGGGCGGCGGCGTGTTGGTCGGCGGAACTGCCGGAGTCGCCGTATCCCCCACATTGACTTCCTGCCCCTGCCCGACGACGACCAGTTCAGCCTGATCATAGTAATTCTGGTTGCCGGGGTTGGGCGAATCTTGCGTGGAATAGATGAAGACAGTCACGCTGCCCGCCGGGACAGTCGCTTCTACCGTGATCTGCTGCCAGGAATCGATGGCACGCAGCCAGGGCGACCACTCGATTTGCGCTGCCAGCGGGTTGCCGCCGACATTGCTGCCGATGCCGATCCGTGTGCGAGCGCCGTTGCCCTCATCATTGTCTTGCAGCACCCAGGCCGACGCACGCAGAGTCGTCCCTTCGGCGATGCCATCAACGACCTGGAAAGCCGCCGCTGTGAACGTTGCATCGCCACGCCCGACATTCTGCGAGGCGTTGCCGTCATAGCGGAAATCGGCTGTATGCGGGTAGGCAATCGGGTCGAGATTCATCCAGCTTTCTGTGCTGGGCGAATTGGTGTACCAGCCGCTCCAACCGGGGGCGAAGGTGAAATCGCCGCGTCCAGCGGGTTGGTACTGCCCCGGTTCGTCGAAGCTGCCATTGGTCAATAGATTATCATCCTGCGCCCACACCGCCGTCTGCGGCATGACGCTCCACAACAAGACAAGCATCAGCCCCATGCAGCCGATGAAGATTTGTTTTCCAGCCATCCAGTGCTATCTCCGTAATCGTCCGGTTTAATTTTCCCGTAACGCGGGCGCGATTATAGCATGCCCGAAACAAGGCGCAACAGGGCAGGATGATGGCGGTGGACAAGCGACGGTTACGCGAATCCAGGCTGGCAGGGGGGCAATCAGCGCTCTATACTCGGCGCGTCGTAACGAGAATTGCTGTGGTCATTCTGTCCCCATCGCTGCCGAACCTGCCCGTCCCATCGCACCCCATTGCAATGGAGGAGGGATTGTGTGGAGGGGATTTGCTGCTGTTCAAAAGGAACCGGATCTCGTGAAATTGCTGGTCGTCGTCTCATCGCTGGATTTAACCCAACCCTTCAGCGCCACCCCGGCCTGGTGGCAACTGCTCAAAGCCCTCTATGAAGAAGGCGTCGAGGTCATCGCCACGCCCTACCAGGGACCTGCGATTGAATCGCTCTGGTGGCGGGCAGCGCCGAACCCGGCGAAGTTCTACGGGGATACCTTCCAGGCCGCACGCGGCATCCTGCGCCGCCTCGCACCGCCGTCCCAGGTGCAGATGACCTACGACCAGCAGGCTGAGACGGAAGAGACCGAATCCACTTCGGATAAGCTCGTCCGCCAGACGGCGCAGACGATCATCGCCCCTCTGTGGCAGCGCCACCTGGACGAACTGCTGACCCGCGAACCAGATATTGATGCCGTGCTCTTCCTCACTGTGCCGCTGAATCACCTGGCGGGTGTGCCGCGTGCACTTCAGGAGAAGCACAGCATCCCGGTGCTGTATTTCGACGGCGACGTTCCCGCCAGCCTGCCGAATATGAAGGGCTTCGCCAGCGGCTTCCGCATCTACCCGGGAGCGGATGTGACCGAGTACGCGGCCTTCATCAGCAACAGCACCGGGGGCGAGAAACTCCTGCTGGAATTGGGCGCGAAGGCAGCCCATACCGTCTGGTACGGCGCAGACCCGGATGTGTACGCACCGATTCCAGTGCCGGGGCAAGATGTGGATGCCTTCTTCTTCGGGCATGGGCGCGAATACCGCGCGGAGTGGATCGACGCCATGATTACGGAGCCAGCGCAGGCCATGCCTGCGGCGCGTTTTGCGGTGCGCGGTAAGAACCTGGGACTGCCCCGCGAAGTTCAGGAACTGCCGTACCTCAGCTTCAGTAAGTTGCGCGAATACGTCTGCCGCAGCAAATTGAACCTGGTCATCACGCGGGGCGCACACGCAACCCTGTACGGCTCCTCGTCCCTGCGCCCGTTTGAACTGGCGGCGATGCGTGCCTGCATGATCGCCAACCCGTACAACGGCATTGAGGAATGGTTCGAGCCGGGGAAAGAGATCATCGTCGTGGAATCCGGCGACGAGGCGCTGGAGCGCTATCGCTACTTGCTCGCGCACGACTCCGAACGCGAAGCCATCGCCCAGGCCGCGCACGAGCGTTTGCTGAAGCAGCATACCTATCGCCATCGCGCCCGCCAGTTGATGCAAATCGTGCAGGGGTATGTGTGATGCGCAGTCGTGATGCTGTAGGGGAGAATCTGTTGACGTTGGATCATTTGACTGCCCCTGTATCCCCCCTTCCGTGCCCCCACTACCTGGCGGGATACCAGGTCCCGCCTTGCGCATCGGGGAGGGATTTCGTGCTTCATCCGGCCAGTATGCAGAAAACACTTCGTACCCGATCCTCCAGCAAGTCGGTACAAGTTCCCTCTACGAAGTGGAGGGGATTTCGGAACGTTTTCCGGACAGAGCATTTCGGGTGGGGAAGTGCCAGCGAAAAACCCAGAACTCAGTTGGAGACCACCAAACCTACCCCGACACAACACGACTTGTGGAGTGAGGGATGAGCCGATACCGACTTTTGCTCGCGCTGGCTGTGGCATTGCACCTGTTCACCCTGTTGCTCTTCGCGGCGGACATCCTGCCGCAGCAGACGAAACAAGCGCATCGGGGCTGGTACTGGTTTCATCACGGTGGTGACGAATTCCTCTACCACGAGCAAATGCTGGATTTGCGCAGCGGCGAAATCGAAGATGCGAAATATCCCTGGGGCTTTCCGTTATTGATTTTGCCGTTCTCCTGGGTCATCGCGCCGGATTTTGCGGCGCTGGTGCAGCCGATTGCGCTCTTCTGGTCTGCAATCGCCTTTCCGCTGGCGATTCTGCTGCTGGCGGATTTGACGCGGCACATCACCCGCAGCGAAATCACCGCGAACATCGCGGCCTTGCTGTATGCGGCGTTGCCGCTGCTGGCGCTGGTGGGCTTCAACCTCATCTGGAACGCGGAAATGGCGGAAGTGATTGCCATCCACATGACCTGGGCGCAGATGCTCTCCGATGGGCCGACCGCGTTCTTCACCCTGCTGGCAGCGTGGTGGTACTTGCGGACGCGCAAGGGCGGCTATCAGGCGCGGGATGTGATTCTGCTGGGGGCGCTGCTGGGCTTCATCGGCATGCTGCGTTTCACGGGTTTGCTGATCGCTTTCGTCATCGGTGGCCTCTTCTTGCTGGAAAAGCAGTGGCGCATGACCGTTGTGCTGGTGGTTGCAGCGCTGCTCTTCTTCGCCCCGCAGATGCTCTACAATCAGACGTTCTTTGGCAGCCCCTTCACTACAGGCTACACCGCCCTGGAAGACCTGCCGCCGGACGGCCTCTTCAGCCTCCGCTATTTGCTGGATGCGCTCGGCATCATCTGGGAGCGGATGGGGGGCGTGGCGCTGCTGGCCATCATCGCTGGCGCGGCGGCGCTGGCGGCGGCACTCTGGCGGCTGCGCTGGGTTCCCGGCCTGCTGATCGGCGGATGGCTTCTGTCCTACATCGCGCTCTACAGCGTCTACTACTACTCCTGGACAGGTGCCTTCATGCGCTTCATGATCCCGGCGCTGCCCGCCGCTGCACTGCTCCTCGCGGTGCTGCTGGGCTGGCGGACGATCCCACAGCGTGCAAATTCATGACAAACATCACTGACCTTTGGATGAGAATTCATTGATTTTGCCGCTGCACCTGATATACTGTAACAAACTACAGATGTGAAACCTTCGGGGCAGGGTGAAATTCCCTACCGACGGTATGGTGTGGCGCAATGCACGCACCAAGCCCGTGACCCGTGTCGTCCACGATCTTCGTGGGTGCGTCATCGCCAACGTGCGATGCCGGTGGATCTGGTTAGAGTCCAGAGCCGACGGTGATAGTCCGGATGGGAGAAGGTTGACCAGCGCAGCGTGCAAAATGTGGTAAGTAGCGTTGCGATGTCTGTGGCGTACGTGTACCGCATCGTCTTTTGGCATACCCACCGGGTATCAGGCCAAAGTCGATTGCGTCTGTTGCGCTACCCCTGCCCCGTTTGGTTCGAGAGAACGCGGGGCTTTTTCATGGCAGAAACATTCCTCAAGATCGAAACGACGGCAGAGCCGAAGCATAAGGCGGCCATGTCCTCCCAGCAGGGACGCCTGCTGCGCTGGGCACGGAGCCTGCTGCCCCTGCTCACCCTGGGCGCGATTCTGGCGGGCTGGCAGCTCGTCGTCGCGCTGGAAGTCTACCCACGCTTCATCATTCCCGCACCAGCCGAAGTGCTGCAGACCTTCGGCGAAGTGCTGCGCGACGGGACGCTGCTGCGCCACATCAGCGTGACCGCAGACGAGATGCTGCGCGGCCTCTTCTTCGGCGTGGGGTTGGGGACGCTGCTGGGCTATGCCATCGCCAAGAATCGCCTGCTGGGCGAGATGCTTTCTCCTGTGATTGTCGCTTTCCAGGCGACCCCCGTCGTAGCCTATGCGCCGCTGCTGATCATCTGGTTCGGCAGCGGGCCGACCAGCAAGGTCATCACCAGCGCCGTAATCGTCTTCTTCCCCACACTGATGAACACCGTCGTTGGCATCCGCAGCGTCCCGGGCAATCTGCGCGACCTGCTGCGATCGCTGAATGCAACCTCCTGGCAGACCTTCCGCAAGCTGGAGATCCCGGCGGCGCTTCCGGTGTTGCTGACGGGGTTGAAGACCAGCGCGACTCTCGCCGTGATCGGCGCCGTGGTCGGGGAGTTCATCAACGCCAGCGAAGGGCTGGGATTCCTGGTGATGCGTGCGCGCAGCCAGTTCGATACCCCGTTGGTCTTCGTGGCGGTCTTCACGATGACGGCACTGGCGCTCTCGCTGTACCTGACAGTCGCCGCGTTGGAGCGTTACGCTCTGCGCTGGCAAAAGTCTTGAGGCAACCCTACCAGCCAATCCATATCATCCCGAAAGGTACAAGTAACCGATGGTCATACGTCGTCTTACGATTTTGCTGTTCACCTTGATCCTCTTCATTGCGCCGGGGATGGCACAGACTCAGACGCAGCCCCTCACGCTGCTGATGACCTTCGTCCCCAATGTGCAGTTCGCGCCCATGTATGCGGCAATTGGTTCCGGCAGCTTCGCGGAAGCGGGAATCGATCTCACGCTGGAATACCTGAATGAGCCAGATGTCGTCGATCTCGTCGCCAGCGGACAATCGCAGTTCGGCGTTGTCAGCGGGGAGCAGGTCATCCTGGCGGCGGCTGGCGGGCGCCCGATCGTTTACGTCTACGAGTGGTTCCAGGAATATCCGATTGGCGTCGTCTCCAGCGGATCGCAGGAAATCGCCTCGGTCGAAGACCTGGTGGGGCTGCGCGTAGGGATTCCGGGGCGCTTCGGCGCGACTTACACGGGCTTCACGACACTGCTGGAAACAGCCGACCTGGAAGAGACCGATGTACAGCTCGAGGAAATCGGCTTCGCTGCACCGGAAGTCTTCTGCGTGGGCGCGGTGGATGCCTCGGTCATCTACGTCAACAATGAACCGCTGCAAATTCGCAACCGCGCTGCCAATGAAGACTGCGGTGATGTGAGCGATGTCGAAGTGCTCTACATCGCGGATGTCGTGGATCTGGTGTCCAACGGCATCATCACCAACCAGGAGACGCTGGAAAACCAGCCGGAATTGGTGCGTGATGTGTTGAGGGGCTATGACGCCGGACTGCGCATCGCCATCGAGAATCCGGCACGCGCCTACCTGCTCAGTGCGCCCTTCATTGAAGGCTTGCCGCTGAGCGCAGAACTGGAAGAAGCCCTGGAAACCCAGGCCGCCGAGCAAGAAGCCTTCCTGGCCCGTGACTTCACGGCGGAAGCACTCTACGAACGCCATGCCGAACTGCGCGAAACGCTCGCCGCCGACTTCGACGACGAGACCCTGCTGCAGTTCGATGTGCTGCTGGCGTCGATCCCGCTGTGGAATGCCGAACGGCTGGGGTTCAGCGACCTGGAATCCTGGGAGAATATGCAGGATACGCTGCTGACGTTGGGCTTGCTGGACGAACCCGTCAACCTGGACGCGATCTACACGAATGAGTACCTGCCCGAGGCGGAATGAGGCGAAGCGCAGTCCAGCCTGTGCCAGGGGCAACAGGGGCGATTGATACATCGCCCCTTGCAACCGTTTCGCGGGTATCGAAGGACAGACACTCATGCAGTTACACATCCAGGGCGCGAGCGTGATCTTCAACGGAGAAGGCAGCGGACTCGCCGCGCTCGGCCCCGTTTCTTGCGGCATCGAAGACGAGAGCTTCGTCGCGCTGCTCGGCCCTAGTGGCAGCGGAAAAACCACTTTGATCCGCGCCATCGCCGGGTTGCAGCAACTCACAACAGGGCGCATTCTGGCAGATGGCAAGCTCATCACCCAGCCGACTCCGGAAGTCGCGCTGATGTTCCAGGACGCGAATCTGATGCCCTGGCGCACCGTGCGCGATAACATCGCCCTGCCACTGGAACTGGGCGGCGTCTCCCGGCAGGAGCGCCTGGAACAGGTCGATGCCTTGCTACCCGCACTCGGCCTGGAAGAATTCGGCGATTCTTACCCGGCGGCGCTTTCCGGCGGGATGGCGCAACGAGTCGCGCTGGGGCGTGTGCTCGTGCAGCATCCCCAGGTGCTGCTGCTGGATGAACCGTTCGGCGCGCTGGATGCCCTGACACGAGAACGCATCAGCCTGGATCTGCTGAAGCTGTGGGCGGCGGAAAAGCCGACGGTCGTGATGGTCACGCATGACATCAACGAGGCGGTGCTGCTGGCGGATCGCATTCTGGTGCTGAGCCAGCGACCAGGGCGCATCATCGCGGACTTCGAAGTGCCGCTGGAACGCCCACGCCAGCTAGAGATGATGTACACCGATGCCTTCTTGCACACAGCACGAGATGTGCGCGACGCGATCAATCAGGCCGCTGTGATCGATCCGTCGGAATAGGAACGCGCTCCCAGGTGGTCATATCGCGGCAGTAATCGCAGATGTCTGGGGGTTTTTCAGCCGGATGCGTGAAATGCGTTTGTCCGCAGTTCAAACAGCGCCAGTGCACGATGCGCTCTTCTTCTTGCGTGGTGCGCTGGCGCTCCTGTTCATGGTCTTCCTGTGTCACGTGCTTGCTTTCTCTGTGATAGGCAGTGCCATGCCGAAGGTGCTGCCTTCACCCTCACGGCTGCGCACATAGGCGTTTCCGTTGTGCGCCTCCGCCACTGAACGTACAATCGCCAACCCCAGGCCGCTCCCGCGCACATCTTTACGATCCGCCACCCGGTAGAAGCGGTCGAAGATACGCGACTGCGCCCAGATGGGAATGCCGGGGCCGCTGTCCACCACTTCAAAATGCAGCACCTCGTCCTGCACGTACGTGCTGAAGACGACCTGTCCTTCTGGCGCGTACTTGGCGGCATTCTCCAGCAGATTGTGCATCGCGCGGTGCATCCATTCGCGATCCAGATTCAGCCGCTGTGGCACATCGTCGGCGATTTGCACGCTGAAGTCGGTGCCGCTGGCCTCCATCGTGGGGCGGCAGAGGGCGCTGATCTCGTAGCACATCTCGCGAATATCGACTTCCGCCAGCTTGAAATCGTAGCCGCTCTGAATCTTCTCGATATTGAGCAAATCGTCAATCAACCGCTTGACGCGATCCACACCGCTCCCGGCGATTTCCAGGACCTCGCGCATGGTCTCATCGGCTTCTTCGACCATGCTCTCCAGCATGTGGATCGACTTCTGCGTGACGCTGAGGGGATTCTTCATGTCGTGTGCTGCCGCCTGCATGAAATGCACCCGCGCCAGTTCGGCCTCCCGGATGTGCGTGATGTCCTGCAAGACGATCACCCAGCCATCCATGTTGCTCTCGCCCTCTACCTGGCTGTTGATGTGCACCGGGGAGACATAGACGGCCAGTTCACGGCCTTCTTCCAGCGAGACCTGGAAGCTCTCGGTGCTCTCCAGCGCTTCGGATGTCAGCGCCAGCAGCAGCTTATCGCGCACGCGCACCTGAATATCGGCTTCGCGCAGCGGCACGCCCAGCAATTCCCCCGGCCTGACATCGAGCATCGTCGCGGCAGCCTGGTTCACCAGACTGATGCGGCTGTTCTGATCGGTGGCGATGATGCCATCTGCGGTCGAGTGTAAAATCGCGTTGAGGCGATTCTCCTGCTCGACGTGCTGCTCGTGCAGTCGCGCATTCTCGATGCTGACGGCGACCGTATCCGCAATCGCTTTGAGCACTTCAACCAGGTCTTTGTCGAAGCGATCCGCCTTATGGCTCATGATGCTGAGGATGCCGATGATGCGCCCGCGTGCGTGCATGGGAGCCATGGCAATGGAACGGAAGGCTTCCTTGCTGAAACTGGGGACGGCGTAATCTTCATCGCCCGTGAGGTTGTTATGGACGATCAGATCATCGTTGTGGATGACCTGCCCGGACATGCCTTCCCCCGCCGGGATGCGCATGGGGTTGTTGACCACGAAATCGTTGATCCAGCCCAATTGGGCGCGCAGCACGACATCGCCCGTCTCGTAATCAATCAAGCTGATGCCCGCTGCTTCCGCCCCGACGACGCTGGTTACGGCCTTCAGCGCCGTATCGAGCGTCACCTGCAAATCCAACGAATGCCCGACCGTCGTCGCAACCTTGTTAATGGCGCTAATCTGATCCACACGCCGCCTGATTTCTTCATGTAATAGTTGATTTTGCAAATAAAGACCCTGTTGTTCCATATGGTATCCGGTCAAACCTCGCTGGTTTCGCCCTGCGACTGTGCGACCAGTGTAACGAGAATCTCACGGATATGGTAGGCTTGCGCGTAATCCTATACCGAAAACGCTTTTGAGGAAACAATGCCTTTGCAACATTTTCTGCAATGCTTCCACAATGATGGGGAACGTGGGCGCACGGAGCGCCCTGCGGGGGTGGATCAGTCAGCGGGATAGGGGACGGGTGGCTCGCGTCAAAGCTGGGCAGCGACGGAAACCAGAATCGCATCCGCGTCCAGCGTCTCATCCTGTTCTGCCAGGAAGTGAACCGCCGTCGTCAGATTGTCGATTTGCTTCCAGCGCGGCACATCGCGGCGCGGCATCGCACCGCCAACCAGGGTCGAGACAGGGGCAGTGCTCAGCACCAGCACCCACCCCTTCATATTGGGCGAAGCGGGGATAATCCCTTTGATTTGCCAGAAGAGCTTGCGCAAGTCCCCCTGGTAGGGGCGCACGTCCAGCAAGAGATGCACGGACTCCTCCGAGGATTCGAACTCACGCAGGAGAGTCGCCTGAATTGCGTTGTAAGCTTCCATGCTGAAGTTACCCGATAGCTGCAAATAGAGAATTCGATCCGGCCAGAGCCATTGACATTTGTAGATCATCGTTCGCTCGTCGTTGGTGTATGTGTATTGTGTCCAGTTCTGTTATTCTGAGCCTAGCACACAAACCGTATTCCAACGATGAACAATTGCAGAATATTTACAATCGTCTCTGCTTTCATACGCCATCGGCACACAAACGTTAAGATTCTGTTTGACTACGAGCATTTCGTACCAGGAAGGCGGCGCTCAGCAGCATGACGACGAGGTACAGCGCCGCCTCCGGGGAGAGGGGATCGCGCAACGAAATGTAATCTACGCGCATAAACTCCACCATGAAATTTCCCAGACTCAGCGCAAGAATCGCCAGCGGTAAACGCTTTCCGACGAACCAATCCCGCCAGAAGGCCATCCCCGTAAGGATCAGTAATGAAGCGGAAAGAGCCATGCCGATGCGCTGTGCAGCGAAACGCGGTTCCACAATTCCGTAGATGTCCGGCTCAATCCAGGTCAGCAGCGGCGGATATTCAGTCATCTGCTGCACGGGTGCACCATAGGCGCAGGCATTGGCGGCGCAGCCCCACCAGGCCGCCAGCCCCAGCAGTGGTACGCTGAACGCCGCAGAATCGAGCAGGTGCCTGACATCCAGTTCGCGCCAGCGTGCCCCGATCAGCAGCCCCAGCCCCGCCCCCAACAGCACACCATGCACGCTCAAACCGCCCTGGAAATAGAGCTGCGTGATCTCTTCCGTGTGGTCGCGGAAATATGCCCAGTGCAGCAGCACATGCCCCGCCCGCCCAAGCAGCACACCGCCCACCAGGGCCAGCAAGCAGGCATCCAGCGTATCGCGGCGCGTCCCTGGTCTGGCACGCAGCAGCATCCAGGCGATGCTCAACAGAATCCCGATCATCAGCAAGACGGTGTACGTGCTCCAGGTGCGCCCGAAGAGCGTCGTCATCGGGTGGTACATGCGGCGGCCTCTCTTCTACGATGCGTCCTCTGCGTTTTGAATCACCGGGGCGCATCCTACTCATTTGTGGGACTTCCGAAAACGGTGAAGACTTCGGCGGTGGGGAGGCATTGGTTCGGAGAGTAGAAAAGGGCACGTCCGTTCGTGCCCATGCCTTACGGCAAAACACAAAGCTGTTGCAGCCGAGTGCTTCGCGCTGCAACCGGATCAGCCATCGTCTGTCCTATCTACAAGGCGTTGAGCGCTTCGAGACAAACTTGAAGCCACTGGCGTGGATTTGCCATTCCACTTCTCACACAAAACGACAAGTCTTGATGCCAGGACAGGCCAGAAGAACCACCTTGTTAGATAAGCAATCGTCAATCCCCGGCGGCGGGAGCCTGCTCGGTAGGCAAGGGGGGCGATTTCTGCCGATTGCGCCAACCCCTGAGCCACTTGTTGAGCGTACCCACCACCCCCTGGGGGAAGACCAGCACCACGACGATGAAGGCGATGCCCAGCATCAGCGACCAGTACTCGCCCACGTTGACCTCTGCGCCGAAGATCAGGAACTCGCGATCCAGAATACGTTCACTGAGGTGCAGCACCGACGCACCAATCACCGGGCCGCTGAAGGTGCCGATGCCGCCGATGATGGTCATCAAGAGCGGTTCAATGGTGAACTGTACGCTCATGATTTCCGGGCCGATTTTCTTGTTCAGCCCCACATGAATGATGCCCGCCAGCGCTGCCATCATCGAAGCGACGGTGATCGAGAGCAGCTTGTAGCGCAGGGTGTTGTAGCCGATGGCCTGGGCCCGGTCTTCGTTCTCGCGGATCGCCAGCAGCACCCGACCCGTCGGCGAATTCATCAGGCGGCGGATCACCAGGAAGACGATGATCGCCAGGATCAGCGCCAGATAGTAATACGTCAGGCGGTTCTGGGTGGGGTTGATGATATCCGGGACATAGGTCAGCGGGAAGCCGTCTTCCGCCTGGGTGAAGCCCCAGCGCCCGACCCAGATGAAGCCCATCTCGGCGACAGCCAGCGTGAAGATCGCGAAGTAAACGCCCTTCAAGCGCAACGAGACCAGCCCCATGATGAAGCCAATTAACCCCGCCAGGCCCAGGGCAATCGCGATGCCGAGGAAGAGCGCTACGAAGATCCCAACCTGTTCATCCAATCCCATCTGCTCCACCAGGAAGGGCACGAAGCCGTACTTTTCCATGAAGATGCCCAGCGTATAGCCACCCAGCCCGAAGAAGAGCGCGTGCCCCAGGCTGAGCACGCCCGTGAAGCCGAAGATCAGATTATAACTCATGGCGAGGATCGCCAGTACGAAGACTTCGATGAAGATGCTCTGCCAGAAGATCGACTGCCCGCGCGGACGCCCGCCCACGCCGAAGGGACTGTCCCCCGTGACCCAGCCGACGATGTGTGGGAAGAGCACCAGGAAGACGACCACAGCCAGGGTGATCCAATTGGTGTTGAGCGTTCTGCGCCAGTAAGCCGCGCCTGTTGGTTGCCCTTGCATGGGTTATCGCTCCTTTCCGAAGAGACCCGCCGGACGCAGCAGCAGCACCAACACCAGCAGGAGCATCGGAGTCAGGCTCGACCAGACGGTTTGGTTGAGAAATTCCGCGCTGAACTTGGCGACGATGGCAATCGCCAACCCCACCAGGATGCTACCGACAGCGGTGCCTTCGTAGCTGCCCAGGCCGCCGAGGACGACCACAGCAATCGCGCCCAGCAGGAACCCCTGCCCGACGCCCAGGGACGCCCCCAGGAAGGGAGCCGCCACCGCGCCACCCAGCGCCGCCATCGCGCAACCCAGCGTGAAGATGGCCGTGAAGACCAGGCGCACATTGATGCCCAGAGCTTCGACCATTTCGCTATCTTCCACGCCAGCGCGGATGATGATGCCGATTCGCGTGCGCTGGAGCAGCAGGGCGATCGTGGCGATTAATACGAAGCCCACCACAATCACGAAGAGGCGGTAAGTGCTGAATTGCTGGTCGAAGATGGTGAAACTGCCCTGCTGGAAGGCGAAGGGTTCGATCCATTGATAGGCTGCCGTGCCCCAGATGAACTTGATGATCTCACCGAAGACGATGGCGAGGCCAAAAGTCAGCACAATCTGGAAGATCGGACGGGAATAAAGCGGTTGCAAGAGGCCGCGTTCCAGCATGATGCCCAAGACGGCACCGATTGCCGTCGCAGACACGACCGCGATCAGGAAGCGCAAGTCCGGCTGAATCGCCGCGAAGGCTTCTGCGTGGTGAATCTGCCAGGCGATGTAAGCGCCGATAGTGAAATAAGCCCCTTGCGCCAGATTGAGGACATCCATCAGGCCGAAGACGATGCTCAGGCCGCTGGCGACCAGGAAGAGCAGCATGCCCTGGAACAAGCCAGAGACCAGAATCAGCCCGAAGCTGCCCAGGCCATCGCCCGCCGCCAATGTCGTAATCAAGCCGAAGGCCAGCAGCCCTGCGATGAGGCCGAAGACCGTCAGCATGGTATTGCGAAAACTATGATCGCTGCGCAGCGTCTCTTTGGCCTGCGCGACTGCTTGTTGTTGTGCTTCTGCGCTGGTATCCAATGCCATCAGGCCACCCCCAAATATTGCTGGATCAACGCCTGATCTGAGACCAGATCGCTCATTTTGCCGGATTGCACCGAGTGCCCTTCGTCGATGATGGTGTACTCATCGGCGAGATGGCTGGCGACGCGGAAATTCTGCTCCACCAGCAGCACGGTCACATTTTCCGAGAGGCGTTTGATCGCTTCCATCAGTGTTTCGATAATCACCGGAGCCAACCCTTCACTCGGCTCGTCGATCAGCAGCAGCGTGTTATCCGGCACCAGGGCGCGTGCCACCGAGAGCATCTGCTGCTGCCCACCGGAGAGGTTGCCCCCAGGGAAGGCATAGAGTTTCTTCAAATCCGGGAAGAGGTCGAAGATGAAATCCGCCTTCTTGTCGAAGTCGTTGCGGTCGCGCCCGGCAATGACCAGGTTCTCGCGCACGCTCAACTCGTGGAAGATGGCGCGGTGTTCGGGCACATAGCCGATGCCCATCTGCGCGATTTCAAAAGGCCGCTTCCCGCGCAAATCCACTCCGTTGAAGGTGATCGTCCCGTGCGTAGGCGGCGTCATGCCCATCACAGTCTTGAGCGTGGTGGTCTTGCCCGCGCCGTTGCGCCCCAGCATCACATGAATGCTGCCCTTGGGGACGCTCAGGGTGACGCCCTCCAGGATGTGAAACTGCCCGATGAAGGTGTGAACGCCTTCGATATGCAGCATCGCTTGCTCAGCCATGCGTCCCTCCTGCCATTTCTTCGGTGCTGCCATAGGTTTCGCCCAGGTAGACCTGCTGCACGGTGCGGTCTGCGGAGATTTCCGACGGAGTACCTTCGGAGAGCAAACGCCCCAGGTTCATGACCGTGATCCGGTCGCTGATGCCCATGACGACGTTCATATTGTGCTCCACCAGGACGATGGTCTTATCACCCTGCTCGCGGATACCCTGGATTGTCTCGATCAATTCCGGCACCTGCTCGGAGGCCATGCCAGCGGTCGGTTCGTCCAGCAGCAGCAGTTCCGGGTCACCCGCCAGGATGATCGCCAGTTCCAGCTTGCGCTTGCCACCGTGCGGCAGCATGCTCGCCAGCAAACGGCTCTGCCGCGTCAGCCCGACCTGTTCGATGACTTCCATCGCGTGATCGACAAACTGCTGGTAGCTGTCGGCACGGCGGAACATACGCCAGTTGGCTGCGCTGTGTGCCTGTGCCGCCAAGCGCACATTCTCCAGCACGGTCAGGTTGGGGAAGATGTTGGTGATCTGAAAAGAGCGCCCGATACCAATCAGCGCTCGCTGGCTCACCGTCAGGCTGGAGATATTCTCCCCCTTGTAGAAAACAGTGCCAGCGGTGGGTTTATAGCGCCCGCTGAGCAGATTGAAGAGCGTCGTCTTGCCCGCCCCGTTAGGTCCGATGATGCTGTGGATGCTGCCGCGTGAGACATCCAGATTCACGCCATCTACCGCCACCAGCCCACCGAACTGCTTGCGCAGGTTCTGTGCTTGTAAGATGGTTTCTGCCATGTCGGTTCTTCCAAGAACTCTTTTTGTTGTTGAACAATCGTTGGTGTGCGTTTCTTCACTGCCACCTCTCCCCCTGCATCCCCTCGCCGAAGCATCAGAGAGGGGGACTTCCCTGCAAACAACGCTGTGAGGCAATCCGCTACTTCTGCCCTACCGCGACGGGGAAGGCGGCCTGCGCAGCAGGTCGGAGGGGGATATTTTTCAACGCACACGACGATGCCATAACCGTCGGCTGTGGAGCCATCGTCTGCGTTGAGGCATCAAAACGCATAGTATTCAGTAGGGGATGATCCCCTCCCTAGGTCCCTCCCCACTGCGTAGGGAGGGACCTGGTTTCCCCCTGTACAGCGGGGGGACGGAAGGGGGGATTATGGGTACTGCCTCATCCCCCACAATGCCAACAGACTAGCGTTATTCCATGCCCATTTCGCAGCGATCTGCCATGTCTTCCGGCAGCAGGCAGGGCGGCGCGGAATCTTCAGCGGAGATTTCTGCGAGCAGGTTGTACTGCGGCAGGGTCACGGTCAGGCCATCTGCCAGTTCCACATCTTCCACGCCCGTGAATTCAATCACGTACTGCGGAGCCAGCACCTGATGATCGGACGGACGCAGGGTGTATTCGCCCTTGGGGCCATCCCAGGTCAGGCCTTCCAGCGCCGGGATCATGGCTTCGGGGAAGGGATCACCTTCGGTGGCTTCCAGGCCAGCGTAGAGTGCCTGAGCGGTCGCGAACGCGCATTCGGTGAACAGATCCGGCACATCTTCGAACAGTTCAATGTGCTTCTCGACCATCCAGTCGTTGACTTCGTTGTCCGGCAGCGTGTACTGGTACACGATGTACGCAACCGTGCCTGCCGGCGGCGGTGCAGCGGCAACGATGTCGTTGGAGTTGGTGCCCGTCACGAGCTGCATCTGATCCAGCACGCCGAGTTCGACGGTCTGCTGTGCCAGGGTGATGCCACCAGCGCCAGCCCAGACCTGCACGTTGATGTCCGCGCCGCTATCCAGCACCTGCTGCAGGTACGGGGTGAAGTCGACGGTATCGGACGGGACGAGGATGGTTTCAGCAGCGGCTTCCGCACCAACGGCGCTGAAGGCCAGGTCGAAGGCGGCACCCGTGCCACGCCCGAAGGCGGTATCCACGGCCAGAACAACATAGCTGCTGTCTGTGTCAATGGTGGTTGCCAGTGCCTGCGCGTCCTGCAGGGTGTTGCGGCAGACGCGGAAGGTATTGACGTTGAAGGTTTCGCCCGTCAGGCCAGGAGCCGCCGAGGGACCCGCCATGAACAGCACGTCGTATTCATCGGGGCTGGTCAGCGTCTGCACCTGCACCGCAGCACCGCTGTTCGGGGTGCCGACGATCACATCCGCAAAGTCCGATTCGATCAGTTCACGGGTCGCGGTAGCGGCGTTGTCGCTGTCAGCCGTCGGGTCTTCGCTGCCGTAGTCGCGCACCAGCAGTTCAATCGGGCGACCTGCAACCGTCACATCCGCCAACGCATCTTCCACGCTGTCATATTCGCTGGGGTCGATGCCAGCGGCGTAGAGCAGACCGAGTTCAAAACCCTGCACCTGTTCCACACCATAGATTGAAAGCCAGCCGGAGAGGTCGGTCACGAGGCCGACGCGGATCGGTTCTTCCTGGGCTTGCGCGCCGAAGAACGGCACGGTCAGCACGAGCAGCAATGCGCTAATCAACAGTTTACGAGCCATAGTTCCAATTTCCTCCTTGGGATGAAAAAAGAATGTTTCTTCAGGCACTTCGCGCAGACGAAAGTCGCGCGCGTTTGATATCCCCTCCCGGCCTGTGGGGCGGGGCAGAGCACAAGGTAGTGTACTGCGTTTTCAGACGACAACGTTCGTTCGTGATGTCGGTTTTTGGGCAGGGGTCTCGTGTTGAATGTACGAAATCTGCGCAATTGGGCCGTGAGTCCCCCGGAAATGCGTCATTCTGGCGCAATGACCACGGCTTCGCCTTCCAACAGCAGCGTCCCATCCTGATTGGTCGCTGTCGTCTTGAAGGTCGCGATGCGCTTATCTTCGCGGTATTGCACACATTCTACGGTGACGGTTACTTCGTCATCCATATAGACCGGCGCTTTGAACTTCACGTCCTGCCCCAGGTAGATTGTCCCATGTCCGGGGAGGTCGTTACCCAGAATCGCCGAGATGATGCTGACGCTGAACATGCCATGCGCGATGCGCTTGCCGAATTGGGTGTTGGCGGCGTATGCTGCGTCGAGGTGAACGGGATTGGTATCGCCGGAAACGCGGGCGAATAATTCGATGTCTTCGCTGGTCACGCGCCGGGTGCGGCTGGCGCTCATGCCCACTTCTACTGCCATGATATCTCCCGTAGTGATGAATAGAATAACATTCTAACAAATCTTTGGTGTGATGCCCCCATTGTAGCCAAAACCGCGCATTTGCGAAACACCAGCAATTGCCGTTCCCGAAATTGTGACGTTCATCACAATTTGTCTTATTTAACAAGGTGGTTCTTCTGGCCTGACCTGGCATCAAGACTTGTCGTTTTGTGTGAGAAGTGGAATGGCAAATCCACGCCAGTGGATTCTGTCCGACTACAGCGATTCACGTCATCACATGCTCGAAGACCAGCACCCGACTGGCCTCGCCTGGCAGTCCCGCATCCGCCACGATCAAACGGCCTTCGTAATAGAGGCAGTCCATCGGGCGCGGAATCGCGACTCCGGCCAAATCACTCAGGGAGTCTTCGAGCGGTGGCGGTTCGTCGGCATCTGGCTTATACGCATGGAGCAAGTACAGCGGAATCGTGTCGTAATCGTAGGGCAAGCCATCGTCATCGTGCTGTACAGTGGCAAGTGCATAAGCCAGACGCACGCGGCGGCAGAGGACTCCATCCCCCGCCGGGAAGGTCGCGGCGGCCAGCAGGCGGCTTTCCGCCACACCCAGCAACTGCATCGGCGTGATGGCGAGTCCCAGGTGCGAGATCAGCGGCATCTTCTGCATGATGGTCAGCGGCTGCACCAGGGTGCTCACGCGGTCTTCTTCGCGCAAGCCTCGCAGCCGTGCCCCGCTGAAATCCCAGGGATGCCCGGGAGGCAGCGTTTGCGGCGCAGTCAGGCCAGGGGGCAGTTCCGCAAAGGCCGCGCTCTCTTCTGGCAGGCGCTGGATTTCTTGCCCATCCGCAGATACGCGCCAGCGGATGACCACATCGCCCGCTTCGGCGAAGCTCTCGGCGTGCAGCGCCCCACCCGGTGCAGCGCCCAGGAGTGCGATTTCATCGGCGGATTCGAGCGTCACAGTGAACAGATGTTTGAAATTTGTCAGGTTCTTTGTCATTCGCTTCCGAAAACGTTAAAAATGTTGTTGAACTGAGCAGTCAAGGGTTTGCGAACGCTTCCCCGTGTTATACTCTGAATGAAGCGTGATGGTGAACCCCAAAACAGATATAGTGCCGGATTTTACGCATGGCTCAAAATTCTGAGACTATCAAACCGAAAATGGCTTACAAGGCAGAAGGTTCCCCGGATAATCGGGAGCGCCGCGACCCCCTTTCCAACCTGCGTACCTCGACGGTGCCTGCCGTCCAGGAACCTGCTTCGTCCCTGCCCAACAGCGACACGGGCGTTAACATGACGGTGCGCCTGAAAGTCGAAGGCGCGGAACGCAACGAGGCGCAGGATTCGTCCCTGACGGAAGAGGAAAGGCAGGCCACTACGGCCACCACCACTGCTGACACCGAAACCGTCGCCGAAGCTGAAACGGCGCAGCCGCAAGAGAGCGCGACGGTGCTGATTGTAGAAGATACCGTCGAATTGGGCGAAGTCATCGAGGCGACCCTCCAGGGCATCGGCCTGAACGCGCACCACGAGACACGCGGTACATCCGGGCTGGAGAAGCTCAAGCAGATCAACCCGGAAATCGTCGTGATGGACATCGGCCTGCCGGACATCACGGGCTGGAAGATGCTCGATCAGATCAAGGAGCACTACACCAGCATCGAGAAAGAGATGCCGCAGATCATCGTCATCACCGCCTTCGGTGACCCGGCCAACCGCTTGATCGGCAAGCTGCAAAACATCCACAGCTACCTGATTAAACCCTTCACGCCCGCCCAGGTCGAAAAGCTGGTGACGATGGCGCTCAACGGCGAACAGCCGGAGGAGACGGGACTGGGTGGCGAGGAATCAGCCGCCGGATAAGCCAGTGAGCCGACGCAAATTATCATCGTGGCGAGCGGCGCGGGTTATTGTGCTGCTCGTTTTCGTTCTGGCGATCCTGTTCGGGCTGGGGGTCTTCGTCCTGCCCGATGACGGGGTGCTCTTCCCCAGCGCAACCCCCACCGAAATCGCCCAGGCGACTGCCACCGCTGCGGCTGCCATTCCCGCCAATCTACAGACCGACCTCTACAACATCGAAGCCGAGGCCGCCAGTAACGGCTGGTCTGCGCGGCTGCATCGCGAAGCCGCCGAAATTTGGACGGAACTGGGCGATGAGACTCGCGCCCTGGCGCACTGGGAAGCCAGCGTCCGCGCCCAAGCGAGCGTCAGCAACCTGCGCAATGCGGCCAGCATTCGCCTGCGCCGGGGCGATTGGGCGGCGGCCTACGGGCATTTACTGGCGCTGCGCGAACGCACCCCGGAGAACGGTTGGGCGGCCTACCGGGGCGGTGCCCTGCTGGCTGCCAGCGATCCGCAGACGGCGATTGCCTGGCTGCAACCGCTGACCGCCGAAGACAACCTCTACCGGGAGCCGGCGCTGGCGCTGCTGGATGTGCTGCAAGAGACGGACTCCCCGGTTCCGCTGGGGGCGCGGGTAGGAGCCGTCCTGGCGAGCGGCGAAGCGTGGTCGCTGGCGGAACACGCCTTCCAGATAGCGACCGTGAGCGATTACCCCTTCCCCGAGGCGATGGCTTACGTCGCCGTGATGCGCGTGCAGCAGGGCAAAGACGGCGCACCCTGGCTGGAACGCGCCCTGGCGCTGGCTCCGCAGGACGCCAACGTGCGCTATGCCGAGGGCATTTACTGGCGGGCGCTGGAAGCCTACGATGAGAGCGTGCTGGCGCTGCTGACGGCGGTGGTACTGGAACCGGATGCGGCGATTTTCCACGCGGAACTGGGCAACACCTACCGGGCGATGGGCAGCCTGACCGACGCCGAGACCTGGTTGCTTTCGGCAATTGCCCTTTCGCAGGGCGATGCCCTCTACCAGCAAGCGCTCGACCGCCTCTATGTGGAAGAGGCCTACCTGGTGCCGGAGCCGTACCTGCTGTTCACGCGGGCAGAACGAAGCGCACAACTCGATCCGGTGGCGCTATCCGCACAGGGCTGGGCGCTGCACCAGATTGGACGGAGCGAGGAAGGGCTGGCGCAGGTGCAGGCCGCGCTGGATGCCGACCCGCAGAGTCCCCGAGCGCGTTACGACCTGGCGCGGATTTACCTGGATACCGGACGCCCCGACGATGCCCGCCCCATCCTGGAAGGGCTGGCGCAGGAAGACCACCCCTTCGCCCCGCTGGCAGAGCGCCTGCTGGCAGGGCTGTGAGGGGGGGTGACAGCCTATGGATGTTTGTGACTTTGTCGTTCAAAACATCATTACGCGCTGGTGATTGCGCCGTCGTCTGCTTGCTTGACCAGCTGCGCGTATTTCGCCAGCACGCCCGTCGTGTAATTGGGCTGCGGCGCGATCCAGTTCTTGCGGCGCTGCACCAATTCCGCATCGCTGAGCAAGACATTGATGCTGCGCTCCGGCACATTCACTTCGACCTCATCCCCCTCTTGCAGCAGGCCAATCGGCCCACCGACCATGGCCTCCGGCGCAATATGCCCGATCATCAGGCCGCGCGTACCGCCGCTGAAGCGCCCATCGGTGATGAGCATCACATCGCGCCCCAACCCCTGCCCGACGAGAGCCGCCGTCACCGAGAGCATCTCGCGCATGCCAGGGCCTCCGGTGGGGCCTTCATAGCGGATCACAACGACATCGCCCTTCTGAATGCGATGGTTCTGCACCGCTTCCATGGCGTCTTCTTCCCGCTCGAAGATGCGTGCCGGGCCGCGATGATGCTGCGGCTCATCCCCCTTGAGCTTGACGACCGCGCCATTCGGTGCCAGATTCCCGTGCAGAATCACGAGTCCCCCCGTCGGTTTGATGGCTTCGTCCAGCGACTGCATGACGACCTTCTGCCCCGGTGCTTCCTGGGCGCTGGCAGCTTCTTCGGCGAGTGTCTTCCCGGTAACGGTCATGGTGCTGCCGTCGAGCAAGCCCATATCCAGCATCTTCTTCGCCAGCATGCGCATGCCCCCGGCTTCGTAGAGGTCTTGCGCGACGTACTTCCCGGTGGGGCGCATATCGGCAATCACCGGAGTCCGCTGGCTGATGCGCTCGATGTCGTCCAACGTGAAGGGGAGGTTGGCCTCGCGGGCGAAGGCCAGCGTGTGCAGGATGCTGTTGGTGCTGCCTGCCGTGCCCGTCGCGGCGGCGATGGCGTTTTCCAGCGAGGTGCGCGTGATGATCTCCAGCGGGCGCACATCCCGTTCGATCAAATCCAGCATCATCTCGCCCGCGCGGTAGGCGACGTTCTTCTTGTTGTCGTCTTCCGCCGGGACATCCGCCATCCCCATCGGGCAGATGCCCATGATCTCGCTGATGGTCGCCATCGTATTCGCCGTGAATTGCCCACCGCAGGCACCGGGGCCGGGGCAGGCCAGGTCTTCGATCTCTTTGAAGTCCTCGGCGCTGATCTGGTCGCTGGCGTAAGCGCCGATGGCTTCGAAGACGCTGACGATATCCAGGCGCTGTTCGACTTCTTCACCGTTCTGCTGCACGCGACGCTTGCCGGGGCGAATCGTGCCACCGTAGAGCATCAGCGAGGGGATATTCAGGCGCAGCAGGGCCATGATCGTACCGGGGATGGTCTTATCACAGGACGAGAGCGCGATCACGCCGTCCAGGTAATTCGCCCGCGTCACCAGTTCGATGCTATCGGCGATCACTTCGCGGCTGACGAGCGAGGCTTTCATGCCTTCCGTGCCCATCGTGATGCCATCGCTGATGCTGATGGTGTTGAACTCGAAAGGCGTGCCACCTGCCGCGCGAATCCCCTCTTTCACAGCGTGCGCCAGAATCCGCAGATGGAAATTGCAGGGGCCGATTTCCGTCCAGGTATTGGCGATGCCGATCAGAGGTTTCTTCAGATCATCATCGCTGAAGCCAGCGCCTTTGAGCATGGCACGGGCAGCAGCGCGATCATTGCCTTCGACCAGGGTGCGGCTGCGCGCGTTGAGAGGGTGTGCACCGTTGCTTTTCGTCTGTGACTCCGACATCAGTATATTCTCCAAATCCAGTGTTTCAACTTTGGCAGGGGATTGTAACGCATCCGCCGCGAAGTGCTATTGTGAGGCTCGCCCAAGAAGTCTCGTGATATACTGACAGCAGCATAGAGGTCGAGAACTCACATGGCTGTGAAGCCCATACACACCAAATAGACAGTTGAAGAATATCTGGCTTTTGAGGAAGAGTCGGAAATCCGCCATGAGTTCATGGACGGGCAAGTCTATGCGATGGCGGGTGCCAGCAAACGTCATAACCAGATCACCAGTGCGATTCAGTATGCGCTTTACGGGCAATTGCTCGATAAGCCATACGAGGTCTTTCAAGCGGATATGCGCACCCAATTTGCCGCAGACCACTATTTCTATCCAGATCTCGTTGTTGTATGTGGTGAAGATCGCTATACGGACGCGAAAGAGAATACCTTACTCAATCCCACCATCATCATTGAAGTTCTATCCCCCTCCACCGAAGACCGGGATCGTGGACGCAAACTCTGGGCGTATCGCAATATGGCCAGTGTGCAAGAGTACTGGATGTTCTCTCAGGATAAGGTGCAGGTACAGGGCATCATCCGCAAGAGTGAAACGACCTGGGAGTTCGGCGAGATCAACGAGCCTGACGCGGTGCTGGAATTGCCTTCCATTGGCTGCACGCTGGCGCTGCGCGATGTCTACCGCCGCGTGGACTTCGAAGATGCCTGAATCGAAAGAGGCCGCACGGGGCGACCTCTCCATGATCCGACGATGCAGCGAAGCTCAGGCTGCGCTCAGAACCGCTTCCGCAGCACCGGGCTTGTAGCCTTCGGCGATGCTCTTCTCACGGGCGATGGCGTAGATCATCACGCCGTAGCCCGCCTTCGCTGCTACATCTGCGATGCAGTAGCCCACCTGCACGGCGACCAAAGCTGTCGAATTGGCAGCCGCACCACCTTCAAACAGGAAGGGCAGCATGTAGACAATCGGGTAGAAGCCCCAGGTTGCCAGCAGCAGCAGACGAATGTTGCGCACCAGCACTTTCGCCCCTCCCGGCTGCTTGTCTACGGCATCACCCAGGCCGCTGAACAACTGCCAGACGATGTAAACGAAGGGCAGCGTGCTGAGGAAGCCCCAGAGTGCCCGCGTACCGTTGTCGGCAGCCACTTCGCCAGGATAACCCAGGATGACCATCAGCGCGGCAGCCGTCGCCAGCGTGAAGGTCAGGCGACCTTTGTTGTTGGGGTTGATGACGAAAATCAACTCCGCAACCAGCAGCGGCACAGTCAGCAGCCAGTCGATGTAACGGTAAGCGTCGTTGAAGGGTTCACCGGATGCAATGTAGGTGAAAGCGCCGTCGCTGCCCTCCGCAATGCTGAAAGCCGCTTCCCAGCTTTCAAAAATGCGGAAGTAGTGGTATCCAGCGACCGCGACCACCAGCGCCGACATCACCAGCGCACCGCGATACTTTGGCGCGATATCCTGCCGTGCCAGCACGAAGAAAATGAATGCGGCGAACATCGTCGCGAAGGTGAAAGAGAACAGGTTGTAGACCAAGCTGTACTCAAACTGTGTTAGTTCAGGCATTGTTACGCCTCCGAGTGTGATTTAGTAATTTCCAGAACGTTCAGTACAATTTGAACGTTGTGAAAGAACCATACTCCCAGCCGATGAGCAATTCGTGAGTCCGCTGTAAAAACTGGTGAAGTTTTGAGGCGATTCGTTGTACAGCCTGTACGAAACTACCGCGCAATCGCTGCCTGCAACGCGCGAATCAAAAACACCCCGCCCTTCGTGGACGAGGTGTTCGGATTCCGCTGAAAACCCAGCTTACATGTTGAGCGCTTCGTAACCTGGGCCGCTGCTGAAGAAGTCGTAGTTCGGCTTGATGTCCGGCGTCAGGTCAACGACATCGCCTTCGCTGTGCACGACGATCTTCTTCGTGTCGAAGGGAACCGTCTCCTGGCCTTCCATCATCTCGTACGAATCCGGAACCTCTTCTTCCACGAAGATCGCTTCGAAGGGGCATTCCGGGATGCATGCGCCGCAGTCGATGCAGGTGTCCGGGTCAATGAAATACCAGGGCCATTCCGCTTCCGGTTTCCCGGGGACGATGCATTCAACAGGGCAAACTTCTACGCAAGCGCCATCGCGCAGGCAAAGGCTGGTAATAATGTGAGTCATCGATCACTCCTCTGGAAAGATTCCATAATCCCGGGTGCCATAGAACAAGCCCCCGGTTTCAAGTTGACTGTATCCTAACAAAGCATACCCGAAGTTTCTGTGACTTTTGTTGGATTTAAAACTCTATTTTTCGTGCCTGTTTGCCCCATTTTTCTTCGCTGTTTCTCACATTTTTCGGCAGGTTAAACCCTCTCATGCGATTTCATACAAGACGCTGACTTTACAGGATTGTAACGCTGCGTGTAAAGTTTTGACCAGAGCGTTGGACACGGGAACGAGACCATGAGCCACATCGACATCTTGCAGATTGAGCCGCAGCCGCCGCTGGTTACGAGTGCCCTGCCGTTCTGGAAGGTGCAGATCAGCGGACGGCAGATCAGCGCGAAAGCTTTCCCCTTCTACGCACGTGATCGAATCATCGGGCTGGATGCAGCGGGGGAGCTTCCCGATTGGCGGCAGACGACGCGGCGAGTTTCAGTACGACGCGCCGGGGAGTACGCGCTCTGGCTGCCCCTGCTGGCCTCGGAAGGCGCAGACCAGACAACGCTCGCCGAGCCGCTGGTCTTCCACGGAACTCAGTACACAGCAGCAATCGACAAGGCGATCAAGCAGATGCGCGAGAGCGGCTTCGTCCTGCCGGATCATTCGCGCAACGGCGGCTGGTACACGATGACGGCTGCCGAACTGCGCGAGACGCTCACAGGCCGCCATGCGCACGATGCGGCACAGCTCCAACAGGCCGCGATCCTGCAACGGATGCGGACGGCCATCAACGATCTGCAAGATTTTGACATCTGCGAACCGCCGGATGCCTTCAACGAGACGCGCATCGCCCTGACAGACGGAACGGACGCCATCTGGCGACACAGCCGGGTGCGGGGTCGCGTGGCGGTACGTTTCGTCGCCAACCCGGCCTTCCCCCTGTGGCTGCACAGCCCGGCCTTCGATGCCGTTTTCTCCCTGGAAAGTTTCGGATAGGAAAACAAAAGGGCGCGGAAATTCGCGCCCTCTCGTCGTCAGCGTATTGTCTGTGCTGCTGTGCTACAGCTTCCACATGTAGTTGATGCGGTTATCCAGCAAGAGCTGCCCCAGCAAGTCCATCGAGACGTAGACTTCCATCGCGCTACCACCCCAGACTTCCGCCACAATCGTGCCGTCATTGTTCTGAATGAGCGACTTGATCGCGTTGTAGTTGCCGCCTGTGGGCTGCACGCGGATGAAGACCGTGCCATCTTCCAGGACGGTGAAGCCGCGCAGTTGGGCTTCTTCCAGGGCGGCTTCTTCGCCTTCCGCCCAGTATACCGTCAGCACGTCCCAGATGCCGCTCTGCGCCTTGTACTGGCGCTGCCATTCGTTGTAGGCGTTGAGCGGGTTGGTGTTGAAGATGTTGATCTCATCACCGTCGGACAGATTATCGCCGTCCGTATCCAGCATGTTGGGATGCGTGCGGTAGATATAGGTGCCGTTGCGCTCTTCGCCATCCAGCAGGCCGTCATCGTCGGAGTCGTTATCCGTCGGGTCGGTGAAGACCAGTTCAACGATGGACTGCGGGTTGTTGTACTTATCGACGTAGTTGATGCTCATGTCGAAGCCGCTGACCATCTCGGTGTAGTCGTCGATGCCGTCCTGGTCGGTATCTTCGTTGAACGGATCGGTCACATAGCCGAATGTCCCCGAAAGCTCGTCGGTGTTGGTGATGCCGTCACCGTCGCTGTCGTTGGGGTCACCGCTGGCAGCACACATCGGGTCAGTCGCCACATTGCCGTCTTCCGCTTCTTCGAAGTCGTTCAGGTCGGAGTCTTCGTCCACGTCATCCCCGTCGGAGTCGACGTTGGTCGGGTTCGTGTTGTAGACGTTGACTTCCTGCCCGTCCAACAGGCCATCACCATCGCGATCCGGATTCAGCGGATTGAGCGTGGTCAGGTCGATGGTCACCACCGTCTCATCGGCGGTGCCCTCGCAGAAGGTCATCTCGTAATCCTGGATGCCCAGGTAGGTCACGCCGTCGTAGTATTCCTGCCCGTCCAGCAGGCCATCATCATCGCTGTCATCATCGGTCGGGTCCGTCAGCGAGTCGTCCAACTCCACGTTATCCGGCAAGCCGTCCGTATCGGTGTCGGCGCTGTTGGGGTTCGTGTTATGGACAACCACTTCGTTGTAATCACTCAGCGTGTCCGAGTCGCTGTCTGCCAGCAACGGGTTGGTCGGCCCCCAGCCATGATCCTGCGGAGTCTCGCCAATCACCACGAAGCCGATGGTCTCGTGATAGTCGTTGATGCCGTCATTGTCGGTGTCGGTATCCCCCGGGTCTGTCCCGTAGACGTTGACTTCATCCCCGTCCAGCAAGCCCTCGCCATCCGTATCCGGGTTGCGCGGCGCGGTGCCCAGGCTGATCTCTTCGCCGTCCAGCAGGCCGTCATCGTCCGTATCGTCATCCAGCGGGTCGCTGATGGGGTCGTTGGTCAGTTCTTCCCAGTCAGAGCGACCATCGTTGTCCGTGTCGGGATCGAGCGGATCCGTGCCCTGCGTCTCTTCACACTCGTTGTTGCACAGGTCGCCGTCCGGGTCGTCGTTTCCGTCATGAGTGTCGATGCCGGGGAAGTAGGTCAGTTCCCACTGATCCGCCAGACCATCGCCATCCAGGTCTTCGTCGCAGTATTCCGTCGGCGAGCCTTCAGGCCCCGGTGTCTCGGTGTTATCGGTCGGGTCGCAGAAGCGTTCGACTTCGTAACCGTCTTCAGCGCCATCGCCATCGCTGTCGGGATCGGTCGGATCCGTCGGGTAGGCGCGGGTCTCCTGGCAGTCGCTCAAGCCATCGTTGTCCGTATCGAGCCACGAGGGGTTGGTGCCTTCGATGTTGCGCTCTTCGCCGTCCTTCATGTTGCACAGACGCCCGTCGAGCACCAGTTCATTCTCCGGCCCATCCGTGTTGGGCTGTTCCGGGTTGGCGTCGCCGGGGAGCGTATCCACCGGGTTCAGGTCATCGTCAACTTCGCTCTTGTCGTCGAGGCCGTCGTTGTCGCTGTCGCGATCCGTCGGCGAGATATTGTAGGCCGAAGCGATTTCGAAGCCATCATTCAGCCCGTCATTATCCGTGTCCGAGTCATCCGGCCAGGTGACATACCCGCTCGGCGGGTTGCCGTCGCGCTCGTCACCATCAGTCAGGCCATCCCCGTCGGTATCCGGGTTGGTCGGGTCGGTGAAGGCGATATGCGGCGGATTCTCGCCGTTGACGATGGTCTGCGTATCGTAGCCGTTCTCTTCATCGTAATCGCTGACGCCATCGCCATCGGTATCGGGATTATCCGGGTTCGTCAGGTAAGCTCCGCACAACTCTTCGTAGTCGTTCAGGCCATCACCATCCGTGTCGTAGCCGTCCGGAATGGTGTCGCTGTTGTTGTCCTGGTGCGTCGGGTTGCTGTAGAAGCCCGCCGGATAGGCCATCCCCCCCCGGCAAGAGATGATCTGGTTGACTTCGTCGAAGTCGTTCAGGCCATCGCCGTCGCTGTCCGGGTTATTCGGGTCGGTCAGGTGCAGGTCAATTTCTTCGAAGTCCCCCAGGCCGTCGCCGTCGGTATCTTCGGAACCCGTGCCGATGGGGTTCGTGCCGCGAATTTCTTCCACGCCGTTGGTCGCACCATCATTATCCGGGTCGTCGAAAGCGCCATAGCGCGACAGCCAGGGAATCGGGTTGCCGTCGGCGTCCGTATCGCACGTACCCTGGAAGGTGCCGGGGGGCACATCTTCGCCGGGGTTGGTCGGCTCATGTCCGCCGCCACCGGGTGCTGCGCAACCAAACCAGATCAGCTCCCAGTAGTCGTCCAGGCCGTCGGCGTCCTGGTCGTTGTCATCCCCGCGAATCTCGAACTCTTTGAGCACGGTACGCTGCGAGAAGAACTCCATCTCCAGCGAACTGAAGTTGTCGCCGATCAGGTTCATGAACGGCGTGATGAAATCCAGCGATGCATCCACTTCCACGCGCATGATGAAGCCGTTCTCCAGGTCATCCGCCGTGACCAGCGGAACGCCGTCACCGGGGCAGCCGAAGTCCGGGTTGTCATAGCCCGTGAAGCTGGTGTTGTCGTAGTAGAAGACACGCACATCGTCGATGGTCGCGAACCAGATCTGGTTCACCTGATTCTCGATCAACGTACAGTCCGCGTAGTTGCCGTCCCCCAGGCCCGACACCTGCGAATTCCGGGCGGCGTCGCGCAAGTTGGTCGCCGCATTGGCGTAGACCAGCAGCACGCGCCCATAATCGAAGATCGCCAGGATGACGAGCAGCAAAATCGGGGCGACCAACGAGAATTCGACCAGTGCTTGGCCGCGTCCCCGCTGTGCCTTACGTCGTTGGGTAGTCATGGTCAGGGTCTCTTTTTCGTTCATCTCAGCCCCCTCATTCCCGGATGATTAGATGGGACGCTGTGGCCGTCAGCGTGATGCCATCTTGCCCAAAGGCATTTCGGATGATGGGGGTAACCAGCGGGAAATCATAGCGTATGGTGACCGTCACCGTCGCGCCAATGCCGATGATGGGATCTCCGTCTCCGTCCAGCGGATAGGTGTACTCAATCGGTTGCAGGCGTGACAGTTCGATCTCCTGATTGCTGGCGTTCAGCACGCGATACTCCGCATTATTGGGGTTCGCGCAGTCGGGCAGATCAGCGTCCGCCGGAGGGATATCCGTCGGCTCCTGACACCAGGGGTTCTGAGCCAGGAACGTTGCCGCTTCCTGTGCTGCTTCTTCCAGCGCGATGTAAATGTAATACACGCGCCCGATATCCAGCAAGCCGGATAAGATCAGCAGCAAAATCGGGAGCGTCAGCGCCACTTCAACCAGGCTCTGCCCACGCTCTTTTCGTCTCTTGGAGTTCACTCTCGCACCATCCTTCCCTACCGAACGGAATCCATGTATGGATGTTAGTTTTACTATACCAGAGGGACGAAAAGGGGGGTTGTTTGAAGATGTCTACGTCTTGTTATGATGTCTTCCGTGTACGCGCCAGCCTACTATATGAGCACAAAACGCGCCCGGCGTATCTGCACCTTTCATTTCCGCAAAGCGCTGCGGTATAGTCCCGGGCAATTGACCCAACATGCAAAGGACAAGCGATCATGAAACGCATCGCTGTGACTGGCAGCAGCGGCAAGGCCGGACGCGCCGTTGTCGCGGATTTGACCCGGCACGGATACGAGGTGCTGAACCTGGACATCGCCGCCGAGCGCTACGCCCCCAATACCCTCGTCGTCGACCTCACAGATTACGGGCAAACGGTGGATGCCATGAAGGGCTGTGATGCGGTGGTGCATCTGGCGGCGATCCCTGCGCCGGGGCTGATGCCGGATGAAGTCACCTTCCGCACGAACATCACCAGCACGTACAACGTCTGCCAGGCGGCGTCGACTCTGGGTATGCAGCGCGTCGTCTGGGCGAGCAGCGAGACCACCCTCGGCCTGCCCTTCGACGACGAACAGCCGGATTACGCGCCCATCGACGAAAACCAGACCCCCTATCCCGAATCCAGCTATGCGCTCTCCAAGCTACTCAGCGAAGAGATGGCACGTCAGTTCAACCGCTGGACGGGCATCCCCTTCGTGGGGCTGCGCATCTCCAACATCATGGAACAACCGGATTACCAGAAGTTCCCCTCTTACTGGGATGATCCGCTGATTCGCAAGTGGAATCTCTGGGGTTATGTGGATGCGCGAGATGTGGCGCAAGCCTGCCGTCTGGGGCTGGAAGCCACCGTCACAGGCGCGGAAGTCTGCATCATCGCGGCGGCGGATACCTGCATGAAGACGCCCAACCGTGACTTGATGGCGCAGGTCTTCCCTCACGTCGAAATTCGCGGCGAGATCAGCGACTACGAGACGCTGCTGAGCATCAACCGGGCACGCGAGATTCTGGGCTACGATCCACAGTACTCATGGCGCGATTACGTTGGCGGTTAGGCCGTAGTGATCGGATGGATAGAGCGTTTCGTCGTCGGGATGCGGCACATTGGCGATCAGCCCCGCCGCCGTACAGGTCAATGACGGGCTGTGCAGGATGTAATCAATGCAGCGTGGGCGAAGCGTTTCCCGGCGCAGCAGCGTGGGGAAGGTCAGATTGGGTTCTGTGCCGTGCACGCTCTCATAGGCCGAACACAGCACGCGCTTGGCTTCCAGGATGGTGGCGCTATCCGGAGCGGCATTCAGGTCGCCCATCAAGATTGCGGGGGTGTTCTGCTCGTGCAGCCATTCCAGGATGATGCGCATCTGCGGTAGACGCACCTGTTCACTGCGAGCGGGCTTATGGTGCAGATGCGTGTTGACGATGGTCAGCAATTCGCCTTCTTCCGCGACCAGCACCCGCTGCGCCGTGCGATAGCCTTCAGGCAGTTCGATGCGTTCCGCTTCCAGCACCGGAAGCCGCGAGAGAATGGCATTCGCCAGGATATGCGGCTCGTACCAATCCGCGCACAAGAAGACTTCGTACGGTTGCCCCGCTGCCTGTTGGTTGAGCGCTTCCTGCAAGAGCAGGTGCTGGTCGATGCGCAGGCGTACTTCTTGCAAGGCGATCACATCCGCATCACATGCCAGCAGCGAATCAACCACCAGCGAGAATCGATCTTCCCAGCGGTCAGCATCGGCGCGTAGGTTCAACGTGGCAGTTTTCACAGCGCATCCTCTCGTGGTAGCTCGCGGCCTCGCCGCCCGTTTGGCGAGACAAGTGTTGACGTTCACAGGAATTCCGGAATAATGCAGCTAATCATCGGTTGCAAAACGGTTTCAACGCCCTCGTTGATGCAGTCTTTGGGGAGACGGCTGCCAAACTCATCCATGTAGGGTGCGATGATTGCTGTGAAAACGAACCGTACTCCTCCCCCAATTGCACTACAATATCAGAGCGATAACGCACGAGGGACGCTCTACCCTGTACTCGAAGCCACTGGCGTGGATTTGCCATTCCACTTCTCACACAAAACAACCCATGTTGAGGCCAGAACAGGCTAGAAGGGACACCGTGTTCAATAAGATTGGGAAGCTCGTGAACGCAAAAACCATACTGGTCGTCGATGATGATGCCATGAATCGGGAAGTGATGGAAGCTTTCCTCATCGCAGAGTCATACCAGGTGCTGCTGGCACATAACGGAACAGAAGGATTGGAACTGGCACGGCGGCATCTGCCGGATTTGATTCTGCTGGATGTGCGCATGCCCGACATCAGCGGGTATGATGTCTGCGCGGAACTGAAGGCACAACCGCCCACGCAGCGGATCCCGATCATGCTGGTGACGGGATTCGACGCCCCCGAAGACCGCAAATTGGGTGTGGCAGCGGGCGCAGATGATTTCCTCTCTCGACCATTCAATGGCGAGCAACTCCTGCAGCGGGTTGCCCGGCTGCTCCTCTAATGGACAAAGCAAAAGGAACCCGCATGAAGTAAAATGTTAGAATGGCAAAG
>CAZJWX010000014.1:0-79230 GCA_964549915.1 uncultured Anaerolineaceae bacterium | reverse complement strand
ATGACACCTTTTTGTTGCAATTACTCTTACAAATTTGAGGCGATTGCCCTGAATCTGTTGCGGTTTGCCCGAAGCATGTTACAATCGCTTGTGAAATTCGTGACAAACAACCTGGAATCGCATCGTTTGCTCAACCCGCTGAATCGTGGCAGGGGACTGTGTTTTTCTGTTATAATTCCGGCGCTAATGGTCAGCCTGATACTCTTTCGCGGGGATGTCATTCGTCCAATTTGCCAGAATTTGCACAACAACAGGGCGTTTTCTGGTAGGATAAAGAAGATAAAGTTGAGCAAAAATGTCGTTGTCCTGGGATTACACGTATGAAATTGTACTGGAATTGAAGAAGCATTACGCAGACGTTGATGTTGACGACGTAGGTACACAGCAGTTGCTGCAAATGATACTTGCGCTCCCGGATTTCTCCGATGATCCCGCATTGGCGAATGAGGATTTGTTGAACGACATCCTGCGAGAGTGGTACGAGGAGAGTACGAACGAATGGAACTGAAATTACAGGAACTCAATACAACCCAGTATCCGATCCCGGCGGATTTACAGAACAATGTCGCCATCACCAGCCTGAGCACCCTCTACAATTGGGGACGCCGCAACTCCATGTGGCCGATGCTCTTCGGGCTGGCATGCTGCGCGATCGAGATGATTGCCACTGCCTCATCGCGCTTCGACTTTTCGCGCTTCGGCATGGAAGTGATGCGTGCGACCCCGCGTCAATCGGATCTGATGATCGTCTCTGGCACGGTGACCAAGAAGATGGTGGTGCCGATTGTGCGCCTGTATAACCAGATGCCGGAACCCAAGTACGTGCTGGCGATGGGTGCCTGCGCCAGCGGTGGTGGCCCCTTCAAGGAAGGCTACAACGTCGTTTCCGGGATTGATAAGTATCTCCCGGTGGATGTCTACGTGCCTGGTTGCCCGCCCACCCCACAAGCCCTGCTCTATGGCCTGATTTCCCTGCAAAAGAAGATCGACGGGCAGTCGATTTCCACCATGGATGACGTGCCCTGGTATGGCGTGGGTCCCTCGGATCCGACGCCTGTTCCGATTCTGGGGCCGGACATCATTGATCCGCGCCAGATGGACATGATCCGCCGCCGTGCGGAAGAAGGGGCGCGCCAAGAGGACAGTTACGCAATGGATGCCAGCCGCGAACTGCCAGCCTGGCGTTCGGCTGCGCTGACGGCGGGAACGGATGAAGGTGCTGCGCCTGCGGCTGCGGCTGAAGCAGTTGCTGAGGCACCGGCGAAGATTGAGGGCGGTAAGTCACCCTGGGAAGAAAGTGAAGATATTCGTGAAAAGCGGCGTCAGGCTGCGCTGGCTCGTAAGGCCAAGCGTGCTGCACAGCGCGCCCAAGCGGAAGGTGAGTCGTAATTATGGTTGATATGACAGCCCCGGAACAGGCGTTGAAGACCGGTTCCATCGAAGATGCCATCGATAACCTGAAAGAACAGTTCCCCGGCGCAGTCTCCGACGATACGCGCCAGGGATATGGTGGCGTGATTGTCGACAAGGGCAAGCTGCTGGAAGTCGCTTCCTACATCAAGGAAGAACTCGGCTTCGACTATCTTTCCAGCGCGACCGCTGTCGATTACCTGGATGAAGGCCAACACAGCGAAGACCATCTCGAGATGGTCTACCATGCGTATCGCACAACGGGTGGCTCTGCCCTTTGCTTCAAGGCGCAGACTGACCGCGAAGAAGCGGAAGTGCCTTCGCTTGTACCCGTTTGGAAAGGGGCAGACTTCCAGGAGCGCGAAGCCTATGACCTCTTCGGCGTGCGCTTCGCAGGCCATCCCAATTTGATGCGCATCTTGCTGTGGGAAGGGTTCCACGGTTATCCGCTGCGTAAGGATTGGAAAGAACCCTACTACGAAGAAGACCATAAGCCGTTCGCCAGCCGCTGGCCCGGTGGTCACGTACACCGCGCAGAAGAGAAGAACATCTTCGGCAAGAATGTACAGTACCCCGCCGATATTGATCTCTCGCGCCTGAGCGATGTGTCGGAATCCAGCCTGTACAAGGGCTTCGGCATGGGCGTCGATATGGAACAGCACACCGTCGTTCATGATGGTGTGGAGACGGATCAATTGGTCGTCAATATGGGGCCGCACCATCCCAGCACGCACGGCGTGTTCCGTATGGTGATGGAACTGGACGGTGAGACGATCACCAAGCTGGAACCTGTCATGGGCTACCTGCACCGCAACCACGAGAAGATCGGCGAGCGTAACACCTGGCTGCACAACATTCCCTTCACGGATCGTCTGGATTACCTTTCCAGCATGGGCAACAATCATGGCTATGTGTTGGCTGTCGAGCAGTTGATGGTTGCCAACAAGCGCTGGAATCCGCCGACCTACCGCGCAGAGGTCGTTCGCGTGCTGATGGTCGAACTCACGCGCATTGTCAATCACCTCTGGGCGATTGGTTTCTGGTTGAATGACCTCGGCGCGTTCTTCACGCCAGTGTTGTACTTCATTCAGGAACGTGAGCGCATTCTGGATTTCTTCGAGGCCGTTGCTGGCAGCCGCATGATGTGCAACTACATGCGCTTCGGTGGTGTCTTCGGTGACCTGCCGGAACAACTGCGCACGGTCAACACCTTGATGAACGACCGCATCCGCGACTATAACACGATGCAGTTCCTCACGGAGATGATCAATGAGCGCATCCCGCAGACGATTGACGAACTCGAAGAGTACCTGACGGAGAACGAAATCGTGCGCACGCGCTCCATCGGCATCGGGTATTTGAGCCGCGAGGATGCCATCAACTACAGCGCCGCAGGCCCCGTGCTGCGCGGCAGCGGTGTTGCCTACGATGTGCGTCGTGCTGACCCGTACAGCATCTACCCGGAACTGGATTTTGATGTTGCGGTGCGCAACGAGGGCGACATGTATGCCCGCTATATGGTGCGCGTGCAGGAAATGCGCGAGAGCGTGCGTATTCTGAAGCAAATTCTGCCACGCCTGGAATACACCGCTGGTGAATCAGTCACCGACAACAATGCCGCCTATGCGGACAAAGTTCCGATTGGCGAGGCATATGGTCGCGTTGAGAACGGCAAGGGTGAGCTGGGCTATTACGTCGTCTCTGCTGGCGACAAGCGTGCTACCTCGAACCCCTGGCGTTATCATGTGCGTGCCCCAAGCTTCATCAATCTGACTCCGCTGGGACGCATGTGCGAAGGCCAGAAGGTCGCCGATGTCGTCGCCATTCTCGGCAGCATCGACATCGTGCTGGGCGAGACCGACCGCTGAGTATCCGTAGAATGCTACAGGGGGAAGCGCTTCCCCCTTTCCGAAATAGGGGAGAGTTATGAACGGACAAGGTTTTATCAAAGGTATGCTGCTCACCCTGCGCCACTTCATTGCAGGCTATGTGGATGACGTGCGTTATGGCTTCCGCAAATATGCGCCGGATGTGGATAACTTCGATGTGCGGCAGGGGACAGAAGCCAAGGGCGTTTTTACTGTACAGTACCCGGATGAAAAACTGGCGACGCCGGAGCGTTTCCGCTTCGTGCCCTTCCTGGTGGTGCAGGATCACGATGACGAACTGAACCCCGGCAAGGACTGGTGCACAAGCTGCGGTATTTGCGCCAAGGTGTGTCCGCCGCAGTGCATCTGGATCGTGCGCAGCGATGATCCTGTGACGGGGCGTCCAGTGCCGGAACCGGAAGCCTTCTTTATCGACATTGATATTTGCATGAACTGCGGTTTCTGTGCTGAGTTCTGCCCCTTCGATGCCATCAAGATGGATCACGACTACGAGCTTGCCAGTTACGACCGCACCACCAGCCACGTCTTCGACAAAGAGAAGCTCTCGAAGGAACTGCGTTACTGGAAGCACATCGCCCCCAGCCGCGCGGAAGCCGAGGCCGAAGCGCGTGGTAGCGTGCATCACAAAAACTTCAAGAAGAGTTGGAATACAACCAAGGAAGAGGCGCAGCAAGCCCAGGATGCCAAGTCCGCCAAGCGTGATGAAGTCCGTGCTCGCAAGGCAGAAACAGCCGAGAAGAAAGCTGCTCCCGCTGCCGCAGCATCGACGGTTGTCGGCGATGGTGGCAAGGCTCCCTGGGAAGAGGAAGAAGCGAAGCGCGAAGCACGTCGTCAGGCGGCGCTTGCCCGCAAGGCGGCCCGTGCCAAGAAGCGCGAAGAGCAGGGCGGCTGAGCGACCCTCTGCAGCAATTCTGTCCATTCGAGAACCCGGTCTGGCGTACGCTGCACCGGGTTTTTGTGTTCTGGCTGTTGAGCCGATAGTTAATTTTCATGCGAAAGGATTCTTATCATGTCTCACACACCCGTACAGGTGGCCCAGACGCAGGTAGAGCGGCTGAAGGAGCGGATGGCCTACAGCGAGGCCGATGTACAATCCGCACTTGTATCTTTCCAGGCGCGATGTCCGACCTACGAAGCAACCCACCTCCTCGATGATCTACGCACTGCGGAGTATTCGCGCCTGGATCGACTGGGACATGTCTACCTCGATTACACCGGAGGGGGTATCTACGCCGCCTCGCAGCTAGAACAGCACATGAAACTCCTTGCTGAAGGTGTCTACGGTAATCCGCACTCCAGCAATCCTACCTCGCTGGCCATGACCGAATTGGACGAACGCGCTCGCAGCTATGTACTCAGTTTCTTCAACGCGGATCCAGACGAATACATCGCCGTCTTCACGCCGAATGCCAGCGGCGCACTCCGTCTGGTAGGGGAGTCCTATCCTTTCGAAGACAGCGGCCAGTATGTATTGACGTTCGACAACCATAACTCTGTGAACGGCATCCGGGAATTTGCCCGGCGCAAAGGTGCTCGCTTCACCTATACCCCTGTCCTGCCGCCAGATTTGCGCCTGGACGAAGAGCGCCTCCGTGCCAACCTGGATCGCGTGATCCCCGGTGGCAATAATCTCTTCGCATTTCCTGCGCAATCGAACTTCTCCGGCGTTCAGCATCCCCTGGAATGGATCGAAATCGCCCATGAGAAGGGCTGGGACGTGCTGGTGGACTGCGCAGCCTTCGCGGCAACGAATCGCTTGGATTTGAACGTCTGGAAGCCGGATTTTGTGCCGCTGTCCTTCTACAAAATCTTCGGCTACCCCACCGGGGTCGGGGCGCTGCTGATCCACCGGCGTGTGCTGCCAAAACTGCACCGTCCTTGGTTCGCCGGGGGGACGATCACAATCGCGTCCGTGCAGGCTGATGCGCATTACCTGGAAGAAGATGCCGCCGGCTTCGAGGACGGTACGATTGACTACCTGAACCTGCCTGCGGTGGAGATTGGCCTGCGTCACATCGAGTCGGTGGGAATCGACCGCATTCACGAACGTGTGGTGGCGCTGACGGAGTACCTGCTGGATGAACTGAGCGGCTTGCGCCATGACAACGGCGCACCCCTCGTGCAGATTTATGGGCCGCTGACGACGGAGAAGCGCGGAGGCACAATTGCCCTCAACCTCTACGATCCGCAGGGCAATATCTTCGACTATAAGCATGTAGAGGTGCTGGCGAATCATGCGAAAATCTCCCTGCGAACGGGCTGCTTCTGCAATCCAGGAGCGGGAGAGAGCGCCTTTGCCATCACGCGCGAGGAAATCACCGCCTGCTTGCAAGACACGGATCGCATGACCTTCGAGCAGTTGGTCACCGCGCTCACCAGTGAGACCGATCATGATGCCGTAGGCGCAATTCGCATTTCGGTGGGGTTGGTCAGCAACTTCCGCGATGTCTATCACGGTGTGCAATTCTTCAGGGCCTTCTTGAACCAGGATGCGGAGTCACTCGTGCCAGCATGAGCCGTCTCTTTAGATGCGATTTACGCGCATCTCAGACGGGTTTGCTATGCTGATGTGGAATTATTGGTAGCGAGAAAGTACGAGTCGATGCGTGGTGTGAAGAAAGCGAATCTGCCGGAGAAAATTTGTCCGGTCTGTAGGCGTTCGTTCTCCTGGCGCAAGAAGTGGGCGGATGACTGGGAAAATGTGAGGTATTGCAGCCAGCGCTGCCGCAATCGCAAGCAGCAAGCGAAAGGGCAGCCGGATGGCTGAGGACATGCGACGCGATTTCGCCAATCGCGAAGAGATGATCGATTACCTGCGCGACCAGTTCCCGGAAGCGTATGCCATTGACCCCCATGTGGCGCAGACGCGCGGCGGACGTTCCGCAGCCGAAGCACAACTCAGGGCAGCGGAACCGGGAAAAGCCTATCGTAAGACGCGCAACTACCTGGATGGCGCTGTTTCGCGGCTGTCGCCTTACTTGCGCTATGGCGTGCTCAGCCTGGCGGAAGTGCGCGATGCTGCGCTGGAAACAGAGGGGCCCAGCGCGGCGGAGAAATTCATCAACGAACTGGGCTGGCGCGATTACTGGCAGCGCTTGTATCAGGAAATCGGCGACGAAATCTGGGAAGATCAGGAACCCTACAAGACGGGCATTCCGTTACATGCATATGCCGATGAACTCCCGGAAGATATTGCCAATGCGCAGACGGGCATCGCGCTGATTGACGACATCGTGACAGAACTACGCGAGACAGGCTACCTGCATAACCGTCAGCGGATGTACTTCGCGGCTTATGTCGTGCATTGGCGCAATGTGAAATGGCAGGCCGGGGCACGCTTCTTCCTCACGCATTTGCTCGATGGGGATCCGGCCAGCAACAATCTTTCCTGGCAGTGGGTGGCGAGTACGTTCAGCCACAAACCCTATATTTTCAACCTGAGCAATGTGCGCAAATACACGGGGGAGCGCTATGAAGCCCCAGCGCACGAACTCGGTATGGAATTGTTCGAAGGCACTTACGACGACATCAACCGCGACCTCTTCAACCAGAAAGGCAGCGCATGAGCGACCTGATTGCCTGGATCCACGCAGATAACCTGAATCCCCGGCAGCCCGCGCTGACGGTTGTGCCCGAAATTCCGGCGATTTTCGTCTGGGATGATATGCTGTTGGCGGAATGGCAAATCAGCTTCAAGCGCATTGTATTCATCTACGAGTGTCTGTTGGAGCTGCCCGTCACCATCCGTCGAGGAGACGTGGCGCAGGAGGTGGCGCAGTTTGCACAGGAGCACGGCGCGAGTCGCATCCTCACGCCGGACAGTCCCAGCCCGCGCCATCGCCAGATTTGCCGCGAAATCCTCAAGCAGACCGGGAAGGGCGTGAAGATTGACATCGTGCATGATGATCCGTATGTGGAATATGATAACGACCAGCTTGATCTGAAGCGCTTCTCGCGCTACTGGCGGCAGGTACAGAAAGCGGCATTGCGCCCAACCCACAAATGAAGGGCAATTCTTCCTTTTCGAATTTTGAAGACAGCGGTTATACTTATTCGTGTACGATGACCGCAGCGAGAACTGAGGAAAACCTATGTCAAACATACAAGAACAGGTGATGCAGGCGCTCAGCACAGTGATTGAGCCAGAACTGCATCAGGATATCGTCACGCTGAATATGGTGCGTGACCTGGAAATCGAAGGGGATACGGCGAAATTCACGATCGTGCTGACGACGCCTGCCTGCCCGCTCAAAGATGTGTTCATCGAACGCTGCAATGCGGCAGTGATCGGCACAGTAGATGGCATCAAGAACCTGGAAATCAGTTGGGATGCCCAGGTTCCGGTGGATCGGCGAATTAGCGGGCAGTTCAACGCGCCGATGCGCAGCATTATCGCTGTCGGCAGTGGCAAGGGCGGCGTTGGCAAGAGCACGGTCTCCGCGAATCTCGCGGTGGCACTGGCGGATGCCGGGGCGAAAGTCGGCCTGATTGACGCTGACATCCTCAACCCCAATATCCCCCAGATGATGGGTCTCAGCAGCGGACGCCCCAAAGTCGTGAATGACAAGATGCAGCCGATTGAGGTCTACGGTGTGCAGATCATCAGCACAGGTTTCCTGACGACCCCTGACAAGCCGATGATTATGCGTGGCCCCATGCTGCACAGCGCGATTCGCCAGTTCTTCACGGATGTGAATTGGGGTCAGTTGGATTACATGATCGTCGACCTGCCGCCAGGAACGGGTGACGCCCCGCTCTCGCTGGCGCAGCAATTCCCGCTGGCCGGTGGCATCATCGTCACGCAGCCACAAGAAGTCGCCGTTTCGGACGCTGTTCGCTCGGCAGCCATGTTCAATCAGTTGGACGTACCGATCATCGGCATCATCGAGAATATGGCCGGTGATTTCTTCGGTACAGGCGGTGGCGAGAAAATGGCGCAGGAGCGTGATTTGCCCTTCCTGGGTCGCGTACCGCTTTCGGCAAATGTGCGCGAGGGTGGCGATTATGGTCGTCCGGTTGTGACGCATGATCCGGACAGCGAAGCGGGTCGTGCCTTTGCGGAAATTGCCCGGAACGCGGCAGCCCGCACCAGCGTCGTGATGATGCAAAGCGCGGATGTCATCCCGATCAATGTGATTAGCTGATGGCAATACGTAGAACGAGAGAACCCTCATCGCTATAGATGAGGGTTTTTGATTCATGCTCTGGGTTGCACGCAGGCGTCAGTCGTCCAGGCCGTAGACCTTGATGCCCTTCTCGTCATCATCGCCGACTTCGTTGTAGCGCCCGATCAATACCCAGAACGTGAAGCTGATGAAGAAGGCAATCGCATACCCCAGGAGATTCTCAGTGTGATATTCGTAGCGAATCATCAGCAGGATCGCCATTGAGACAATGAAGCCGCGGAACATGCGTTTGTGGCGTGCCACAATTCGCTGCGATAGAATCAGCAGGGTTGTGAATACGATTACGATCAGCAGCAAATAGCCGGAGTTCATGGATCCCTCAGCCGACACTTCTACGAAACCAACGCGAAGTATAAGATGGTTGCATTGGAGGAGCCTTAACAGCAATGCGGACTTTCGTGTACGGATCACGTTCGCATCCCTGTGACGGTTATCCGGCGCGAACGAATGATTGTGGTATACTCTTGAATATCGTTTTGGCAGGAGTTGGATGACAATGATCGAAACCAACGTCGCCGACCATGGCGATGTCACACTCGTCGCGATCAGTGGTCGCGTAGATAGCATGAATGCGAGCCAGTTTGGCGAAGCACTCTCTACCCAGATTGATGTCGGTAATGTGCAGCTCGTTCTCGACCTGAGCAGCGTGGAATACATGAGCAGCGCTGGTCTGCGTGAAATCGTCAATTCATTGAAGAAGGTCAAGCGCGCACAGGGGGATTTGCGCCTGGCGCAGCCTTCGCAACGAGTGCGTGAAGTTCTGGAGATGGCAGGGCTGGACACCATCTTTCGCATTTATGAAACGCAGTCGGAGGCCGTATCTAGCTTCAGTCAGGCCGGGTAGTAGAACCAGGGGAGCCGATCATGCCAAAACTGCGGCGTCGCCTGCGCGTATCGGGGGAGTTACAGCAGCTTCACACCGCGACGCAGTTCGTGAAACAGGTGGCGCAGGACGCGGGCATCAGTGACGATACCCTCTTCCAGGTTGAGCTATCCGTCGAAGAGATTTTTACGAATATCGTTGAACACGGCTACCGCCACAATGGGGCGGATAAATCCGTTTACATTTATTGCGAAGCCGATGCGCACACGCTCTGGATTGCCCTGGGCGATGAAGCACCGCCCTTCAACCCGCTGGAGCAGCCCCCTGCTGATCCGCTGGCCCCCCTGGAAGAGCGTGGGAGCGGTGGTTGGGGTGTGACTTTCGTGCGGCAGTACATGGACAAACTCTACTACCATTACACCGATCAGCGCAACTGGCTCGTCCTCGAAAAGCGAATTCGCTGATTTGCCATACTGAATAGACCAAGAACGGGGCACACCCGGACAGCGAGAATGCGCCCTTTTGGATCCTGCCGATGAAGGCTATTCGCCATCTACAGGCAGCACGGAACCATCGCAGGAATTGTAATTTGCCCCGATGATGATTTCGTAATCTACCTCGCGTTGTGCCTGTGGATCAATCATGATGTTTTCCGGAGTCAAGTTCAATTCATCCAGGATGACGGGTAGCGGGCTGCCTTTATCCAGCAGCGCATGGTCAATCAATACGGTATCCTGGTAATCCTGGCTGTCGGCAGGCCCTGCGGCATAGGAATTGATACCCACATCGCGCAGGCGTTCACTGGCGACGAGATCCCAATTCTCATTGGGCGTTCCGTTGTAGACGGCAACAGTAGCCCCGGCGATTTCGAGACGGCTTTCGGTCGGTGGCTGGTAGAAGTCGAAGAACAATTCGGCAATGGGTTCCGGATTGGGAAGTTGTACGAATTGCCCCGCGAAACTGCCTTCCGGTGGCTGCCAGGGAGTCGTGTGATAGGTGCGGATCATCCCGAATGTGCGAATGCGGCTCGTATCCAGTTCCAGGGCGAGCGGCAGCAGCCCCAGGACGACATCCAATGGAATGTCCGTTTCGACAACCTCCGTCAGTTCGCTCCAGAGCGTCGGGATGTTCGCCAATTGCCCGCTATCCAACCCGGCGCGATACAGGGCACGCAAAAGTTGTTGTTGGCGGCGTCCCCGGTCGAAATCGTCCGAATTGCCCCGTGTGCGGGCATACCAGAGTGCTTCTGCACCCGAGAAGTGGTAATAGCCCACAGGTAGCGTGTACTCCAGGGCTTCTTCATCCGTCAGCACGGCCTCATCGGGCACTTCTGCGCCGACGAGGGCAAAGTCACGGTAGGTGCAGTCCACTGCGATGTCGACTCCGCCGACGGTATCAATGATCTGTTCCAGGCCGCTGATGTTGACCAAGGCGTAATAGTGCAGTTGGATGCCGAAGTTATAGAAAATCGTCTCGCGCATCAAGCCGAAGCCCCCGCCTGACCAGCCAAAACTTTCGCCAATCCCGTAGACGGTGTTCAGGCGCGTCAGGGTCGGCGTGGGAATGTAGACGAAGAGGTCGCGCGGCAGGGTGAGCATGGAAACGGAACCGACCTCGGTGTTGATCGAGACAATGATCATCGTATCCGTGCGCAAGGTGTTATCCCCGGTGATTTCGCCATCGCTCCCCAACAGCAAAATGTTCACCAATTCGTAGTCACGGGGGATCACGCTGGCGCGCGGCGGCACAGCGGTTCCGGCGATTTGCTGCACTTCCGCATCCGGCACACCTACGAAGGTCGGCAGGGGAATCGGCGTCATCTCACGCGGGGCATCCTGCGGGACGGGTGTTGCTGCGATAGGAGTAGCGGTAATAGCGGGCGTGTTGGTGGCAAGACCGCTGCTTACGGGTGTGCTGGTGGGCTGCTGCCCGCCGGACGGGGTGTTGGTGGCGAATTGTGCCAATTGCACCGCACCGCCATATCCTGTTTCTGGCGCAGGGGCGAGCGCAGTTGCCGTCTGCTGATAGGCATCCTGGCGTGCGGTGGTTTCGTTGTATTGACCAAACTGCCCCCAGAAGGCGCGGACGACTTGCATCCCTGACCAGATGATGCCGAGCAGCAGCAGCCCGCCTATCATCCAGAACAGGAGGTTCCCAAACGACCAACGACGCGGTGATCGTTGGTTCGGTTTGCTTTCAGCGACCATAGAGTCTCTGTCCTCATTCGACTTGGATTCAAATCAGGCGCAAGTCTAGCGAAGAGAGTGTGCTTTGGCGACACTCATTCGAAGATCAGCGGCACTTCGCAGGTTGCTCCTGGCGGGATGCCCGCTCGCTCATCGACGACAGTCAACCGCACCCAGTGCAGACCATCGCCGAAAAGTTCCGCGTTGATCAAGCCTAGAACGTCATTCTCAACAGGTGCAAAGGAATCCAGGTAGAAGTTGTAGATTTCTGCCCAATCAGGCCGGACTTCGATCTTGTAATAGCCGAAGTCTTCACGTGTCGCTGTGCCGCGCACAGTGAATACACCGCTGACCGTCGCCGCGACTGCCGGGCTGGTGATCTGCGCGCGCGGGTCATCACAGCCAAAGGCCGCCAGTCCAGGCCGCACAGCGGACGGAATGAGGGTGGATACCGGGCGCAGCGGAGCACGTGGCACAAATACCGTCTCTTCGGAGGTGATGTTGTCCACATCTTCGATGCAGTTGGCGTAGCGCAGCTCGCTGACTGTGCTGTTGGTGGCCAGTGCGATGGCAAACAGCGTATCCCCCGGTTGCACGCGGTAGGTCGTCCAGCCGCGCGGAAGCTCGCATGACGCCGGTTCACGAGTTGCTGCGTCAACGGCGGCGGCAGTGGGCGATGCGGGCAGAGTCGGCGTTGGCAAGATTCCGGCGAAGTCATCTTCCGTCGGGCGCGATGTCCCTGTAGGCGAAGCAGTGTCCGTCGGCATCGGTGTACGCGATGGTCTGGGTGTATGCGTCTGCGTGCTGGTTGGTGTGCTGCTCGGCGGCGTTGTTGCCGTCTCGGTGGTGGCTGTCGCGGATGGCGTCGCACTGGGGCGGCGGGTGCGCGACGGTGTGACGCCGGCAACCTTCGTCTCGTCGCTTTCAGAAGCCGTCGGAGTGCGCACTTGCAGCACCGAAAGACTGCTCGTGGCGGTGGCAGTCGTTGTCTCAGTCGGTAACGCTGTCTCCGTCAGCGTAGTCGGTTCGTCTGTGGGGGTGCTCGTTTCTGTTGGTGTGGCCGTTGGTGACACCGACACCACAACTTCCTGAGTCTCATCGACCTGCGCGACCTCAGCAGGCGTTGAAGTCAGGATGCTGATGCGCGGTGCCTGTGCGGTCTGCGTTGCTGCTGTGTCGTCTTCGCCAGTATCGCTTTGATTGATGAGCAACAGCGCGAAGATCACAGGGAGTGTCAGGAGGACGATGGCGGCGAGCGCCACGCGAAATTCACTGCCGATGTTGCGCTGCATGAGCCTTATTCACTCTCCATCTCGGTTTCGCGATCAATCGGAATCGCAAAGATGAAAGTGCTGCCGACTCCCATCTCTGTTTCGACCCAGAGCTGCCCACCATGTGCTTCGACGAGGGTTTTTGCCAGCGACAGCCCGACTCCCGTATCCCCCAGGCCAGCGATCAAAGGATATTCCGCTTTGTACTTGCGTGCGAAGACACGCGGGATGTCCTCGGGAGCAATCCCACCGCCCTGGTCGGCAACGGCCACATACAGGCAGGGGCGCGGTTGGTCATAGTCTGTCAGGCGGATGTCACGCTGTTCGACGGTCACGGTGACCTCTCGCGCTGGCGGAGAGACGCGCGAAGCATTGGCGAACAACTCACGTATCACCTGAGTCAGCGCATCGCCATCCAGCGACAGCAACGGAAGTTCCTTGTTGAAGTGCAGGTTGATGACAAGCGCTTTCTCATGGAATTGGATGCGGCTCTCGGCCATCACCGTATCCAGCACTTCCATGACATCTACGGGCTTCGGCTTCAGACGATAACCGCCACGATCGAGTTTCGTCACATCGATCAACTGGTTGATCTTGCGGTCGAGGTCGGTGACGTTGGCCGCGATTCGCATCATGGATTGACGCTGCTGTGGACCCAGGATACCCGTCCCCTCGGCGAGTAAGATGTCAACGTAGCCACTGATGGAGGTCATGGGCGTGCGCATTTCCTGCACCAACGCCACGAGCTGATCGGCGTCCGGCAGTTCGTCGTCTTCCAGGGGCTGCGGTGCGGCGGTCTCCGCAGCTTTCAGTTTTTGCTGGCATGCCTGCAACTCGTCCAGGGTCATCTGAAGCTGCTGGCGCAATTGGCTGCGTTCCTTGGTGCACTCGTCGACCATCGCTCGCAAAGAACCGACTCCGCTCTCGTTCAGTTCCTGGTAGCGTGCCAAATCCCCCTCGTAGGTCGCCAGCAACTGATCGCGCTCCAGCACCAGGGACTGATTCTCGGCGAGTAGTTGATCGCGCTCGGCGACCAGTTCGCTCTCACGCGCCTTCAACTGGCGCAGTTGATCCATCATGTGCGCCTGCTGCGACTGCGCGGTGGTGAGGTTCGTCGCCAGTGTCGTGTTTTCGGCGTAGAGACGGGTGCGGTTCTCCTTGACCCGGTTCAGCTTATCGGTTACTTCCTCTAGCTTCGCACGGAGTTCGTCACGCTGCTTGCCCAGGGCTTCGCGATCATTCGCTACCTGCGTAAGCTGTTTTTCCAATTTCTGTAAGCGCTCATCATGCTGCTTCTGTTCCGCCAGGTGCGGTTCGTAGCGTTCGCGCTCGTTGAGCAGGGCTTCGCGTTCCCGCTCGAGCATCTGATTGCGTTCTAGCAGTTGAGCGCGTTCTTCGTAGAGTTCGCTGATGTGCCGCGCCAGACCGGACGTGCCACCTTCCAGGCCGACTGCTTCGAGCTTGGAGTAGATCACTTCCAATTGGTCATTCAGTTGGTCGCGTTCGGTTCGCAACTGATCGCGCTCGGTGGAAATCTGCTGCATGTAGGCTTCGGCGTCTACCGTGCTCACATCGCGCTGCGTCTCGCGCAGTTGTTCTAACTGTGTTTGCAACTGATTGCGCTCGGTTTCCAGCGCCTTTTTCTCATCCAGCAAGGCTTCCATTTGCTGATTGATGAGGGACGAATCCTCGGAGGCCAGCGCCCCTTGCAGGACTGCCTGCAATTCCTGCAACTGGCGGGCGAGCTGCTCATTATCCTGTTGCAGCGTCTCTTTCTCCGTCGTGACGGCGCGGATTTTCTGCGAGATCGACAGACCTGCATCCGTCATCCCCAGCAAATCGGCGATTCGTCTGTGTTCCTGGTCGATTTCCTGTTCCAGGCGAGAGACTTCATCACGCAGGCTGTGGATTTGCTCGCGCTGCCCAGTGAGCTGTGCCTCAAGCTCCTGACGGGCTGCAATGACCTGATCAGGCTGTACGTCGCTCGGCGCAACCCGATCCACCATGGCTTGCAGCATACGGTCTTCCGCCATCTTCCGTGCTGACTCAGCTTCATAGCTCAGCATGAGCATGTTGCTGGCGATGATCCCCATCCCTTTGAGCAGTTCAACCTGCTCCTCGTATAGCTCACGCTCGGAATAGGGCAGCGCGACCAGCAGCACCGCAAAAACCTCCTGCCGATAGACGAGCGGTTGGAAGTAGGCAGCGCCGCGATTGTCGATGTCCAACCGGGTGTAGAGGTCTTGCAATTCCTGCTGGTTGCGGTCTACGTAGAGTGCCCGCTGTTGGCGGCGCTCAATGGCGTTAACCAGCGTCGGCTGGTGGTCGAGGTTCAGCGCCATACCCACCAGTTCACGTGACTTCAGACGGTCAAACCCCTGCGTGAAGTCCGCGTAGTTCGCATCCTGCACGCGCAAAATCGCACCTACATCCGCATTCAGCATCTCCAGGGCAGTGGTGACGATCTGGTGCGGGATGGTATCCGGTGATGCGCCCTCCAGGATCATGCCCAGGGCTTTCAGCAACTGTACGGACTGCATCTCGCGGGCAGGCACAGACGGCGTTGTCACCCGGGTGCGCGTGATCGGTGGCGGTGACGTGGTGACTACGCGCTGGGTGGCGGGGCGTTCCGCGCTGATTTGATCGCGATACAGAGCGGTCATCGTCCGATAGAGCACAATCGGCACGAGCAAGAAGCTGAGCAGGAACCCCAGCCGCAATAAGCCCGGATCGCTGCCGAGCAAGCGGAAATGGCTGGTCTGGTACAGCATCAGGCCGGATGCCGCCGCCACAACCCCGAAATAGACCAGTTTCAGCGGTGCATCCAGCACGTATCGCACCAGGAAGAGACTGAGTACCACCCCCAGGAGCGAGATCGCCAACAGGGTGATTGTGGCTGCCGCACCGAAGACCGATAGGTTGAAGTCGGGATCAGTCTGGGTGGCCCATAGGACGCCGATGTACATATAACCCGCGACGACCAGCCCCAGGAAGAGCAGCAACACGAGATTCGATACCCGTCGCAGCCGTTGATGATCCGCCGTGAGCATTCCCCAGCCCAGCAGCAGCAGACTGACGGCCATGACCGCGCGTTCGAGTGGTGGCAAGATGCGCGAGGCTTCTTGTGCTGTAACCTGTGTGAAGACGACGCCACCCAATAGCACCAACCACGCGGCGGCAACTCCCGCCAGCGCCACCCGGTAGCGTCGATAGTGGAGCCTTTCCAGCGGCACTGGCAGTTCCACCGCAAACCAGAAACTCCCCAGGACGAAGAGCATCATCAACAGGAAATAGATGCTGCTGCCCTGTGGCCTGGTGAACAGTTCTTGTGAAAAGTCTAAAAGTGTACTGACCAACGGCACACCATTCACAGTTATTTGGAGGTGAACAGATTCTCACAATAGTATAACACAGCGAAATGTTTTGCTGCGGGCCGGGTCGTTGAATTGCTGTTAAAACTGGTGTGCGCAGGCCTGTCGTCGGGTGTCCTCACTGGATTCCTGGCTTGACGCTCCCCAGGTTGCCGCCTACACTGCGACGAACTCACCGCAAACATCGGCAATGACGGCAGAAAACAGAGCCAGCATGGCAAAACTCCGTTCACTCGCGACGGTTATCCGCCGCTTCCCAGGATTGCTAACCATTCCTTACAACACCTACCGCTTTTTCCAACCCAAGTACAGCGTGGGCGTGGTTGGCGTGCTTTTCAACCAGGCTGGAAAAGTGCTCCTGGTTGAACACGTCTTTCATCCCCGCCGCCCCTGGGGGCTGCCGGGTGGCTGGATTGGGAGAGATGAAGACCCTGATCTGGCGATTGCCCGCGAGTTCAAGGAGGAATTGCAATTAGATATACGCGCCGATCATCTGCTGCTGACAGAACGCACCCAACCCAATCACCTGGACATTGCCTTCCGCTGCACGACTGACGGTGAGATCGGCGATCTGAGCTACGAACTGCTGGGCTATGATTGGTTCGCGCTGGATGATCTGCCGACTTTGTATCCATTTCAACACCGTGCGATTACCGTTGCTGCTGAACGAGCAGGAGGCCGCTGATGTCTTCACGACTGGTACGCCCGCGTCGCAAAGGCACACCGATTTTGTTCTTGCTCTCCACCGCTTTGATTCTGGCCGGGGCAGGTCTCTTCGTGTTGGAGTTGATTGGCTTCACACAGCGCGAAGACCGCATCCCCGCCGGGCTGCGTATGGGGGGGGTGCAGGTCGGCGGCTTGAGCGACCTGGAAGCAAGTTCTGAACTGGAAGAAGCATATTCTGAGTCGGTGACTCTGTACTACAACGGCAGCCCGATCAATCTTTCGCCGCAGGCCGTGGGGTTCGAGATCAGCACGCCCGTGATGCTGGCTTCTGCCCGCGCCATCGGTGAGGCCGAGGGTGGTTTCTGGCGACGCTTCCTGGATTACCTGTTGGGGCAGGAGTTGGTCACTGCCGAGTCAATCGATCTGGTGGCAACGTATAATCGCAATGCGTTGCAGACCTACCTGGAAGAAGTTGCTGCAATCTATGATCGTCCAGCCGGAACGGCAGACTTCGACCTGACGACGCTGACGATTGCAGAGGGCGATGGTGGCTACCAACTTGACATCGAAGCGGCAGTACCGCTGATTGAGGATGCGCTCTTCCGTCCGGATAATCGCGGGGTCGAGCTACCGATTGTCGGTGGGGAGAGCGCGGGAGCCAACCTGACAGTGCTCGAAGACTTGATTATCGCCTATCTGGATTCGCAGGGCTTTATCTATGATGGGCAGACCAGTGTTGCCTCAATCTTCATCCTCGACCTGACGACGGGTGAGGAGATCAATTTGCAGGGGGATGTGGCCTATTCTGCCGCCAGCACCAACAAAGTCGGCATTATGATTGACCTCTACCGTCAACTGGATCGTGAGCCAAACCAGGATGAAGCGTTCTTACTGGCGAGTTCCATGCTGTGCAGCAATAACTCGTCATCCAATACGATCATGTCCACCTTCCTCGGCAATGGAGTCGGCGATGAGCGTCTCTTCTCTGGCCTCGCTAGCGTGACCAACACGCTGCAATTTGTGGGGGCGAGCAACACCTTCCTGACCGCGCCCTTCGTGGAAGGCGCATCGAACCAGGTTTTTGGGTCGATTGCCGCGCCGCAGACCGAGCCGAACCCGAACTTCGAGACATACGCCGACTCGTTCAATCAGACAACGGCAGAGGACATGGGCACGCTCTTCAGCATGATTTACGACTGTGCAAATTACGGCTCCGGGCTGGCGGCTGCCTATCCTGACGGTGAAATCACGCAGAATGAGTGTCGCCAGATGCTCGAATTGATGAGCGCCAACGATCTGCAACGGTTGCTGCAAGCCGGTATCCCTGACGGTGTGCGCATCTCGCACAAGAACGGCTGGCTGCCGGGTCGGTTGGCAGGGGCACGCGGGGCCACGACAGGGGACGCAGGCATCGTCTTTTCGCCTAATGGCCGCCATTATGTAATTTCGGTGTACCTCTGGGAAGATACTGACACGACGGGTTTCGAGCGCTGGCCGCTGCTGGAGGAAATCTCGCGGGCCGCCTGGAACTACTTCAACCCGGAGAATCCGCTGCTGGCGCGCCGCACGGATCTACCACCATCCGCTGAGGAATGCTTCACGGCTGATTCGCAGGGTACGATCCTTAGCTACAATTACCTGCCGCCATACGGTTCGGTGGATCTTGATAACATCAATGGTTGGCGGGATGGGACTTCCACGACACCGCAGCCCCCGGCCAATCAGCAGTAGTTGCGCAGGTGTGATCAGAAAAAACAAAACACAGCCGGAGCTGTGTTGTTGTTTGTCTTGTGTTGTTGCGTTGTCTTTAGCGCTCCTGCGCCGTCGGATCCAGGGCGTCGCGCAAGCCATCGCCGATGATATACAGGCAGAGCACCGTGATGGTGATCAGCACGCCTGGAATGATGACCAGGTGGGGTGCAGGCGGCACGCGGGACATGAACTGCTGTGCGTCCGTCAGCATGTTGCCCCAGGTCGGGGTTGGTGGCGGAACGCCAAACGCCAGATAGCTCAGCGCTGATTCGACCAGGATCAGCACGCCGATGTCGAGCGCCAGCGTGACGACCACAATCGAGATCAGATTGGGCAAGATGTGCTGGAACATCACGCGAATATCGGACGCCCCCATCGCACGGGCAGCGACGATGTATTCGCGCTCACGCAGAGCCAGCGTTTCCCCGCGAACCAATCGCATGGTACCCGTCCAACCCAGCAGACCCAGCACGCCGATGAAGACAATCGGACTGGGGCTGAGGATGGCGGATATGATCAGTAGCAGGAATAAGTTGGGTATCGAGTTGAGCGTTGTGATGAACCAGATGAGGATGTCATCCACAATGCCCCCGTAGTACCCGGTATAGATCCCCAGCGAAACGCCAATCGTCAGCGAGAGGATGGCGGCAGAGAACGCGATTGCCAGCGAAACCCGCCCACCGTAGAGCAGGCGTGCCAGATAATCGCGGCCTTTGTCATCCGTCCCCAGGATGTGAATGCGCGTCTCATCCGGGTCACTCGGATTCACGGAAGCGCCGGGAAGTTTGTACGTGTTGTTCAGGTTCTCCGTCTCCGGGTTCACGCCGATAATCCCGGTGATGACCGGGGAGAAGAGCGACGCCAACGCCATGAACGCGAAGACACCGATGGCGAGCAATGTCAAACGATCGTGCAGGATATGGTTTAATGCACGCTGAAGATGCGTCCGGCGGCGGAATTCCGTGTGTTGGGCTTCTTCTCGCAGTACTGCGATGCGATCTGCTTGTGCCATGTTCGTCTCTCCTCAGAACCGAATGCGCGGATCAAATGCAGCGTACAGGATGTCGGAGATGATATAGGCGATGATCGTAAGAACAGCGCTGATCAAGACAGACGCCATCACAATCGGGTAATCACGCGCCGAAATCGCGCTGAAGAACAACTGACCGAGTCCGGGCCAACTGAATATTCGCTCGACGATGACCGAGCCAGCGAGAATGCTCACAATCGCAGGCCCCAGGAATGTCGCCAGCGGAATCAAGGCATTGCGAGCGGCATGTCGCATCCAGACGGTGCGTTGGGAGAGACCCTTCGCCCGCGCGGTGCGCACATAGTCGCTGTTGATGGTATCCAGCATGGAGGTACGCATATAGCGTGAGTACCCGGCGATGGGACCGTATGCCAGCACGATGACCGGCAGAATCATGTGATTGAGCCGCTCTGTAATGGGGACTTCCCCGCAAGGTGTGCGGCTATATTGCGTTTTGTCGCATTGCTGACCGCTTGGCAGCCAACTGAGCGTGAACGAGAAAATCAAGAGCAAGATCAAACCGAACCAGAAATTCGGGATCGCCTGCCCGATCACGGCGAAGATGCGTGCACTATTGTCGAAGATGCCGCCGCGCCAGACTGCCGACATAATGCCGACGGGCACGCCAATCAGCAAGCCGATGAACAGTGTCGCCACACCCAGTTCCATCGTCGCTGGCAGGCGAGTCACGATCAAATCAGCGACCGGAACTTTGCGTTGAATGGACGTGCCGAAATCCCCACGCAGAACGCCATAACTCACATAGCGCTGTTCACAGACTTCCTCGCCCGTTTCTGCGTCCGCACTGCATTGGTTCTTCCACCACATCCAGTCATTGCCTGTCAACCAGGTCAGATATTGGATGGGCCAGGGGTCATCCAGGCTCCAACGTTCGATGATCTGATCACGTAGTGGGTTGGTCGCATCGTCATTGGTCTGCAAGCCAAAGGTCAGCAACTCAGCGGGGCCACCCGGGGCAGCCGCCATGATCATGTATGAGAGAATGGTCACGCCGAAAATGGTCGGGATCGCCTGAATGAGACGGCGAATGATATGTCGTGTCATACGATACACCTAGAAAACTTGGTTTAGAAAAAACTGCCGGGAATTCCCGGCAGTTTTCACTGCTACGTGTGAAGTAACCGGGGTTTATTCGACAACCCAGGCGTCTTCATTCCAGGACGCGTTATACGGCAGCGGGTCGAAGTTGCCGACACCGGGCTGAGCAGCCACCATCACGTTACCGGCGTACAGGAAGAGGTACGGCTGGTATTCCCAGACGATCTGCTGCGCTTCAGCGTAGAGCTGGTCGCGGGTTTCGGGGTCGCAAGCCGGGTAGGAACCATCTTCAGCAGCCGGGAGGCTGTCCGCCTGTTCAACCAGGGCGTCCAGTTCAGGCAACTGCACGGAGCCTGTGTTGAAGCCACCGCCCGGGATGTCGTTGCCGACGCCGAAGAAGGCATTCAGGCCACCACCGGGGCTGAAGGGCAGGCCGAGGCTCCAGCCGATGATGATCGCGTCAAACTGCTGGCCGAGGAGTTCGTCCACCAGGGTACCGAATTCGATGGCCTGGAAGTTCACGGTGATGCCGACTTCCGCAAGCTGGGCACGGATGGTCTCGCCCGTGGCTTCGCGCAGGACGTTACCGCTGTTGGTCAGCAGTTCGAATTCCATCACGGTGCCTTCTTCAGCGGTTTCGCAGCCGTTGCATTCACGCACGCCGTCGCCGTCGCTGTCCGTCCAGCCAGCTTCGGTCAGCAGTTCATCGGCGCGTGCCTGATCGAACGGATACGGTTCAACGCCCAGTTCCGCCAGTTCGTCGTCGGTGGAGGACAGACCGGGGTGGTTGTGGGTTGCGATCGGGAAGCCGTTGCCTTCGAGGATGCCGGTAGCTTCAGCATCTTCGGTCGGCGCGGTACCGATGATGGAGCGCACGTCCACTGCGTAGGCGATCGCCTGGCGCACGCGGAGATCACCGAAGATCGGGTGCACGCCCTGATCAATCAGGTTGCCTTCTTCGTCGCGACCGGGCTGCGGGTTGGTCGGATCAGCCAGGTTGTAGCCCATGTAGGTGTACCCATTGGCCGGGTACTCAATGAGCTGGAAGCCCTCTTCTTCCGCGATCTGGCGGAAGTTGTTCTGCTGGTTGGCGACAACGCTCAGGACGGTGATTTCACCCGCCAGGAAGCGCTCGTAAGCGACGGTCTGGTCGCCGACGTTCTGCAGCAGCCATTCACCGGGAGCCACGTAACCGAGTTCGGTATCCGGGAAGGCCTGGTTTGCCAGCAGGCTGGTCTGAACGCCGAATTCGATGAAGGGATCCGTCCAGGGGCCGAAGACCACCGGGGTACCATCTTCTGTCGTCGGGACGAAGTAGGGATCGTCGTTGATGGCCGAGTAATCTTCACCGAAGGCTTCGCTGTAGATGTGAGCCGGAACCGGGGTGATGTCGTTGATGTCGTTGATGGCTTCGCAGTTCGGGGAGAGCTGCACAGTGCCATCATCGTTCAGCACCGGGTTGCCTTCTTCATCGCGAACCGGGGTACCCAGGCGCACGACGATGGTGAAGTCATCCACGGCTTCCACGCTGTGAATGGTACCACCCGTGTTGGTGCCGTCAGCCAACTGCCAGAGGACGCTGGTGCGCGGCGTGTTCATCACACCACTGCGGGTTGCCTCGTAGGAGTAGATGTAGTCTGCGGCGGTGACGGGCGTGCCATCGGACCAGGCGATGTCGTCGCGCAGGGTGATGGTCAGCACGGTACCGGTTTCGTCGTATTCCCAGCCAGCGGCCATGGACTGCGGGACGCCGGGAGCGGCTTCGAAGGTTACGTCATCAAGGCCGATGATGTCCGGATACATGCGGGTGTAGATGCTGCTGGAAGTGGTGTCACTGCCGATGATAGGGATGAACGTGCTGGGGTCATCACCGATGTTGGATTCGATGATGGTGCCACCTTCGCCCGGTTCGACATCTTCCTGAGCGAGGGTCGGTACGATCAGTGCGCCCACCAGGACGACAATCGCACCAAGCAAGAGGAACTTGGTCAAGTGCTTCATATGTGCTCCTAACTTGAACGAACAACGTTAAAAATGTTTACGCTTTGCCGAGCGCAGGTCATGTTATACCACAAAATGGATACCACGACTACGAATTAGGCTACCGAAAACCTGTGAAGTTTCTTTGAAGATTTCTGACAATTGGTTATGGAATGCCAGAGGGAGATTAAGAAAAATCGAGGATTGTGTGATGGAACCGTTGTGGAAGTGAGTCATTCTGGCGAGATGGCTTAACCAAAAATTGACCCGAACACAAAACTCCCGATTGCGTGATCGGGAGTTTCTTCATCATGTTGTCATTGTGTCGGGGCAGCGGGATTTGAACCCACGACCTCTTGCACCCCATGCAAGCGCGCTAGCCGGGCTGCGCCATGCCCCGATTTGTTGTGAGTATAGCACAAGTCCCCTTTTTGGGAAGGGCGTATCGAACGATCGCCCAACACAAATGCTCGCGAGGGGCAAGTTCGGGCTATACTAGGCAGACATGGTTCACCACACAGGGAAGGAAGCGTCTGATGAGCAGCGTGCTTGATGTGCCCAAGCCAACTGATGCCGGGGTGGGGCAAACCGCCCTGGCGACCGCCAAACTCTCCTACGTCAACCTGCGTAGCGGCCCAGGGACGCAGTACCGCGACATCGGCGACCTGCGCGATTATTCGCTGGTGGTCTATTACCCGAATTCGCGCACCAGCGACGGCTGGTACTTCGTAGAATATCGTGGCGCAGCGGGCTGGGTTTCTGGCGATGTAATCGACTTTGAGCCGACAGTCGGCGTGAATCCGGATCGCACGGAGACGCCCTACGATGGCAAGATTGCGGTCTGGCACTGGAAGGGGGATAGCGTCGCGGAGACGAGCATCGAGCAGTTGGCCGAGAACATCCGCCAGCAGGCTCCTAATGTGAAGCAGGTCTGGGTGAAGACCAGCGACGGCGCGAACTGGATGGGACGCTTCGACCGCAGCGAGATGGCCATCAATGGCGTGGCGGATGTCGATCGCTGGGTCGATGTGCTGGGGCGCTATGGACTGGAATTCCATGCGTGGTGTGTTCCCACCGGACTCGATCCGGAGAATGAAGCGGCGATCATCGCGGCGGTGTGCAGGCGACCGGGTGTGCGCTCTATGATCCTGGATGTCGAGCCGTATGCGGGTTTCTGGCAGGGTGGACGCGAAGGGATTCGCCCGTTCATGCTGCTCGTGCGTCGCCAGACGGGCGGCTCATTCCACATTGGCCTCAGCATCGACCCGCGTCCGCAGCATTTCGCCAGCATCTTCCCACAGGAGTGGTTCCCCTTCGTCAACAGCGTGCATCCGCAGAGCTACTGGTACACCTTCCGCAAGACCCCCGAAGAGACGTTGCAATCCGTTTATGAGACCTGGGGCAGCTATGGACGCCCTGTGATCCCGGTGCTGCAAGGGGATGCTCCTTTGATTGACCAGAATGCAGCACATTCAATTGCGACCGGGCGCTATGGTGCCCAGGGGCTGAGCTGGTGGCGCTATGGGGTGATTTCGCAGTTCAATGCCGTGAATCTGCCCGTGCTGGTCGACCCCAGCGAACCCGTACAACCGCCCGACAACTTCGCCGATGAGGTCATTGTGCGCCCGGAAGACAGCGGATTCCGCAGCGGTACGTATACCGGACAACCGGAGTTCAGCGAGTTTCAGGGTACCTGGGGCTGGAAGGTGCTCTATAAAGAAACCGAACCCGCCGTCAGCACGGTCTGGGCAGAGTGGCGCACCGAAATCAGCGAAGCAGGGCGCTATGAGATCGCCGCTTTCATCCCACAGCGGCATGCCAGCACAGAGCGTGCACGCTACAAGGTGCATGGGATCCGCGGAACCAACACCGAAGTCGTTATCGACATCAACCAATCCGCGAACCGCAACCGTTGGGTTGCCCTGGGCATTTTCGACCTGGAGAGCAACCAACGCAATGCAGGCAAGGTCTTCCTCAATGATGTGACGGGCGAGGCGGGCAAGCAGATTGCCTTCGATGCGATCCGTTTCCGGCGCATCGTGGTGGTTGATGAACCGCAGCCAGAGGAACCAGAGCCACCCAACAGCGGGGATTGGATCATTGATGGCGTGTACATCGCTGATGGCTATGACTCGCCAGTGGGGACGGTACAGGAAAGACGCGGCACCCAATTGTGGCCTGCTGGTTGGCGGGATGCAACAGGCTTCGGTTCGGATACAGCTCCAAATTACATCGCCAACTTCGGTTCATACCATACAGGGGTTGACCTCAATGTGGGACGCGGCGGCAACGATGACATCGGCGTGCCCGTCTACGCGCCTGCCAGCGGTATTGTAACCTACCAGGCGAATCTGATTCCCTGGGGCAATGTCACCGTCATCAAACATGATCCGCTGCAGGGCTTGAATGGTCTTGTGACGTACACGCGCTACGGGCATATGCAGAATGTGCGTGTTCGTGCTGGCGATCGTGTGCGTCGTGGGGATCAAATCGGCGAAATCGGAACGGGCGGGGGACGCTACATCGCCCACCTGCATTACGACATCAGCCCGACGACTGTATTGGAAGTGCGCCCCGGAGATTGGCCCGGAACCAACCTCGCTCGTCTTCTGAAGGATTACGTAGACCCGCTGCTCTTCACGCGCAACAATCGCCCGGCTGAATCCCGGCGGTGAGCCACAGCCGCAGCTTGAGGTGAGATTGAGGTGTCCCTGTCTCCAAGTCGGAACAGGAACACCTCGGACTGTGTGCAAGTGTAAAATGGGGGCTAGCAGTCTTCCCAGACGAAGTGCCCGGCCAGGATGCGCTGAAGCTGTTCGCTGAAACAGGAGGCATCCAGCGGCTTGGCGATCATCCCGTTGAATCCCAGGCTGCGCGTCGTGGCTTTCTCATTGGTGTTGACGGTATAGGCTACGATGGGAACCTGCATCTGGTAGTGATTGCGCAGGATGTCGTAGATTTCATAGCCATCCATACCGGGCAGATCGAGATCCAGGAAGACGACATCTACCGTATCCAGAATCGATGGATCGACATCTGTGCCTTTCTCGTAGCAACTGCACCGCGCACCTTCCATCTGCAAGACACGCTTGAGCACCTCAATGCTGTCATGGTCATTTTCGATCAAGAGCGCATGAATGGACATCCCATCAATCTCCTTCAAACCAGACGGCTTCGCCATCGAGGATGCGCGCGATTTGCTTCGGGAACTGGTCGAAATCAATCGGCTTGCTGATGAAGCCTGCGAAGCCCTTTTTCTTGGCGATGGGGACGGTTTCCGCTGGATCGCTGGCGGAAACGGCGACGACAGGCACATCGGCGAAGGCCTCATGCTTGCGAATCTCGTCCGTCACATCGAATCCGCTGACTCCATCCGGCAGCATCAAATCCATGATGATGATATCCACCGGAGCGAAGGCTTGCAGACGCTCAATCGTCTCGGTTCCGTAGCGTTCGATGGCGGTCTTGGCGCCGTTGCGCTCCAGAATCATCTGCTCAATGGCGCGGTTCGCAAGATTATCTTCCACGATGAAGATGCGTTTATTTGCCAATAACTGCATGGCACTTCTCCCAAACTGATCGTGACTACGTATCTATACTTAAGCAGGAACAAGCGCTTCCTGCTCATGTTTCAAGGAGGCGAGACCTTCGGACGCAATCGGCAGCCGGACGTAGAAAGTTGCGCCCTGCCCAGGCTCACTTTCCAGCCAGAGCGATCCGCCGTGAATTTCGGCGAGGCGTCGTGAGATGGGCAGGCCGAGTCCGGTGCCGCTGCCTTGCTTGATGCCGTGTGCCGTCTGGTGGAAGGTATCGAAGATGGTTTCATGGTCCTCTGGTGCGATACCCGGCCCGGTGTCTTTCACACTGAAGACGATATGGTCGCCGTCACGGCGCAGGGACAGCGTGACGCTTCCTTCGTCCGTGAATTTGCAGGCGTTTGAGACCAGATTCAGCATGATCTGGCGAAACCGTCGTTTGTCGCCCAACTGCGGCGGCAGTTCCGGATCGACCTCGGTGATGAGTTGTACGGGCTTGTCGGCCAGCAGTGTCTCCGCGACATCGCTGACGGATGTGAAGAGCTTGTTCATGTCGATGTTGTCTTCGACAAACAACTTCAACTGTCCCGCTTCGATCTTGGAGATGTCCAGCAAGTCATTGATGAGGCTCAAGAGGTGTTTGCCGTTATCATTGACCTTGCCCAGGGTCTCAACCTGTTCGGCGTTGACTTCGCCCAACATGCCCTCGCTGACGAAGCGCGAGAAGTTGAGAATCGCGTTGAGCGGCGTGCGCAGCTCGTGCGACATGTTCGCGAGGAACTGACTCTTGAGCTGGTTGGCCGCTTCGGCCTGTTGTCGGGCGACATCCAGGTCGCGGTTGGTCTGCTCTAGCTGGACATTTTGCTCGGCGAGTTGGTTGCGCTGACGGTTGATGAAAGCCGTGCTGCGATCCAGATACCAGAAGAAGATGATGGCACCTAAACCGAGGACGCCCATGGCGACCTGGCTGATCAAGAAACTCGTTCGGCTGTTGGGGATGAAGCTGTCTTGCTCGTAGGAAACAACATAGCCGACCTGGTCACCCTGTACGTTGTTGACGGCGAAGAAGGACGTAACGTAATCTTCGTCATCCACATTCACATACGTTGCGAAGGATTCTCCGCTACTCAGCCGTTGACGAATGTCGTCGCCGAAGGTTGCGTTGATGGCCTGGATCGTCTCCAGGGGCATGTCGTCGTCTTCGTAGGTTTCCAGCACGGCGCGGTCGTAGGCGTATTCCTCAGTGATGTCGCTGACGACATAGTTGCTCTGTTCATCTTCGAAGACTTTCGCGTCCACAACCTCGGAACGCAGCAGGAAGGTCGTACCGCCGCGCAGCGATTCGTTCAAGTCCTGTTGGATGGCCACGAAGGAAACGCTGGTTTCTACGCTGCCGATGTGTTCGTCTTCCCAGAAAAGCGGGAAGAGGTAGCGAAACCCATTGTAGATGCGGCCTTCTTCGAACCCGGTAATGGTCGTCAGATCGCGATTGGCGACCATGATGGTATAACGCACATCGGTCAGGTCGTCCCCCCAGCGTTCCGGACGATGGAAGCGCAGGAAGCTGTAGTTGTTCGGCAGATGAAAGTGCAACTGCCGCAGATTGAGTTCTTCCAGCCGTTGATATTCGTCGATTAGCAGGCTGTACAACTCATCACGAATGGCTTCTTGCTCCTCGACCGACGCACCATATGCCCCTGCAAAGAGCGAAAGCACTTCCGGCTGGTTGATGACCTCATCGTAGATGATCTGTGCGGAGCGTTCGTACCCTTCCAGTAGCTGTTCGTAGGCGATTTGCAGGTTGCTCACCTGGTTGTCGAAGTGCTGCGTTTCAAGCCGATCCTGGTTGCTGCGGAAGAGAACCTGCGCCAGGGCAATTGCCAGAAGGATCATCGGGATCAGCAGCAGCGGACGCAAACGCAGGGCTGATTGTCCGGTGGGGGTATTGTCCGACGAAGTGACTACGGGCGTATCCATGTGTTGATCCTCCGGATTATTCCCACGTGAGGTGGAACAGGGTGGAGTCGCCACCGAAATCCTGGCGCTTGTGCTGGTCGTCGTAGCGCAGCGTGAAATACGAGCCATGATCCAGGTAGCGCTGGGCGGCTCCGTATAGATATCCGTAAATCATGTCGTCAGGCCACACGGTATTCTCGACGAATTCGATGTGTCGGTCAGCGACCTGCCGGACGGTATAGCTCCCGACGCCGCTGCCGCGGTGGTGCGCAGTGTGGAAGTCGCCCAGCAAGAGCAGCTTCTGGACGGCATCCAGGTCTTGCACCTCATCGCTCGGCTCGATGTGATAGATGATTGCCATTCCGACGCTGACGAGGTTCGTCATTGAATTCGGTTGTTCCATCCAGTCCTTGAGCAGATTGATGAAATCGTCTACCGGGTACCAGGTTTCGGGATCGAGTTCGTCCATGTTGTGTGCTCGCACGGACGAAATCACGGCTTCGCGGCGGTAGTGATTGAAAATCGCGGTCATTGCAGCACCAGATACCTCGGCTCCAGGTGCGTACCGATAAGGGAACATGAAACTTCTCCTTGTTGCCAATCTTCACCCATCCATACAATACGCCGTAAGTCTATGATGAAAGTGTTGAGGTTTCTCGGTAAGAAGACTGTAATCACAATACTGTGATATCTGGCATGGTGCTGCGATAACGCCTGTCATGTAGATATATGCTCAGAAACAGGTGCAAGCATGGGTTGACATTAGTGGGGCTAATGGCGCGCATTAGGCATTGAATCTCATACCGCCAGGGGTATTTGCACTACACTCAGAGCCATAGTACGCGAAACAGGTAACGGGAGTTAGAGAATGCAATTTTTCGGACGTTCGCAGTCTCCGGCATATCAGGCACTGGATGTGCAGAGCTATCATGCAAACTACGTGCAGAATGGCACCACACATCTGTTGGTGGATGTACGGACGGCTGGCGAATTCGCACGCGGTCACGTGCCGCACGCGATCAACATTCCGCTGAATGAGATCAGCAGCCGGGCGGATGAGCTGCCCCAGGATCAGCCGATTGTGGTGATCTGCGCGAGCGGGAACCGTAGCCGCAGCGGGTGCAGCCAACTGGTCAAGGCTGGCTTCAAAGACGTATATAATCTGAATGGCGGCACGTTCGCCTGGATGTCCGCTGGTTTGCCCTTAGAGTAAGCGCCCATTTCCCCGACAGTATACGCAAATCTAAGCAGGTAAGGATGTGAAACCATGTTACTGAAGTACTTCTACGACAAAGCGCTCGCACAGGCCAGCTACCTCGTCGGCTGCTCTGCAACGGGCGAAGCGATGGTGGTGGACGCCGCACGCGACATTCAGCAGTACCTTGATGCCGCCGAAGCCGAAGGATTGAACATCACACATGTGACCGAAACGCACATTCATGCGGATTACGTCAGCGGCAGCCGTGAATTGGCAGCGGCGACGGGCGCGACCCTCTTCCTGAGCGACGAAGGAGACGAGAACTGGAAATACCAGTTCGTTGACGATGGCAACGTCGTGCTGGTCAACGATGGCGATTCCTTCATGGTTGGCAATGTGAAGGTCGAGATTCTGCATACCCCCGGGCATACCCCGGAACACATCAGCATCATGGTGACGGATACTGCCGGTGCGGATAAGCCGATGGGCGTCTTCACCGGGGATTTCCTCTTCGTCGGCGATGTTGGTCGTCCTGATTTGTTGGAAGAAGCTGCGGGTATCGAAGGCACCAAGGAACCCGGCGCACGCGAGATGTTCAAGTCGATTGCGCGTTTCAAGGAATTGCCGGATTACCTGCAAATCTGGCCGGCACACGGCGCAGGCAGCGCGTGCGGCAAGGCATTGGGCGCAATTCCGTCCACGACACTGGGCTACGAGAAGCTCTTCAACCCGGCCTTCCAGCATGAGGATGAAGATCAGTTCGTCGAATGGCTGCTCGACGGCCAGCCGGAAGCTCCCTTCTACTTCGCACAGATGAAGAAGGTCAACAAAGAAGGCCCGGCTCTGGTGCGTGATATGCCGGAACTCACGAAACTGGATCGCGATTCCCTGGATGCGACCATCGAGAGCGGTGCTCTGGTGATTGATCTGCGTGCGAAGGAAGACTACGCACGCGCCTACATCCCCAACACGATCAACATTCCCATGACCAATCAGGGCTACGTCAATTACGTCGGTTGGTTCGTGAACTACGAAGAACCCGTCTACGTGATCGTGCCCGAAGGCGCAAATCCTGACGAAGTGATGACGACTCTGCGCTCAATTGGGGTGGATAATCTCTCCTGCTACTTCGCCGCCGAAGATGTCATCAATGGTGAGATGGCACAGGCAACCGAGATCAACTCGCAGGAACTTGCGGAACGCATCCAGGCCAATGGGTTGGTTGTCGTTGATGTGCGCGGTAAGACGGAATACGACGAAGGACACATCCAGGGCGCGGTCAACATTCCGTTGGGCTATCTGCCGCGTGAGGCGAAGAACCACCTGGAACCAGGGCACACCCTGGTGACGAACTGCGCCAGCGGCTATCGCTCGGCCATTGCCGCCAGTGTCCTGCGCTGCCTGGGGTATGACGATGTTGTCAACCTGACCGACGGTGAAGAGGCCTGGGTGCAGGTGCTGCCGACGGCCTGACGCTTCGCAGCGATCACACGTTCATCCACGAATCGAGCAGGGGAATAGGGGGACTTCCGTTCCCCTGTTCTCGTTGAATTCAGTACGCAAGAAATTGATGAAGGTTAAGACGAATGGCAACACAGGCACGGGAGCCAGTTTCAGAGCGTTTCAACTTGCGGAGCTATTTTCCGTTCACCGATTGGCTGCTGAATTACAAGCGAGAGAACCTCTCCGGTGATCTGATCGCCGGGATCATCGTGGCGGTGATGCTCGTCCCGCAAGGCATGGCGTACGCACTGCTGGCGGGTTTACCCGCCGAAGTCGGACTCTATGCGAGCATCGTGCCCCTGCTGATCTACGGGCTGCTGGGAACCAGTCGTGCGCTGGCGGTTGGCCCGGTAGCGATGGTCTCGCTGCTGGTTGCCAGCGGGATCGCGGCGCTGGAACCAGCTTCGACCAGCGAGACTCTGGCGCTGGCGATTACGCTGGCTCTGCTGGTCGGCTTGATCCAGTTGGCAATGGGAATCTTCCGCGTGGGCTTCCTCGTGAACTTCCTCAGTCATCCGGTTCTATCCGGTTTCACGAGTGCTGCTGCATTGGTGATTGGCTTCAGCCAATTGAAGAGCCTGTTGGGCTTCAATATCCCGCGCACCGAGCATTTCCACGAATTGATTCTCTATGCGCTGGAAAATATCTCGCAGACGAATCCAGTGACTCTGCTCATCGGGCTGGTGAGCATCGGCATCTTACTCTACTTCAAATTCGCTCTGGGCAAGCAGTTGAAATCCCTGGGGCTGCCGACGACCTGGGTTGTCGGCCTGACGAAGATTGGCCCCCTGGTGATCGTGCTGCTGGGCAGCGCTGTCGTCTATTTTTTCAGCCTGAATGAGAGCGCTGGCGTAGCGATTGTCGGCGATGTTCCCGGAGGGTTGCCACCATTGACTGCTCCACAGTTCGATCTGGCTACCTGGCAGGCGCTATTGCCGATTGCATTGACGATTGGCGTCGTCAGTTATATGGAGAGCATTTCGGTCGCGAAGGCTCTGGCTGCCAAGAGACGCCAGAAGGTCGATGCCAACCAGGAATTGATCGCCCTGGGCGCGGCCAATCTGGGCGCGAGTTTTACCGGGGGCTATCCGGTTACAGGTGGATTCAGCCGTTCGATGGTCAACTTCACTGCCGGAGCCAATACCGGGCTGGCCTCGTTGATCACAGCAGGGCTGGTCTTGCTTACGGTGGTCTTTTTGACGCCGCTCTTCTATTTCCTGCCGAACGCTGTGCTGGCGGCAATTGTGGTCGTGGCGGTTGCCTCGCTGGTGGATGTCGAAGCGTTCACGCATGCGTGGAAGTACAGCAAGTCCGACGCGATCTCGCTGCTAATCACCTTCGTCGCAGTGCTGGAACTGGGTATTGAAGTCGGCATATTCGTTGGGGCAGGGGTCTCGATTGCGCTCTATCTCTGGCATACGAGCCGTCCCCATGTCGCAGTTGTCGGCCGCATTGAGGGCACAGAAGAGTATCGCAATGTGTTGCGCCATGACGTTGAAACGTATCCCAACATACTGGCCCTGCGCATTGATGAGAGCCTCTACTTCCCCAACGCGCAGTATCTGGAAGATATGGTCTTGTGTCAGGTGGCGGATCACCAGGAGATCGAGCATTTTGTGCTGGTCTGCAATGCCGTCAACTACATTGACACCAGTGCGCTGGAAGTGCTGGAAGAACTACATAAGTACCTGGCAGATAACGGCATCGGCTTCTACATGGCGGAGGTCAAAGGCCCGGTGATGGATCGGCTGAAGCGCATCGGCTTTGTCGACCGCCTTGGCAAGGATCACTTCTTCCTGACGACCCATGAGGCTTGCGAGACGCTCAAACCAGCTGCTCATCCGTCGGCATAGATCAGGCACAACCTGAGGGGAGATAAGGCGCGTGGTGCGTGTGGCTGGATTTTGTCGCGGAAATTGTCGGGCAAAATACGCTGCGCTAAAATATTAAATAATATATGCAATGCGGAGGCAGGGTAAGCTGAGAAAACATTTGCAACATCGTGCAGGCCGTGTCCGTGTTGCATAACGTAGCCCATCGGGGCAAGCGTGCAACAGAAGCCCCCGAATTTGTTCGTGGGGAGCGTCACCAATCCCCAGAAAACAAGAAAGCGCCCGGTGCTGGAGGCGCTTTCTGCTGCTCGAGGCTACTCTGTTCGGTATCTCAGCGCGTGTGGCCGCTGAGGGGCTGTGTATTCGAACGAACCCAATTGTAGAAGGTTTCGGTCGTTTCTTCGAAGTGGTTGCGGGACAGGGTCTGCGCTTCCTCTTCATTCCGGGCAACTGCGACGGTCACATGCTTGTCGCCGATGAACTTGACGAAATACTTCGTTCCCATGTTTGGTCACCGTCCTTTACGTGGTGAATTAAACGAGACCATCAACAACGGAACTATTCTGTGAAAACTTGTACAATCATGATTCTACTCGGGTAGATGCGTTTGTCAAGAGGGTGTCTCGCCCCGGAATCCCAATTCTCTGGATAGACGCTGCGCCACTTCTTTCACCGCGCACGCGAGCTGCTCAATGCGTTCATCGGTGACGCGCACCGTCGGGCCAGAGATGCCGACGGAGGCGACTGTCACGCCCACCATATCGAAGACCGGGGCTGCAATGCAGCGCACGCCCGGTTCATTCTCTTCATCATCCAGGGCATACCCCTGCTCACGGACGCGCTGTAATTCCTCTGCGAATAATTCCGGATCAGTGATCGTCCTGGGGGTCAGCGCCGGGAATTCTTCAGGAATGGGGAAATCTCCGTAAGCGACCAGCCCCTTACCTACTGCCGTGTTGTGCAGGTTGATGTGCCGTCCTGACTTGCCGATGACCCGCAACAGAGAGGTCTCCGGTTGTACATCATCGGTCACCAGCGCCTTACCCGCCGAATAGACCCCGATATGAGCGCACTCCCCGGTAACTGTAGCGAGGTAATCCAGGTAGGGCTTGGCCGTCTCGCGCACAGCGTGGCGGTTGGTCAGTTGCAGGCCGATGGCAAACATACGCTTGCCAATCGTGTACTTGCGGGAGCCGTTGGCTTTCTGCACATATCCATAGTTTTCCAGCGTGCGTACGAGTCGTGATACGCTACTCTTATCCAGCTCCAGCGCGGCGGCAAGTTCGGTGATACTGTGTGGGCGGCAGGAATTGACGAGCAAGTCAATGATCTGTACCCCCCGAGCGAGTGATTGAATTTCGCGCATATGCGGTTCCTACCCCGTCATTCGTTGCACAATAGCCAACAAATTATCAGATTTGGAGTGCTTTTTCAAGTTTTATTGACAATAGCGCCGCGATATGTTAATTCTATGTGCGCCGTGCGGAGCCAACCCCTCCACACTGGCAGAATATTTTGGGTTGACCTTAAGTATTGTGAGAGGTGTTTCATGAAGAAAGCAGTTCGTTTGTTGGTCGTTCTGGCGCTCATCGTGGGTGCCGTCGCCGTTTTCCCCAGCGCCGCCCAGGAATGCGAAACCACGTATCGTATCGTGGTGGTCACTCACGGTCAGGCATCCGATCCCTTCTGGTCGGTCGTGAAGAACGGCGTGGACGACGCCGATGCTGATCTCGACTGCGTCGAAACCGAATACCAGGCTCCGGAAACCTTCGATATGGTGGCCATGTCGCAGTTGATTGATGCGGCGGTTGCCAGCGCTCCGGACGGTCTGATTGTCTCCAACCCCGACCCGTCGGCGCTGGAAGAATCGATCACCGCAGCGATTGATGCAGGCATCCCGGTCATCAGCATCAACTCCGGCAGTGATGTCGCCGAAGAACTCGGCGTGATCGCCCATGTCGGGCAGACGGAATACGAAGCAGGCTTCGGCGGCGGTCAGCGTATGGCGGAAGCTGGCGTGACCAATGCCCTCTGCGTGAACCAGGAAGTCGGCAACGTGGCGCTTGATCTGCGCTGCCAGGGCTTCACCGATGCGATGGAAGAAGCGGGCGGCAGCGCTGAGGTTCTGGAAGTTGACCTCAACGATCCCACCGAAACGCAGAATCGTGTGTTGGCAGCGCTCGGAGAAGATGAGAGCATCAACGGCATTTTTACCCTCGGTCCGACGGGTGCGGTTCCGGTGCTGGGTGCCCTGCGCGACAACGGCTTGGTCGGTGTCGTGGCTCTGGCAACCTTCGACCTCTCGCCGGAAGTGCTGACCGCGATTGCTGACGGCGAAATGCTGTTCGCCATCGACCAGCAGCAGTACACCCAGGGCTACCTTGGTGTGACCTATATGTACCTCTACCTCGATAACCTCAACACACCCGGCAGCACCATTGTTCTGACCGGCCCCGGTTTCGTGACCGCAGAGAACGCAGAAGCTGTGATTGAATACAGCGCGCGCGGTACACGCTAAGCCCCGTAGAGTACATTGTCCTACACCAATAGCAACGGTGAGTGGGCGACGCAATGTCGCTCACTCCCTGATGGACGAAATTAGAGTTATTTGATTGATTGGATTGTGAGATGGCATCCGCAACGAGTACCGTACAGAAACAAAAACCAGGAGATGAGCGCGTCAAGCAGGCCAGCCTCGTGCAGCGCATTTTGCGGCGACCGGAAGTAGGCGCGCTCGCTGGTGTCGTCGTCATCTGGATTTTCTTTGCATTTGCAGCCGGGGCTGATTTTGCCGGGGTGAACGGTGCATCCCTCTTTCTGGAGACCGCATCCGAACTCGGCATTCTGGTTGTCGCAGTGACGCTCCTGATGATCGCCGGAGAATTTGATCTCTCCGTAGGTTCGACAATTGGCGCGTCCACGATGGCTACGGCGATTTTTGCCGCCACCTATGGCCTCCCGCTGCCCATCGCTATGCTCCTGTCGCTCTTGATCGCGCTGGGGATTGGCTTCTTCAACGGGTTATTGGTTGTCCGCACGAAACTGCCCTCATTCATCATCACACTCGGTTCGCTTTTCGCGGTTCGCGGCGCGACGATTGCGCTGTCGCTGGCTGCCGCTGGCACGTCGAATGTGGATGCCCTCGCGCAGAAGGTGGATGGCTGGCAGAATTGGCGTCCTCTCTTCCATTCCGCATTCATTAGCCTGGAACGGGTGACAGAGCGCACCTCCTTCACAGGGGAGACCGTTACCATCACTTCAACGACCGATTTCGATGTGTCGATCCTCTGGTGGCTGGCACTCATCGCTATCGCGACCTGGGTGCTACTGCGCACACGTTTCGGCAATTGGATTTTCGCCGTCGGCGGTGACGAAAATGCAGCACGCAACACGGGTGTTCCGGTTGACCGCGTGAAGATTTCCCTCTTCATGACGACGGCGGCTGCGGCGTGGCTCCTCGGTCAAATTCAGGTTTTCGGCATCCAGAGCGCGGCGGCGTTGCGCGGCGATTTGCAGGAACTCTTTGCGATTTCCGCAGCCGTAATCGGCGGCACGTTGCTCACCGGTGGGTATGGTTCCGTCATCGGTGGGGCGCTGGGCGCACTGATCTATGGCATGGTGCGGTTGGGCGTGCCGGCAGCGGGCATCGACTCTGAGTTGTTCCGCGTTGTGCTGGGTGCGTTGATTATCGTGGCCGTGCTGGTGAATAACTACGTTCGTAGACAAGCGCTGGGAGGCCGATGATGAATAAGACCACTCCCGCTATCGAAGTACGCAACGTCTCCAAATATTTTGGCAGCGTGATCGCCCTCAGCGATGTCAGCATGACGATTATGCCCGGCGAGGTGATGTGCCTCCTGGGGGATAATGGCGCGGGTAAATCCACGCTCATCAAGACACTTTCCGGCGTGCATAAGCCCAGCGAAGGCCAATACCTCGTTGATGGGAAGCCGGTGGACTTCAACTCCCCGCGCGACGCGCTAGATCATGGGATTGCGACAGTCTACCAGGATCTGGCCATGGTCTCGTTGATGAGCATCTCGCGCAATTTCTTCCTGGGTAGCGAGCCAACCAGGGGCTTCTGGCCCTTCCGTCGTTTTGATGTCGCCAAAGCCAATGACATCGCGCGCGAAGAGATGGCCAAAATGGGCATCGACATCCGCGATCCAGAACAGCCTGTCGGCACTCTTTCAGGCGGTGAGCGCCAGTCGGTAGCGATTGCGCGTGCGGTCTACTTCGGCGCGAAGGTACTCATTCTGGATGAGCCGACCTCGGCGCTGGGTGTGAAACAGGCGGGCACAGTGCTGCGCTACATCGCCCAGGCGCGTGCGCGCGGTGTTTCCGTGATCTTCATCACGCATAATCCGCACCACGCCTACCCCATCGGCGATCGATTCACCATCCTCAAGCGCGGTAAGACGCTGGGGACGTTCACCAAGGCCGAACTCTCGCGCGAAGAGATGATCCGCATGATGTCTGGCGGTGATGAACTGGAACGCCTGGAGCATGAACTGCGCGAATTCACGGCGGATAATGCCGTCGCTGATCTGGCGAAGGGTGTTCATGAAGAGCGCGAAGATGAAGACGGGCACGCACCTCTGAAGCCGGAGGTGCTCAAGCGCAGCGCCGAAATCGAAGAAGATTGAGATAAATGGCGCGGCGCGAACAATAAGTATGATCCATTCGTGGGGCGTTGTGAACGCCCTGCCACCCCCGGATTGACCGGGAAGGAAGCGAAACATGACGTTGAATCTGGCGTTGATTGGTGCTGGTCGCATCGGCAAAGTCCATGCGCAGGCCGTGATGAGCGCCATCCCGAATGCAAGAATCGTCTCCGTCGCGGATGCCTACGAAATAGCGGCGGTGGAACTCGCGGCGCAATATGACATCGCGCACCACACGGTGAATCATCGAGAGGCCATCGGGCGTGACGATGTGCATGCAGTCATCATCGCATCGTCCACTGATACGCACGCGCCCTTCATGATCGATTGTGCGCGTGCCGGAAAGCACATCTTCTGTGAGAAGCCGATTGCCGCTGAACTGGACAGGATTGATGAAGCGCTGGCAGCGGTGGAGCAGGCCGGGGTGAAGCTGCAAATTGGCTTCAATCGCCGCTTTGACCCCTCATTCATGCGCATCCAGCAGGCGATCACACAGGGAGAAATCGGCATGCCGCATCTGCTGCACATCGTCAGCCGCGACCCTGGCCCACCACCGATTGAATATGTCAAGGTGTCCGGTGGCATCTTCTTCGATATGACCATCCACGACTTCGATATGGCGCGTTTTCTCTTCGGCGAGGTGGAAGAGATTTACGCTGCCGGAGCCGTGCTGGTGGATGAAGCCATCGGACAAGCAGGGGATATCGACACGGCGCTCGTCACGCTGAAATTTGCTAACGGCGCAATCGGCACCATCGACAACAGTCGCAAGGCGGTCTACGGCTATGACCAGCGCGTAGAAGTCTTCGGCAGTGAAGGCAGCGCCACTAATGAGAACCTCTATCCCGATGCTGTCACGATCCAGAGCGCGAACTCGGTAAGGCGTGCCAGTTTGCCGCTGAATTTCTTCCTGGAACGCTACATGCAGTCCTACGAAAATGAACTGCGTGCTTTTGTGGAGGCTGTGGCGGAAGACAAACCCGTACCCGTCACAGGTATGGATGGGCGTGTGCCTGTGGTGATGGCGCAGGCGGCGCGGCGATCCTTCCAGGAGAATTGTCCAGTGAAGCTCAGCGAAATTGCGGAATAGGTGTGCAGCGATGACGAAGACGTACGATACCTTGCACATGGGGCGCAGTTCCATCGACCTGTACTCGAACGATGTCGGGACGCCGTTTTCGCAAATCGGCAGTTTCGCGGCCTATGTAGGTGGCTCACCAACCAATATCAGCGTGGGGGGGCGTCGCCTGGGGCTGAAAACCGCGCTGTTGACGGCTATCGGGGAAGACCCGGTCGGGCGCTTCATCGTCGATTTCCTTGATAAAGAAGGGGTCGAGACGCAGTTCATCCCGACCAAGGCAGCGCATCGTACCAGTGCAGTGGTACTTGGCATCGAACCGCCGAATAAGTTCCCGCTGGTTTACTACCGCGACAACGCGGCGGACATCAACCTGACGATTGACGATGTGCTGGCAGCGCCCATCGCAGATTGCAAGGTCTTCCAGTTCGCCGGAACGAACCTGAGCAAGGAGCCGAGCCGCAGCGCGACGATGTTTGCGGCGGAGCAAGCGCGTAAATCTGGCGCCAAGGTGGTGCTGGATATCGATTTTCGTCCGGATCAGTGGCATGACGTGCGGGCGTTCGGTGTGCAAATCCGTGCGGTGTTGCCGCTGGTGGATGTTGTCATTGGCACGGAAGATGAGATCAACGCCGCGATGCTGGACGACCCCGCGAAGATGTCGCTGACCCACTCGCAAGTTTCGGACACGAAGGTTGAGGGAGACAGCCGCAGCAATATCGAGCAGATGCTGGGCTTCAACCTGGATGCTGTCGTCGAAAAAGTCGGTGCGGAGGGGGCGAAAATTCACCTGCCAGATGGTGAAATCATCGAAGCTCCCGGTTTCCCGGTGGAAATCACCAACATCCTTGGCGCGGGGGATGCCTTTGGTGGTGGCTTCCTCTACGGCTATGTCAATGATTGGGGCTGGTACAGATCGGCACGGTTGGGCAATGCCTGCGGTGCCATCGTGGTGACGCAGCACGGCTGCGCCAATTTCATGCCGACGATGGATGAAGTGCTGCGGTTTGTCGAACCCTATGGCGGGCTGGACTGAGATGCAGTACGGCGTCTGCACGTGGACATTCGGCGCTGAGCCGCTGGAGACCACTGCGCAACGTCTCGCTGCGCTCGAGCTGGATGGCGTGGAATTGCTCGGCGACCTGCGGCTGTATAGCAGTGCGGAAGCAAGGCGCATCCTGGACGATCATGGCCTCTCGGTCTTTTCACTTACTCCCGCTGATGCGGATATCGCGCACCCGGAGCCAACTGTCCGCGGCGAGGCAGTCGATTACTACTATCGCTTGCTCGATTTCGCGGCGGAATTGGGTGAACCGTTGGTGTCGTGTCATGGGCTGGTTGGGCGTATCCAGCCGCTCAGCACCCAGGCAGAAGAAGATGCTCTCTTGCGCGAGAGCGTAGCCAGGATTGCTGAACGCGCCGCTGAAGTGAATCTGCGGATTGTCTTTGAGGTGCTCAATCGTTACGAGACGCACCAGATTCACAATCATGCCGAAGCCTTGCAGTTTATCCAGGATGTTGATGCTGAAAATGTCGGCGTGCTGCTGGATGCCTACCATATGAATATTGAAGAAGCGGATCCGGCGGGCGCACTTCTTCAGACGGGCAAACAGTTGTGGTTGTATCACGCGGCGGATTCGAATCGTCAGGGCATTGGCGCGGGGCATACGGATTTTGACGCGCAATTGGCGGCGCTCAGCGATATCCACTACGACTATGCCCTCGTCCTGGAATGCACTGTACCGGGGCCGGATCCTTTCACGCCGGAAAAAACGGGCAATTGGCGGGAGTTGCTGCAAGAACAACTCGCCAGCAGCCTGAACTGGTTGAAACAACACTGAACGAGAGGTTGGATCAATACCATGCAATACACTTCAGAGACAATGCTCATCAAATCGCAGGACACAGGTGGAACCGGGGAGTTTGCGCGGGTGAATGCCGAAGCGGCGGGTTGGGAATATCTCAACATGTCGGCAATGCGCCTGAACAAGGGGCAGACCTACGGTGACAACACGCGCGATCACGAAAATGCCATCGTCATCCTCGGCGGTCGTTGCAATATCAAGACTACCGATGGTGACTTCACCAACGTGGGACGGCGTCCGAATGTCTTCAGCGGCATGCCATACGCGCTGTATCTCTCGCGCAACAAGGAATTCGAGATCGAAGCGCTCACCGATGACTTTGAATTTGCCTCCTGCTGGGTTCCTACCGATCAGGATTTCCCGACGCAGTTGGTCACGCCGGACATGGCTAGCATCGAGATTCGCGGCGGTGCCAACGCCACCCGTCAGATCAATGGAATCATCCCGCCGGGCTTCAACTGCCATCGCATCGTCTGCGTGGAAGTCTACACGCCGTCCGGTAACTGGAGCAGCTATCCGCCGCACAAACACGACGTGCATCGCGAAGACGACGACGGCAATCTGCTGGAAGCAGATCTGGAAGAAATCTACTTCTACAAAATCGACAATCCTGGCGGCTATGCCTACCAGCGTGTCTATAACGATGAGCGCAGCATTGACGGCCTGATGATGGCGCAGCATCACGACGCCGTGCTCGTCCCGGAAGGCTATCATCCAGTGGTCAGCGCACACGGCTACACGACCTACTACCTGAACTTCCTGGCGGGTTCGGCGCAGTCCCTCGCCAACAGCGATGATCCGGCCTATGCCTGGGTGAAGGATACCTGGACATGGCAGGATCCCCGTCTGCCAATTGTGCATCATGGGATGGAGCCTCGAGGGTAGGCAATGAGTTCAGTTCCGAAGCCATACTTCTTCGTTAGTTATGCAAGGCGCGATAGTGCGCGAGTACTTGAGATCGTTCGTCGCCTTCAAGAGGCTAACATCAATTTATGGGTAGACCAATTTGCAATCACCCCGGGTGAGAGGTGGGATTCTGCGATAGAAGATGCTCTTCGATCTGCAATCGGTCTGATTATTTTTTTGTCTAGCCATAGTACAGCCTCCGAAAACGTAATGGATGAGTTGTCCTATGCTATCGCTAGTGGCGGGGCAATCGTTCCTGTATTGCTTGAAGACACTGAAATTCCATTCCGGCTTAAAAGGCACCAGTACATTGATCTTCGTGATGGTAACCGCGCTATTGAGGCTTTCTTAATTGAACGTCTAAAATCGCTTGCTTCTACCGCAAATGTTGAGACGAAACTGAAGGATTCCGAGACAAGATTCATTGCGCGGGAGGCTGCGGAAGAGATTCGAAAGAAGGAAACAACAGATTCTGACGAAGTGTCTCCCACGTCAGTATTCATCGTTCATGGACATGATACTGATTTACGGGATGAGGTCGAGGAATACTTGCTCCAACTTGGCGTTAAACCTATTATCCTCAGCAAAATGGACAACAAGCATAGTTCTCTGTTTCAGAAGTTCCTCGCGTGGGGAGGCGACACAAAGTTTGCCATTGCGTTAATTACGGCTGACGATATGGGAGCCGGAAGATTCCAGTTTGATGCTCCAAATGTTGGTGCTCACTCACTTCAATTTCGGGCGCGGCAGAACGTAGTTCTAGAACTTGGTTTTTTCTACGGCTATCTCGGCTGGGAAAACGTGTTTGTGCTTTTCAAGAAACCTGACAGGGTTTTCCCGAACTTCGAGAGACCATCCGACCTGGACGGAGTGCTATTTGAAGAAGTAGACGACACAGATAAATGGAAACAATACCTGCGGGAACGATTAGATGAAGCAGGTTTTCAATTGAAGTAGAGGTTCTTATGACTGAAAAGAGACGACTTACAACTGCACAAGCTCTCGTCCTGTATCTATCGAGGCAGTATGTCTCCCGTGATGGTGTAGAAAATCCTTTCTTCGCTGGCGTCTGGGGGATTTTCGGGCACGGCAATGTTGCCGGGGTTGGGCAGGCATTGCAGCAATTCAGCGGCGAGATTCGCTATCATCAGAGCCGCAATGAGCAGGCACAGGTCCATGCAGCGGTGGCCTACGCCAAGCACAAGAATCGCCTGCAAACCTTCGCCTGCACATCGAGCATTGGCCCCGGTGCGACGAACATGGTCACGGGTGCGGCGCTGGCGACCGTCAATCGCATTCCGGTACTCTTACTGCCGGGGGATATCTTCGCTGAGCGTATCCAGGCGCCTGTTTTGCAGCAAGTCGAGTGGGAGCATACGCAGGACATCAGCGCCAACGATGCCTTCAAACCCGTTTCGCGCTACTGGGATCGTATCTCGCGCCCTGAGCAGCTCATCACGTCCTTGCCGGAGGCCATGCGGGTGCTGACCTCCCCGGCGGACACAGGTGCGGTGACTCTGGCGCTGCCGCAGGATACGCAAACGGAAGCCTATGAGTATCCGGCAGAGATGTTCGAGAAGCGGGTGTGGGTCATTCCGCGCAACCGTCCGGATGAATCGCTGCTGCGCAAAGCGGCGGAATGGATCAAATCCGCCAGCCAGCCGCTCATCGTGGCGGGTGGTGGCGTCCACTACAGCGAGGCCAACGAAGCACTGCGCAATTTCGTGGAAAAGACAGGCATCCCCATTGGCGAGACGCAGGCCGGGAAGGGATCGCTGAATTACGACCATCCGCTGAACCTGGGCGCAATTGGCTCTACGGGAACCGAAGGCGCTAATCTCCTGGCACGCGAAGCCGACCTGGTCATCGGCATTGGCACCCGCTACAGCGATTTTACCAGCGCCAGCAAGACCGCGTTTCAGAATCCTGATGTGCGCTTCGTCAACATCAACGTCATGGAATTAGACGCCTATAAGCACGGCGCGATTCCGCTGGTCGGTGATGCTCGCGCCACGATGGAAGAATTGGGCGCAATCCTTGGGGATTATCGTACTGATGGCGCGTATCAGGCGCGTGCGAGAGATTATAACCAGCGCTGGGATGCGGAAGTCCATCGCATCTACAGCCTGGAACATGAGCCGCTGCTCTCGCAGGGTGAAGTCATTGGCATGGTGAATACCCAGACGCGCCCGCAGGATGTCGTCTTGTGCGCGGCGGGCAGCCTGCCGGGTGACCTGCACAAGCTCTGGCGCACCCGTGAGCCGCGAGGCTACCACCTGGAATACGGCTACTCCTGCATGGGCTATGAGATCGCAGGTGGCATGGGCGTGAAGATGGCTGATCCTGACCGCGAAGTCTACGTCATGGTGGGCGATGGCAGCTTCTTGATGATGCACACCGAAATTGTGACGATGGTGCAGGAAGGCATCAAGGTGAACATCATCATTCTGGATAATCACGGCTACGCCAGCATCGGCGGATTGTCCGAGAGCGTCGGCAGCGCCGGCTTCGGCACCAGATACCGCTACCGTGATGCAGAAGCCGATCAACTGGCGGGTGAACCACTGCTGATTGATTTTGCCAGGAACTGCGAATCACTGGGTGCACACGTCATTGTAGCCAAGAACCGCGCCGAATTCAGTCAGGCGCTGGAAGAAGCCAGGAACATCCAGAAGCGCCCAGTCTGCATCGTTACCGAAACGGATCGCGAGCAGCGCGTGGGCGGGTACGAAAGCTGGTGGGATGTTGCCGTTGCAGAGGTCAGCGATGACCCGGCAGTGCAGCAGTCTCGCAGCGAATATGAAGAAGCCAAGAAAAACGAACGGTACTATCTCTAGATCACAGAGGAAAGCAACCGATGACGACCAAAGTGCTGGACTACATCAACGGAAGCTGGACGGATGCGAAAGCCGCTGACTTGCTGGATGTCATCAATCCGGCGCAGGGCAGGGCAATCGCGGAAGTCGTAATGACACCCAGGGAAGTGGTGGCGCAAGCGGTAGAAGCGGGGCAGACAGCCTACGAAGAATGGCGACGGACGCCGGTGACCAATCGCATTCAGTATCTCTTCAAGCTGAAGATGCTGCTGGAAGACCACATCGACGAACTGGCGCGGATCATCACGGACGAGTGTGGCAAGACCTACAAAGAGAGTGTGGGTGAACTGCGGCGTGGTATCGAAAATGTGGAAGTTGCCTGCGGCACGCCATCCTTGATGCAGGGCTACAACAACGAAGATATTGCCCGCGGCATTGACGAGCACATGATCCGGCAGCCGCTGGGGGTTGTGACGGCCATCACGCCCTTCAACTTCCCCGGTATGATCCCGCTCTGGTTCTTGCCTTACGCGGTTTCAACGGGCAATGCGTTCATCCTCAAGCCCAGCGAAAAAGTGCCCATGACGACGGCGCGCCTCTTCGAGTTGATTCACGAAGCTGGCTTCCCGGAGGGTGTGGTGCAATTGGTGAACGGCGGCAAAGAAACTGTCGACGCCCTGCTCGACCATCCGCTGGTGAAGGCGGTCAGCTTCGTTGGCAGCACGCCCGTCGCTAAATACATCTACAGCCGCGCGACGGCCAACGGCAAGCGGGCGCAGTGCCAGGGCGGTGCCAAGAACCCCGTGATCGTCATGCCCGACGCGGATATGGATATGGCGACGCGCATTATGGCGGATAGCGCCTTCGGGTGCGCGGGGCAGCGCTGCCTGGCGGCGTCCGTTGCGATTACGGTGGGCGAGGCTCGTAACATCTTCACCGAGCAAATCGCCGATGCCGCGACATCGCGCAAGGTCGGCTATGGCCTGGACGAGGATGTGCAGATGGGGCCGGTCATCAGCAAGGAGAGCAAGACGCGCATTGAAGGCATCATCGCGGACGGCGAAAAGCAGGGCATCAACGTCCTGGTTGATGGGCGCGGCAAGAGCGTTGATGGCTACGACGATGGCTACTGGGTCTTCCCGACCATCCTGGATGGTGTGCCGCCCGAAAGCGAGATTGCCAGTACCGAAATCTTCGGCCCGGTGCTGAGCCTGATGCACGCTGAGACGGTCGATGATGCCATTGCCCTGGTCAACAATCGCACCTTCGGCAACATGGCCTGCATCTTCACCAGCAGCGGCGCGGCGGCACGCAAATTCCGCTACGAAGCGGATGCGGGGAACATTGGCGTCAACATTGGTGTGGCGGCACCGATGGCCTTCTTCCCCTTCAGCGGCTGGAACGAGAGCTTCTTCGGCGACCTGCACGCGCAGGGGCGTCACGGCATTGAGTTCTATACACAGACCAAGGTCGTCGTGGAACGCTGGCCGAAGGAATGGTCGCGCCAGTTCTAGGCGGCTTGAGGATACGCTGGTAAAGGTTCGGTTCTGTCAAATTCTGTAGATACCGCAGCGGGCGCGTACAGGACGCGCCCCGACGAACGATCTGTTGACCACATTACTTTGGAGAGAGAATACCTTCAATGACTGAAATCCTTCGGGTAGGGATGATTGGCTGCGGCAATGTCGTCAGCTACGGGCATCGCCCCGCTCTGACGACCTTGAGCGATGTGGAATTGGTGGCGCTGGCGGACATCACACCGGAGCGCCGAAAGATCGGTCAGGAGTGGTTCGGCCTCTCCGACGAAAATCTGTATGAAGATTACCAGGACGTAATCGCCCGCGAAGATGTTGATGCGGTGGTCATCACCGTACCACAGCGCTTTCGGCGGCAAATTGTGCTGGACTCCCTCGCAGCGGGCAAGCATGTCCTCAGCGAGAAGCCTCTTTCTGATACGCCAGCGGTGGCGGCGGAATTGTGCGCCGCAGCCGAAGCCGCCGGGGTGACGTTCGGGATGGTGCACAACTACCACTTCTTTCCGGAATATCGCATGATCAAGCAGTTGATCGAATCCGGCGCAGTTGGTGACCTGCGCGTCATCACGTTGAATTACCTGGGGGTGATTGATTATCCCGGCGCGGCGGAATACCAGGCCGATTGGCGGCATACGCTGGCGGCGGGTGGCGGCGTCCTCATGGATATGATCCACGCGGTTTACCTGGCGGAGTGGCTGGCGGGTGAGCAGGCTATCCAGGTCAACGCCTTCGCCGATGCACCCACATATGCCCATCGCAATCCTGTGATCGAAGACCTGGCGCTGCTGCAAGTGGCTTTCCCCAGCAGCTACGCTCTCATCAACATGGGCTGGGGGCAGGGTGTCGGTGGCGTGGATGTCAGCGGCAGCAGCGGTCAGATCCACCTGCGCTACAAGGACTACCACACCAGCGGCTTCAACCAGCCGATTGAGTTGTATTCGGTCAAGGATTGGCAGCGTCACGATCATGTGATTCCCAACCTGCCGGAGCATATGGACAACATCGGACGTTCGTTCACCGATCTGTGGGCGGATTACCGCGATGCGATTCGCGATGGGCGCGATCCGATTGCCCCGGCGCGTGCCGGTGAACGGGCGTTACAACTGGCGCTGGGTGGCTATCTGAGTGCATCCAGCGGACGCACAGTGCAGCTTCCTCTGCCAGAAGATCATCCGGTATACCAGCAGGGCATTCAGGGCATGGCTCAGGCTGAGGTCTGGGAAGCCAGCCGAGCCAGAACTGCGGGGTTGTTCGGATTGCGGGAGTGAACAGCATGCCGACCACGATGGGCAAGTATCGTCATCTGAGCCGAGCAGCGACGGCGGAGGGGCATTTCGTCATCATGGCGATTGACCACCGAACCAACTTGCTCGAACAGTTGAATCAATATGCACCTGGGCCGCTGAATGATGCGCAGTTCATGTCCTTCAAGCAAGAAGTGCTGGCTGCGCTGGCTCCGCACGCCTCCGCCGTGCTGACCGACCCGGCCTATGGGATCGGCGCGGGCATCACATCCGGCGTCATTGACGGTCGCCTGGGGTTGCTGGCTCCTATCGAAGTTACGGATTACAGCCTGCATCCCAGCCAGCGCGCGCTGGAATGGATACCCAACTGGTCGGTGCAGAAGATCAAGGGGGTGGGTGGCGATGGCGTCAAATTGCTGCTGCCGTACCACCCGGACGCGGAGAATGCCGACGAGAAACACACCGCTGTGCAGCAGGTCGTAGAGCAGTGCTCTGCGAACCAGATTCCCTTCTTTCTGGAGCCGATCCCCTACTCGCTCGATCCGGCGCAAACGCTGCGGAACGAGGAGCGTCTGCGGATCACGCTGGCGATGTGCGAAACCTTCAGCGCGATGGGGGTGGACATCCTCAAGCTGCCTTTCCCGCTGGATCACAAACAGAGTGATGATCCGGCAGAATGGCAGGCGGCCTGTGAAGCAGTCACCGCAGCGTGTCGCGTGCCCTGGGCGCTCTTGAGCGCGGGTGTGAACTACGATACATTCGCGGAGCAAGTGCGCGTGGCCTGCGCTGCGGGTGCTAGCGGCGTGATCGTCGGGCGGGCGGTCTGGGCAGAGGCCGTGAAGCTGCAAGGTGCAGAGCGTGAAGACTTCCTGCGCCGGGCAGCTGTCGAGCGAATGGATGAATTGGCGGGAATCTGCCGGACAACAGCAACTCCCTGGCAGGAAGTAGTGGAACTGCCTGCCGCCGGTGTCGACTGGTACGAAGCGTAACAATCGGGGCGGTCGCACCGGGCTGCCCCTGTTCTCCTGGCGTGTCGTTAACCTGAAATCTCGCCTGCCTCTCATTGCGTATCCCTTCGTTTTTGGCTACACTTTGTGCTGTCGCTCTTGCAAATTACTTGTTTTCTTAAGGAAAGGGAGCTTCATGAGAAAAGTTTCGTTCGTTCTTGCTCTGGTGCTGGTTCTCGCGCTGAGTGTTTTCGCTCCGGTCGTCGCCCAGGATGACGACATGATGGAACAACCGCCGATTGGTTTCTGGGAGACCTGCGAGACCCCGGAAAACCTGCCGGAAACGGTGACTATCGGTGCCATTTTTGGCCTCTCTGGCCCGATTTCGGTCTACGGTAATCCGCAGCAGCAGTCGGTACAGCTTGCAGTTGAAGAGATCAACGCCTCGGGCTACCTCGGGGAAGGCGTGACCCTCGAAGTGCTCTTCGAAGATTCAGCGGGTGACGCAGAGCAGGCCATTGCGGCGATGACGCGCCTGGTGGAAGAAGAAGGTGTTGTGGCCGTCCTCGGCCCTACGCTCTCCACAGAAGCTTTCGCGGCTGACCCGATTGCCCAGGAAAACAGCACCCCGGTGATGGGCGTCAGCAACACCGCCATTGGCATCACCGACATGGGGGATTTCGTCTTCCGCAACAGCCTCCCTGAATCGGCTGTGATCCCCGGCACGATCGCCCAGGCGACGGAAATCCTCGGCCTGGAGCAGGTCGGCGTTCTCTACGGCAATGACGATGACTTCACTCTCAGCGGCTATGATGTCTTCGTGGAAGCGCTGGAGGACAACGAGGTTGAAATCCTCCGTGAAGAGACCTTCGCACGCGGCGATGTGGACTTCAACGCGCAGCTTACAGCGCTGATCGCCGATGATCCGGACGCGCTGGTCGTCTCTGCACTGGCTGCCGAAGCCATCCAGATCATCAACCAGGCGCGCGACCTGGGCTATGAAGGCCCGATCATCGGTGGCAATGGCTTCAATTCGCCCGCCGTGCTGGAACAGACCGAAGGCAATTCCGAAGGCGTGATCGTGGGTGCTGCCTGGAATATTGGTGATCCGGATCCGTCCGCGAGCAGCGTCGCCTTCGTGGAGAACTTCGAAGCGGCCTACGACTTCTCGCCGGATCAGTTCTCGGCACAGGCCTACACCGGTGCCTGGCTCTTCGCGACAGCGATCCGCTGCGCTGACTCGACCGACCGCGCTGAGGTTCGCGACTCGCTCGCTGGCATTGAAGAATTCGATAGCCCGCTGGGTGTCTTCAGCTTCGACGAAGACCGTAACCCGGTGCACGATCCGGTTGCGCAGATCGTGGTCGATGGTGCCTTCACGGTGCTGACCGAAGAATCCGCCATGATGGGCGACGAATAATCACTTGAAAACGATGGGGGTGCGCTCGCTGCGCATCCTCATTCTTGCTGTTGATGCCGCGTTCGTGCAGCGTCTGCTGCGAGCAGCGGCCTTTGTGTTGGAAATATCATTCACCTCATGGATACGCTTTTACAGCAAACATTCAATGCCGTTTCTCTGGGTGCGATTTACAGCCTCTTCGCCCTGGGCTATGCGATGGTTTTCAGCGTCCTGGGCGTGCTCAATCTGGCGCACAGTGCGCTCTTCACCTGGGGCGCGTTCATCGGCCTGATTGCAACCGACATCTTCGGACAGCCCATCTGGGTTGCTTTTCCGCTGGCGATGCTCGGCGCGGGGCTTCTGGGCGTCCTGCTCGAAATCGTAGCCTTTCGCCCGCTGCGCAGTCGCAATGCGGCGCGGTTGGCACAGCTCATCAGCAGCATTGGCGCGGCGCTGCTGCTCGTGAACCTCGCGCAGTTGATTTTTCAGGAGATTTACAATCGCACGGAAGGCTATTTCCCGGATGGCCTGATCCCCAACGAGACCATCATCATTGAAGAATTGTCGCTGCGACTTTCGCCGGTGCGCATCATCATCCTGGTCGTCGCGTTGCTGCTGATGGTCTTGTTGCAATACCTCGTGAATAACACGCGCATCGGGCAACAAATGCGTGCGGTCGCCTTCAACCAGCGTACTGCCAGCCTCTTCGGCATCAATGTCGGCGGCGTGTACTGGTTTACGTTCTTTCTGGCGGGGGCGCTCGGCGGCGCAGCGGGGATGTTCTACGGGTTGGTCTTCGGCACCGTTGACCCTTTCATCGGGCAGGATATTGCGCTCATCGGCCTGACGGCGATCGTCCTGGGCGGGATGGGCAGCATTCAAGGCGCGGTGCTGGGTGGCTTCGCCGTCGCGGGCATTCAGACGTTGAGTACCGTCGTCGGCGGCAGTGACTATCGCAACGCAATTGTCTTCATTCTGCTATTCATCATCTTGCTCGTCCGTCCGCAGGGTCTGCTGGGGCAGGCTTCTGTGTCGCGCGCATAGGAGCCGCCCCGATGGAAGTGATTCTGGAAGCGATCCTGAGCGTTCTGCGACCCATCGGCATCACGGAAGTGGTGCTGCAATTCATGCTGGTCAGCGGCATTCTGGGGGTGAGTATTTACCTCGTGTTGAAGACCGGCATGTTCTCGCTGGCGAATGCTGGTTTCATGGCGATTGGCGCTTACGTCGGCGTGTTGTCTACCACGCAGTTGGATATTCCGCTGGGGATTGCCCTGGTCGTCAGCATGATCGTCGCCGGATTGGTCGCAATCCCGATTGGGCTGCCTGTGCTGCGCCTACGCGATATTTACCTGGCGATTGCCACGATTGGCTTCGGCGAGGTGGTGCGAATCTTCCTGCTGAATTTCGATAACATCGTCGCATCAATCATGACGGCCATGGAAGGGGAGCGTGTGCGCTATTCTCTGCTGTATGGCGCACGCGGCATTCGTGGGATTCCCAAGCTCACCGAAACGTGGCATCTCGTCCTCTTCGTGATTGTATTGATGTTCTTCCTCTGGCGCTTGAAGAATTCGCGCTTTGGGCGTGCGATGGACGCCATCCGCCAGGACGAGAACGCCGCTGCCAATATGGGCATCAACGTCGTCTATGTCAAGAATGTCGTCTTCATCTTGAGCGCTATGATCGCGGCGGCAGCCGGTGTCTTCAACGGACATCTGACGCGCATCGTCACGCCGGACACCTTCGGCTTCGACAAGGCCGTGGATATTCTGGCCTTCGCGGTGTTGGGTGGTCTCTCGACCTGGGTGGGGCCCATCGTGGGAGGTATGGTGTTGACGGCGCTGCCGGAAGTGCTGCGTGACCTGAACCAGTATCGCGGCGTCTTCAATGGGTTGGTGCTGCTGGTCGTCATTGTTTACCTGCCCGGTGGCCTGATTAATCCGACGGGGTGGCGGCGGTTGGCACAACGGGTGCGCAACTGGATTCGTCCACCGACGGAAACAGCATCGGCGGAGGGAGATACATCATGAACGATGCGACGCTCGAATTGAAAGGGGTTTCGCGCAATTTCGGCGGGTTGCAAGCGCTGCGTGATGTCGATCTGACAGTGCCGGAAGGGCGTATCGTCGGCTTGATTGGCCCCAATGGCGCGGGTAAGACGACGCTCATCAACAATATCAGCGGCCTGGATCATCCCACCTCCGGTTCGATCCAATTTGCGGGCAAGTCGCTGCACGCTGCGCCGCCACATCGCATCTCACGCTATGGCATCGCCCGGACGTACCAGAATATCCGGCTTTTCCAGGAGATGACGGCGCTGGAAAACCTGCTCGTTGGGCAGCACGCCAGCGGCACTTCAAGTCTGGCGGAGGCGCTGGTCTTCTTCCCACGTTACCGCCGCGAAGAGCGCTCCCTGTACGAACGTGCTCGCGAATTGCTGGAGCGATTCAACCTCTCGCATGTGGGCGATGTCCCCGCCGGGAACTTGCCCTACGGCGATCAGCGTCGGCTGGAGATGGCGCGAGCGTTGGCGACCGTTCCCCGTCTGATTTTGCTTGATGAGCCGACAGCGGGTATGAATCCCATTGAGACTCAAGAACTCGGCGAGCAAATCCTGCGGCTGCGTGAGGACGGTCTCTCAGTGCTGGTTATCGAGCACGATATGTCGCTGATTCATCAGGTGTGTGATGAAGTCTACGTGCTGAATTTCGGCCAGATCATCGCCCACGATGTGCCGGATGTCATCAAAGAAGACCCAATTGTGATCGAAGCGTACCTGGGCAAAGACGAATGAGCCTCTTGAGCGTACAGGACTTACACACGAATTACGGGGCAATCAAGGCGTTGCGCGGCGTGACCTTCTCCATCGAAGAGGGACAGGTAGTTAGCCTGATTGGCGCCAATGGTGCGGGGAAGAGTACCACGCTGAACACCATCAGCGGTTTGCTCAAGCCTGTCAGCGGCAGGGTGCTTTTTGAGGAGCAGGACATCACGGGCTGGCGACCGGATCGCATCGCAATGCGCCGTCTGATCCAGGTGCCTGAAGGGCGGCAGGTGATCGCCAATATGTCTGTCTACGAGAATCTGACCATCGGCACGCATACGCGCAAAGACAAAAATGCCGATAGCGCCCTGCGGGATATTTTCGCTCGCTTCCCCCGGCTGGATGAACGCCGCACCCAGAAAGCCGGGTTGCTCAGTGGTGGGGAGCAGCAGATGCTGGCGGTAGGGCGTGCTCTGATGATGCAGCCACGGCTGCTGATGCTGGATGAGCCGAGCATGGGACTGGCGCCGATTCTGGTCAACGAGGTTTTCGACATCATTGCGGACATCAAGCAGCAGGGCATTCCGATCCTGCTGGTGGAGCAGAACGCGCGCAAAGCCCTGGAAGTCGCCGATTACGCCTATGTCCTGGAACGTGGTGTGGTGGTGAAAGAAGGGGTTGCCGCCGCGTTGCGGGAAGATCAGGAATTGGTCGCCGCATACCTGGGCTGAATGAACTCTGCTTCTACAACATGTGACCATGAGACAAAAAAGGGAGCGCCCACCAGGACGCTCCCTTTGCTTTTCTACTCAGCGAAGCAGCTTACTGCCCGCAACGATCCTCTTCCACCCCGAAGGCCATCGTCGTGCCCAGCGGTGCGGAGAGGCTGTTGTCGAAGTAGTACCAGGTGACCTGGATGTGGCTCGCCAACACCGTGTTGATGCGAGTCGCTCCGGTTTGATCCCAACGTTCGGCGCTCTGGAGGACGTTGCCGTCGGCGTCGAAGACCTGCCAGGCGAACATCACCTTATCCGGCTGCCCCTGGATGAGCGGTACAGGATTGGGGTTGGTCACTTCCCAGGCACTGGTGTTGCCGTTCGGGTTCTCGATCCAGCAAACTTCCAGCGCTGCGACTTCCACTTGCGGAGCTTCAGTCGGAGCCGGGGTTGGCTCAGTGGGCTGTTCTGTCGGTTCCGTCGGAGCCGGGGTCGGCTCGGTGGGCTGTTCCGTCGGTTCGGTCGGAGCCGGGGTCGGTTCTGCCGGGACTTCGACCTCATCGGTTTCGCAGCGGTAGTCCTCGGTTGCGAAGGCGACGGCCATACCCAACGGTTCGGAGAGCTGGTTATCGAAGAGATACCAGACCACTTCGATGCGATCCGCCAGTGTCGTGTTGATGCGCGTTTCCCCGGTTTGATCCCAGCGTTCGGCGCTCTGGAGGACATTGCCCTGTGCGTCGTAGGTCGTCCACGAGAAGACCACCTTATCCGGCTGCCCCTGGATGAGCGGTACAGGATTGGGGTTGGTCACTTCCCAGGCACTGGTGTTGCCGTTCGGGTTCTCGATCCAGCAAACTTCCAGAGCCTCGATCCCCGTGACGGGTTCCGTCGGTGTCGGCTCAGTGGGCTGTTCCGTCGGTTCCGTCGGAGCCGGGGTCGTTGGCGCAGGGGTGGTCGGAGCCGGGGTCGTTGGCGCAGGGGTGGTCGGAGCCGGAGTCGTTGGCGCAGGGGTGGTCGGAGCCGGAGTCGTCGGCGTCGGTTCCGGTTCGTTCACCGTCCAGGTGAAGGAGGTGCTTGCCGTCTGACCTTCGCTGTCGGTCACGGTGACCGTCACGCTGAATTCGCCAGCTTCGCCCAGTGTCCCGCTGATGAGACCCGTCACCTCATCGATACTGACGCCTGCGGGCAGGCCAGTCGCCGTATAGCGCAGTGCCAGATTTTCAGGGTCGTTCGCGCTCACCTGGATCGAGGCGCTGTCGCCGACGGTGTTGATTTGATCGGCAATCGGCTCGATGGTCGGCGGCAGATTCTGCGGTTCCGGTTCCTGCGAGTTGAAGAAAGTGCACGTCACCTGATCGCCTTCAACCAGATCAACCGAGACACCGTTTGCTACATTGGTGAAGATGGAGCCACCTTCGCTCGCGCAGATGGCGTTATCCAGCGTCCAGCCTTCGGGCAGATTGGTTTCGGTGATTGTGTAGGTGGCAGGTTGCAGATCGGTGAACGGTACGCCGCCACCCGTTTCACTCAGCGAGAAGTTCGTCGGTTGGTTGACGCCATCGCTGAAGCTGAAGTGGAAGACCTGGGTTTCATCGCCTTCCGTTACATCCTTGGTGATGGTGATGCTGCCCGGTTCGGGTGCATCTTCCGCGTTGATGAAGGAAACGTGGGCGATTTCGGTGTAGTCCGAATTGAACTCAACGCAGGTGCGACCATCCAGCATGAAGGTGCTGACGGGGCTGCTTTCCAGCGTAGCACCCAGGTTGATGTAGCCATCGACAGATGCTTCGCAGACCGCGTAGATACCCGGTACAAGGCTGGTATAGTTCGCCACGCCGTTCGCATCCGTGAACACATCACGCGGCTGAATCTGTACGTAGCCTTCGTCTTGTTGCTGGTAGAGGAACATCTGCCAGCCTTCGACAGGCACCTGCTCTTCTGCCGTATCGAGCGTTCCATCGGCATCAAGCAGCTTGGTGATCTGAACCTGTCCGCGACGCTTGTTGATGAAGGTACATGTCAGGTCTTCGCCTTCTGCGACTGTCACTTCCACGCTGCGCTCGGCACCGTTGAGGTTCTCGGCAACCGTCTGCGCACCACAAACGACATCCGTATCCCAGTTGTTGGGCGCATCCAGTTCGCTGAGGGTGTAGCTGCCCGCTTCCACTTCGAACGTCATGCGGTCCGGTGAGTCCTGGTTGGTGAAGTCGTTGTCGAGCATGAAGCTTTCCAGCGTCACACCCTCTTGCGACAGGGCGAAGTCCCAGTCTAGCCACCCGGCGTCCGGTTGTGCATCTTTGATGATGGTGATGCTGCCCGGTTCCGGTGCATCTTCCTCCACGCCGACGAGGATTTCGACACGGCTGAGTTCCGCACTGCCGCTGAATTGGTCGGTGAGGTTGATGGTACCGCTGACGGTGAAGTCCTGAGTGAAGTCGAAGCCGCGTACGTAGGAGATGACGCCGCCTTCGCCGTCGAAGTCACCGAGAGGATAGCCGTTGAAGGACACATCCGTGAAGGAGACCTCTGCGGGGTCGTCGCGGTCGAAGAGGGCGATCTGCATGATGTCGAGATCGTCCAGCGTTGCGACCTTGCTGTCGGCGAGTAAGTTGGCGGTGACATCCGTGTATTCCAGCGTGTAAGTGCCGTTGGCATTGACGACGGTGACGATCAGCTTGTCGCTGGCACGATCCAGGCTGAAGGTGACATCATTGGCACCCTGTGCCCAGACGATATCCACCTCGCTGCGGGTAAAGCCGCCGCGTCCCAGGTCAGGCAGGCCAGCGAAGAGTTCGCGGTCGCCGTCGCTGGCAAAGCTGCGATAGCGTGCGCCGATGACCCATTCGCTGATGCTGGCGGGGTCAGGGCTGACGGTGTAGTCGATGTCCGGCTCGTTATCCTGCACGGAAGTGACGACAGAAGCCGTACCCATGCTGATGTTATCCGGGCCGCTGACGATGCTGACGGAGAAGGTCATCTCTTCGGTCGGTTCGAAGAAGGAGTCGTCGTCCGGTGTGACAGTGAACTGGAGCAAATCGCCAGTAGTATAGGGAAGTTGCAGGTTGCCGGGGAAGATGCCGTTGCTGGCGAGGTCGTCCGCATCAACGGGGTTGGCACCGCTGCCCACCAGGCTGATTTCCAGGGTGATCTCTTCGCCGGACGGAACATCGCTCTGGATGCTGTAGGTCACCGCTTCACCTTCGGTGATGGTGTCGACATCCTGCGTCACATTGATGGTGACCGGTTCTTCCTCGCTGGCAAGATTCAGGCCGACGATGACCGGATCATGATCCGAAGAGCGGTAAGCCGTCGGTTCGTAGATCGGCAGGGCGTCGGATTCTTCCTCGAAGAAGGCTTCTCCCGTATCGGCGATGTCGTCATTGTAGTCGAAGACCGGGATTTCATCTGCGTTGATGTGCCACTCGGTCACGCCCGTGACCTGCGGCAGCAAACTGCCGTTTGCCAGGGCGTAGTCCAGGTAGCCAAGCTGGCCGTCGAAGACGAAGCTATAGGCGTTGGCACCCAGGAAGCTGTCGATCAGATCATTGTAGCCGCCATTTTCCAGCGCCACGATCGGGTCTTCGTTGCGGTAGCTGTTCAGGTCACCAATGATCAAGAAGTCCGGATCACCGCTGCCCGTCGGATCCGTTGCCAGCCAGTCAACCATGGCCAGGGCGGCGTCAGTACGGGTCTGGTTGCAGTTACCCTGTCCATCGCCCAGGTCAGGATCACCCAGCGCGTCACAGTCCGACCCCTTCGACTTCAGGTGATTGACGACGACCGTCAGGCTCTCACCGGAAGCGGCTTCCTGGAAGGTCTGCGCCAGGGCGGGGCGGTTCTTCGTATCGACGAAACGCGCATCCACGCTGCTGTCGAGGATGGCGAAATCGCCGACGAGGTTCACGGTATCGGTATTATAGATGAAGCCGACCTTGATGGCGTCGGTTCCAATGAAGCCCGTATCCACGAAGTCATAGGGGCCGCAGCCGTCTACTTCGTTGAGCGCGGTCACCAGTGTGGATAGCGACGCTTCGTCGTTGTTCTCGATTTCCACGAGGCCGACGATATCGGCATTCACTTCGCAGATGGCTGCGACGGTCTTGTCGATCTGGCGTTCGAGTTCTACCTGCGAATCCGCACCTCGGCAGTCCAGCGTGCCGGAGGGGCCACAGGGGCCGCTGCTGTTGCTGCTGGTCTCGTCAATCGTGGTGAAGAAATTCAGCACGTTGAAGCTGGCGACCGTCAGCGAACCGCCGACATCATCCGGCGTTGCAGTGCGCGGATTGTTGCTGGTGAATTCGTAGCTGAAGGCTTCTTCCACCGGACGCACGCGCCAGGCATCGGTACCACTCTGCCCGGCGAACGACCAGTGCAGCACGCCCGTCAGGTTGCTGATGCTGTCGCCGCCGCGAATGAAGTTATCGTTGCTCAAGCCGGGGCGCGGCCAGAAGTAGGGCGTGTCGCTGGAGCCACTGATCGGGAAGTTCTGGGTGTTGTTGTCGTCATCCAGGATGATGCGCGTGGTTTCCAGGGTGTCCAGGAAGGCGGCATAGCCGGAAACACTCGGTGCGTTGGCATCCGTGAACTGGCGCGGACGACCTTCTGCCGTCAGCACGAGCTGGCCGTAGCGTGCAAGCTGGAAGTATTCGCTGACGAAGAGTTCGTCGCTGAACGTCACCAGCATACCCTCAACGGCCTCGAACGTCGCTTCCGCCTGGGTGCTGCCGCTGGCGGGCAGATCGACTGTTGCCGGGGTGGGTAAGGTATTGCTGCTGCTGATGACCGTGACGGAACCGCCGCCAGTTATATCCAACTGGCTCATCTCGAAGAATTCGGTCGCCTCGCCCGTGATCTGTACCAAATCGCCAACGGCGACATCCACAGCGCAGCTACCACAGTAGACGAAGATGCCTTCAGATGTGTTGGGGTCGGTGTCGGCGTCCGCGTTCTCTTCCTGGATGAAGAAGCCATCAAGCTGATCATCTTCCTGGAAGTCGCCCACAACGATCGCTTCGACCGTGTAGATGCCGGGGACAACGCTGAGACCACTGCCCTGGATTTCGTGAATCTTGGCGATGTTGGGCGTGCATTGTGGTGCATTGCTCAGTCCGGGGGTATCGGCGACGTTGCTGCCGAAGTCCAACTGGTTGTTATCGAAGACACCTGTCGGCGCATCGCCACAGCGGAAAGCCCCTGCTGGCGGGAAGCTGCCATCGGGTCCGACAACCACATCGCTGTAGTTGACATCGCCGCTGCCGTCGGTCAGCGAAACGCTGTCCACGATAGCACTCCACGGTACGGTATCCAGCACACCGTCATTGTTCGTATCCAGGTCGGTGCCCTGCGCTCCGCTGAAGTCGCTGACGATCAGATACGTTGCCGGGCTGCCGAAGGAACTGAAACCGCTCACCAGGTCGGGCGTGATGCCGTAATCGCTGGCGGCAGCGCTGTTCATCGTCACGAAGAAGCCATCGGCGGGGATGCTGCTGCCCGTCAGGTCGACCACGTTGTCGATGGTGCCGGGTTCGAAGTCACCGCTGATGACGAGGATGGACAGGCCGTCCAGGCTGGTGCCCGCTTCGCCCTGGATTTCGAAGAAGTCGGTTTCGTCGCCGCTCTTGTTGCCACGCACTTCGTTGATGAAGACTGTTGGCGTACACTGCGGCAGGTTGCTCAGCCCGGGGGTATCGGCGGCGTTGCTGCCGAAGTCCAACTGGTTGTTATCGAAGACACCTGTCGGCGCATCGCCACAGCGGAAAGCCCCTGCTGGCGGGAAGCTGCCATCGGGTCCGACAACCACATCGCTGTAGTTGACATCGCCGCTGCCGTCGGTCAGCGAAACGCTGTCCACGATAGCACTCCACGGTACGGTATCCAGCACACCGTCATTGTTCGTATCCAGGTCGGTGCCCTGCGCTCCGCTGAAGTCGCTGACGATCAGATACGTTGCCGGGCTGCCGAAGGAACTGAAACCGCTCACCAGGTCGGGCGTGATGCCGTAATCGCTGGCGGCAGCGCTGTTCATCGTCACGAAGAAGCCATCGGCGGGGATGCTGCTGCCCGTCAGGTCGACCACGTTGTCGATGGTGCCGGGTTCGAAGTCACCGCTGATGACGAGGATGGACAGGCCGTCCAGGCTGGTGCCCGCTTCGCCCTGGATTTCGAAGAAGTCGGTTTCGTCGCCGCTCTTGTTGCCACGCACTTCGTTGATGAAGACTTCCGGCGCTTCCACGATACCGCAGGGATCATTGGCTGCACCCGGTGTACCGAGATCACCGTCACCGAAGGTGCTGGTGGCTTCCGCCCAGTTCGCGCCGTCGTTGTTGTCTGCGCTCAGTTGGCACAGCGACATGGACACGCCTGTCGGATCGGGCCAGATGGGGCCGCCATCGTATTCGACGCGATCAATCTCATTGCCGCTGTCGTCGGTCAAGATGACCTCGTCGGCACCGTTGGAAAGGAACCAGCCGCTGCCGTAGGAGTAATCGACGGGGACGCCGCCATTGGTGGCGGTATCCGCATTGGTGCCGAGGACGAGATAGTCACCCGGGGCGATTTCCAGCGGAGCGCCGTTGTTGATGGTGTGGCTGTCGTTGTCCGTGTCGCTGATCACCCAGCCGTTGAGGTCAACGGTGCTGCTGCCAGCGTTGTAGAGTTCGAAGTATTCCCCATCTCCATCACTCACGGCAGAGGGATTCTGCATGATCTCTGTGATGATGATTTCGGCGAGAGGCGGCGGAACCAATTCGTTGGCTGCGCCCGGCGTGTTCAGGGCTTCGCCATCATCGGGCGAACCGGCTCGCAGCGGTGCCAGATCGAAGTCGTTGCGTGTCCAATCTGCCGGAGTATCGGTGTCGGTGGCATCCGGGATGCGCGAGGCACCACCAGGCGTGAAGCTGACACCATCGAAGCCGCCGACCAGGACGACGCTGCTGTAGACCTGATCGCTGCTGCCACCATCATCAACGGCGAAGTCATCAACAATGCGCACCCAGGGCGTGTTATCCGGTGTGCCATCATTGTCGGTGTCGAGGTCGTCGCCCACGCTGCCTGTGAATCCTTCGACCAGGAGCGCTGTCTGCGTGCCATTTTCGAACTCATTGTTCTGGAAGGGGCTGACGTAGTAGCCTTCAGCATTGGTCGTCCCCATTGTCAGTGCAGCATCAATAGTACCCGCACCCGTGCCATCGCCTTCAATCACGATGACTGTGAACGCGGAGTAATCTGTGCTGGGCGTACCGACAATTTCGATGTATTCGGTGTCATCGCTGCCCGTGTGGTTGAAGACGAACTCGTTGATCAGCGGATCGGCTACCGCAGTGCCACATGCGAAGGACTGGCTGTTGTTGACCTCGCCGGGTGTGTCGTCAGCCGGTGCATTCCAGGTGAAGTCCTCATAGACGCAGCCCGTACCGCCAAGCTGGAGCGAGAAGCCTGTGGGCGTGCTGCCGCTTTCCGAGACGCCGATGTCCACACTGGTCAGTCCATCGGCTGGGCCACCAACTGCGGTGAAGGTACCTTCGTAGCCCAGGAACTGAACCACTGCGCCGCCAGCGTCAACCAGAGCGATGCCATCGGGGCTGCCGTTCTGGATGCCATTCGTCGGCAGAGTCACGACGGTCAAACCGACTCCCGCGCCTGTTTCATCCGCCAGCGTGCCGGCCAGCGCTTCGGTGCGGTATTCCGTGTCATTGGCACCGTTATAGAAGACCAGCGACCAGCCTGTGAGATCGGTTCCGGTTGGCCCCGCGACTTCCACGAATTCGTTGGTATCCGTGCCAGCGTTATCGTAGTGGAATTCGTTGATGAATACGTCCGTTCCCGCAGCAGTCGCGCTGACGAAGCGACTTTCTGCCGCTGGGGACGGTTCCGGTGTAGCGGGTGAGAACACTCCGGCAAAGTGTGCCAGTGTCGCCCCCGCGCCGACAGCCAGGAGTATTCCCCCTAACAGCTTGAGCAAATTACTTCTCATCGTGTGCAACATCCCTCAATGTGTGTTTGTAACGGATTGGCGCATAGCGGAGAGCTAGCGCTGGTGATGTACCTCCTGTCCTGGGGAAGCACCCGGCTCTGGGGTAGATCTCGCCCTGGCAAATCGTGGGAGATACACAGGTTCCCCACGCCAACTGAGTCGATGAATCGGTACCATTTGAGAACGTGCTCAGGCTGAGCGTATGCCGGAGTGCCTTGCCCGCGCCTTACAACGCATTTCGTTTGCGCCAGAATCTGGGTGCTTAACAAAATCATAAACTAATGGGATGTCATCAGCATGTGACGATGGACATCACGAGCGCCGCACAGGCGAAAAGCCGGGCACTGTGCGGCACGAGGTCGCGCTAGCAGGTCGCGTCAAGCCAATGGATGATGGTATCAATTGCGATCTGATGATTTCCGACCTGGCAGTGTTGTTCGCCAACTTCTGCTTCCGTAAGGCATTTCGTTACTCCTGCCATACGAGGGATACCTCATTGCTTTGATATAAAATTTGCGCGGAGTGTATTATATGTGCAGTTCTGTATCTCGCGTTAGAAAGCTGACACCCCGCGCGATTTGCAGCGAATCCTGATAGATGACTGTGTAGAAGGTGCCGCCCGACACTTCAGCCGCTGCCTGGCTTTCTGTTACGGTGGAATCACACACAAAATAGAGTTATTGTTTAAGGTGCGAAAATGGCATATGGCACAATTCTCGTAGATACAGACCGCTGCAAGGGCTGTAACCTCTGCACGACGGTTTGCCCCCAGGATGTCCTCCAACTCGACGCGAACAGACTGAATGCAAAAGGCTACCATCCCGCTGTGCTGGTAGAAGCGGAAGGAAAGCACTGCACGGGCTGCGCAATTTGCGCGGTCATCTGCCCGGATGTCTGCATCACGGTGCTGCGCGAAGTGAAGACACGCGCAGCGGCACGAGCCTGAATAAGGAGGACATCATGACCAAGCAGCTATTGAAGGGAAACGTTGCGATAGCGGAAGCCGCGATCCGCGCAGGTGTCGAAGCCTACTTCGGCTATCCAATCACGCCACAGACGGAATTGCTGGAACACATGTCGCGGCGGATGATCGAACTGGAGCGCGTTTTCTTACAGGCCGAAAGCGAAGTCGCGGCCATCAATATGGTGTATGGCGCGGCCTGTACGGGCAGGCGCGTGATGACATCTTCCTCTAGCCCTGGTATCAGCCTGATGCAGGAGGGGTTGTCCTACATTGCCGGGTCGGATTTGCCCTGTGTGATCGTCGATATCATGCGCGGTGGCCCTGGCCTGGGGAATATCCAGCCCTCACAGGGCGATTACTTCCAGGTCACGCGCTCGGCTGGGCACGGCGACTACCGTCCCATCGTGCTGGCTCCTGCGTCTGTACAGGAGGCCATTGATTTCACCACACTGGCCTTCGACCTCGCCGATCAATATCGACACCTCGTGTTCGTGGTGGCTGATGGGCAGATTGGGCAGATGATGGAACCTGCCGAACTGCCGCCGATGCAACCGACTCGCAGCGAAGTGCCCGATTGGGCGCTGACGGGCGCGAAGAACCGTGCGCCGAACATCATCACTTCACTCTACCTGAATCCGACGGAAGAAGAGCGTTATAACCTCTACATCCAGGATCGCCTGGAGATCATCCGCGAGGCCGAACAGCGCTCCACAGAATTTGCCACCGATGACGCCGAGTGGTTGGTCATCGGCTTCGGTACCGCAGGGCGCGTCGCCTATACCGCCGTCAATCAGGCGCGGGCGCGTGGGCATCGCGTCGGCCTCTTCCGTCCGCAGTCGTTGTATCCCTTCCCGGAAAAACGCCTGCGCCAACTGGCGGAGAAGGTGTCTGGCATTCTCGTCGTCGAGATGAATGCGGGACAGATGATCGAGGATGTGCGGCTTGCAGTGCAGGGGCGTGTCCCGGTGCACTTCTATGGTCGCATGGGCGGGATTGTTCCGATGCCCGAAGAAATCTTGCAGGCCATTGAAGAAAAACTCGCTTCCGGCGTGTTGGTGTGAGGAGGAAATGCCATGATTGATGCTCCGAGTATTGACCAGATGCAGGTGGTCTATCAAAGGCCGGAATCGCTCACGGAAACCCACACCCATTACTGCCCCGGATGCACGCATGGCGTAGCACATCGCCTCCTGGCGGAAGCCCTCGACGAACTGGGGCTGCGGGAGCAGGCGATTGTCGTCGCACCGGTGGGGTGTTCGGTATTCGCTTATAACTACTTCAACCTGGACGGCTGTGAAGCGGCGCACGGACGCGCTCCGGCAATGGCAACGGGCTTGAAGCGCATCTCGCCGGATAAGACCGTCGTTACCTACCAGGGAGACGGCGATCTGGCTTCCATTGGCGCGGCAGAAATCTTGCACGCTGCGGCACGTGGCGAACCCATCACCACGATTTTCATCAACAATGCGATCTATGGGATGACAGGTGGGCAGATGGCGCCGACTTCGCTGCCGGGGCAGAAGACGACATCGTCGCCGTTCGGGCGCGATACCCATCTGGCGGGGTATCCGCTGAAAGTCTCCGAGATACTGGCGCAAACCGAGGGCACGGCCTACATCGTTCGGTGCTCGCTTCACGATGTGAAGAACATCCGCAAGGCCAGGAAGGCCATCCTCACGGCGCTCAAGGTGCAGCAGGCCGGACTGGGCTTCAGCATGGTTGAACTGCTCTCCACCTGCCCGACCAACTGGGGACTCACGCCCGAAGAATCGCTGACCTGGGTGGAGAATGCGATGGTTCCCGTCTATCCGCTGGGGGACTACAAAGTCCTCGATGCCGTGCGAAATCTGTGAAGGAGAACATCATGCAGACAGAAGTTGTTTTTTCCGGTTTTGGCGGCCAGGGTGTGATGTTCGTCGGACAATTGCTGGCGTATGCTGCGATGGATGCGGGCAAGGATGTGACCTGGATTCCGTCCTACGGCCCGGAGATGCGCGGCGGGACGGCGCATTGCTTCGTCGTCATCAGCAGTGATCCGATTGGTGCTCCGGTGGTGACGCACCCACAAATCGCTGTTGTCTTCAACAAGCCATCGTTCACGAAGTACCATGAACTGGTTGCCGCAGGGGGGCTGTTGATCGTCAACAGTTCGCTGGTGGAAGAAGAGGCGACACGCAGCGATATCACGGCCCTGCGCATCCCTGCGACGGAAGCGGCGGAAGAACTCGGCAATACGCGGCTGGCGAATATGGTCTTGCTGGGTGCGCTGCTGAGCCAGCGTCCGCTGATCCCGGATGAGGTCTTGCGGACATCGCTGGAGGCGCACATTCCGGAGCATCGTCGCAATCTGCTGGATGCAAACTACCATGCGTTAACTCGCGGTTACGAAATTGCGGAAGCGGCGGCAGTGGCGCTCTAACCACCGAACGGCAGGCTCGAAAGTCCGAACGAGGTGCAGTTTCTGTACCTCGTTCCTGCCTCGCGCAACCCCTGACCGATATCCTCTTCAATCGTCTCAATGGCGGCGATGTAGCAGGGTATCGCATCAATACTGAGTGTGCGTTTCACGGCAAGGTCGTTGGTGGCGTTCATCCACACGACAATCGTCATGTCATCCGCTGAGCGCCCCCTTAGAGCGTGCCGGATACCAGTTGTCAGTTGCCAACGACGGCCACGCCGGGCTGAGTCTGGCGATGGTCGAGAACCCGGATGTTGACTCCAAAGCAAGGATAGTCCGCTGTGCCCGTGCTATATTTACCCAATCAGGAACTGAAACAGCAGCATTCCGGCGACCGCCACTGCCGCCAGCGGGTACACGACACGAGCTGGCATATCCTCCAGTGCTTCTGGCAGCAGTTCACGGAAGACCATCCAGAACATCGCACCCGCCGCCAGTCCCAGGCCGATTGGCAGGAAGGGACGAAAGGCGAGCACGAACAGAAACGCCGGTACGGCCATAATCGGCTGCGGTAGACTGCTAAACATGCTCCATAACGCGGCACGCAGCACTGTCGTCCCGCGGGGAATCAAAATCAGGCTGATGGCCAGCCCTTCAGGGATGTTGTGGATGGCAATCGCAATCGAGATGAAGATACCGAAGGTATTGCCGTCCCCGTAGGACACGCCGACCCCAATGCCTTCCGCGAAGGAATGTGCCGTCATGATGCCGACGATCATCAGCATTTGAACGGCATTGGCTCCTTGAACCTTACCGATCGAAAAGTCTTCATCGCGGTTTTCCAGCAGGCGCTGGGCCACAGCCACGAGCACGACACCGATCCCCATGCCGATCACGACGCGCAAGATTGGCGCTTCGACGGTTTCCAGCGTCACCCCTTCGATCACCAGTCCGATGCTCGCGCCGAGCATCAGCCCCGCCGCCAGCGCGTTACCGATCCCCAGCCAGCGTCCGCTGATTTCCCGGACAAACAGGAATGGCAGCGCTCCGAAGCCCGTCGCGACAGCGGTGATTGAGGCAGCAATCAGGACATGCCACCACAGCACCTCACCGGATGCCATCGCGTTGCTGACCCAGATGGAGGCAACGATCACGATTCCAAAAATGACAACCGCGCCGACACCGTCCAACAGGCGGTTCTCGTGCGGGCGTTGTACCTGCTGCTTTTCCTCTGTCAAGTTGGTTCTCCCTCGTTCGGAACAAGTGCTTCTCTTGCTCAATTCTATCAACCTGCGTCCATCCGACAACGTCCATCCACGCACACAACCTACTTGACCAGATGTGATCCTCGCTGCGGGCGTGATCTGTGCCACGTGGGACATTCCCCTATTGACGCAGCTGGAGACCAATCTCACCGATCCGAAGCTTGTTGCTGTTCCAGTGGACGACGCGCACACTCTACAAGTCGTCGTAACATCCCCTTTCAGACGTTCACCCTGCGGCACTGCTCATCACGAGCGTGTCGCTTTTTCTTGTCCTACACCATGACGAGAACCTGACGAATTTACAATTATTTTACGGTTAGATGACTGGGCGAGGATTATTGGAAAGTAGATTCGTTTTTAGTGATCAATAACCTCGAAAAGGAGTGACAATGAGGAACCGTATTCGCTTTTTTCGTATGCGTAGACGACCGCGCTTTCTGGGTGGTTTTCTGCTCATAGGATTGTTGTTGGCTGCTGCTTTAGTCATGGCTTTGCGTGGGTTTGCACAGGACACAGCGCCAGGAACAGGATACACAGAACTTGCCGAAGCGTTGATGCGTGACAATCCCAGCCCTGTAGATTTTAGTGATTCGTCGGGTGCATCCGGCGCTCTATTGCGCCCAGGCAATTACCAATTTTATGCAACTGTTGTGGATGACCCCTGGATCCATCCCTATGTCGATGTCTTCAAAGGGGCAGTTTCAGGGTTCGATATCTATCTGACGGTCGATCCGGCTGCCGATGTGCCAGGTCTGGGCGAGATTGATGCCCATGTCGGTAGTTTCGAGACGAATGAACTGGTAGCTGATGGTGATCAACCCGGTGACTTATTCATCATCGGAGATTACGAGAAACCGTACTACGCAGGCAAACGAACCGCTAGCGATGTAGATACTGACTTTGTATATATCTACGCTTTCGAACGAGACGCTGCGATCTTGCGTATGTACGGCAGCCCTTCGGATTACGTGACGGCGGCTGCGACAGATCCGGATACGGGACGTCCAGGTACTGCTATCTTCCTGACATCTCGCGGCACGGATGATCTGATCGCTTGGGTGGCAGATATTGAGCCTGCTGAGCTGACTCTGGACAGCGCTTACTTCCAATACGATACCCCTCCCAGTGAACTACCCGTTCTGGAGAGCCTGGCTCAGTTGGGTAATGGTGGAGCACAGGTTTTCGGCAAGAGCTATGTTGACCAGGCGGGCAACACCTATCAGACTTTCCTATCGAGTGGCTCTGATCTTCCTGGCAGTGTCGGTACGGGTTCCTTTTATTTAGTCAAGTGGAATTCACTGGGCGAACAGGTCTGGGCACACCGCCATGGTTCCGAAGCGCCAGAGAACGGTGCAGGCGAAATCCCGTATGCCATTGTTGCGACGACCGAATATGTCTTCGTCAGCGGTCATACCAAGGGCGACTTCGGTGGTCCAGCCCCTCAGCCCGATGGCAACACAGAAACCTCCTTTGCCTTCATTGCACAGTTCGATGCAGCTACTGGCGAAATGCTGAACATGCGCCGTTTGGTCGGCCAAGGCTTCAATGGCACGGCCTGGAGCCTGGGGCTGGATAACGCGGGTGAGTATGTCTTCGTCGGTGGTGGCACCTCAGATAATGGCATCACGGGTCGGCTTGAGCTACCACACACTTCTCCCTTCATCATGATGCTGCGCCAGGATGATCTGTCTACCGTATGGGAAGATGTGATCGTAGACGGTGTTGATCGCATCCGGCTGCGCGAATTTGAGGAAACCATCCGCTCGCTACAGCTTTCCAATGAAGTCATCGCCACCATTGCCTACGCTGATGAACCGGGCACTAATGGTGTGATCTACATCGCGGGCTACGGTGCCCAGGGCGATTTCTTGGGGGGCGTTCCTCTCATTACAGATGCATGGATCGCCAAGTATGATGTCGAAGGCAACCGCTTGTGGGGATTGGCCTTTCAGGCACCGGACGGGGGCCAGTATCCTTGGGGTGTAGCTGCCGATGCGGACGGTAACGTCTACGTTGTAGGGCAGACCAATGGTGCGATGGACGGAGCGGACTTCCAAGGGGGCGGCGACGGCTTTATCCGTAAGATGGCTCCAGATGGCTCACATGTGTGGACGACGTTGATCGGCACAGCACTTAGCGACGACCTGCAAGATATTCAGATCATCAACGACCGAATCTATGTGACGGGCAGCACACAGGGAGACTTGGCAGGTAGCAATCAGGGTTGGTCAGACGGTATCCTGGTTGAACTTGACCTGGATGGCAACATCCTTGGAACCTACCAATTCGGCACCGATGAGCTTGACTATCCCCGGACACTGCGGGTGGTCAATGACACCATCTATGTGGGTGGTATGACCCAGGGATCACTGGTCGCACCAGTCAGTGGCCCGGGTGCCTGGGATGCTTTCATCGTATCTGTACCGCTCGGTGTGCTCGAATAACAGCCAGAATGAGCAGAAGATCGGCTGTATCTATTATCTTTATAGATACAGCCCTCTCGTTCAACTGCCAGTCCCCTGCGCCTGTGTGTGTCCGCATCGGTCAGCCGATAACAGAACAACATCCTTCCCGATGGCGCTACAACGCCCTGCAAAAACGCTTCGCGGTGCTCCGACCAGGGATAGAATAGTAGAGCGTGGGCTGTCTAATTGGCCGTAACGTGACAGCTAACTCGGCAATTCTCCGATGATGATCGCGTGATGCCTCGCACGAGATAACCCCACGTACAGCAGCGGATCGCGTTTGTCCGCATGAAGCTTGTCCAATTCTGTCAGGATCACAACTGGACTTTCCAACCCTTTGTAGCTGTAAATCGTGCAAATTCGTGCCGCCATTGGCATCTCAGTGTCGAGCTGCCAGGTCAGGACAAAATTGCCGAGTTGGTCATCGTTCTCCCACTGGCTGCGTTTCTGACTGGCTGGCGTCAGGATGACAATGTCTTCTGCTGCGATACCTTCCTCATTAACTAATCGGTGCAGCACACGCTGAAGCTGTCGCCGTTGTTCGGAGGCTGAGTCTGTCGCGATGATTTCGACCGGGCGACCTTCGGGACCGATGCATTGGATATCCTTATCGCGCGAATAGGGCTTGAGGCGCTCATGGATATGCTGCGTATTGCGAAGATTCTCATCGAGGTACAACGGAGCACCATCCATCGGCACCTGACTAATCTGTATAAATATACGCTGATTGTCGTCAAAGAAGACGTAGAACACGCTCGTTTCAGGGTCATTCAATGTTTCCAAAAGACCAATCCACCACGTATCCTCAAAATCCTGTCCTTCATCGACAATGATCGCATCGTATAGCATATCGGGGTCTGCATCCGGTGCGTGTAGGACGCTGGCAGCATCCATCAATAAATCCGGTGCCTGTTCGTAGAAGTTGGACCCACGCGGCATAGGGATTCGTGCACGATGAACCATGTGTCCAACAAGGCCATGGAATGTCATCACGTCAATTTGGGCATGTCCCAGGCGACTCTTGATCCACTCCGCGAGATTGTTGTTATAGCAAACGAACAGCACACGCATCCCACTCTCCGCGAGTTGAGTCGCCTTTTCCATTGCCAGTAGAGTCTTGCCCGTTCCAGCACCGCCGATCACTGCAGCCCGGCGTTGATAACGCAGCATCTTGAGAATTTTGAACTGCTGTTGGGTTAGTGCTTCGATCTGGCGGTTCTCACGTGCGAACTGCTCGACGATGCGAGGTTGCAGGATGCGCGTCGGCACGAGTAGATCGATCATGGCATCGACAGCCCGTTTGCCACCCATCGTCGCATTGCGGGTATCTGCGTGATTCGACCAATAACTGAAGATCGCCAGTAGACGCCCTTCGAGCTGATCCAGATGGGTTATGTCGATGAATATGTCTTGCGGACAATCGGGACGTACATCACCCCGGACCGATGAATCGGGTAGGGCAATTGCTGGAAACAAGGCAAATGGAATCCCTTTCGTGCGCGGATCGAGTTCGAGCCAATCATGCAGGGCGCGGCGATTGCGATTTGCCTGCTTGCATGGATCGTGAATTGGGTTCGATTTTCCGTTGCGGTTGATGCTATACCAGTTGCCCTGGTCAATTTCGATGCGACCGCCTTTGACTTCCATCACCAGCACACCATAATCAGGGTGGGCGATGAGAAAATCAATTTCGCCAACGGTGCCCAGTGTGCGAGCGAACCACTTGACCGCGTGCAGGACAGTAAATGGTTCCGGCAGCTTCTCGAACGCTTCGCTGAGTCGTAGTTCGGCGTCGCTCGTCGTGTCATCGGAGCCAGCGCCACGATGCACCTTGCCGCGATAGAACCCTTGCAGATAACCAACCGTGATCTTCTCCGGGCGTCGATTGAGTTCGCGAATCCCCAGCGTGGTAATGCGAAACTCGTCTTGCGTGCTGTCGGTGTGATGCTGACGTTTCTCGACAAAGCCCGCCTTGCAGAAATGCACATCACACCAGGCCACGCGATTCACCAGCGTGAATTGATTGCCGGACATTTGCTGGGCTTCGTCCTCGCTGATGCCGAAGTGCTGTGCCAGTTGATAGGTTATCTGCCCGCGATTGAGCGTTTGACCATCACTGAGCAGGTTCAGGAAGGGGAGCAGGAAGTCATTTTGTGAGGGGATTGGCATTAGTCTTCTTTCTTGCAGGGATACTCACCAGTAGAAATCTCGCCCAGTCGCTGTTTTGCGCGTTTTGGATCGTTCATCCGCAGCACGGCGATTGTTGTGCGTCCCTCTGGGGTTATCCCACTGATGGTCGCATCATCTTCCAGACGAAAGTGATCGTCCCAGGTTTGCAAACGTGGATTAAAGAGCTTCGCAGGATCGCCCGTTTTTGGGTCAAGCGCGGCAACGTTCGTGCCTTTGAAGGCATTGCACGGATAACACGCAAGGCACAGATTATCTTGTTCATCAGAGCCGCCGTGCGCGACAGCAATGATGTGGTCAACCTGAAGCGCGTTAGACGACTGGCCTGTGATACGCGGCAGTATTCACAACAATTGCCAGCGCGATCTCGAACGCGCTGTTTTTGCCGTTCAGTGAGACTCATTCAGATTGCTCTGCCTGATGCTTGAGTTTCAATTTCATCTTGGTCTTGAGCAGCGAAAACATGTCATCGGCGTTAACGAATTCGTGCAGTTCGCGTTCTTCGTCATAGGACAGCTTACCTTCGCCGTTACGCTCTGCCAGCTCATCGGCGCGGGCTTGCAAATCGTCCGGCATGGTGTAGTCGATGATCTCCTGTGGCGAGGGTTCCGTCGCCAGGAAGTCGGTAATCACGTCAAAGACGGTGCGTGTCGGTACGTTTTGCATACGGGTTTCTCCGTCTATTCTTCGTCCTTCTCGCTGATGGTGACAACCTGTCCCGGTTGGATTGTTTCCAGCGCCTCAAGCACCTGTACTATGAGAGGTTGCAACGTGGCGAGCTTGTTGTTGACCGCGCTCAGCACGATGAAGCCGACAGGTTGAGCGGCAAGCTGCTGATGGTCTTCCAGGTTGTTGTCAATCGTGATGAACACGTCATACTCAGCCGCCATCAACCGCAGCAGCGCACCGTTTTTCTTACCTGCCCAACCCGCTTCCGGGACGGTTTTGACCTCGTGGCCGGGCAGTTCGCGTTTGAGTTTGCGGGGCAGGCACTCGTCAATGAGAATCTTCATGCGCGGCCATTGCTCCGGCTTCTTCCAGGAAGCGAATCACCTGTTCCCGCGTAACCGTCGGGAAATCATCCAGGAAGGTGTCAATCGTCTCGCCTGTAGAGAGGTAATCAATCAGATTCTTCACCGGAACCCGTGTGCCGCGAAAGACAGGCATCCCGCTGAGGATTTCCGGGTCTTTGACAATCACTGAATCAGCCATTGTGATCTCCTATCGTTTGCTTTCATTCTACCATCACTCTCGATTATCAGGATGCGCCACGTCGGGACTCGCCGGCCCCGGACTGAGCCACGTCTCCCACTGACTCACATCCGGCACATCATACGTCGCGGACTCGTCCTTCGGCGCTGGGACAGCCATTGTCGGCAGCGCGGACATCTGATCGTACATCTCCAGGATGACGCGCTTGGTGATGCCAAGCGCGCTGTTCAACGTCAGAACGGGTCGGACAGATGGGTCGGGTAAAATAGAGGAGACTTTCCAACCCATTCAAGATCATAGGAGATAGCAAATGGGAAAGAAAGCCAAGACCCAATCTGACAAGGCCAGTGCAGAAGCGACCATCCAGACCATCCGTCGCAAGACCCGACGCAAGCACAGCGCCGAGGAAAAGATCCGCATCGTCATTTGTAAGTCGTCAAAACTTTTCGGACACAAGAGGCATTGAGATAAAGGAGACTTCGTCTACATTTTTACCCCACAGCAACCGTTTGTTGCAAGTAGGTTCTTCGTCGGTGCTGTAAGGTCTGTTGCTTAATCAACTCCCGCTGGGTGAGAATCGTTTGCTGTCGCCCAAAATAGACATCAGCCGGTGTGACATTATCGAGCGATTCATGGTAACGCTGGGTGTTGTAGAAACACACGAAATCGGCAATCGCCTGCTCGAGATCCGATGGTGCATAGTAATGGTCCAACCTGATGATCGACTTCATCGACCGATGATAGCGCTCGATTTTGCCCTGTGTTTGGGGATGATAGGGTGCGCCCCGCACATGATCCATCTGGTAGCGATCCAGAAATTGCTTCAGGTCGTGAGAGATGCAGGCCGAGCCGTTATCGGATAGGAGGCGCGGACGATGTTTGACCTTGATGTGAGTGAGCCTGGTTTTGGCCATCGCCAGCTTGAGCGTCTCCTCGACATCGGCGCTGCCCATCGTCGGTGCCAGCCGCCAGGCCAGGATGTAACGCGAGTAATCGTCCAGTATGGTACACAGATAGTAGGTGCCCCAATCGATCACTTTGAACTGGGTGAAGTCCGTCTGCCACATCTCATTGATCCGTTTGGTTTGATGCTCAAACTCATCTTTGGCACTCACCAGTTCAAAGGCAGGGCTGGTGATGAGATCGTAGCGTTTGAGAATGCGATACACGCTGGATTCGCTGATGAAATAGCCGTCTGTGTCGGTGATATGCCACGCCAGTTGACGCGGCGACATCTCGGTGTGTTCCAGGGCCACATCCACCACATGCTCACGCACTTGATCGGGGATCTGATTCCAGAACTGTCGCCGCTGAGGACGACGATCAGCCAGTCCCTCAGGGCCGCCTTCCTGATACCGCCGATACCAGTCGTAAAACGTGCTACGGGGCACATCCAGCTCTTGCAGCGTTTGTTTGACCGATAACTCAGACGCTTCCACCATCTGGATGATTTCCACCTTCTCGGCCTGCGAATAGCGGCTCATACGTCCCACTCGCTCGCCAAACCGGTCAGACTTTTTTTCAGCACGCGGTTCTTGAGCACCAGCTCGGCCACCACCTGCTTCAACTGCTCATTCTCTGCGCGCAAGTCAGCGACGTCTTCACGACTGGCCTCGCGTTTGGTGTCGCCCGCCAGGCGTGATTTGCCCGCTTCCATGAACTCTTTGGACCATTTGTAGTACAGGCTTTGGGCGATCCCCTCTCGGCGGCATAGCTCAGCAATGGTGTCATCACCCCGCAAGCCTTCAATGACGATGCGGATCTTTTCCTCGGCGCTGTGCTTGCGTCGGGTCTTGCGACGGATGGTCTGGATGGTCGCTTCTGCACTGGCCTTGTCAGATTGGGTCTTGGCTTTCTTTCCCATTTGCTATCTCCTATGATCTTGAATGGGTTGGAAAGTCTCCTCTATTTTACCCGACCCATCTGTCCGACCCGTTCTGACGTTGAACATCTGACAGCCTTGCAAAATGGGCAGCGCCACGATGCCTACGTGGAACCCGCCGGGTTTGAAGCATTCATACGTGGGGGCGGTAATGTCCCCCTTTACGAAAACGTGAGTTCACGCCTGGGTCAGGTCTATGCCGGGTACACCAATCTACGACTGCTGGACATCGGGACGGGAGACGGCTACGCACTGCTGCCCGCGCTCACATCACAAGTTGCTCACATTGACGTAATTGAACCCTCAACCGCGATGGTCAACAAGTTAGCGAACGCCCTGGATGCTTGTTCACAAACGTATACCTCGCATAACCAGACTGTACAGGCATTCATGGAAGAAACGGACGCGAGCCAGCACTGGGAAATGGTCCAGTCTACGTTTGCGCTGCAATCCCTGCCGGTCACAGAGCGACGCGGCGTGCTGGCGTGGCTGCGTACACACACCAGCCGATTGCTCATTGCGGAGTTTGATGTGCCGCAGTTCGCAGATACGCTGGCCCCGCAATATGCCGCCTACGTGATGGACCGCTTCGAGCGCGGACTGGCGGAGTATGCTGTCGATTCGCCGGTGGCGCAGGGCTTCCTGATGCCAGTAATGTTAGGTTATTTCGACAGCACAGCGGCGCGGGTCAACTATGAACAGCCCGCCGCCCACTGGGAACGCGAATTACGGCAGGCCGGATTTACTCACATAACGCGGAGCCACATATACGATTACTGGTGGGCACCAGCATTTCTGCTTGATGCTATGTAGTAATCGGAGGCCAAGCAAGTTATATGGTATATCGCAACAAAATGTGAGCCTCATTGTGTGTCAGTTCAATGGTAAATCGTCAGCAACGTACAAGGAGGTGCGAGACGAATTAACGACAATATCTCGGTTAAAGAACAGCCACTGCGGTCTGTGTCTCCCAATTAATTGATTACTCTGGAGCAGACTTGATAGTGCACACGAGGATGTGAAAAACCCAATAATCTGATACAATACCCATTATATTGTATTTGGGTGCGTGTCATGCAGATGGGTGCAGTAAAACAAGTGGAACAAGCGTCAGTGGCAGTCATGTGCGGCTACGATTTGCTCGCCCGTGCCGTCCACGACACACTGCGTGAAGCAGGCTTTCGTGTGGAGATCAGGCCTATCGATACGGTCACAACGTCATCGAAATCTGACCTCCTCATCATGGATGATGCCGCTACCCATCTGGGCGACAATTCATTCCAGCCTACCGGCAACTTAGCCACCCGTATCATCCTCATCGACAGCATCTGCACGCCCCAGCGCGTCCTCCAGGCCTCGCGCCTGGGTATCGCCGGGTATCTGTACCTGGGCGACCGGCTGGCGGAACGGCTCAAAGGGGCCGTCACGGATGTGCTGGAAGGTGGCACCTACTACTCGCCGACCGCAGCCGCGGCGCTGGCAGAAGCGGAACACCTCACCGACCGGGTGCTGCCCCGCTTGAACGCCTACCATCGGGCCGTGCTGCGCGGCATGGCCGAATACCAACCCGCTGCTCAGATTGCGGCGGAGCTTGGACGAACCACCCAGGCCATCTACCAGGTGCAGAGCTACCTGCGCAGTCTGTTCGACGTGGACACCAACGGTGCGCTGCTGGAACGCGCCGCGGCATGGGGACTCATTCACCGGTCGGCCTGAACCTCAAAAACCTGAGATCACTTTCATCACAACCTGAGCCGCCAATCTCAGAGGCTGGATAACGCCTCGAGTCCCCCGGATGCTACCGTGAAGTCAGTCTTGCTGGCTGGCTTGCAGGTTGTGTGTCCCTTGCGTTTTCCGATTTCCCGCTTCCCCCAACATATGCTGCGCCCGGTGCTCATCGGAATGGTGCTCATGGTGAGCATCGGCCCGGGCGCAGCGCCAGCCCAGGAAGTGACACCGCAGCCAACAGCAACCCTGACGAGTACCCCAACAGCAACGTCCACGCTGACACCCACCGAGACTGCAACAATTACACCCTCACCGACCGTGACAAGCACGGCAACGGCTACCCCGAGTACAACCGCATCGCCCAGCGCGACGCCAACCGTCACCGATGTGGCGACTCTGGCCCCGTCCGAGACAGCCACCCTCACCGCAACTGCGACGGCAACGCCACCCTCACCAACCTGGACAGCGATTGTCGAGACGGTGGTCGTGCCGCAGACAGTGGTCGTCACGCCACCCGTGATCCCAACCCTGCCGCCGCCAATCATCATTATCCCGACCTTTCCGCCGCCACCAACCGTACCGCCACCGGTCGTCGTGCAGCCGCTACCGCCGCCAGCAGCATCGCCCACACCCGGTTTTGGCTGGCAGCGTTTCGAGAGCAGCGCCTTCATCGCCGTCATCGGTTCGTGGGGGCTGGGGCAGGACAGCCGGGCTTCGGCAGGCGGCTACCGCCAATCGGCTTCCGCCGAGGCGACGCTGCGCTTTCCGTTTACAGGAGACGGCGTGCGCGTGATCTACCGGGTGCAGCCGCAGGGCGGGCGCTTCGAGCTGATCCTGGACGGCACCACCTCGCTGGCGGTCGTCGATACCCACGCCGATGAAGTTGGCTACTATTTTGCCGGACCCTTCTTCGTCGAGGCCGGTTATCACGTGCTGGACGTCGTGGTGCTGGCAGCGCGTTCCGGCGAAACCGCCGTTGCCATTGACGCGGTCGAGGTCTTTCGCGGGCCGCCGCTGCCGACCCGGATCGCACCGATGACAGTGCCGGGAGACCCGGCCAGTGAGGCCACCCGCCAGCCGGTCGCAAACATCGCCCTGGTCTCCCAACCACCGACGCCCCAGCCGACGGCTACACCCATCCCGGATATGCTGGTCGCGGTTGAGGTGGTGGTGGCGTATGACCTGAACCGCAACGACAGTGCCGACGCCGACGAAGGGGTACAGGGTATCTCGGCGCGGATGCTGGACACGACCACCAACCGCCTGCTGGCGAGCGGCCTGACCGACGAGCGCGGCTTTGTGCGTTTGCAAGCGGTGACCGCCAACCCGGTGACGGTGGTGGTGCCCTACTTCGACGAAACCTTCCCGGTACGCGCCGGACGCGGACGAAGCCAGTCGGCTCGCTGGACGCTGCTGCTGGAAGCCGGGACGCAGCCAGGACTCATCCCATGACAGGGCCTTTGCAAGCAAAAGGACACGCCATGACCCAAACAGATCAGCGCCGGCGGGCGCTCTCCTTATACACAGTCGGTTTCACTCTGCTGCTGGCGATCCTGGCCTGCGGGGGTGCGACAGCGGACAGCGTGCGTATTCTGGACGTGCCGCAGTTCATCTGCCCGACCAGTACCCCGCAGCCGACGCATACCCAGGCACCGACCCAGGTGCAGCCGGACATCCAGGTGCCGCCATCGGGATACGCAACTTACACGCCCGTCCCCGGCTGCGTCTGGAACGGCTCGTTCTGTGCGACCCACACCCCTTATCCGGGCGGTGCTTACAGCACACCAGGGTACAGCCTGCCCGGCGCGACCAGCACGCCGCGTCCGACCCTGACGCCCTGGCCCACACCAACCCCTTACATCATCACGGGCGGCTTCCACCTGGGCGCGGATGTCTACACCGGCGGCTTCGACTCGGCGGTGAGTGTGCGCCTGCGGATCGAGGACGTGACGGTCTACCCGGTGGCTGCGACCCGGCAGGTGGTCGCCTGGACGGTCGAGATCGAGAACATCGGGACTGCCCCCTACTTCGCCATCCCCGGCGGACAGGTCTTCGTGGCGAGCGTCACGACAACAGAAGGTGTGGCGGAAGGGCAGTGGTGGGCTTCCCAAGAGGCGGCTGCCGCAGCCGGGATCACGCTGCAAGCGGCGGTGCTGGACGCACTGGAGGTCGGGCCAGGGGAGGATTACCGCCTGACGCTGACGGCCTTCACCCCGGTGGGCGAACCAGGCCGTTTTGGCTGGGCGCTCGACCCGGTCTCCGGCGGGCGCGACGGCGACATGACCGGCGGCAACGTGGCCTACTGGGTCACGGATGCCAACCCGGACTGCGCCGGCAACCTGGCACCGGGCGCGACGCTGCCGACACCGGTGGCCCCCCTGCCAACACCGACGCCTTCGCCGACGCCGGTCTATCCGCCCTGGTGCACCTGGTGCGGGGAGGGCTAGACCATGCTGGATGGTGCAATCGTGGTACCGGTGATGCAGATGCTCTACACGCTGCTGTACGAGTTCGGCGCGTTCATGTGGAGCTTGCAGCGGGCGCTGCTGCTAACGGGCTATACCGTTATGGCAATCACGGACTGGCTCATCAACCAGGCCTTTACGCCGCTGCTGGCCTCGCTCGGTGCCCAGACCGAAGTCTTCCTGGCCCCGGTCTTCACCCTCGCGCTGCTGGTGCTGGCGGCGACCTACCTGATGGGGGTCTTCCTCAAAATTCGGGTGGTCGAGTTCAAAAGTGCGGTCGTCTGGTTCCTGGCGGCGCTGCTGCTGTTCGAGGGCGGACCGCAGTTGTATCACGGTGTGGAGGAGATGCGCCGGAGTATCTCCGGCGCTTTCTACCAGGAAGGATTGGATCTGCTCGGTGACGGTGGCGGGGCACTCGCCGCGCTGGATCAGGTCGGCAGTGGAGCCGAAGAAGAGATCCCCACGCCGACCAACCAGTTCGGGGTCTTCATCCCCGGTGACCAGTACGTGGATGGACTGGACGTGGCGATGAGCTACCTCGGTGCCAGCGGCTATGACGTGGTCGCACCAGCGACCTCACCCCATCCCATCGAGCGGCTGCCCTGGTCGTATATCGTGCCGGATGGTTATTTTGACTTTGCCCAGGGCGGCAACTTCTTCGGCGATATGAGCCGTACCGAGCGTGAGGCCTCGCTGGGCCGGGCGGTGCAGGGCATCGTGCGCCTGTTCATGGGCGGCTTCATCAGTATCTTCGGCGTGCTGGAGCAGATCATCCACCTGGCGCTGGCGATCGCGATGGGGTTGGCCTTCGCCTCGGCCTTCGTGGCGATCCTGTTCGCCTTCTTCAAGCACACCGAGGTGCTGGTGTGGAGCGTGCTCAACCTGGTCATCGAGCTGTTCATCCAATCGGTGCTGATGTCCCTGTTCCTGTCGCTCATCATCAGCTTCGTGCTGGTCGGCGCGGTGACGGGCAACGCCGTGGTGACGCTGGGCACGGTGTTGGTCGGGCTGGTGCTGGTCTTCATCCTGCTGCTGGCCGCCCTGAAGGCCATCTGGAACGGCATCAACCGGCTGTTCGGCGCGATGAGCCAGGTCACCGGCGGCACGATTGGCTCACCCGGTCAGGCGGCAGTGGGCGCAGCGGGAATGGCGACCGGCGCGGCGCTGGGGGCTGCCGGGGCGGGGCTGGCACTCTCGACCGGCAACTCGCTGACGCAGGCGGCGGGTGTGGCTCTCGGCGGTAACCCGACCCTGATGCGAGCCTCCTACATGACCTCGCTCATGCCCGGCCTGCGCGAGACACGCTTTGGACAGATGGCGTCCGAGTTCGCTGAAGGCGCGGTGGCGCGGACGGCGCTGGGGCCAGTGGCTGCCGGTCTGCTGGTGCCGCCGCGACCGGATGAGACCGTCAACGAGACGCGCCGCGAGGCGGTACAGGATTACTACCGCCAGCCGGACCCGGCGATCCGCCAGGAACAACTGGCCCAGACCTTCGGCCCGGCGACCGCGCCGCGGTTGGCCCACATCTTCGACGCCCACAGCGAAGACGAGCTGCTGGAAATCGTCGCTGCGGTGAGCGCAGTCCGCCGTGCCAACCCGACCCTGCCCGCCAGCAGCAGCGGCTTCCAGGACACGGTGGCGCAACGCCTGCCGACGGATCTGGTCGGGCGCTTCCAGACAGAAGACCTGCGGCTGGTGGTGACTGCGCTGGGCGCGACTCCCGTCGAACGCGACCGTGAGGGGCAACGGGAACAGGCAGAGCAGGCCCGTCCGCTGAAAGCGATCCGCGACTACTACGCTTCACCGGATTTCGCCAGCGCGGACGCGGGTTTGCAGGCGGCCTTCGGCCCGACGGCAGCACCGGACATGGCGCGCGTGCTGGATGCCCACACCGAGGATGACATGACCGAGGTCGCCACCGCCATCCGCGACCTGCAAACGGCCCAACCGACCCTCAATCCCAATTCAGACGACTTCCTGCGGGCACTCAAGACGCAGCTGGCCGGGGCGACCTCCGTCCCGCTGAGCCGCGACACGCTGCGCACCCTGACGCGCGGCCTGACAGGCGATCCGCGTCAGGTGGTGCTGGACACCCCGGGGCTGGCGC